>JAZNDH010000016.1:0-17444 GCA_045587965.1 Congzhengia sp.
ATTTTTTAATCAAATCGTCTTTTCTTTTTATTGTATTGTTAAATTCGCTAACGTTAATTAATTTCCTTTTTCCTGTAAAATATCTAAATAAATATCTTATGGGTATATAACACCAAAATATAGGTAGAAATAAGCTTGATACACGTGCTAACATAAATTCATTTCTGGCAATTTTATTTATAATCATAAATATCGGCTTGATTTTGCCGTCTGCTTCAATCTTGTATTGAGTATACGCCGAACCTATATTCTGCGAAATTTCTTTTTTGTCTTTAATAACACCATCATTGAAAAATTCTAAAATAACGTTTTCAATCGTTTTTTCATCTACAAAAGAAAGAACCTTCTCTTCACAATTAAGTCCCAGGTATTTATTACAAACAGCTGTTAAAGCATCGCAAAAGCTATCAAGCCCCATCGATTTTACAAAAGGATAGACTTCTTCTGTCCATTCTGTCAGTTCAACACTTTTAACAAACATACTCCAATCGCATAACATTCTTATAGGTAGGAGATTTTCATAAAAGTGTCGTTGCATATGAATAAGTAGCGTTAAAGCTTGATATTTATTCGACAAAGACGGAAATTCAAATTCGTCTATTCTTTTTAAAACTACACTATCCAAAGCACTTTCCATCACTTTTGAAATAGTGTATCCATATTTTTCACTGGAATATTCCGAAATTTGTTTATGTATTTCCACAGTGATACCATTAACGGTATATCTATAATGAAATTTATGATTTTCTATTGATTCATCTTCATATTTTCCCGCACAAAGAATATCTATTGCCCTATCGTAATTATCGGCATCTACTAAAATATCTACATCTCCAAGTGTTCTGGCGTATGGTTCGGGATAATTTACAGAAACTGTGCTGCCTTTGATTACTGCACACGCAATATCGTTTTCCTTGAGAGTGTTTATAACATCATCCTGTACTTTTAAATTCAGCTGATTTCTCGCAAGATTAAGCACAATGTAATTTTTCCAAGCATTCGGAACTTCTATACCTGCATTTTTAACCCCAAAATATACAAAAGGCAAACAAATATGTGTTCTTGCTAAATGTTCTATTCCTTCAATTTTGCAGTCAACAGCTTCACGCCTGTTGTTCAGTCCGTTACTTAACAGTTTTAAAAAACATTCCTGTAACTTATCCATAGAATTACCTCTTAAACAAATTCATTTTTATCATAATCCTGCAAGTTTTTATTTGCATTGCCTGAAATATAAACAAAGCATAAAGGTGTGGTATAGTAAAACATTTCAATAAAGAGTCCGTCTAAAAACATAAGCAGAACAATTAAAGAAATAAGCGACATTTTATATGATAGATGAACCTTATTGTGAGTCTTTCCCTTATTGAAAACAGATGATTTATAGATATGTGTGAACATAAGCATATATAATATAGAGCCAAATAGTCCAACATTATAAAAAAGCTGTATCACGGTGTTGTGAGCCGCAGCAGCACGATCTGAAAACTTTGCGCTTAAACCGTTTCCAAATATCCAGGAAAAGTCATCCAGCATTTTTTTTGTAAATGATCCCCAAATGTCACTTCTTCCGGTAGTTAAGATGTTGGTGTCGATTTCTGTACTACCCCCTGTAAATCTGAATAATACATCAGAAATCCAGTAAGGATTTCTTACAACAAAAAATATGCCGCCCACTATGAGTGTAAAGAAAATAATAACCTTCGGAGATGCCTGTATTTCATTTTTAGTAAATAAAACATAGAACCAAAAAACCAAAAGAATAACAACACAAGACTTTGACATAGTTAGCAAACTCACAAAAGAAACTAACATACTTCTGGTTAAAAATTCAGTAATGTTTATTTTTTTTAATCCAAATTCGTAGTAAATAAACCACAAAGATGATATTGACAAAACAGTGAAAAAATTCGGGTCTTTAAAAAAACCGGCATAACGTGAAATTAAAGCTCCGTCTTCTGCATAGGTTGTTAATAGATGAAGTTCATTACTTAAAAACGGAATTTTTTCAATAAAAAGCCCAATAATACCTGTTATTATAATCGCATTGGAAAACGAACGTGCTACCGGAGTGGTTTTTTCTATATCTAAAGTATTAACTATTATGTAAGCAACCAAAACCCATAACACTATATTAATTAACGAAACAAGATAATCTGTCTGAAAAATTTCCGATAACGTCATTGTATAGGCAAAAAATCCTATTAAGACAGCGATAAAAGAAAAACTGAATTTTTCGTTGTTTTTAAATGTAAAACACAACACCATTGAAAGCTTAACAAACATAAATAAGCTTGTGTTTGCTAATGAAATTTTAAAAATCGGTGAAAAAAGTAACATAAATACAAAAAAAGATATTTTTTGCTCCCACTTTGTATCACTTATAATATATATCATTGAAATAGCTCCTGCTATCCACATCAATGATTTTGAGAAAGCATAAGCTAAAATAATCAGTGTTCCGCACACGATTTGAAGAATTAAATTATATTTGTCAATTGCAACAGTTTTAATTTTTCTCACACCTTATAAAATACATTTAGATACATTATAACACTTGTGAAATAGCAAGTCAACCGCTTAAATATAAAAAAAAATCGGAACAAGTTACACTTGTTCCGATGTGGTCTGAGTGAGAGGACTTGAACCTCCGGCCTCTTGAACCCCATTCAAGCACGCTACCAACTGCGCCACACCCAGTCAACAGTTGAATTATATCAGCTTTTATTTTAAAAGTCAATAATTTTTTAATTTTAATATTTAATTATTACAGAAATATAGACTTCCCATTTTAAAACAGCAGACCTTTTAAAGTGTATATACACTATCTGTTGGGGATGATTTCTTATTCTATAAGTCAAATTTATTACTGTAAAATTACACAAACGGGCAATTTTGCATAATTTTTTTGTATATTTTATCGTAATTTTTGTGTATGTTTTATTTAGCTGTAAAGGTGTATCCTTTGTTTTTCTTTGTTTTGAGTTTTTTCTTTGTTTTTTCTTTATTTTTTCTGTGTTTACTATTGACAAATTCGTAAAAATAATTTATCATATATATTGTATAGATGCGATGATAGTATTTTATGGAGGAAAAGCATGGATAACACAAAAATTCGTATGTTTTTATGCGATGTTGACGGAACACTTCTATCCCCCGGTAGCAGTAAAGTTCCCCAAGATGTTTTCAGTGCAATAAATCAAATCGTTTCCTCCGGTGTTCGTATTTGCATAGCCAGCGGCAGGAGTTACCCTGATTTAAAAAAACTATTTGAGCCTGTCGCAGAAAAAGTTACATTTATATGTAACGATGGCGCTTTGGCTGTCGAACATAATGAGACTATCTTATCCTCTCCTTTGAATAAGACTCAGGTTGCCTGTATGTCACGCACTTATAAGAACGATTATACTTCAATGGTGATATATGCAAAAGACGAAACGTACTGCATCGGAAATTGCGACTTTGCATTTGCGAAAAAAACAACCTCAGATAAAGTAACCTCAATTTGTGAGGATGTTTTTAAAATAGCTTTTTTAAACCTTTCTCAGAAAGCGAAAATAAAGCTTGATAATTTAGGTATTAAGTCCGGTATATTAAATAAAGTATATGAAGATAATCTATGGACTGAATATATAACAGCACAGGTCGACAAAGGAACAGCTGCCAAATTTATTCAATCAAAGTATGATATTTCAATAAGTGAAACAGCGGCCTTTGGAGATAATTTAAACGATATAGGTATGCTGAGAAGAGCTCAATTTACTTATGCTCCAAAAGCAGCACGTCCTGAAATTATTAAAATGTGCAAATACACTACTGACAACGTAACAAATGAAATGTTAAATATAATTTAGAAAGGTGAAAAATATGAACGATTACAAAATATACGATGCACCTAAAACCGAGCGTGTTGCTCGTTTGGTAGACAGAATGTTAGACTCAAAGCCACAAATTGAGAGCGAACGTGCTGTTTTACTTACAGAATCATATAAAGCAACAGAATCATTGCCTATGATTAAAAGACGTTCTGCTGCTTTTTCACACATTCTTAAAAATATTTCAGTAACAATACGTCCTGATGAGCTTATTGTCGGCACACCAACAGTTCATTCAAGAAGCTGTCAGACATTCCCTGAAAATTCTTTTGACTGGTTAGAAGCAGAATTTGACACAATTGAAAACAGAAATGCTGACCCTTTCTACATTTCTGAAGAATCAAAAAAAGCTTTAAGAGAAGTACATAAATATTGGAAAGGAAAGACAATTTCTGAGCTTGCCCTTTCCTTAATGGATAAAAAGACAATAGATGCTATGGAGCATAACATTTTTACAACCGGTAACTATCTATACGGTGGTGTTGGTCACGTTACTGTTGACTATGGCAAGGTTTTAAAAATTGGTTACCGTGGTATTTTAAACGAAGCCAAAGCAGAACTTGAAAGACACACAGTAACAGAGGCTGATTACAACGAACGTTCAGCATTTTTAGAAGCTGTCATCGAATCCTGCGAAGCTGCTATTTATTTTGCAAAAAGATATGCTCTTTTAGCTGCTGAAGAAGCAAAAAAATGTACTGATGCAACAAGAAAAGCAGAGCTTATTAAAATAGCTAATAACTGTAATAATGTTCCTGAAAACGGTGCTGAAAGTTTTTATGAAGCTTGTCAGTCCTTCTGGTTTGTGCAGATGCTCATTCAGCTAGAAGGAAGCGGCCACTCAATTTCTCCCGGTCGTTTTGACAGATATATGTATCCTTATTATAAAAAGGATTTGGATGCAGGAATAATTACTCCTGAATTTGCTCAGGAGCTTATAGATTGTATCTGGATTAAATTAAATGATACAAGCAAAGTACGTGACGCCGGAACGGCAGAAGGTTTTGCAGGTTATGGTTTGTTCCAGAATTTAATTGTTGGTGGTCAGAGTGCTCCTGGCACAGATTCTACAAATGACCTTTCATTTATGTGCATAAACGCTTCAATGCATACAATGCTGCCACAACCATCTCTTTCAATAAGAATCTGGAACGGCACACCACACGATTTAATGATGAAAGCAGCCGAGCTAACAAGAACAGGTATCGGTCTTCCTGCTTACTACAACGACGAAGTTATTGTTCCTGCTCTTATTAATCGTGGTTTAACATTAGAAGATGCTTTAGACTACAATATAATTGGTTGTGTTGAACCACAAAAAAGCGGTAAAACAGATGGTTGGCACGACTCCGCATTCTTTAATATGTGTCGTCCTATGGAAATGGTATTTTCACAGGGTGTTGACAAAGGTGTTGCTATCGGTCCTAAAACAAAAAATGTTGCCGATATGAAAACATTTGATGAGTTTTATGATGCATACAAAGAACAATCAGAATTTTTCATTGCTCTTATGGTAAATGCTGATAACGCCATCGATATAGCTCATTCTAAAAAAGGTCCACTCCCCTTCCTTTCTTCTATGGTAGAAGATTGTATTGGTCGTGGTAAATCAATTCAAGAAGGCGGTGCTGTATATAACTTCACAGGTCCACAGGGCTTTGGTGTTGCTAATATGGCAGATGCTCTTTATGCGGTTAAAAAATTAGTATTTGAAGATAAAAAGTTTACTCTTACTGAGTTAAAAGACGCCTTAACATACAATTTTGGTGAAGCGTATACAGATAAACATGTTAAGAATTTATCTGTTGAAGTTGCAACTGAACTGGCAAAATCTGGCAAATCAATTGACGATAAAGCTATAGCTTCTATTGTTGATGCTATAAAAACAATTTGCACAAATCATCCTAATGCTGCTAAATTTAAAGAAATCCGTTCTCTTATAGACAGCGCTCCTAAATTTGGTAACGATGTTGCAGAGGTTGATACTTTTGCTCGTGATGTTGCATACACTTACACAAAACCTGTTGAAAAGTACAAGAACCCACGTGGCGGTGTATATCAGGCAGGTCTGTATCCGGTTTCTGCAAATGTTCCACTTGGTGAACAGACAGGTGCAACACCTGACGGAAGATTAGCATTTACACCGGTTGCTGATGGTGTTTCTCCATCAGCAGGTAAAGATGTCAATGGTCCCACAGCTTCTTGTAACTCTGTTTCAACACTTGACCACCACATCGCTTCAAACGGTACATTATTTAATATGAAATTCCATCCATCTGCTTTACGCGGTACATCAGGTCTTGAAGCTTTCTGTGCTTTAGTCCGTGGTTACTTCGACAGAAAAGGAAGCCATATTCAATTTAACGTAGTAGACCGAGACACTCTTTTAGATGCACAGAAAAATCCCGAAAAATATAAAGGATTGGTTGTTAGAGTTGCAGGTTATAGCGCTTTATTTACGACATTATCTAAATCTTTACAGGATGATATTATAAACAGAACAGAACAGGGAATGTGATACGATGAATATATATGATGTTAAGGGCAGAATATTTGATATCCAAAGATTCTCCGTTCACGATGGTCCTGGAATAAGGACAATAGTCTTTTTAAAAGGATGTTTTTTACGCTGTAAGTGGTGTTGCAACCCTGAATCACAAAAATTTGAAATCGAAGAAATGGAATTCGGTGGCAAGAAGAAAATTGTTGGTCGTGATGTTACAGTACGCGAAGTAATAGAAATTATAAAACGTGATATGCAATATTACAGGCGTTCAGGCGGTGGCGTTACCTTATCAGGTGGCGAATCACTCGGTCAACCGGAATTTGCTTCTGCTTTACTTCAGGCTTGTAAAGAAAACGGCATAAACACAGCAATGGAGTCAACGGGATTTGCTGAATTCTCCACTATTGAAGAAAAATATCTTCCCTATTTAGACTATTATCTTATGGATATTAAACACACTGATTCTTTAAAACATAAAGAGTTTACAGGTAGACCAAATGACTTGATACTTGAAAACGCGAAAAAAATCGCTGAAAAAGCAAAAAATCTTACAATACGAGTTCCTGTCATTCCTACCTTCAACGATACAGAGGATGAAATATTATCTATAGCAAGATTTGCTGAAAGCCTGCCAAATGTTAAAGAAATTCATCTTCTGCCATATCACAAATTTGGTATGGATAAATATAAAGGTTTAGGCAGAGATTACGAACTAAAAGATTTGGTTCCGCCTACACCCGAAAAAATGGAAAGCTTATTAAAAGTTGCACAAAAAACACGACTGCATTGTCAGATTGGAGGTTAGGATTTATGTCAAACGAAGAGTTGTTAGGAACGACCGATAAAATGAGAATTGTACAAGAATTAGTTCCCGGCAAACAGATTAGTATTGCTCATATTATTGCTAATCCCGAAAAGATCCTTTACAAAAAATTAGGCTTAGACCCTAACATTGATTATTCAAAATCTGCAATAGGTGTAGTAACAATATCTCCTGCCGAAACAGCAATAATAATTGCTGACATTGCAACAAAATCATCAGGCGCTGAAATCGGCTTTGTTGACAGATTCAGCGGAACATTAATTATTACAGGAACAGTTTCAGAAGTTGAAACCTCATTGCGTGCATTGTGTGACTATGCAAAAGAAACACTTGGTTTCACTGTCTGTAACATCACTAAAACCTGATGAAACGACTGATGTTAGTCGGGCGCAGCGAAGCCGGAAAAACTACGCTGACCCAGGCTTTAATGGGCAGAGATATTAAATATGAAAAAACTCAGTACATAAGTTTCGATGATTTAATTATCGATACTCCCGGAGAATATATACAATCCAAAGAACTCGGAAGCGGTCTTGCTGTTTATTCCTACGAGTCAGATGTCATAGGATTGTTGATTAGTTCTACTGAACCTTTCTCATTATATCCTCCGAATATAACTGGTCAGGTAAATCGTGAGGTTATAGGCATTGTTACAAAAATCGACCACGAGGATGCAAACCCCGAGCGCGCTGCCAACTGGTTAAGTCTTTGTGGTTGTAAAAAGATTTTTAAAATAAGCTCATACACAGGTGAAGGAATTCCTGAACTTTTGGAGTTTTTATCAAAAAAACAGAAAAAACAACAAAAAACAACATAATACCACTTGACATACATATCTTTGTGTGCTATTATTATAGTTGGTAATATATGTAGTGTATTATTTAAAATTTAAAATAAAATTCAAACCAAAGGAGAAATGAACATGGTATCCGAATACGAAATCAAAAAACAGATTTGCGACATCGGTAAAAGAATTTATGACAGAGGTATGGTTGCCGCTAACGATGGTAACATCTCAGTTAAAATTTCTGACAATGAATTCTTATGCACACCTACAGGCGTAAGTAAGGGTTTTATGACTCCAGAATACATCTGTAAGGTTGATGCCGATGGCAATGTAATCCAGGCAAACAAAGGATTCAAACCTTCATCTGAAATCAAGATGCACATGAGAGTTTACAAAGAACGTCCTGATGTTCAGGCTGTTGTTCACGCTCATCCAATCTATGCAACAAGCTTCGCTATTGCAGGCATTCCGCTTACACAGCCAATTATGCCTGAAGCTGTTATTGCTTTAGGTTGTGTTCCAATTGCTGAATACGGCACACCTTCAACACATGAAATTCCAGATGCGGTTTCTAAGTACTTACAGTATTATGATGCTGTTCTTCTTGAAAATCATGGTGCATTAGCATATTCTGACTCTTTACTTGCTGCTTACCACAAGATGGAATCATTGGAATTCTATGCAGAATTATTATTCTTATCTAAGCAGTTAGGCGGACCACAGGAATTATCTAAAGAGCGAGTTGAAAAGCTTTATGAAATCAGAAGACAGTTCGGTATGACAGGTAAACACCCTGCAAATGTATGCCCTAACGCTAAAGCTGGCAAGCCAAGCTGCCATGGTTGTGGCGGAAATTGCGGTTCATCTTCTGAAGGTGACTTAGTTGCTGAAATCACAAAGAAAGTTATTGCTCAACTTGGCAAATAATATTCGGAGGTCTTAACTATGCACGACCACGAAATTTCGAAGATTGTTGATGCTGTTGTTAAAAACATAGAAAACAATCAAAACATAACATTATCTCTCGCTAAAAGATTAGCTGAAAAGGTTGAAGCTGAAGCTGCTAAAATTGGTGTAAAAGCTGTAGTTGCTATTTCTAACAGCGGTGCGCGTCCTGTTTTGGTGGAATGTATGGATGATTCTTTTATCGCAAGCTATGACGTTGCTTTTAACAAAGCCTACACGGTTGTTGCTTTAAAGATGTCTACCATTGAGCTAAAAAGCTTAAGTCAGCCAAATCAGCCACTTTATGGCATCCAGTTTACAAACGATGGACAAATCGTAATTTTCGGCGGTGGTGTTCCGCTTAAAATTAACGGAAAAATCGTTGGTGGTCTTGGTGTTTCAGGCGGTAGCGAGGAACAGGATACATATTTAGCTGAATTCGGCGAAAAGGTATTCAACGAACTTATTAAAAATTAGATTATTTATTAATCTACTCAAAATATTATGAAATAGGAGTTCTGTTATTATGGCTATTAATTCAAACGATATTGAAGCAATCGTAAAACAGGTTCTTTCTAACATGAAAACAGAAGCTCCACACACATGCAGCTGTTCTGATGGCGGTTCTTGCAACTGCAAATCAAACGGCGAAATTCCAAAAACATCAAGAGCTGCAATGCTCACATCTTTAGAGCATTACGAAATCAAGGAATTCCCTATTCCTGAGCTCGGCGATGATGATATTTTGGTTAAAGTTGAAGGCTGCGGTGTTTGTGGTACAGATGCTCATGAATTCAAGAGGGATCCATTCGGCCTTATTCCTGTTGTTTTAGGACACGAAGGTACAGGCGAAATTGTTAAGATGGGTAAAAATGTTAAAAAAGACAGCGCAGGAAAGCCACTTGCTGTTGGTGATAAAGTTGTTACATGTATGATTTTTAAGGATTCTCCTGATATCACAATGTATGACTTAAACAAACAGAATGTCGGCGACGGCGCAGAAGTTTATGGTCTTTTACCTGATGACGATATCCACTTAAATGGTTGGTTCGCAGATTACATGGTAATCCGCGGCGGCTCAACCGTATTTAACGTAAGTGATTTAAGTCTTGATTTAAGACTTTTAATTGAACCTGCTGCAGTTTTAATTCACGCAGTTGAAAGAGCAAAAACAGTAGGTACATTAAGATTTAACAGCCGTGTTGTTATTCAGGGTTGTGGACCTATCGGTCTTTTATGTATTGCAATCCTTCGTACAATGGGTGTTGAAAATATTGTTGCAGTTGATGGCGAAGACAAGCGTTTAGCTTTCGCTAAAGAATTAGGTGCAACAAAATCTGTTAACTTCAAGAACTTTGATGGTATTGAAGCATTAACAAAGGGCGTAGAAGATGCATTTGGCGGATACTTAGCAGACTTTGCATTCCAGTGTACAGGCTCACCTATCGCACATGCTAACATCTACAAGTTCATAAGAAGAGGCGGCGGTCTTTGCGAACTCGGCTTCTTTATCAACGGTGGCGACGCTACTATTAACCCTCACTTTGATATTTGTGCAAAAGAAATCACAACAGTTGGTTCTTGGGTTTATACACTTCGCGATTACGCTACTACATTTGATTTTCTTAAAAGAGCAAAAGGAATCGGCTTACCAATAGAAAAACTTATCACACACCGTTTCCCACTCTCACAAATAAACGAAGCACATGTAACAAACCTTAAAATGGAAGGTTTAAAAGTAGTTATTGTAAACGAATAATTTAGGAGGAATAAAAAATGGCTAAAGAAGCATTAGGTATGATCGAAACAAGAGGCTTAACAGCAGCAGTTGAAGCAGCTGATGCAATGGTTAAGGCTGCCGAAGTTACACTTATCGGTACAGAAAAAATCGGTTCAGGTCTTGTTAGTGTTATGGTTCGCGGTGATGTTGGTGCTGTTAAAGCAGCTACAGAAGTTGGCGCAGAATGTGCTGCTAAACTTGGCGAGCTCGTTGCAGTTCACGTTATCCCAAGACCACACGCAGATGTTGAATCCATTTTACCTACACTCTAATATTTGAGGTGAGTTTAAATGGCAGAAAAGAAAAAAAGCACTACCCCTTCTTCTGCTAAGAAGAAAACAACAACAAGTGCTAAAACAACTGGTGTAAAAAATACACCTGCAAAGGTAACAGACACAGTGTCAGTTAATGAAAATTTAAATATTAAAAACGAAAACATGAAGGGAGAAATTAAAATGGCACAGGAAGCATTAGGTATGGTAGAAACAAGAGGTTTAGTAGCAGCAATCGAAGCTGCAGATTCAATGTTAAAAGCAGCTAACGTTGTTTTAGTTGGAACAGAAAAAATCGGTTCTGGTCTCGTTAGCGTTATGGTTCGCGGTGATGTTGGCGCTGTTAAATCAGCTGTAGAAGTTGGTTCTTCAAACGCTGCAAGACTTGGCGAATTAGTTGCTACACATGTAATCCCAAGACCACACAATGATGTTGAAAAGATTTTACCTGCAATCAAATAATTAAATCTTTTCCAAAAAGTTTAATTCTGCGTCGGAAGATTTTCTTCCGACGCGGGAGAAAACTTTAAATTCCAAATTTTTATAAGGAATGGTGTAAAATATGATTATCGGAAAAGTGACAGGAAATATTGTTTCTACACGCAAGAACGAAAAGCTGCAAGGACAAAAGCTTTTAGTAGTAGAAATTTTCGAATCAATCGATAAATGTAAATCAAAAATAATTGCAATAGATAACGTAGGTGCAGGTATTGGTGAAGTTGTTGTTGTTGCACAAGGCAGTGCTGCACGTGTTGGCTGTAACTTAGATAACTCCCCTATTGATGCTGCGATAGTTGGTATTGTTGATAACGGTTCTGAACTGGAGTTGTGATAAAATGACCCTTAACGAGTTAAAACTTAAATTAAGAGAAGCCGGTATTGCCGGTGCAGGTGGCGCAGGTTTTCCTGCTTATGCAAAGCTTACAGATGCGGCAGACACGATTATTTTAAATTGTGCAGAATGTGAACCGCTTTTAAAGCTTCACAGACAGGTCCTTGCTGAATACGCTTTTGAGATACTGTCTGCTCTTGACACTATTAAAGAAGTTACTGGCGCAAAAAATGTTATTATTGCGCTTAAAAAAACATATAAAGATGCAATCAATGCAGTAAATTCTGTTTTAGATAAATTTAATAATTTTACCATATCTTATTTACCGGAAATTTATCCCGCAGGCGATGAAGTGGTTACTATTTATGAAGCAACAGGAAGAATTGTACCACCGGGAAAATTACCAATAAGTGTAGGTGTTACAGTTTTCAATGTAGAAACTGTTTTAAATATTTACAATGCAATTAATAATTCTACACCTGTTACCCATTCTTATGTAACAATAACAGGTGCTGTAAATAGCCCAATAACTGTTAAGGCACCATTAGGTATGAGCTTTAAAGAACTCATAGCTTTGGCAGGTGGCTCTACTATTGAAGAATATGCTATAGTAAATGGCGGTCCTATGATGGGAAAAGTGGTAAACGAGTTAGATACTGTAACCAAGACCACTACTGCTCTATTGGTTTTACCAAAAAACCATCAGGTTGTAGAAATGAAAAAAACTCGTATTTCCATAAATCTAAAAAGAGCCATGGCATCATGTTGTCAGTGTAGGTCTTGTACTAATACTTGTTCAAGAAATTTATTAGGACATCCTATTGAGCCTCACGCTTTTATGAGAAGTGCTTCAAGCGGTGGTTACATAAAAGATTTAGCCCCATTTTTAAACACATTCTTTTGCTCCGGCTGTGGTATATGTGAATTATATTCTTGTCCGCAAGGATTATCCCCAAGAACTTTAATTTCAGAGTACAAAATGGGATTAAGAAAAAATGGTGTACCTGTTCCTGATGATATAAAGGAGCCGGTTGTAGATAAAAATCGTAAGATGAAGCTTGTTCCTATTTCTCGCCTAACGGCAAGATTAGGACTCTCTAAATACGATAATTCTGCACCTTTAACCGAAGAAGATATTATACCTAAAAAAGTTAAAATAACTTTCAATCAAAACATAGGTGCTCCCGCAAAACCGGTAGTTAAAAAAGGCGACAGTGTTAAAGTTGGTCAAGTTATTGCCGATGTTGATGAAAAAAGTTTAGGTTTGCCTATACATTCGTCTATTGACGGCGTTGTTTTTGAGGCAAACGAACATTATATCATAATTAAAAACAATTAATTTTGAAAGGAAGATGTACAGTGAGTAAAGCGATCGGTATGATTGAGTATCAGACTGTTTCAACAGGTGTTGTAGCAGCAGATACAATGGTTAAAACAGCCGATGTTGAGATAATTGAAGCTCAAACTGTTTGTCCCGGTAAATATATAGTGATTATAACAGGTGATTTATCTGCAGTTCGTGCTGCTGTTGACTCATCAAAAGCTTTATATGATGAAAAGCTTATTGATAGTTTCGTTTTGGGTAATCCGCACGAATCAATATTCTCTGCTATATACGGTGCAACAACTTTGGGCAATGTCGATGCATTAGGTATATTAGAAACATACTCAGCTGCTTCTATTATAGTTGCTGCCGATAATGCTACAAAAACCGCAAATGTTGACCTTATTGAGTTAAGAATAGCAAAAGGTATGTGCGGTAAATCATATATGTTTATTACAGGTAGTGTTGCAGCGGTTACTGCAGCAATTGAACGTGCAAGAAAACAAATGGAAGACTCAGGTTTCTTCCTTGATAGCTCTGTTATTGCAAAGCCTGATGATAAGCTCTGGCAGACATTAATTTAAGTGAAATTTTCTACGTAATATATGGAGGCAATTAAAATGGAAATGAATGAAAAATACATTGACCAAATTGTTAAAAGTGTTATTAAAAATTTAGAAAACGCTGAGCCTACAGGCGACAGAAAGTTAAAAGGTGTATTTACAAATATGTCCGATGCACTAAACGCTGTTCAAGAAGCCTATATTTTCTATAAATCATACTCTGTAGAACAGAGAGAAAAAATGATTGCTAATATCAGAAAGCTTACACTTGCTGAAGCTGAAGTTATGGCCAAAATGGGCGTTGAAGAAACTGGCATGGGCAGAGTTTCGGATAAAATTATTAAACATCAGCTCGTTGCAAATAAAACCCCAGGTACCGAAGACCTTACAACAAAGGCAATGACAGGTGATGATGGTTTAACACTTATCGAAATGGCACCATTTGGCGTTATTGGTAGTATTACACCTTCTACAAACCCAAGTGAAACAGTTATTTGTAACTCAATCGGTATGATTGCAGGCGGTAATGGTGTTGTATTTAATCCGCACCCTAATGCTTGTAAGGTTGCAAATTATGCGGTTGACCTTGTTAATCGTGCTATTGTTGAAGCAGGCGGTCCTGAAAATTTGGTTGTATCTGTTTATAAGCCTACAATGGATTCATCTAAAGAAATGATGGCCTCTCCTATTGTAAAAATGTTAGTTGCTACAGGTGGTCCTGGTGTTGTAAGAACACTTCTCTCATCTGGTAAAAAAGCTATCGGTGCAGGTGCAGGTAACCCTCCTGTTATTGTTGATGATACAGCAGACATCGCAAAAGCTGCAAAAGATATTATCGCAGGCGCAAGCTTTGATAATAACCTTCCTTGTATTGCTGAAAAAGAATGTTTTGCTTTTTCAAACATTGCAGATGAACTTATTTCTAATATGACACAAAACGGTGCATATTTCTTAAATGCAGCTCAGGCTGAGCAGTTAAAGAGTATTGCATTGGTTGAAAAGGATGGAAAATACTCAATTAATAAAAAATGGGTTGGTAAGGATGCAGGTCTTTTCTTGAAAGAGCTTGGTATCAACTCTGATGCAAGATTAATCATTTGCGAAACAGATGAGTTACATCCATTTGTGCAGGTTGAAATGATGATGCCTATTCTTCCTATTGTTCGCGTTAACAACATAGAAGAAGCTATTAAAATGGCAGTTCGTGCAGAGCATGGAAATCGTCACTCTGCTCACATTCATTCAAAGAACATTGATAACTTGACAGCATTTGCTAAAGCTGTTGAAACAACAATCTTTGTTAAAAACGCTCCATCTTATGCAGGTATAGGTGCAGGTGGCGAAGGTTACACAACATTTACAATCGCTGGTCCTACAGGCGAAGGCTTAACTGCTGCACATTCATTCACAAGAGCAAGAAGATGCGTTATGGTTGACGGTCTGAGAATCGTATAATTTCCCAAATAAAGGATTGATATTATGAAAGCATTAGGATTAGTTGAAGTATATAGTTTTACAACAGCAGTTTGTGTAGCAGATATTGTTGCTAAAACAGCTGATGTCAAAGTTATCGCTTTTGACAGAAATAGACCAATAAGAACGGACGTTCCTGCTCCACTTGTTATGGTTGTTAAATTTGAGGGCAATGTCGCAGCAGTAAGAGCAGCGGTTGAAGCCGGTGTTAATTATGCAAAAGCTGAAGGTAAGTATATTGTTTCTCATATTATACCTAATCCAGGTGTAGATGTAGATAAGATGGCTTATCGCTTGGATATAAATAAAGACAAATTCAACAAAAAACTTCCCAAGACTTTGCTTGGTGTTGACTACCCTGCTCCTGTAAATAATAACAAAGCTATTGGTCTTTTAGAGGTTGAAGGCTTAGTTGCTTCCATTGAAGGTGCAGATGCCATGCTTAAGGCTGCGAATGTAAGACTTATACATAGCGAAAAGCGTCTCGGCGGACGTTTGGTAACTTTTATCGTAAGAGGTAATGTTGATGCTGTTAAAGCTGCCGTTGATGCAGGCGAAGAACGAGCAAAGGTATTAGGCGGTATTTACGGAAAAGCTGTCATTGCCCGTCCACACGATGAGATAATTAAATTTTTTGACATCGAAGAATAATTTATTATAAAGCGAGTGTATTTATTATGTACGATATTAAAGAAATAACCGAAGCTGTTAAAAAAGCTGTTATTGATTTTGAAGCTAATAAAGATTCTGTTAAAATCGGTGTTTCTCAGCGTCACGTTCACTTGTCAAGAAAGGATTTAGATATTCTTTTTGGTAAAGACTTTGAACTGACAAAGAAAAAAACACTTATGGGTCGCGAATTTGCATCTGACCAATTTGTAACTTTAGTTGGGCCATCTTTAAAATCTATCGAAAAGGTAAGAGTTTTAGGCCCTGTAAGAAAAGATACTCAGGTTGAAATTTCAAAAACTGATACCTTTATTCTAAAAGTGAGTCCTCCAGTACGTCCTTCAGGTAATATTAAGGATTCAGAAAGATTAGTTTTGGTTGGACCTTGCGGTACAGTTTATCTAAATGAAGGTGTTATTATTGCCAATCGTCACATCCATTTAGACCCTGATTATGCTGAAGCAAACGGAATTTCAGACAACGAATATGTTGACGTTGTAGTTGAAGGTGTTAAACCTACAAGATTTTATGACGTTCAGGTTCGTGTTCGTGATGATTTCAGATGTGAAATGCATATCGATACAGACGATGCTAACTCCACCCTTCTTAAAAACGGCGATAAAGTCAAAATTTTAAAAAGAAAGTAATTTGAGGTGAAGAGATGTTTGCATTAGAGCGCCAAAAAATAATTTTAGAAAAATTGAATTTAGACGGTGCTGTATGGGTAAGCAAACTCAGTGCTGAATTAGGTGTTACCGAAGAAACAATCAGAAGAGATTTAGAAAAACTCGAAAACCAGGAAGTTTTAGTACGAACTCACGGCGGTGCTGTTCCTATTAATGAAAGCTCTTATGAATTATCTTTGGAAAAAAGAAAACAAACAAATCTTGCAGCTAAAGAAAAACTTGCAAAGCTTGCAGCAGAACTGATTATGCCAGGTGACACGATTTTTTTAGACTCCTCCACTACAACCTTTTACATAGCAAAAGAAATTAAAAAAATGAAGAATGTTACCGTAATAAGTAATTCTCTTCGCGTTATAAACGAATTATCCAGCGCTTCTAATATTAAAACAATAGCCGTTGGTGGCCTTGTAAGTAACAATCAATCTTTTGTAGGACACTTAGCAGAGAATTCAATCAAAAGTAATTTTTATGCTATGAAATTTTTCTTTTCCAGTAAAGGCATTTCTCCTGAAGCCGGAATAATGGAAAGCAATGATTTAGAGTGTGCAATAAAAAAACAGATGTTAGCAAACGCTACAGAAAAATATTACCTTTGCGACTCCTCAAAAATCGGCAGAGTTGGATTTTATAAATTACTTCCTGTTGAAGATATTGATTACATAATAACAGAAGCTAAGCTTGACAGCGAATACACAAACATATTTGGCGAACACGATATCAAATATATTTTAGCAGAATAAAAAACAGTGTCTGTAGTAGGCAACAGTAACATAGGGAAGTATTAAAGGCAGAGCATTTTGCTCTGCCTTTAATTTTTGTGCATGGGTGCTGTTTTAGAAATTAGCTTACTACCACTGGCATAAGCACTTCTTTAAACTACAGATTAAAAGCTGTTTTTTAAAGGGGGAG
>JAZNDH010000017.1:0-64184 GCA_045587965.1 Congzhengia sp.
AGGGGCTGTAGCATTTTGCTACAGCCCCTGGTACAATAAAAGTGTAAGTAAATTAACTACTGATATAGTTGATTGCTTGCACTTATTTTTTTATAATAAGAGATGAAATGGTCTGACGTACAGCCCCTTGGATTTCGCATCCGCGATAAAGACTGTCAGCCATTCTCTTATTATATAAATTCGATTAAGCAGGTTGGGACAAATATGCTCCCGTGTAACTAACCAGGATGAATTGTAATAAGTGCGAATGGAAACCATTTTAACATTATTTTGGAGGTACTATTATGATTGCTGTAGGTATTGATGTAGCAAAATCAAAAAGTATGGTCGCAATTTTATCTGATGATGGGGAAATCATCAAGAATCCGTTTGAAATTGCAAATACAGAGTCAGGTCTTGAATATTTGTGTGGCGTCATCAGAGAGCTTACTGATGAAGTGTATTGCGTGGTTGAATCTACAAGTGTATATCACTTTCCCATAGTTTCATATTTGCAAGAAAACGATATATTTGTAAGTGTTGTTAATCCACTGATTATTAAAAAGTATGCATCAATGGATATTCGTAAGGTTAAAACGGATAAGATGGATTCACTAAAATTGGCATCATATGTAATTGATAACCATAGACATCTTGTTAATTATTCTACGGATAGTGAAATTTATTCCGAACTGCGTATTTTGAGTCGGCAATATCTACACTATGTAAAGATACTTGCAAATGCGAAAGTTAATTTAACAGATATGTTAGACAGGACTATGCCTGGAATTAAACCCTTGCTCAAAAGCTCTATCAGAACAACAGGTAAAGACAAATTATGTGATTTTGTGGAAAAGTTTTGGCATTGTGATGTTATTACAAGTATGAACGAAACTAAATTTGTTTCTGAATACATAAAATGGGCAAAGAAAAAGGGATACCGTTCCAACGAAACAAAAGCAAAAAGCTTATACGCGAATGCATTGGAATGTATCCCTACGCTGCCCTCAAAATCATCATCAACCAAAATGTTAGTTTTGGAAGCAGCTAAGGTTGTCAGCAATCTTGAAACAACCCTTGCCGTTATTCTATCACAAATGTCCGATCTTGCCAAGTCTTTACCTGAATTTTCTGTTGTCAGGGAAATGTCCGGTGTAGGTGATGTTCTCGCACCGCGAATCATTGCAGAAATTGGAGATGTTAAACGATTTCATAGTGCATCTGCATTAATTGCATACGCCGGAATTGATACGCCCCCGTATGAATCGGGTGAATTTCGTGCAACTAATCGCAAAATCACAAAACGTGGGTCTGCATCGCTTAGAAAAACGGGATATGAGATTATGCAAGCCCTGAAGGTCGTACGACCTCAAAATGATAATGCAGTTTATCAATATCTAATTAAAAAAGAAAGTGAAGGAAAGCCATTAAAAGTTGCAAAAATCGCAGCATTAAACAAATTTTTAAGAATTTATTATTCAAGGGTTAAAGAAGTTTACTCAAATTCTTAAGGATGTTTTTGCAAAAATTTAGACCGACACTTTTCAATGCCGGTCTGTTTCTCATGCAATTTTTGTAGCTAAATATTTTTTAAATTTCTACTTGACTTTATTTAGCAGGTCTGTTTCATATTTTTTCGTAAAAACTATAGCATTTTTCTGCAAAATGTGATATTATATAATTTATATTATTATATATTTAAGGAGAGTTCGGTTTTTTATGGCTGTTAAAAATAAAAAAAAGGTACTGAAAAAAGGGACCGACAATAAAGTTTTAAAACCTAAAACAACTAAAAACAGCTCTGTTGATACATTTGTTAAAAGTAATGACGGCTTTGTTCCCCTGTTCACAATGGTAGGCGGACTTTTACTTGCTGTGTTTATTTATTTCCCCGAAGGCTTCTTTGGCTCTGCAATCCGCGACATAGCAACAAGCATATTCGGTTGGCCTGTTTATCTGCTCCCTATTCTTTTAATTGTAAACGGCATTCATAAGTGTGCTAAAAATTACGAGCAATACAAGTCAAAATACATATACATAACAGTAGGACTTGCTGTTTTATCTGTATTTTCACAGATGTTTATAGAAAAGCAAAACCCTATAGAACTACAAAACATAAAAAACTATTTTCTAAATGGTGCCGAAGGCTCAGGCGGTGGATTTTTTGGCGGTTTTATTGCAGATGTCTTAAGGGCATTAATAGGTCAGGTTGCTTCATTTATTGTGTCATTAACTGCAATTATTGTTGTTACAATGACAATTTTTGACTGGTCACCTGTAAAGCTTTTGCTTCGTGCAATAGTAAAGTTTTATATGAAAGCAACAGGCAAAAGATTTAAAATTCCGCCAAAGGAAAAACAAAAATATAAAGAACAGCTCACAGTTGGCGATAACGGCGAGGTTGAATTTGTAAACTTTACGGATGAAGATATAGGTATTGAAAACAAAAAGGCAAAAAGGCGCATCAAAAAAGTTGAAGAACCCGAAACAGATACACCTATAGATGCCGATGATTTTGCTGATTTAGACGCAATTATTGATAGTGCTATTCCAGCCCCTGTATCATCATTCGATACTAATGATGCTAAAAAATCAAATGTTAAAAGCTCTTATGAAGCAATTACAGGCGAAGCAGAAACCGCTTACGAACACAGCAACGAACAAAACGAAAGCGAATTTGAAGAACATAAATATATAGACTCTCCTGAAAAGCTAACAGGTATGGAAGATGTGTCGGCTGAAATGGAAACTGCTTTTGAGCGTATTCCCTACACATTCCCGCCAATATCTCTCTTAAATGACCCTAAATCATCGGGCAATGCCGACGATTTACGCTACGAGCTAAGAGAAACGGCACAAAAATTAATCGCTATTTTAAAAAGCTTTAATATCGACGCAAAACCTATGGGCTGTAGCAAAGGTCCTACGGTTACAAGATATGAAATTATGCTCGGCGAAGGCGTTAAGGTAAGTAAAATTTCAGGGCTTATTGACGACTTAGCCTTAAGACTTGCTGTTCCGAGTGTAAGAATCGAACCCGTTCCAGGAAAAGAAGCAATCGGTATTGAAATTCCTAACCAACAGGTAAATATTGTAAATATCAAGGAAGTTTTGGCATCAGACGAATTTAAAAATTCAAAGGCTGAACTAACATTCGCTATGGGTAAGGATATTTCAGGTAAAAATATAGTTTATGACATTGCCCGTATGCCTCACGTTTTAATTGCAGGTTCTACAGGTTCAGGTAAGAGTGTGTGTATTAACGCGCTTATTACAAGCTTGATTTATAAATCAGATCCGAATGACGTAAAGCTTTTAATGATTGACCCTAAGGTAGTAGAATTAGGTGTTTATAACGGTATTCCCCACCTTTTAATCCCTGTTGTAACAGAGCCAAGACGAGCATCTGGTGCACTTTACTGGGCAGTTCAGGAAATGCTTCGTCGTTATCAAGCGTTTGCTGATAATAATGTTCGTGATATCAAAGGCTATAACGATATGCTAAAAGCACAGGGCAGCGAAGAAACAATGCCACATATCGTAATTATTATAGACGAGCTTGCAGACCTTATGATGGTTGCACCTAACGAAGTTGAAGAATCTATCTGCCGACTTGCACAGATGGCTCGTGCTGCAGGTATGCACTTAGTTATCGCAACACAAAGACCATCTGTTGATGTAATCACAGGTTTAATCAAGGCAAATATTCCATCTCGTATTGCCTTTGCCGTATCATCACACATCGACAGCCGTACAATTTTAGACTCATCGGGTGCGGACAAGCTTTTAGGACGAGGCGATATGCTGTTTAAGCCAGTTGGTGCAAATAAACCACTTCGTATTCAGTGTGCTTATATTGACGACAAAGAGGTTGAGCGTGTAGTAGAATTTATAAAGGGCGAAAGCGAAGTTCACTACAACGAAGATATTATCGAAAAAATAGATGCAGGAAAGCCTGTTAATATAACAGACGAATTTGCCGATCCGAATGACGCCGATGAGCTTTTAGCAAAAGCTATTGAAATCGCAGTTGATACAGGCAAAATTTCTGCTTCACACATACAACGTCGCTTAAAGGTAGGCTTTTCACGCGCTTCCCGTATCGTTGACCAAATGGAAGAACGCGGAATTGTAAGCCCGCCAGACGGCAGTAAACCGCGCGAAGTTTTAATAACAAAAGAGGAATTTTTAGAAATGTCCTTACAATAAGGAATTAAAATTATGATATATTCAAACAAAGGTTTTTTACCCGTTTCAAAAGAAGATATGGATTATCTCGGCTGGGATGAGCTTGATTTTTTATTTATCACAGGTGACGCCTATGTTGACCACCCAAGCTTTGCTCACGCCATAATCTCCCGTGTTTTAACAGCTGAGGGGTATCGTGTTGGCATAATTCCGCAGCCTGATGTTTCCACGCAAAAATCAATTACAATTATGGGGGCTCCACGCCTTGCAGTTTTGATTTCTGCAGGAAATATGGACTCAATGGTAAACCATTATACCGTTTCTAAAAAGAAAAGAACAACTGATGCCTACTCCCCCAACGGAGTTGTGGGTATGCGCCCCGACAGAGCAACTATCAGCTATGCAAATCTTGCCAGAAGAACGTTTGGTAAAATACCGATAGTAATAGGCGGAATTGAAGCGAGTCTCAGACGCTTTGCACACTATGACTATTGGCAGGACAGCGTGCGCCGTTCTATTTTAGACGACTCAGGTGCCGATATTTTGCTTTATGGTATGGGAGAGCATTCAATATTAGAAGTTGCACGCGCACTTGACAAAGGCACAGATGTTAAAGACATCCGTCATGTCCGTGGAAGCTGCTATATGGCAAAAGATTTAGAAAAAATCAAAAAATATATAGAAGTCCCGTCATTTGATGAAGTAAGTACAGATAAATACAGCTATGCCACAGCTCATAAAATACAACACGAAGAGCAAGACCCAATTCGTGGCAGAACAATCGTTCAAAAACATCGCGACAGATATTTGGTGCAATTACCACCGTCGGCACCCCTTTCCCAAAAGGAGTTTGATGCAACTTATGAGTTGCCCTATACTCGCACGTACCATCCTATGTATGAAAGTCTTGGCAAAATTCCTGCCATTGAAGAAGTGCAGTTCAGTCTAACATCTGTTCGTGGGTGCTTTGGCGCCTGTAATTTCTGTGCCCTGACGTTCCACCAGGGAAGAATTGTACAGGCAAGGAGTAACGCTTCAGTTTTACGCGAAGCTGACACGCTAATTCAAATGTCCGAATTTAAGGGTTACATTCACGATGTTGGCGGACCTACTGCAAACTTTAAGCATACATCCTGTGAAAAGCAGTTAAAATGCGGTACCTGTAAGGAAAGGCAATGTCTGTTCCCTACACCGTGTAAAAATATAAATTCAGACCATTCAGAATATCTTGACTTATTGAGAAAGCTCCGTAAAAAAGAAGGAGTTAAAAAGGTTTTTGTCCGTTCAGGCATAAGGTTTGATTACTTACTTTGCGATAAGACCGATGAATTTTTCGAAGAATTGGTGCGTCACCACGTCAGCGGTCAGCTAAAGGTTGCACCTGAGCATATTTCTCAAAACGTTTTACGTCACATGGGAAAACCGCGCAGAGAAGTTTATGATAAATTCTGTGAAAAGTTTTATAATATAACTAAAAAGGTGGGGAAAGAACAATATTTAGTTCCTTACCTTATGTCAAGCCATCCTGGAAGCACATTACAGGACGCCTTAGAATTAGCACTTTATTTAAAACAGCACGGGCTTAATCCGCAACAGGTTCAGGATTTTTATCCCACACCTGGTACGGCTTCGACCTGTATGTTCTACACAGGTCTTGACCCTAAAACTCTAAAGCCTGTGTACGTCGCAAAATCGCCCGAAGAAAAGGCAATGCAACGGGCACTTTTACAATTTAACAATCCATCTAACTATCACTTAATAGTTAATGCATTAAAAAAATTAGGTCGGGAAGATTTAATTGGCTTTTCTTCCGATTGCTTAATAAAACCAAAACACAGCGGAGGTAATAAAAATGCCAGCAAAAATACTGGACGGCAAGATGCTGTCGGCAAAAATAAAAGACGAACTGAAAACAGAAGTAGAGACTCTCAAAAAGCAAGGAATAAAGCCGGCTTTAGCGGTAATAATCGTAGGAGATGACCCTGCATCTAAGATTTATGTAAAAAATAAAAAATTAGCGTGCGAGTATTGTGGGATTAAGTCATTAGAATTTGCACTTCCGTCTGATACTACACAAGAAGAACTGCTGTCATTAATCGAAAAACTGAACAACGACAGCTCCGTAAGCGGCATTTTGTGTCAGTTACCATTGCCCGAAGGGTTAGATGAAGAAGCAGTAATCAATGCAATTAACCCAAAAAAAGATGTTGATGCATTCCATCCCGTAAATGTGGGCAAAATTATGGTTGGAAATTTTGATTTTTTACCTTGTACCCCTGCAGGTGTTATGGAATTAATAAAGCTTTCAGGAATAGAAATTAAAGGTAAAAAATGCGTTGTTGTTGGAAGAAGTAACATTGTAGGCAAGCCTATGTCTATGCTTTTACTCCACCAGCACGGCACAGTTACAATTTGTCACTCTAAAACCAAGGATTTAACACACGAAGCAAATCAGGCTGATATAGTAGTTGCAGCAGTTGGCGTTCCAGAGCTTATAAAAGACGATATGATTAAAGACGGTGCTGTTGTAATAGATGTTGGTATGAACAGAATAGACGGCGGAAAATTAGTTGGCGATGTAGAATTTGCATCTTGTGAGGCACGTGCTTCAGCAATAACTCCTGTTCCGGGCGGTGTTGGTCCTATGACCATTGCTATGTTAATGAAAAACACAGTTAAGGCAGCTGCCTTAAACAAAACAAAATAATCACGGAGGGTAAAATGCCTGATATTTTAATAGATGTTTCAAATGTCAATGTCGGTCACTTGTTTGGCGACTTTGATGTAAATTTAAAGTTAATAGAAAAGGAATTGGGTGTCAGCCTTTTTTCCCGTGGGGGTTCTTTAAAAATCACAGGCGATGCAGGAGCTGTAGCTCTTTGCGAGCGTGTAATCAAGATTTTATGCGAAGAAGTTGAAAACGGAAAACCACTCACAGAGCAAAAAATTATTTATGCAATTACACTTGCCACAGAGGGCGACGAAGAAAAGCTTCGCGATGCAACATCTGGCGATTGCGTTTGTGTAACCTCCAAAGGCAAACCCATAAGAAGCAAAACCTTAGGTCAAAAAAAATACATCGAAGAAATGAATAAAAATTCCATTGTTTTCGGTATCGGACCTGCAGGTACAGGTAAAACATATTTAGCTGTTGCTAAAGCTGTAACGGCATTTCGCAAAAAGGAAGTTGCCAGAATTATAATCACTCGCCCTGCCGTTGAAGCAGGGGAAAAATTAGGTTTTTTACCCGGCGATTTACAAAATAAGGTTGACCCGTATTTAAGACCTTTATACGATGCTCTATACGATATGATTGGCATGGAAAGCTATAACAATTACGTTGAAAAAGGTGCTATTGAGGTTGCCCCGCTTGCATATATGCGTGGCAGAACATTAGACAACGCCTATATTATATTGGACGAAGCACAAAACACAACACCTGAGCAAATGAAAATGTTTTTAACCCGTATAGGTTTTGGCTCAAAGGCAATAATCACAGGCGATATAACACAGATTGACTTACCAGACGGCAAGCGCTCAGGACTTGTTGAAGCGATAAAGGTTTTATCAGGAATTGAAGATATTGCTTTTTGCACATTTTCTCATAAGGACGTCGTCCGTCATCCGCTTGTTATGAAAATTATACAAGCTTATGAAAAGCACGATAAAACAGTTGCAAAAAACAGAGAAAATCGCAAAAACACGAAAGGCGGAAGAAGTTGATGCTTGAGCTTAATTGGGAAAATGAACAAAAAAAGGTTTCAATTACAGATGAGCTTATAAATGCTATTACCCGCTCCATTGAGCGCACCTTGGAAACCGAAGATTTTTCAGATGATGCAGAAATCAGTCTTATCTTTACCAATAATGAAAAAATACGAAAGCTTAATAATGCTACCAGAAAAAAAGACTCGGTAACTGATGTTCTGTCGTTCCCTATGCTCGAACAGGAAGAAGACGGCACGCTGATTATTTACGATGAAGATATAACAGACGGCAAAGTGCTCTTGGGTGACATCGTAATTTCGGCAGAACGAGCCGCAACACAAGCAGAAGAATACGGACACTCATTAGTACGTGAAATGTGCTTTTTAGCGGTTCATTCAACATTGCATCTTTTAGGCTACGACCACGAACGCTCACAAGAAGAAGAAAAAATCCAATTTGAAAAGCAGGAGAAAATCTTGACTTCACTTAACATCACAAGATAGGAGACTATAAATGATTAGCACAAAAAAGTATTACTTTTTACCTTTTCTTGATAATTTAACAGCGGTAGTTATCGCTTTGGTGATAATTATTCCCTTTGGCAGATTTTTTTTAAACCCGCTAATTGCCACAATAGGAACACTTTTGATGATTTGTGGCCTTTTTGGCAGAGTCTATGTCCGTATGTGGAAGCTTAGCCGAAGAAACACGCGCTATCATTATAAAATTACTAAAAAAGATTTTGTGAGATTTATCATTCCGCTTGTAATTTTTGATTTGCTTTTAGCAATTTTTTATTGCTTATGTGAATATGGAATTATTCCGCTCGACAAAATCATAGTTTCATCATACTATGCTTTTCCGGAAAATGAAGCACGTCAGCTTGTGACGATTTCTTTATATGATTACACAGTTTCCATAATAAAAATTTGGTTTTTTTACTTAATAACAATTCTTAAAAATGGATTTGTTCTGTTCTTAGCACCGATTTTAAGCTATGCTGCTGCAATTTTAGGCTATAAATTGGGCGATAAGGATATACAACTGAAAGATATGCATAATATGCTTATAAATAAAATTAAGAAATAGAGGGTTCCATTATGAAGTATGTAGTTTTTTTATGCGATGGTATGGCCGACTATCCGATTGACAGTCTTTCGGGCAAAACACCGCTTGCCGTTGCTGATAATCCTAATATGAACGAGCTTTGCCGTCACGGTGAGCTGGGCTTGGTTAAAACAGTGGCAGAACACCTTTCCCCAGGCAGTGATGTTGCAAATTTAAGTGTTATGGGATATGACCCTGATGTTTATTACACAGGTCGCTCTCCGTTAGAGGCATTATCTATCGGCGTTGAGCTCCGCAATAGCGATGTAACATTCCGTGCAAATGTTGTTACACTGTCTGATGAAAAAAATTACGAAGATAAAACAATGCTTGATTACTCATCAGGAGAAATCACAACAAGCGAGGCACACGAGCTTATTAATTATTTAAAAGAAAATATGAGTTTTTCCGATATTGAGCTTTATGGCGGTACAAGCTACCGTCATTTGCTTGTGTGGGACGGCGGCTCAACAAATGTCACACTCACACCACCCCACGATATTTCGGACAGAAAAGTTACTGAATATCTGCCAAAAGGTGAAGGTGCCGATGTTTTACTCGACATTATGAAAAAAAGCCACGAGCTTTTAGTGATGCACCCCATAAACAAAGATAGAATTGCCCGTGGTTTAAATCCTGCAAATTCTCTGTGGATTTGGGGCGAAGGTACAAAGCCTATGCTTTCTGCATTCAAGGAAAAGTATAATATATCAGGCACAATGATTTCAGCCGTTGACCTGCTCAAAGGTATTGGTGCGGGCACTAAAATGGACGTTTTAGAAGTAGAAGGCGCAACAGGAAATATCGACACCAACTTTGATGGCAAGGCAGAAGCTGCAATAAATGCTTTAAAAAATGGTACAGATTTCGTTTACATACATATGGAAGCCCCGGATGAATGTGGTCACCACGGCGATACAGACGGCAAAATCCGCTCTATTGAGTTAATTGATGAAAAGGTTATTAAACCTGTTGTTGATTACTTAAGGTCTACAGGGGAAGATTTTAAGGTGCTTATAACACCAGACCACCCAACCCCAATCGCTTTAAAAACACACGTACGTGATGCTATCCCCTTTGTAATTTACGACAGTAGATGCGATTCGTCTCTTAATCTTGACTATACAGAAGAAAACGCAGAAAAAACCAAGCTTTTTATTGCCCCAGGCTATAAGCTTATGGAAAGATTCTTACAATTATAATGTAAAAAAATGCATAAAAAAGTTTGCTTTTTGCATAATATTCATATAATTTTCCATAAAAATGCATTTTTATGCAAAAAAGTTTATAAAACCCCTTGACAAATAGTGTTATTATTGTATAATTATAACTATGTAATTTATCACTCGAAAGGAAGAAATAAAATGAAAACATACAAAAAAGTACTTTTAGCCTACTCAGGCGGTCTTGATACATCAATTATCATTCCGTGGCTCAAAGAAAACTATGGTTGCGAGGTTATAGCTGTTGCTGCCGATGTTGGTCAGGATTCTGAGCTTGAAGGCTTAGAAGAAAAGGCTATAAAAACAGGCGCAAGCAAGCTATACATAGAAAATCTTCAAAAAGAATTTGTTGAAGAATATATCTGGCCTACTTTAAAGGCAGGCGCAAAATACGAAGGCTACCTGCTCGGTACATCATTTGCACGTCCTCTAATCGCTAAAAGATTAGTTGAAATTGCACTTTCAGAAAATTGTGATGCTATTTGTCATGGTTGCACAGGTAAGGGTAATGACCAGGTTCGTTTTGAATTAGGTATTAAGGCATTTGCACCTGAACTCGATATTATTGCACCTTGGCGTATTTGGGATATCAAATCTCGTGACGATGAAATCGACTATGCCGAAGCTCACAATATCCCATTAAAAATCACAAGAGAAACAAACTACTCTAAAGACAAAAACTTATGGCACCTATCACACGAAGGCTTAGACTTAGAAGACCCTGCAAACGAGCCTGATTTAGATAAAATCTTAGAAATGGGCGTATCTCCTGAAAAAGCTCCTGATACACCTGAATACGTTACAATTTCATTTGAAAATGGTGTTCCTGTGAAATTAAACGGCGAAGCTTTAGACGGCGTATCTATGATTAGAAAGCTAAACGCTATCGGCGGTAAAAACGGCATTGGTATTTTCGACGTTGTTGAAAACCGTCTTGTTGGTATGAAGAGCCGTGGTGTTTACGAAACACCAGGTGGTACAATTCTGTATCATGCTCACGAAGTTTTAGAAACAATTTGTCTTGATAAAGAAACAGCTCACTTTAAAGCAACAGTTGCTCAGAAAATGGCTGATTTAGTTTATAATGGTCAGTGGTTTACACCTTTACGCAAGGCTATTGAAGCTTTTGTTGATGAAACACAAAAAACAGTTACAGGCGATGTAAAATTAAAGCTTTACAAGGGCAACATTATGAATGCAGGTGTTACAAGTCCTTACACGCTTTATGATGAATTAACAGCTTCATTCGGTGAAGATGACGATTACAACCAGATGGATTCACAGGGCTTTATCAACTTATTCGGTCTTCCGATTGCTGTTAAAGCCAAGCTTGACAAAAAAGCTGGAAGAAAATGTGAATACTAAGAATATTTTTATAAAAAATAAATATATTAAGAATGGGTTATGATTAAATATAGCCCATTCTATTTTTTTATAAAAGGAGCTGTGAAGATTATTATGAAAATTTTTGTTTTAAATAAAAAATCTGCTGTTACATATTTATCATTATTACTTTGTGCCATTTTGATGGTTATTGCGGGATTTTCTACATCCACCACCGTTATGAGTGATGCAACAGATAAAATTTTGCCAATTTATTCAGTTGATAAAGGAAATGAAAAGGTCTGTGCATTATCCTTTGACGCCGCCTGGGACGATTTAGATACTGATATTTTAATAGAAACACTAAAAAAATATAATGCGCCCGCTACATTTTTTATGGTAGGCAGTTGGGTAGAAAAATACCCCGATTCAGTAAAAAAGTTTCATAATGCAGGGCATGAAATTATGAATCACTCAGATACACACCCCCACATTGACAAGCTCTCAAACGAAAAAATTAAAGAAGAATTAAAAAACTGTTCAGACAAAATTGAAGCCGTAACGGGCGTTAGACCAATCCTTTTCCGCGGGCCTTATGGTGAATATAATAACGCCGTAATTAAAGAAGCAACAAATCAAAATATGTTCACAATTCAATGGAATATTGACAGCTTAGACTGGAAAAATCTGTCTGCTGATGAAATCGTAACTCGTGTCACAAACAGAATTGCACCAGGTTCTATAATGCTTTTTCACAACGGCGCAAAAAACACCCCAAAGGCTTTACCGCAAATTTTAGAAAAGCTTACAGCAGCAGGATATAAATTTGTAAAGGTGTCGGATTTGATTTATAAAGAAAATTATACAATAGACCATTCAGGTAAACAAATAAAGGGTTAATTTTAAAAAAGTGCTGTAGCTTGAGCTACAGCACTTTTTTAAAATACTAAATTGATGCCTGCACACATCAAAAAACCTATTACTGTCGGCAATAAAAAAGAAACAGCACTCCATTTTATGCTTTTTGTTTCGTTATATATGGTAAGCATTGTTGTTGCACAGGGCCAATGAAACAAGAAGAATATTATGGTATTTACAGCCGTTACAATATCCCACCCATTTAAAATAAGTACATCCTTTATTTGTAAAAGGCTTACAGAATCTGTAAGAATATTTCCTGCTAAATACCCCATTATCATTATTGGTACTACTGTTTCATTAGCAGGAAAACCGAGTATAAATGCAGCTATAATTATTCCGTCTAAACCCATAAAGTTGCCTATTGGTTCTAAAATTTGTGTAAAGTGAAAAAATATTGAGCTATCCCCTATTTCTACATTTGCTAAAACCCACAAAAGCAGACCTGCAGGAATTGCCGACACCACAGCACGCCCCAGAACAAATAAAGTTCTGTCAAATATTGAACGAACTATTACTTTTCCAATTTGCGGCTTTCTGTAAGGCGGAAGCTCTAAAACAAAAGAAGACATCTCCCCTGATAAAAGTGTTTTTGAAAGAAGCTTTGATGCAAAAAACGTCATTAAAACACAAAGCCCTATAAAAACAGTAAGTACCAAAGCAGAAAGAGCAGTTTTTGTGCCATTATTGTGATTCACAATCAAAAACAATGATATAATGCTGATTAAAGCAGGAAATCTGCCGTTACAAGGCACTAAGCTGTTTGTTATAATTGCTATCAGCCGTTCGCGACGGGAATCTATAATTCTTGCTCCAACTACACCCGCCGCATTACACCCAAGTCCCATACACATAGTAAGTGCTTGTTTTCCGCAGGCACCACAACATTTAAAGACCTTATCAAGATTAAATGCAACTCTTGGCAGATAACCCGAATCTTCAAGCAAGGTAAATAACGGAAAAAATATAGCCATAGGCGGCAGCATAACAGACACCACCCAAATTAACATTCTGTATCCTCCAAAAACAAGCATCTCCCTTAAAAAGTTTGGGCATCTTAAATATATAAGTGCTGAACTTAGCCATTCTTCAGTTTTAAAAAGTGCTTTAGATAAAATTTCCGACACGCTATTTGCTCCTGATATTGTAAGCCAGAATACGCCCAAAAGAAGCAAAAGCATAGTTGGATAAGCTAATTTTCCCGTTAAAATTTTATCAATTTTCCTATCTCTTTTATAGTAGTTCTCATTTTTTAAAACAACAACGTCAGAAGCTATTTTTTCGGCTGATCCTACTGTATTTCCTATATTTAAAAATTCCCGTTCATTAGAAAAATCAGCGTTTTCTATTGTTTTTATAAGCTTATCTATGCCTCTTCCGCTTCTCGCTGACGTTACTATTACAGGAATGTTCAGTTTTGAAGATAATAGCTCTGTGTTAATTTCTATACCCTTTTTTTCGGCTTCGTCTATCAGATTTACACAAAGCACCACTTTTTTTGTAATTTCTAAGGTTTGCAATACTAAAATCAAATTCCTTTCCAAGCACGTCGCATCGCAAACTACAACTGTTACATCTGCTTTTTCCGATGTTATGTAATCACGTGCTACTTCTTCCTCGGGTGAATGAGAAAGAAGCGAATAACACCCCGGTAAATCTACAAATGTAATGGTTTTTTTATTATATGTACAGGTTCCGACCGCACCTGTCACTGTCTTTCCCGGCCAGTTTCCTGTGTGCTGATGCATACCTGTTATATAGTTAAAAAGTGTTGATTTTCCAACATTAGGATTACCACACAAGGCTACTGTTATATCTGTTTTTGAAAAGTTATTCAAAAAATTATCCTTAGCCCCTGCCCCTGTAGAGCTTTTTGTCAACCCCATTATTGCACCCCCCTTTTACACAATATGAAAAGCCCGCCACTTCTGTGACGGGCTTTGTGCTTATTTTTATACTACAGCTTAGTTTTTTTATTTAATTCTTTTCTGGTAATAGCCTGAATAACAACTATTATTGCTACGAGTCCAATACCAACTATATCAGTGACAAGACCGGGGTCTATGAGCAATAAACCACCTGCAATACTAACAATCCGCTGATACCAGGGCATTTTATGAAGCAAATAACCTTCTAACGATGCAGACACCGCAAAAATTCCAACCAACGCTGTTACACTGATTTGAATAACCTCCATAGGTGTTGTATTTATAAGAAGCATCTCAGGGCTTAGTGCAAATATATATGGTACGATAAACGCACCGATTGCAAGCTTTGTTGCTGTAAATGCTGTTTTCATCGGGTTTGCCTGTGCTATTGCTGCACCTGCATAAGCTGCAAGTGCAACCGGTGGCGTAAGGTCTGCCACAATACCAAAGTAAAATACAAAGAAGTGAGCCGCAATAGTAGGTACACCCATACGAATCAAAATCGGTGCACAAGTAGCTGCCATAATGCAATAATTTGCGGTTGTAGGAACACCCATTCCAAGTACAATACAACAAAGCATTGTTAAAAATAATGCCACTATAACCTGATTACCTGCAAGTGTTACAATTCCGTTAATCATTATGTTTGCAAGTCCCGTCATAGTGATTGTACCTGCAATAATACCTGCAACACCACAAGCTGCCGCAACTGTAATCATACCCTGACCACCTGCAGCAAGAGCCTCCCATATGCGCTTCGGCGTTATACGGCTTTCTTTATTAAATAAGCTTACTACAATGGCTGCTAATATTGCGATAGCTGCCGCATATTGAATTGAGTTTTTGCTCGTTCCCACAAGATAAATTAAAAGCACTAATGGAAGGAGCAAATATATTTTCTTTAAAAGCGGTAAAAATCTTGGTAATTCTTCTCTTGTAAGACCGCGTAAGCCTTCTTTTTTAGCTTCTAAATGAACTGATATAAATACGCCTGCAAAATATAATATAGCAGGTAAAATCGCCTTTACAACGATATTGCTGTATGGTATTCCGACATAGTCTGCCATTAAAAAGGCAGCAGCACCCATAATAGGTGGCATAATCTGTCCACCTGTAGATGCTGAAGCTTCGGCAGCTGCGGCAAATTCTGGTTTGTAACCTGTTTTTTTCATCAAAGGAATTGTAACAGAGCCCGAGCCTACTGTGTTTGCAACTGACGAGCCCGAAACCATACCTTCAAGCGCACTCGCAACAACGGCAACCTTTGCAGGACCGCCTGAAAAACCACCAACTATTGTATTTGCCATTTTAATAAAGAAATCTGCAATACCTGTACGCTCTAAGAATGCACCGAATATAATAAACACTACAATAAATTTAGAGCATACATTTATAGGTGTAGAAAGGATACCTTCTTTTCCGTAAAATAAATAATGTACTATATAGTTGAGCTTACCCGAGAAAGTCGGATTGGAAAGTCCCCAGATAAGTGCATAGGCAATAAAACATAGCGCAACTATGATTATAGGCAGGCCAACGCTCCTGCGACACACTTCCACCAAGGATACAATACCAATAATACCTATTGTTATTTGGTACCATGTAAAATTACTTCCCTGCTGAATTATATCAATAGCATTTACGGAATAGTAAAGAAATGCACCGCTACCCAAAACCATAAGCACAACATCATACCACGGCATATAATTTACCTTTTGTGTGCCTTTTTTAACAGGGTACATTAAATATCCTATAAATACAATAAATGCAACAAAGGTTGTTAATCGTAATTCTTCCAACCAGCTTGCAAAAAGCGTTACATACAAACAAAATAATGAAAAGGTTGCTAAAACACAGGTTACTGCTATTTTCGCTTTTCCTTCCCATATTCTTGTGTTAGATTCGCGGTCAAACTTTTGCATAACCGCATCTAAATCCATCGGCTCTTGTATTGCTGCCGACTTCTTGCGAAAAAACATCAATTTACCTCCTTGGGTTTTGCTGTAAAAATATAGCTGCGACAAAATATGCCGCAGCTACAATTATGTTAAAATTAATTAACTGCTACTGTAATTCCTTTTTCTGCAAAATATTTAGCAGCACCTGCATGGAAAGGAACTGTGAAGCCTTGTGTAGCATTTTCTAAATCAAGCTCTGCTCCCTTTGCATTTTCTGCAGCGATTGCATCAATATTGTCAAAAATAGCTGCTGTTAATTTATAAACATCATCTTCTGAAGCCTGAGCACTAACAATCAAAGTAGCTTTTACTGTTACTGTTAAAACATCTTCTTCCTGACCTTCGTAGGTTCCTGCAGGAATCGTGTGTACTGTATAGAAAGGACAAGCTTCCATAAGCTTTGAAGCAATATCGCCATCAATAGGTACTAAATATGCATTATTTGTTGTGCAAAGCTCAGTAATAGCAGGTGTTGGTGGTCCGGCTACGATAAATGCCGCGTCAATTTTACCATCCTTTAGTGCATCTGCACTGTCTGCAAATGACTGATACTGTGCTTTAATGTCTGTTTCTTTAAGGCCTGCAGCATTTAAAACATCAATAGCGTTAAAATAAACACCTGAGCCTGGAGCACCTATTGAAACAGCCTTACCTTTTAAGTCTTTAACTGACTTGATTGCAGGGTCCATTGTTACAAGCTGAACAGCTTCTGCATAAAGTCCTGCAACTGTGCGGAAAGAGTCTGTTTTTCCCTCTTTTTCAAATGAACGCGTTCCGTCCCATGCATAAGACATAACGTCAGACTGAACTGTACCTAATTGATAGTTGCCTGCCTGAATTCCCTGAATATTTGCTTTAGAACCATCGGTAGAAACAACTGTTACACCGATTCCTGCATTATTCTTAATGTACTGACCGAGAACACCGCCATAACCATAGTATGTACCTGATGTACCGCCTGTACCCATTGTCATTTTTGTTCCTGTTGTACCGCCACAGGCAGAAACAGCAAATACCATAACTAACACCAATACGATTGAAATAATCTTTTTCATAATTTTCCTCCTTGTTCTATTAAAAAATATGACTAATAATATTATATATCAGGTTTGAATTTTTTTCAACAGTTTTTTTCAGAATTATGATACATTTATTGCTTTTCGTTCGGTTTTTTCATTGTTAATGAAATTCTTTTCTTGTTAACATCCACAGACAACACCCAAACCGTTACAATATCGCCTACCTTTAAGAGTTCTGACGGGTGCTTTATGTAGCGATTTGTAATTTGAGATATGTGAACAAGCCCATCCTGATGTACGCCGATGTCAACAAAAGCACCAAAATCAATTACATTTCTTACTGTGCCTTTTAACTCCATACCTTCTTTTAAATCTTTCATATCCATAACATCAGTACGAAGCATAGGCTGTGGCAATTCGTCTCGCAAATCACGTCCCGGTTTTATAAGCTCGTCTATAATGTCGCGAAGTGTAGGGATACCTATGCCACATTCTTCTGCAATTTTACTCTCTCCCGCTTGTTTAACCTTATCTTTCAATTCCAAAAGTTTTCCATCTGTTACATCTTTGCTTGTATATGAAAAGATTTCCAATAATTTTTTTGCAGCATTATAAGATTCAGGATGCACTGATGTGTTGTCTAAAACATTTTTAGCCCCTGGAATACGAAGAAAGCCGGCACACTGCTCATACGCCTTTGGTCCTAACTTATTCACCTTTTTAAGCACACTACGAGATGTAAATTCCCCGTTTTCTTCACGATACAAAACAACATTTTTAGCAACCGCACTACTCAATCCGCTGACGTATGACAAAAGTGATGCCGATGCTGTGTTTAAATCAACACCAACGCGGTTTACGCAATCCTCCACAACACCACCTAAGGTTTCGTCTAATCTTTTTTGGGAAACATCATGCTGGTACTGTCCAACACCTACAGATTTCGGGTCAATTTTAACAAGCTCAGACAGCGGGTCCTGCATACGACGTGCAATAGAAACGGCACTTCTTAAGGATACATCAAACTCAGGAAATTCCTGAGCACCGAGCTTTGAAGCAGAATAAACTGATGCCCCCGCTTCATTTACTACCATATAAGAAACGTCATCATCAATTTCCTTTATTAAATCTGCAACAAAAATTTCAGATTCCTTAGATGCCGTTCCGTTACCTATGGATATTGCGCTTACCTTATGCTTTTTAATTAATACCTTAAGCTTTTCCTTTGCTTCTTCTATTTTATTTTGTGGTGGTGTGGGATAAATCACCGTTGTATCCAACACCTTTCCCGTTGCATCTACAACAGCAATTTTACAGCCTGTACGATACGCAGGGTCAAGACCTAACGTCACCTTACCTTTTACAGGCGGTTGCATTAAAAGCTGTTTTAAATTAACACCAAATATTTTTATAGCCTGTTCGCTTGCCATTTCTGTTAAATCTGCTCTTATTTCTCTTTCCATCGACGGAAAAATCAGTCTTTTATATGAATCCAAAACCGCTTCTTCTAAAATATGCCTTCCTATGCTTTCGCCTGTTATAAACATAGTTTTCAGCTTGTCTACCATCGTTTCTTCGCTTACATCTATGCTTACTTTTAAAAACTCTTCCTTTTCGCCCCTGTTCATTGCTAAAACTCTGTGCGACGGAACCCTTGAAACAGGCTCGGAATAATCGTAATACATAGCATAAACCGAGTCTTCATCACTTGCGCTTTTAGAAGTGATATGTGCATTATTTTTTATATAATCACGAAGCATCGCTCTTGCTTCTGCACTATCGGATATAAGCTCTGCAATAATATCCTGAGCGCCCATAATCGCTTCTTCAACCGAATTTACACCTTTTTCTTCATCTATGTAATCCTTTGCAATGTCTTCTATAGTGCCCATTTTTGTCATTTGAAGATATATAATATTTGCCAGGGGCTCTAAACCCTTTTCCTTGGCAACAGTTGCACGGGTACGACGTTTTTGCTTATATGGGCGATAAATATCTTCAAGTCTTGCCAATGTTTGTGCTTCTTTGATGTCATTCAACAATTCATCGGTCATTTTATTTTGTTCTGTGATTGATGCGATGATTTCTTCTTTTCTTTTTTCTAAATTTCTTAAATATTGAAGTCTGTCGTTTAACTCACGAAGCACCTGGTCGTCGCACGAGCCTGTCATTTCCTTGCGATAACGTGCAATAAAAGGTATTGTGTTATCGGCGTCGATAAGCTCTGCAATGTTTTTTACATAATCCTTTCTTATATTAAATTCTTCCGATAAAATTTTTATTATATCCATATTTTTCCCCATTCATTTGTTTTTCTTATATTTTATCATTAAATCATCACATTTGCAATATCCCAAAAATCAATAAATCCGTCAACATTTGACGGATTTATTGTAATATTATTTTTTTTGAATCTTCACATCTTATCGCTATAAGTGCACCGCGAACAAAGTATGCTGCAGGGTCGCCCATAGGACTTTTTAAAACGCACGACACCTTAGTTCCTGGTACTAATCCTAAATCAAATAATCTATTATAAAGTGCGCAATCAGGTGATATATTCTTTACTGTTCCGCACTCGCCAATTTTCAAATTTGAGAGCAATCGCATAGGCTTTCTCCTTTTAACTTTCTTACTACCATTCTATGAAGATTATAGAAAAACGTGTCAAAAAAAGGCTGTAGCATTTTTATTTCGCTACAGCCTTAAAACTCTTTATTAGAATAATCCGAAACCACCGTAATTTGCAATTAATGCTGCAAATACTATTGAAACCATTGATAAAAGCTTAATTAAAATGTTAACAGATGGGCCTGCTGTATCTTTAAACGGGTCACCTACTGTATCGCCTACTACGGCTGCTTTATGGTTTTCTGAACCTTTACCATTAAAGTTTCCTGCTTCAATATATTTTTTAGCATTATCCCAAGCACCGCCTGAGTTAGACATCATAACAGCTAAAACAAAGCCCGAAACCAAAGCACCGGCAAGCATACCTACTACACCATTAACACCTAAAATCAGACCCACAACAATGGGTGCAACAACACCCAACGCTGCAGGAGCAATCATTTCCTTTAATGATGACTTTGTGCAGATATCTACACAGGTTTCGTAATCTGCTTCTGCTGTTCCGTCTAATAAGCCTTTTATTTCTCTAAACTGTCTTCTTACTTCAACAACAATTTTGTTAGCTGCACGGCCAACTGCCTGCATTGTCATTGAACTGAATAAAAACGGAAGCATAGCACCAATGAAAAGTCCAATTAAAACAGCAGGGTTTGTAATGGATAGCTTCAAAAGCTCAGGGTTAATTATATTGATTTCATCTGTATATGAAACTATTAAAGCAAGTGCAGTTAAAGCTGCAGAGCCAATAGCAAAGCCCTTACCTGTTGCGGCTGTTGTATTACCAAGTGAATCGAGTGCATCAGTTCTTTCACGAACCTGTGGGTCTAAACCGCTCATTTCTGCGATACCTCCCGCATTGTCTGCTACAGGGCCGTAAGCATCTGTTGCCAAAGTTATACCAAGTGTTGATAACATACCAACTGCCGATAAACCTACACCATAAAGACCACTTTCAAAGGAAATATTTCCCCCTGCAACAAAGTAACTTATCAAAACCGATAAACCAACTATAACCACAGGAATAGCTGTAGATTTCATACCTAAAGCAATACCATCAATTATAATTGTAGCCGAACCTGTTTCAGAAGATGATGACAGCTTCTGTGTGGGCTTATACGAATCTGATGTATAATATTCTGTAAAATAACCTATTAAAACGCCTGCCAAAAGACCTGATAATACTGCTCCAAAAAGACCAATTTTTTCAGGCATTAAGATAAGTATAATCGCAAAACTTGCCAAAGCAGCAATCAAAGATGCTGAATATGTGCCCCTACGAAGTGAGCCGAGCAACATTTTTTGTGTTGCACCTTCCTTTGTTGATATAAAGAAAGTTGAAATTATAGATGATAAAATACCAACTGCAGCAATAAGCATCGGTAAAATAACGCCTGAAAAACCGTATCCTGCTGCAATAGCCAACGCACCGCAGGAAACGATTGAACCAACATAAGACTCATAAAGGTCTGCACCCATACCTGCAACATCGCCTACGTTATCGCCTACGTTATCAGCAATACAGGCAGGATTTCTCGGGTCGTCTTCAGGTATTCCTGCTTCAACCTTACCAACAAGGTCAGCGCCAACATCGGCAGCCTTTGTAAAAATACCACCGCCAACACGTGCAAATAAAGCCATTGAGCTTGCACCCATTCCGAATGTAAGCATCGCAGATGCGATTTCTGCAATTTCGAGTTTAAATACAAAATTTAAAAGAATAAACCAAATGCTTATATCCAAAAGCCCCAAGCCGACAACTGTCATACCCATTACAGCGCCAGAAGAAAAAGCAATTTTTAATCCCTTGTTTAAGCTTTCCTGCGCACCGTTTGCTGTACGGGAATTTGCATAGGTTGCTATTTTCATTCCTACAAAGCCCGAAAGCCCTGAGAATAATCCACCTGTTAAGAAAGCAAACGGAACATAGGGTGTTAAATACCCTGATATAGCTAATATTCCTAAAATTACAAACATTACCGCAAAAAATATTCCTACGGTTTTATACTGACGTTTTAAATACGCCATTGCACCGCTGCGGATTTTGGCAGAAATCGCTGCCATATTTTCTGTTCCTTCAGGTAATTTTTTTACTGCGTAAAATTTAAAAGCCGCAAAAATAATGGCTAAAACTGACACAGCAAGAATAAAAAATGGTACAATTTTAATAAAATCCATTTTTTATTTCCCCTTTCATTTTTTAGTATAATTAATGATTATATCACTGTTTTTTAGATTTGTAAAGATTTTTCAGCGAATTTTTCCTATTGCTTCATCAAGACTCTGCAAATCTTCTCCCATTTTTGCCCAATTATTATTTTTAGTGGACTCACGAAAAGCATCATAGGCATCAATGACTTTCTGGATTTTTTGAGATATTTGTCCAACATCATCTGTGGTTGGTTCAACGGGCTCTACTATTTCAGTTATATCGTTATCAGTTATAACTCCTGCATTTAAGCCGTCGGAATTTTTTATAACCTTAGCCAATGCTTCTTCCAACGTTGGCGCCATAACTATCTCATCTTTATACGCCACTATAATTCTTTTAACTTCAGGAAGCGATGCATCGTTTTGTGATGTTATATACACAGGTTCAACATAGAAAATAGAATTTTTAAAAGGAATAACCAAAAGGTTTCCACGTATAACAGTTGAACCTCCCTGACCCCATAAGGTCATTTCTCTTGAGATATCAGGGTCATTATCGATTTTATTTTCAATTTGCATAGGGCCGTAAACAGTATCTGATTTTGGTATTCTGTAAAGCACTAATTTGCCGTAGTTATCCTTATCTGTTCGCTTCATTAAAATTGCAACCATATTATGCTTATCGCCTAAAACATACGGCATATTTAATACCAATTCTTCTTCGCTCTCTCCTTCGATTGTAAATATATTAAAATAAGGAGAAACAGGAACCTCCTGGTTTTCATACTTTTCATTTGCCGTTCTCCAGACATCTGCCTGGTCAAAGAACTGCCCTGCATCGCTTAAATGGTAACGCTGATAAACTTCTGCCTGTATTTTAAACAGGCCTTCAGGTATAGTTATATGATTAACTATGCTCTCAGGCAAAGCCTCGTTTGAAAATAACGACGGATAAATCTTTTTATAGGTCGCAGCTATCGGGTCGGTATTGTCTAAAATATAAAATGTTACATCGCCTGTGTATGCATCGACAATCGCTTTAATTGAATTTCTTATATAATTCACACCAGAAAAGCTCTGAGCATAAGGGTATTGTGTTGATGTCGTATATGCATCAATTACCCATTTAATTTCTCCGTTATCATCAACAACAACCTGTGGGTCATTTTCATAAGTTAAAAATGGTGCAACAAGCTTTACTCTTTCTAAAACATTTCTGTTAATTAATATTTTACTGTTTTCATCAACATTACCCGAGAAAAACATTTTATAATCTTTATAATATATTGAATAAATCAGCTTGTTTATAAAATTAAGCTTAACACCTGAATTACCGTCGTAGGTGTTCTCAATATCATTATACCCTTCTGAATAGTCAAGCTCTTTGTTGTTAGAGCCTACGATTACATAGTCGTTCGTACTTTCGCCATAATAAATTCTTGGTTGTGTAAGTTCCGGCATTCCGTTAGTTGAAACAGTGGGAATATTGCGCATTGCAAAATATGGCTGTCCATCCTGAGTAATTTTATTAAAAGGACTTGCAACAACGCCATAACCATGGGTATAACGAAATTTTTCGTTGGTATATGAGCGTGCCGATTCTTCTAATCTTTCTTTATCAAGCTCTCTTGCCGACATAAACACGCCTGTTAGGTTACCATCGACCTTATACGGAACAACGTCAATGTCGTTAAAGGTATAATATTTTCTTAAATATTGCAGCTGATTATATGCCGTTAATGAGGCTGAAAAGTCTATAATTCGCGTATTTGTCAGTTCTGCACTGTTTTGGGTTATTGTCTCTGTTGTTAAATCCTTTGAAAAATCAAACTGTACTTCTTTTATATCTTCTAAGTCAAAGGCTTTCTTAGTTGCTTCCATATTATAACTTATATAGTCATCCTGATAATTTCTTTCATCAGGCGCGACCACAAGCTGTTGTGTGAGCAACGAAACAACAAGCACCATAATATAAACAGCAGGTACTGATAAAATACACACAAGAGAAATTTTAAATTTCTTTTTCCATAGAAATACTACTGTTAAAACTACTGCCAAAAGTAAAAAATACGGCATAAATTTATAATAATTGAGCCAGATATTTGCTTCAATAAAGCCTGCGCCCACTAAATTGTCTCTTCCGAATGAACCATAAAGAAGACTTTCAGCACTCAGCTGATACGAAAAAATCATTATAACATAATAAATCAGCACATTTGCAAGAATGTGAGTTACAGCACCCTTTTCTTTTAACACCATTTCCTTGATTTTTTTTAATCCGGATAGTGTAAAGGTAAGGTAATAACATACAGCAACTATAATTGTCTGTAATAAAAATGCACCCTTTAATGCAGAAACCACATTGCTAAAAAAAGGCCTTACAAAAATGTAGTAGCTTATGTCCTTATTAAATAACGGGTCGGAAACGCCAAACTCCGTAGTATTTAAAAATGACAAAAGTTCTATATACGAATTTTCGCCCATAGCACCGCCAAAAAAAAGCGCTATTACAAAAGAAAACACGATATACGGCCATTTTTTCTTTAGTATTTTTGCATTAAAATTCTTAAATAAGGCTATTTTTCTTATTAAAAAAACGTTAATCAAGGTAATTATAAATACAACTAAAAAGCCCGATGAGGAAAGCAAGAGCTTATAAAAAAAGTTTTTCCAAAAAACATCATTAAAGCTTTTACCTATTTCATTTATCTGCCAGACAGAAACAATAAAATTTAAAGAAATCGCAGTTAAAATAACAAAAGCTACAACAACAGCAATAACACTTAACAGTATTTTTTTGCCACGTGTCATATTTTTGTTTTGGTTTTTAAACTTTTGTGCAAAATCTTCCTTATTAAAGCCGCCAAAACCTGACTGATTTTCTCGATTTCCAAAATTTCCAAATCCGCCAAAGTTACCAGGTCCATAATTCATATTTATTCCTCCTTAACGATTAATTTTCAGGAAAAAGTGCCTTTGCAAATTCTTGTGGGTCAAACTTTTGCAAATCTTCAATTCCCTCTCCAACACCAATGAATTTTACTCCTATATTCTGCTCACGGGAAAGTGCAATTACTACACCGCCCTTCGCTGTGCCGTCGAGCTTTGTCAATACAACGCCTGTAATGTTTGCCGCATTTTTAAATTCACGTGCCTGAATTAATGCATTTTGTCCGGTTGATGCATCTAAAACCAAAAGAACCTCAGAAGCAAGATTCCCTGTTTCACGTTCAATTACTCTCGCGGTTTTTGCAAGCTCGTCCATTAAATGCTTTTTGTTGTGAAGTCTTCCTGCTGTATCACAAATTACGATATCTGCTCCCCTTGCCTTTGCTGCTTTAATTGCATCAAATACAACAGCCGACGGGTCTGATCCCTCCTGGTGCTTTATAATTTCAACACCTGCACGATTAGCCCAGATTTCTAACTGGTCAATGGCAGCCGCACGAAAAGTATCGGCAGCAGCAAGAATAACCTTTTTGCCTTGTGATTTATAATAATTGGAAATTTTTCCGATTGATGTTGTTTTGCCCACACCATTTACGCCAATTACCATAATAACTGCGGGCTCACCTTCGATATTACATTCGGTATTCTGCTCACCAAGTATTTGAGAAATAATTTCTTTTAATTCAAGCTTTAAATCCTGTGGCTCTTTGATGTTTTTCTCGCGAGCTGCTTTTCTTAGCATATCAATTATATAAACGGATGTATCAACTCCGATATCGGCACTGATTAATACTTCTTCTAATTCTTCAAAAAGCTCTTCATCTACTGAATGAAAAGCAAAAAAGACGTCATCAAGCCTACCGAAAACCGCATTTCTTGTTTTTTCCAAGCCTTCTTTAAGCTTTGCAAAAAAGCTTTTCTTTGGTTTTTCGGTGTACTCGAAGACGTCATTTGTTTCTTCTGTATTTTCATCAACAACAGGTAATTTTAGTTCTTCTGCCTTTTCTTCCTGTTTTTCTCTTTTAAACCACTTCATATAAATCTCCATTCTGTCTGAAATCAAGCATCTATTTCGTCTTTTCTGCTTCTTGTCATCAAATCATAAACAGCATCTTTTGCTGATTTTTTCTCAAATAATACGCTGTAAACTTCTTCGGTTATCGGCATACATACATTATATTTTTTGGCTAATTTATGAGCTTCCTTTACTGCATAAACGCCTTCTACAACCATATTTACTTCACTCATAGCTTCATCACAGGTTTTTCCCTGACCTATTAAAATTCCTGCACGTCTGTTTCTTGAATGCATACTCGTACAGGTAACAATCAAATCACCGATACCTGATAAGCCTGCAAAGGTTGTTAGTTTTGCGCCCATTGCTGTACCGAGTCGGCTTATTTCAGAAATTCCGCGTGTCATCAGCGCTGCCTTTGCATTATCTCCCAAGCCTAATCCGTCGGAAATTCCTGCGCATAAGGCAATAATATTTTTTAAAGCGCCGCCGATTTCCACACCTAAAATATCTTCATTTGTGTATATTCTTAAATATTCTGTCATAAAAAGTTCCTGAAGCATTTCTCTCGTTTTGCGCGAATCGCTTGCAGCAACCAATGTTGTAGGCATTTTTTTTGCCACTTCTTCAGCGTGAGACGGACCTGACAAAGCCGCGACATTTGCCTTGGGAATTTTTTCTTTAATGGTTTCCGTTAATGTTTTTTGGGTTTTTGAATCAAACCCTTTTGAAGCACAAACAATTACTGCACCTTCCTTAACATAGGGGCACATATTTTCAGCAGTAGCAGAAATTGCATTAGATGGCGTTACTAAAACAAGCACATCCTTATCTTCTGTTGCTATTTTTATATCACTTGTATATTCAATGCCTGATGGCATAATGAAATTTTCTAAATTTCTTACTTTTCCTGTGTTTTTCAGTTCTTCACATTCTTCTTCAAAATATGACCAAAGCGTCACATCATTTCCTTTATCACGCAGAATTGAAGTTAATGCACAACCCCATGTTCCTGAACCAATAACAGAAATTTTCAATATACTCACCGCCTGATTAATTTTGTGATTTCTCGCCTATTTTTCGTTCTGTTCCCGACATAAGCTTTTTAATATTATTCTTATGACGGATAATACCTAAAATTCCTAAAATTACAGCAGGAATAATTACCAGTTTTTCATAGGACATAGACGCATCCATATATCTTACATAGCAAACAATAGGAAACAATACACATCCGATTAAAGAGCCAAGGGAAACAAATCTTGTTAAAACAATTCCGATTACACCCACGCCCAAAACAATAATTCCCAATCGCCAATCAATAGCAAAAATTACAGCCACAGATGTAACAATGCCCTTTCCACCATGAAAACCGAAATACAAAGGGAAATTATGACCTATAACTACAAACACCAATGATAAATATTTAAGTATTAAATCATCGGGGTATGAAATGTTATACCAGTTTGCAACAAGCATTGCCATACCCACCGCTATAAACGCCTTCAGCGCATCGCCTATAACAACCAATGAAGCCGCAGCTTTTCCCATAACACGAAGTGTATTTGTTGCACCTGCGTTTCCGCTGCCCTGGGTTCTTATATCTTTTCTTTTTAGTTTTGAAATAATAATGGAAGTATTTATGCTCCCCAATAAATACGCCGCTATAACTGTGATAATACTTGCCAATAACATAAGGTTACCTCCTATTATTCCTTAGTTCCTTTGTTGTCGTCTCTTTCTCTTACAATAAATCTTACAGGTGTGCCCGTAAGACCGAAAACTGCTCTTATCTGGTTTTCCAGATAACGAAGATATGAAAAATGCATAAGCTCTTTGTTGTTTACAAATACAACAAATGTCGGCGGGCAGGTAGAGGCTTGAGTCATATAGAAAATCTTTAAGCGCTTACCCTTATCAGATGGCGGCTGAACCTTCATTGTTGCTTCAGTTAGCACGTCATTTAACATGCCTGTTTTTATTCTCATTGTGTGCTGAATATGAACATAGTCAATCAGTTCAAAGAGCTTATCTACACGCTGACCTGTTAAAGCAGAAATATAAATCTGCGGTGCATACAGCATAAAACCAAGCTCCTGATTTACCTTTTCTGTAAAGTTTTTCATTGTGTGATTATCTTTTACTATTAAATCCCACTTGTTTATGGCAATAATCGAAGCCTTGCCTTTTTCGTGGGCATAGCCTGCAATTTTTGAATCCTGCTCAGAAATGCCTTCTTTAGCATCAACCACAATTACGCAGACATCGCAATTATCAACCGCTGCAAGTGAACGTATAACGCTGTAGCGCTCAATTCCCTCATCAACCTTGCCGCGTTTTCTCATACCTGCTGTATCAACTAAGACATACTCTTTGCCGTCTTTTGTAAAACTTGTATCGATAGCGTCTCTGGTTGTACCTGCAATGTTGCTTACAATAACACGATTTTCGCCCAGAATTTTATTTATCAATGATGATTTTCCCGCATTCGGCTTACCTACAATGGCAACACGAAGTGCTGTTTCTTCTTCGTCACGCGTTTCCAGTAATTCTTCGGGAATTTTTGAAAATACTTCATCGAGCAAATCGCCAACGCCTAAGCCGTGGGTTGATGAAATTGCAACAGGGTCGCCTAAACCTAAATTGTAAAACTCATAAAAGTCCATAGGTGGCTCACCGCCGTGGTCAACCTTGTTTACCGCCAAAATTATCGGTTTACCTGACTTTTGAAGCATAGCCGCAACATCTCTGTCGGCAGCAGTTAAACCATCGTGGATACACGTCATTAAAACTATGCAATCGGCGTGGTCAATGGCAAGCTCTGCCTGAAGACGCATATTCTTTAAAATTTCATCATCAGTTTTTGGTTCAATACCGCCTGTATCTATAAGTGTAAAGCTCTTGCTTCTCCATTCAGCCTCGGCATAAATTCTGTCTCTTGTTACACCAGGTGTATCATCAACTATAGAAATACGGCTTCCCGCTATTTTATTAAAAAGTGTAGACTTACCTACGTTTGGTCTGCCTACTATTGCTACAGTTGCCTTTCTCATACGTCTTCCTCTTTCTGTTTAATATCCTAAAAGTGCTGCTAAAAAGCATCCGCCGTCATTTTTGACAGGAATGATTTTCATATTTAATTTTTCTTCTGCCTCCTCGAGCGTTATGTCGTCTAAGAATATGTCTTCATCTGCTTTTAACATACACTCTGTAATTAACAGTCTTTCAGCCTTTTTACCTGACAATTCACGGAATAAATCCGTTGCTCCAAGCAAGCCCGAAACTGAAACATATCCGCCGAAAAGTTCATTTTTTATACAAACCACTTCTGTATTATTTATATTATATCGCATTTTGGCTTCATTTACCAGCTTTTTTATAAAATTATAAGAAATTTCTCCCGTTGCTACTATAGTTTTTTTATTTTCTTTTAATTCCATACCGCAATCAAGCGCCGAGAAAAATTCATTTTCCATAGAAGAAAGCATACCAACACCGTTTTCTATCTGTGGAAAATCTTCGTATTCTGAAGCTTTTGGTATAGGTACTTTAGCATTTACAAAAAACTCATCAGCCGCATATACAAACCTTGTACCGTGCTTATTTAATATTTTTTTCTGCCATTCACCGATTTGTTCAATCACTGCTTTACTCATATCTTTATCAAAGGATTTCATAGGATAAAGCCCCTCACGACAACGTGTGAGCCCCACAGGAACAACAGACATACTACGGGCTACAGGTAAAAATTCCGACAAATCAGAAATCGTTTTATCAAGCTCTTTTCCATCGTTAATATCAGGGCACAAAACCACCTGAAAATTCATTTCTATTCCGTTTTTATACAGCTTTTTAATATGCTCTAATATTTTATCTGCATTCTTGTTGTGAAGCATTTCTTTTCTTAGCTCAGGGTTTGTTGTGTGAACAGAAATATTTATAGGAGAAATCTTATACTCTATGAGTCTTTCAATGTCGCTGTCATTCATATTTGTAAGCGTGACGTAATTTCCGTACAGAAAAGAAAGACGAGCATCGTCATCTTTAAAATAAAGAGTTTCCCGCATACCCTTAGGCATTTGGTCAATAAAACAGAAAATGCACTTGTTGTGACAACTGTGAGCCTTATCAAAAAGCATATTTTCAAAATTTATACCCAAATCCTCGAGATATGGATTTTCAATTTCATATTCTATCATTTCGCCGTTTGCCTTTTTAACTGTCATTACAATTTCTTCGGCTGTTGATAGAAATTTGTAATCTAAATAATCGACAATTTCTTTTCCGTTGATAGAAAGTATTAAATCACCTTTTTTTATTTCCAATTCTTCGGCAATGCTGTTTTTATCTACCGAAAAAACATACGCTCCGCTCATTTTTCAAGCTCCAATCTGTACCTTTTTGTGAAGCCCTTATACATATAAAAATAGAGAAGGAGCAATCCTTCTCTATCCCTATTTACGCATAATTACGCTTCTTTTTTTACAACTTCTTTTCCGTTGTAGTAGCCGCAAGCCTTACATACTCTATGTCCCATAATAGGTTCACCGCATTTAGGGCAGCTTACAAAACCTGGAATGCTTAATTTCCAGTTTGCACGTCTTTTGTCACGTCTAGCCTGTGAGGTTTTTCTCTTAGGTACTGCCATTATCACACACCTCCTGAATTTTATCACTTAAAATTTTTTAATTTTTCCCAACGTTCATCAATTTCAAAAAAATCACAATCGCAATCGCCATCATTTAGGTTTTTGCCACATTTTGAGCAAAGTCCACGACAGTCTTCCCTGCATAAGTATTTTGATGAAATGTTCAACAATAAATTGTTGACAGCTATTTCGCCTACATCAATTTCTTTGCCTTCAAAGAAAATCACAGAATCGGCATCAGCTGATGTTTCCTGCCCAAAAAGAACAAGAGTTTCGCTAAAGTCAAAGGCAAGCGGCAGATTAATTTCCTTTAAGCAGCGAGCGCAAGATGTTAAAATTTTAGCATCGACGCTTGCTTCTAATACCAATACTCCGCCTGTGCATTTGATTTTGCCTGTTATTTCAGTTTTTACAAGCTTAACATCAGGCGTTAAATCAAAATTTTCAACACAACCGGAAAATGGACTTTCAGCACCCTCCGTATTCATAATGGTGCTAACATCACATATCATATCGGCGCCACCTTCCTAATAAGCACATAATGCATTTATATATTATACCTATTTTTTGGATAATTGTCAAGGGATTTTTGAAAGTTCCAAGAAAAAAACGTATCGGCAAACCCGATACGCCTATTTCCTAAACTTTAGTTTTCAGAAACTACAATTACATACTTCTTTCTACCTTGTTTGAACGAAGGCATCTTGAGCATACGTGCAATGTTTTAGGTGTACCATTAACGATTGCTTTTACAGTTCTGATATTAGGCTTCCAAGTTCTGTTACTTCTTCTGTGAGAGTGGCTGACTTTGATACCAAATGTAACACCTTTTCCGCAAATTTCGCATTTTGCCATATATATGCACCTCCATTAAGTACTGATTAATACTGATTTAAAGCTGCTTTTTCGAACAGCAAACACTATTATAACAGAAAATTTTTATAAATGCAAGCATTTTTTTATGTTTTTCTTATTTATTTTATAAGACGCGCTGAATATACGCCATCCAATGAAGAAATAACATCAATTATTGAGTCATCTGCCGAGCCTTCAATGTCAATCATTGTATAGGCATTTTCCTTTTTGCTCTTGTTTAACATATTGCTGATGTTAATGCCTTTATCTGAAACAATTTTTGAAAGATTAGCAAGCATTGAAGGAATATTTTTATGTATTACAACAATTCTTTCGCCGCATCTTGGCATTTCGCAATTAGGGAAGTTTACAGAATTTCTGATATTACCATTTTCTAAGTAATCCTTTAGTTCCTTTGCTGCCATAATCGCACAGTTATCTTCAGATTCCGGTGTTGATGCGCCTAAATGCGGAATTGCAACAACATTTTCCATAGAGAGCACTGCATCATTCGGAAAATCTGTAACATAGCAGGCTACCTTTCCTTCTTCTAATGCTACCGCCATATGAGCATCGTTAATGAGTGTACCGCGGGCAAAGTTTAATATTCTTACACCTGTTTTCATTTTAGCGAAGGTTTCTGAATTGAACATTCCTGTTGTTTCGTCTGTTGCAGGGATGTGAAGTGTTATGTAGTCACTTGCCTCGTAAATTTCATCAATTGACTTGGCGTGACGCACGCTTGATGATATTTTCCATGCACTGTCAACTGTTAAAAACGGGTCATAGCCCACAACATTCATACCTAATTCTACAGCAGCCTGAGCCACCATAGCGCCAATAGCACCAAGACCAATAACACCAAGTGTTTTACCTGCAATTTCAGGACCAACATAAGAGCCTTTGCCTTTTTCTACCATTTTTGCAACTTCTGCACCCTTGCCCTGTAAGGTTTTAGCCCATTCAATTCCTGCTACAACCTTTCTTGAGCTTAGTAAAAGTCCCAAAAGCACAAGCTCTTTTACAGCATTAGCATTAGCACCGGGTGTATTAAATACTACTATACCCTGCTCTGTGCACTTATCAATCGGAATATTATTAACACCTGCACCTGCGCGGGCAACGCATTTTAAAGATTTCGGCAATTCCATTTCGTGCATCGAAAAGCTACGCAGAATAATGCCGTCAGGATTTTCGCAGTTATCTGATACTGTGTAGTTTGCACCTAACTTTTCTAATCCGCAATCTGCTATTTTATTTAATGTTAAAACGTTATACATAACCTTTACCCTCTTTATATTACTTATTTTCAGCTTCAAACTTTTTCATAAATTCAACTAAAGCACGAATACCTTCGATTGGCATAGCGTTATAAATACTTGCACGCATACCGCCTACTGTTCTGTGACCTTTTAAATTTACAAAGCCTGCAGCCTTTGATTCTTTTACAAATTTTGCATCCAATTCTTCATTTCCTGTAACAAAAGGAATGTTCATTAATGAGCGGTCTTCAGGAACTACTGTTCCGCGGAACATTTCTGAATTATCTAAGAAATCGTATAAAATTTTTGCTTTTTCTTCATTGATTTTCTGTAAAGCTTTTACACCGCCCTGAGCCTTTACCCATTCTAAAACAAGCTTTAATGTGTAAATAGCGTAGGTTGGGGGTGTGTTGTACATTGAACCGTTTGCAGCGTGGATGTTATAATCAAGCATTGTAGGCGTGCCGTCTAAAACTTCACCTAATAAATCTTCGCGAACAATAACCAATGTAACACCTGCAGGACCTAAGTTTTTCTGAGCACCTGCAAACAAAAGACCAAACTTTGATACATCAATTTCTTCTGACATTACACATGATGAAATATCAGCTACAATTGGTTTATCTGTATCAGGCAACTGGGTATAGCGTGTGCCGTAGATTGTATTGTTATAGCAGATGTAGAAGTAATCTGCATCGGCTGAGAATGCACTTTTATCAAGCTTTGGTATGTATGAGAATGTCTTATCGGCAGAAGATGCTACCTTATTTACTGTAATAAATTTTTCAGCTTCCTGAGCTGCTTTTTTAGCCCACTGACCTGTAATAACGTAATCTGCCTTTTTGTTTTTTGCTCCTAAATTTAGCGGAACCATAGCAAACTGTGTTGAACCGCCGCCCTGCAAAAACATTACTTTATAGTTATCAGGAACATTCATAAGTTCACGAACCAGCTTTTCAGCACCTTCAATTATTTCTTCGTAATCCTTGGAACGATGGCTCATTTCCATTACGGACATACCTGCATCTCCGTAATTTACCATTTCTTTCGCTGCTTTTTCTAATACTTCAACAGGAAGCATTGAAGGACCTGCTGAAAAGTTATAAACTCTATCCATAACTACACTCCTTGAATATTATTATTGCAATATTATACACCATTTTTTTCTTCAAGTCAACAAATTTAAAAATTTTTACTTGGTTTTTTCAAATATATTATTGTATTCTTACATAGATTATGATAAAATGATTTCCATTAAGGAAAGGGTGTTTTTATGTTTATAGAAGTTTTAAAGTCAATTTTATTAGGTGTAGTAGAAGGCATAACAGAATGGTTGCCTATTTCTTCTACAGGCCATATGATTTTGGTTAATCAATTCATAGGAACAGATAAAGGCTTTTTCGGCTCGCAGTTGTTTTTGTATGTAATACAGTTAGGGGCAATTTTGGCTGTTGCTACAATTTATTTCAATAAATTAAACCCACTCTCCCCTTCAAAAACTAAAAAAGAAAAAAACGACACCTGGCAGATGTGGTTTAAGGTAATTGTCGCTTGTATTCCAGCGGCCGTTTTCGGACTTTTGCTGAACGATTTTATGGACTCAATTTCCACACCGTTGATGGTGTCGGCAATGCTTATTATATATGGCGTGGCATTTATTTTAGTTGAAAAGAAAAATAAGCAAACAAAAATCGAATCAATGAATGATTTAAACTATAAAAAAGCTTTCTTTATAGGACTTTTTCAGGTACTTTCAATTATCCCTGGCACATCACGCTCAGGTGCTACAATATTAGGCGGCATTCTTTTGGGAACATCAAGGACAGTAGCCGCTGAATTTTCGTTCTTTTTAGCAATTCCTATTATGTTCGGCGTAAGCTTGTTAAAAATCGTTACCAATACATACGCTATGACATCTTCTGAATGGCTTTTACTTATAGTTGCTATGGTGGTAGCTTATGTCGTATCTATGCTATCTATAAAGTTTTTAGTAAAATATGTAAAAGAGCATAGCTTTAAGGCTTTTGGTGTATATAGAATAATTTTAGGTATCATAGTAATTTTAGCATCTTTATTAAACTTTTTACCAATGTAAACAGAAAGGCTGCAGCGTTGCTGCAGCCTTTTTTTATAATGTAGAAATAATTTTTTTGTTGTCATTAAAAATTTTATCAAACTGCGAAAGCGGAAGCGGATTTTCGCCCTTGCCCACTTCAATGGTATAGGCAGGAATATTGAATTTTTCAATTACCCAGTCCTTATAGCCCGTGCAATCGGTTAATCCATCTGCCAAAACTAATTCATATCCCGATACATCTGACATTTTTTGCGCTATTTCGTAAGCGTTTTCGGCGCATTTTCCCTGATATTTATAAAAGATTTCTTCCCCCTGAGAATGATAGGCAATAACAATGTCAGGCAGCACTTTTTTTGTAAAATTCACAATAGCCTTGGTTTCTGGCTCGCTTTCAGGGTATTCTCCTGAATATTTTGTTGGTGCAGGAGCTATAATTCCTTCGGCAAGCTGAATGATTTTTCCTTTGTCAAATGATGCATCGTAGTTGTGGTTTAAGTCAATACCACGGATGTTTGCCTGCCAGTTATTAACAAAATTTCTGTCGTCACATATTTTAAACAATCGGTTTTTTATGTGAACAGGCAAATCATAAGTTATTCCTTCTATACACAAATTCACACCGTCAGGGTTTACCATAGGAATAAAATAAAAGGTTTTTTGGCTAAAAACACTTTTATCGCCCAATACGTATTGTTCGCACATATTATGTAGTAACGAAACAGCAAGCATAGATGTTATCCATTCCTTACCGTGATGTGACGCCGTAATGATTATTTTTTTATTCCCCGTACCAAATTTTATTGCATATATTGGTTTTCCCAAAACGGAATAACCTATCGTTTCTTTTGTTAAAAATGGAAATGTGTCTAAAATTTTCGCCAAATCTTTAATATATACTTCAAAGGTGTAGCTTTTGTCGGTTGTTACAGCTTTATTATTCATATTTTCACCTCGGTTTAATTTATGTATAGCAAACCAAAAAAATACGCATAATAAAACCGAAAGGAATGATAAATAATGAAAAAAACCTATGCAAGAGTAAGACCAAAAGTTACAAAAAAATCCTCAGGAAAGGCGTACATAGTTGCAACGATACTTTCGGCTACTGTATGCGCTTTTGTGTTCTCTTTTATATTTGCGCCAAAAGATAATGTGCAAAGCGAAATAAAAATTGACATTCCAAATGTAACACCTGAAGAAATTGCTCAGGTTTCAGAGCCTGTAGAATTAGAAGTGCCTATAACTGAAGAAATAACAAAAGAGCCAAAAAAAGAGATTGAAGTGCCTGATGAAAGTAAAGAAACAGGTGTTTTTACAAACGAAGAATTTAAAATTTCAATGCCTGCAGACGGAAAAGTTATCAATGATTTTTCAAACGGAAAACCAGTAAAATCAGAAACTATGGGAGATTGGCGTGTTCATAACGGCATTGATATAGAAGCATCTCCAAACACTCAGGTTAAGGCACCCTTTAGTGGTAAGGTTATATCGACAGAAAACAACAAATTAACAGGAAACACACTCGTTATTGACCACCAAAACGGATATGTTTCCACTATGTATAATGTAGAAAATATAAGCGTTTCAAACGGAGAAAGTGTTAAAGAAGGGCAGATTTTAGGCGTGGCTGGAAAAAGTGCACCGCTTGAAGCCGCACTTCCGACACATCTGCATTTTGAAATTAAAAAAGACGGAAAGTATGTAAATCCCAACGAATATATAAAGTAAGGCGAACCAAATTTGGTTCGCCTTATTTTTAATTATTGAATATATGCTTTAATTTCTGAAATAAATGCTTCAGCTTCAGCATCAGCGTGAACATCAACCTTAATTGGCTTGCTTAAATCAAGACTGAAAATACCCATAATTGACTTTGCATCAACAACGTATCTGCCCGAAGTTAAATCAACATCAAATTCGTATTTGTTAACAATATTAACAAATGCTTTGATGTCATTGATGGAATTAAGTAAAATGTTAAAAGTTTTCATAATTTCTCTCCTTTATTTTCATATATTTTTTAATTAAAGCTATACAGTTTTTACACACCAAACTCTATTAGAGTGTTTATAATTATAGAATTCGTGCATAATTAGATGCCGAGAAATCATTTTACCAGGAGCAAAAATATTTGCTCGCAAGGGGATTTTTGCGACGCCGTCAATTGATATAGCGCTCGTAAGAGCACAAAAGAGCATTAGCTCTTGAGAATTTTATGAAATAAAATTCTGTATGTATCAATTATATTATAGGTTTTAATAAATGTCAATTCTTAAAATGTTAATTTTATGTGTATATGGTAAAAAAGTGAAAGTATACAGTTTTTTTAAAATTATTAGACATTTTTCGCTAAAATATTGACAATTCAAATTTAAAATATTATAATGAATATATTATTGTTAAACGAACGGAGATTTGATATGAAAAAAACAACTTCACTCGTAATGGCGTTTATAATTTTATTGTCGGCATTTGTTTTTTCGGGTTGTTCTGCTGATATAAGCGGTGCTGAAAATACGTTAAAGGTTTATTTTTCTTCACTTTCGGGTTTTAATACAAAAGCTATGCAGGGTTGCGTAGCCGATGAAAACAACGGCGTCGGTTTTACTACCGAAATAATGTCTGAAGAATATATTCAAACCGATAACTACATAAAAAGTATAGAAAGCATGTATAAAGCACTCGGTCAAACATTTGAATTTAACATTAATTCAAACGAAGTAATAGACAAAAATACAATAAAGTTTAACATAACATTCAAATACGCCAATGTCGATGATGTCGCTGTGGAAGAAGTAAAGCCAACAGCCGAAGAAGGAACAGTTATGTCAGATGGCACTATTATCGTAATGGAAGCCGAGAACCAGGAAACCAAAATGGATAAATACTGCCGTGAGCAGTTAGAAGCCTATATTGCAAAAAATCCTTCAATGCTTGACCTTAACGAAATAGAATACAGCGATAAAGCAATAAGCCTAATTGCTAAGTTTTATGATCAGTATCTGCAGATTACAAACAGAACAAAGAGCGACTTTGATATAATCGTATCAAAAAGAAGCGGCAGTTGGAAAATCCACACAGAAGACAACAAGGACTTCTTCGATTTATTAGCAATGTTGTTTGGATAATATCTATAAAATCAGGTGCATTTTGCACCTGATTTTTTTATGCTCAAGCCCTTGAAATAAGTATTTATTTATGGTATACTTATATATGCTACAATAACTATAGTTTTGCACAGAAGCAGGAGAATAAAAATGTTTAAGGTTTTAAAAGCAGAAGGCAACGCAAGACGCGGCGAATTCATTACCCCGCATGGCACAATACAAACCCCCGTTTTTATGAACGTGGGCACTTCTGCTGCAATTAAGGGTGGTGTATCATCGCTCGATTTAAAAGACCTTAAATGTCAGGTTGAATTGTGCAACACTTACCACTTGCACCTTCGCCCAGGCGATGAAACTATAGCTAAAATGGGCGGTTTACATAAATTTATGAATTGGGATAAACCAATTTTAACCGACAGCGGCGGATTTCAGGTTTTTTCACTTTCGTCAATCCGTAAAATCAAGGAAGAGGGTGTTTATTTTTCTTCCCATATTGACGGCAGAAAAATTTTTATGGGACCTGAAGAAAGTATGAAAATTCAGTCGAATTTAGCATCCACCATAGCAATGGCATTTGATGAATGCGCCGACTCTAAATCCGATAAAAAATATATGATAGAAAGTGTTGCAAGAACTGAACGTTGGTTAGAGCGTTGCAAATCAGAGCTTGCAATTCTCAACAAAACATCAATAAATCGTGAACAAATGCTCTTTGGTATAAATCAAGGCGCAATTTATGATGATATAAGAATTGAAAATATGAAAAAAATTGCAAAGCTTGACCTACCCGGTTATGCAATAGGCGGACTCGCCGTTGGCGAAACGGCAGAAGAGATGTATCACATTTTAGATGTTACACTACCCCACGCCCCTGAAAATAAACCAAGATATTTAATGGGCGTAGGAACTCCAACCAACATAATTGAAGCTGTAGCACGCGGAATAGATTTTTTCGACTGCGTAATGCCATCGAGAAATGCACGTCACGGACATTTATTTACCTGGAGCGGAATAATAAATATTATAAATCAAAAATATATGACCGACCCGCTTCCCATTGACACTGAGTGTGATTGTCCTGTATGCAAAAACTTTTCAAGAGCATACATAAGGCATTTAATGAAAGCAGGAGAAATGCTTGGTATGAGACTTTGTGTAATGCATAATTTGTATTTTTATAACACATTAACAGAAAAGATACGCTCATCGCTAGAAAACGGACAATTCAAAAAGTTCCGTGAAAAATATTCACCGCTTTTATCAAAGCGTATATAGGAGTAAAAATATGTTCAAAAAAATGAGAGAAGATATTAAAGCTATCCGCGAACGTGACCCTGCAGCAAGAAACTCCTTTGAGATTTTCTTTTTGTATTCAGGGCTTCACGCAATATGGTGGCACAGAATATCACATTTTTTATATAAACAAAATTTAAAAGGCATGGCAAGATGGGTGTCCCAATGCGGAAGATTCTGGACCGGTATTGAAATCCACCCAGGTGCCACAATCGGTCACGGGCTTTTTATTGACCACGGTATGGGTGTAGTCATTGGTGAAACAACCGAAATCGGCGATAACGTCACAATTTATCAGGGAGTAACATTGGGCGGAACAGGAAAAGATATAGGTAAGCGTCATCCTACAATAGGAAAAAATGTTATGATTGGTTCGGGCGCTAAGGTATTAGGACCGTTTAAGGTGGGTGACAACTCAAAAATCGCCGCAAATGCAGTAGTTTTAAACGAAGTGCCAGAAAACAGCACCTGCGTTGGTGTACCTGCAAGAATTGTAAAAATAAACAATCAAAAGGTAACCTGCTCTGATTTAGACCAGATTCACATTCCCGACCCTGTTTCACAGGAATTGTGCAGACTATCGGCTAAACTCGAAAAATTAGAAAAGAAATTAGCCGAACAAGAAAGGAATTAAAATATGAGAATTTATAACACCTTAACAAGAAAAAAAGAAGAATTTATACCGTTAAATCCGGGAGAAGTTAAAATGTATTCCTGCGGACCAACTGTGTATAACTTTTTCCATATAGGTAATGCACGTCCGTTTATCATTTTCGATACCTTAAGAAGATATTTAGAATACACAGGATATAAGGTAACCTTTGTTCAGAATTTTACCGATATTGACGATAAAATGATTAAAAATTCAAACGAACAAGGCATTACAGTTAAAGAATTAGCTGAGAAATTTATTGAAGAATATTTTATAGATGCCCGTGGATTAAATATCAAAGAAGCTACAATTCATCCAAAGGCTACAGAAAATATTGATGCAATCATTAAAACTGTACAAACACTGATAGAAAAAGGCTATGCTTATGAAACTCAGGGCGATGTTTACTTTGAAACAAAGAAGTTTGCAGAGTATGGAAAGCTTTCAAAAATGCCTTTAGAAGATTTAGAAGCAGGCGCAAGAATTGACGTAACTGATATTAAGAAAAATCCTACAGACTTTGCTTTATGGAAAGCAAAAAAAGAAGGAGAGCCTGCATGGCAAAGCCCCTGGGGTGAAGGTCGCCCCGGCTGGCACATTGAATGCTCTGCTATGGTTAATAAATTTTTAGGCGAAACAATCGACATTCACTCAGGCGGTCAGGATCTTATCTTCCCGCACCACGAAAATGAAATAGCACAGAGTGAATGTTGCACAGGAAAGCCCTTTGCAAGATACTGGATGCATAATGGATATATTAATGTTGATAACGAAAAAATGTCAAAATCAAAGGGTAACTTTTTCACAGTTCGTGACGTTGCTAAAAAATACGACTACGAAGTAATACGTTTCTTTATGCTTTCCGCTCACTACAGAAGCGTTATAAATTTTGCAGATGAATTGTTAAAACAATCTGAAGCAGGCTTAAACAGACTTTATAACTGCATAAGCAACCTGGAATTTTTAGAAACCAAGGCAAAAAATCGTGAGCTTTCTGACGAAGAAAAAGCAGTAATCGAAAAATTAGCAACATTCCGTGAGCAGTTTAAGGCTGCAATGGATGATGATTTAAACACAGCAGATGCCATTGCCGCAATATTTGATTTGGTAAAATTCATAAACTCAGAAAACAAGGAAAACTGGGCACTTGAAGTTTTCAAAAAAGCTCTTGAAATGTTATCTGAACTTGGCTCAGTGCTTGGTATATTTACACGCAGTGCTGAAGATACTATATCTGAAGAAGCAAAAGCTTTGATTGAAGCACGCTCAAAAGCCAGAGCAGAAAAAGACTGGGCGCTATCTGACAAAATCCGTGACGAGCTGCAAGCTTTGGGAATTGAAGTAGCAGACACTCGTCAGGGCGTAAAGATTAGAGTGATTAAATAATGGATATAAATTCTGTTTTATCAAAGGAAGAAATACCTGAACTTAACACATTGTCACCCTTAACGTTGGCGTTTTTGGGTGACAGTGTGTATGAGCTTTTTATTCGTACTAAAATCTTGTCAATGGGCAACCGACAGGCAAATCAGTTACATAAAATAGCTGTAGGCTATGTTAAGGCAAAAGCACAGGCAACTGCCGCCCATAAGATTTTAGATATACTTACAGAAGATGAGCTTTCAATTTACAAGCGCGGAAGAAATACAAATATTCACACTGTTCCAAAAAATGCTGATATGGCAGATTATCGTCATGCAACAGCATTAGAAGCACTTGTAGGTTACCTTTATATAAAGGGTGAAAAAGAAAGGCTCACAGAAATCTTGGAGCTTGCTTTTGACGAACTTAGCTAAGGCACATGGAGGGTTTTAGTTGAAGTCAAAGCTTATAAAAACAGCAAAAGAGTACGCCATAATCACAACAGGAATAATAGTCGCAGCATTAGGTATAAGTCTTTTTTTAGTGCCGCACGGCATTGTTTCAGGCGGTGCAACAGGTGTTGCAATTATTATAAATAAGCTTACGGGGTTTCCCGTTGGTGTGGCGGTGCTTTTGATAAATATTCCGCTTTTTATATCGGGAATACTGTTTTTAGGTAACACCTTCGGCGTAAAATCTTTATATGGCGCATTTTTATTTTCGCTTATTTTAGATGCAACCGCAGCAAATGCAGTCCTTACTCAAAATCTTTTAATGTCGGCAATTTTCGGCGGCGGACTTTTAGGTATAGGCTTTGGATTTATATTTTTATCCGGCGCAACCACAGGCGGAACAGACATTTTAGCAACACTCTTAAATCGCATAACGCCTGCCATTGATATGGGAAAATGGTTTTTTATAATAGATATAGTTGTGATTTTTATAAGCGCACTATTCTTTCATAATACCGAGCTTGTACTCTCAGGAATTATAGCTTTATTTTTAAATTCATTCATTATGGACTATATAATTTCAGGTGCAAATACTGCAAAAATGGTGTATATTATATCAGACCAGGGAGAGCACATTGCAAAAGAAATTATAAAAAGTGTAAACAGGGGCGTAACAGGAATTAAAGTAAGCGGTATGTACACGAAAACAGAGCGCACAATGCTTATATGTGTTGTAAAAAGATTTGAGCTTAAAGGTTTAGAGGAAATTGTAGAAAATATTGATAAAAATGCTTTTATAATTTTAACCCAGGCACGAAAAATAACAGGAAGCGGTTTTATAAGTTATCCTGTTTTAAATAAGAAAAATAAAAATTGAGATATACGAAAGGGGTAAAAATTGTTGGACAACAAGAAAATTACAGAACTAAAACTCACTGCAGCAAATGTAAGAAAACACATTCTCACAGGCACACATGCAGCAAAATCAGGTCATCCCGGTGGCTCATTATCGGTTGCTGACGTACTTACACTTTTATATAAAGAGATAATGAATGTATCGCCACAGAGTGCTAACGACGAAAATCGTGACAGATTTGTTTTATCAAAGGGTCATTGTGCACCTGCTCTTTACGGCATTTTAGCAGAGTGTGGCTTTTTCCCGAAAAAAGACATTAGCACATTACGAAAGACAGGCTCTTATCTGCAGGGGCATCCTGATATGAAAGGAATTCCCGGTGTGGATATGTCAAGCGGTTCATTGGGTCAGGGTATAAGTGCAGCAAACGGTATGGCACTGGCTGGCAAAATTGATAAAAAGGATTACCGCGTATATACAATTTTAGGCGATGGCGAGTTGGAAGAAGGTCAGGTTTGGGAAGCCGCAATGTATGCTGCACATTACAAGCTTGATAATTTAACCGCTTTTGTCGATTTTAATGGTTTGCAGATAGATGGCGATATTTCTAAGGTTATGTCACCCCTTCCCATAGATAAAAAATTCGAAGCTTTCGGTTGGAATGTTATTCTTTGCGACGCTCACGACTTTGATGACCTTTTAGATGCTATTAATAAGGCTAAGGAAGTTAAAGAAAAGCCTACAGTTGTCATTATGAAGAGTATAAAAGGTAAAGGTGTGTCCTTTATGGAAAACAATCCTGCATGGCACGGCAATGCTCCTAATGACGAACAGTACGAACAGGCTATAGCAGAAATTGATGCGCAAATCGAAAGAATCAAGAAAGGTGCGTAAAGAAATGGAAATTAAAAAAACAGCAACCAGAGAAGCTTACGGACAAGCATTAGCTGAGTTCGGCGAAAAATATGATATTGTAGTTTTAGATGCAGACTTGTCAAAATCTACAAAAACAAATACATTTTTTAAAAAATTCCCCGAAAGATTTTTTAATACAGGCATTGCAGAAGGCAATATGATGTCAACAGCTGCAGGCTTAGCATCTTGTGGAAAAATAGTGTTTGCAAGCTCTTTTGCAATGTTTGCAGCAGGCAGAGCCTTTGAACAAATAAGAAACAGCATCTGCTACCCTGCCCTAAATGTTAAAATAGGTGCAACTCACGCTGGCATTTCAGTAGGCGAAGACGGTGCAACCCATCAATGCTTAGAAGATATCGGTATTATGCGTACAATTCCTAATATGGTAATTTTAAATCCCGCTGATAAGGCAGAAGCAATTTTAGCAGTTGAAGCTGCAATAAAGCATGACGGACCTGTATATTTGCGATTCGGGCGACTCGCCGTTCCTGAGGTATTTGACCGTGATACATATAAATTTGAAATAGGCAAGGGAGTAGAGCTGAAAAACGGCACAGATGTTACAATTATTGCGACAGGTCTTTTAGTTCCTGAAGCGGTTGAAGCAGCAAAAAGCTTAGAAGCTGAGGGTATTTCTGCCCGTGTTATCAATATGGCAACAATCAAGCCTATTGATAAAGAAATTATAGAAAAAGCTGCGAAGGAAACAGGTGCGGTTGTTACAGCAGAAGAGCATAATGTTATTGGCGGCTTAGGAAGTGCCGTAGCAGAAACACTTTGCGAAACAACGCCCGTACCAATGCTAAGAGTTGGAACACAGGATGTTTTCGGTCAGTCAGGCAAGCCTGATGAATTATTTAAACTTTACGGTTTGACGGCTGAAAATATAGTTGCAAAATGTAAAAAAGTTATAAAAATGAAATAAAAATCAAGAACCGGACTTTTACACAGTCCGGTTCTTTGTATATTTAGCGAAAAATGTGAATATAATGTATAAAAGTTTTTGTTAAAAAGGGATAAAAAATTAAAAATATCGCTTGACATTTAATAGCCTAAATGGTAGAATTAATCTGTGTATTTATATTTATAATATATTAAGGAAAGAACATATATTAAGAAAGGAAGTTTTAAATGAAAGCGAAAAGAATTTTAGCTTCAGTTGTTGCTTTGGTTGTGCTCTTAATGGGTATGACAGTAATGGCATCAGCAGAAGGCGCCGCTGTTGAAGTTGCTACATACGATGACCTTGTAGCTGCAGTAGCAAACGGTGGCGAAATCAAATTAACTGATGATATCAGTTATCACAACAGCTACACAAACAATAAATCTATTAAAATTGCTACAGGTACAAATGTTACTTTAGACCTTAACGGACATTCACTCGGACAGTATGTATGGGACAATGGTGCCAGCGTCGCTGCTGTTATAGTTCGTGAAGGTGCTACACTTACTGTTAAAGACACAAGCGTAGCTCAGACAGGTAAAATTCACGCTTGTAACACAGCTTTTCAGTTACAGGGTACTTTGTACTTACAGAGTGGTACAATTTCAATCGAGAATCCATCTAACTACGATGTAAATCCTGCTACAGGCTGGGCTTATGGCGTATGGTTCTATATGGCTTCTGACAGCTCCCCTGCACCCGCTTTTTATATGACAGGCGGTGCAATTACAATCTGCGATGAATTGCTTACTGCACACAAAGAAAGCAATTTTGCAAATGCTGTAGCTTTTGATGACAGCGTCGGTGGTATTGACGCTTGTTATGATGATGCTATTGTTGAAATTACAGGCGGTACATTAAACAGTAATATCATCGTTGGCAAAAATGCACAGAACATCACAGTTCCAGATAATGTAGAAGTTGTATATTATGCTCCAGTTGCTACAGTTGGCGGCGTAGCATACACATCACTTGCAGATGCGGTATATTATGCTGATAATAACGATACAATAACAATTTTGTCAAACATCGAGCTTGCAGAAACAATCGTAATTGATAAGCCTGTAAAAATTGATGGTGCTGACTTCAAAATAACAACAAGCGCAAAGAAATTGTTCGAAGTTTTTGCAGACTTCAGCGTTTCTAACTTAAAGATGGAATCAACCCACAAAGATGGTCGTTGTGTTGATACAAGAGTTGATAATATCACAGTTTCAATCGATAATTGTGAGTTGTTGTCATCAGGCAGCACCTGGGGACAGACAATAACAATCGGTGGCTCAGCAGAAGGCGGTTTAACTGTAAATATTACAGATTCAAAGGTTATTTCTAATAAATATACAGCAATTATTATGTTTGTTCCTGCAGAACTTACAATTGAAAATTCTGAAATTTCAGGATATGCTGCAATTTATGCAAAAGGTATAAATGGTAATACAACAGGTTCAGTTATCACAGTTAAAGGTTCAGATTTAATATCAAAGAACGTATATCAAGACCCTTCAAACAGCTTTGCAACTATTGTAATTGAAGATGACGGTGTAACAGTAACAGTTGATGCTGATTCTTCCATCACAGCAGAATCAGCAAGCATCGATGCACACCAGGCTGCCTTAAGTCTTTTAAATAAAGACAGCTCTGCAACGATTGATTGCCCAATAACAACAATTGGTAATATAACATCTGTTTTATCAATGGTAAACGGTGAAGGTGCTTCAGTGACAGTTACAAACGAAGATGTAAAAGCAGCACTTAAGGCTGAAGGTTATATTGTGGCTGATAATGGTACAGTTACAGTTCCCGAAGTAAGATGGGTTGAAGATACAGATGCAGGCTTCTACATTGAAGAAGGAACAAAATACGGCTTATTGAGATTCTTATTCTCAGTATCAATAGATGAAAAAGATATCACAGGTTCAGGTATTAAATATATCAAAACCTCACAAATGGCAGCTGGCAAGGACGCAACAGAAAGCCACGACGTAACAGGCGGAACATCTTCTGTATTCTATGGCGATATCAATGGTATTCTTCCTGAGGCTGACGGTTTAAGTCTTGCTGCAATCGCATATGTTACAACAGAATCAGGCACATACTGGTCAGAAGCTATTGAAGCTACAGTAGATATGACAAGCCAGCAGTTCACAGATTATGTTGCAGGAGGTGCTCAGTAATGAAAAAATATATCGCACCCGAAATAAAAGTTTTACAGTTTGATGGTTGTGACATTATTCAGACAAGTACAGAAACAACAGTTGCTTCTGTTCCTAAAACAGTTGTTAGAGGGTCGGGTACACCACAGACAGCTGTAGCAACAACCGCTACAAGCTATTCTGATGTTGCATCAATCCTTGAATAATTAGGCAAACCGGCAGGGTGGTAGCTTAAACGCTGCTACCCTGTTTTTTGTAAAGGAGTATACATTTATGAAAAAGATTTTGGCGGCAATTCTTATAATGATAACCTTGTTTACATCTACTGTATATGCGGCAGATGAGTTGTTAATTGCTCCTGCACCTTTAGAAAAAGAAATAGATGTGATTGTAAACGGAGAAAAGCTTCTTTTAGACGTTGCACCTGTTATAGTTAACGACAGAACAATGCTTCCTATGAGAGCAATTTTCGAAGCACTGGATGCAAATGTAAGCTGGTTACCAAAAAATAGAATTATAATTGCAACAAAAGACGATATGATGATAACTCTACAGATAGAAAACGCACAGATGACTATCCAAAAGGCTGCAAGCACTGAAACTGAAGTTGTTGAATTAGATGCTGTACCTTTTATTTTAAACGACAGAACAATGGTACCGGTGCGCGCGGTATCAGAAGCTTTTATGGCCGATGTTGAATGGGTACCAGAAACAAGAACAGTCAAAGTGATACAAAACGAGGGTATGAACAGTGCAGGAACGAACTAAAAAAAGATATAAAAGGTATTGGAAAAACTTAAAAGAAGTCAAATTGAATATCTTATGGAGATTTTTGACCTTAATGATACTGAGTACTCTTCTTTCAACTGTTGCTACACTACTCAATCTTAAAGGCGCCGTTTTAAACTCTCGCGAAGCCCTTATGTCCGGGCTATTGAGAATGTCCTTTTGTTTTTTCTTTATTGATATTGTGCTTATGAGAAGGGATTATTACAGGCTTACTCACAAACGCAAATACCGTATGGTAAATTATATTTCACACGGTGCGTACGCCTTGGTAAATCTTTTAATGTGTCATTTCTTTTCAAACAGCTATGTGTATGCATTTGTTTTTTCCATAACCAAATTTGCAAGATATACATACATCGAATTAACACCTGCTATTTCGGCATTGATTTTTAATGCGATACTAATTATAGCAATTCACTTTGCACCCGTTGGTATGAAGTGGTTGCATATGCATCATGGCTAAAGGAAGATATATATGATGAATATCCGTATGGCAGATATAAATTTCTGCATTAATAACAAGTACAGTTATATAGAAAAAATGTGCGAAGATTATCTTTTCGACGGCAAAACGTCAGTTGCAATATCTGTAACCGACGATGAAATTGACGCCGAAAAAACAAAGGATAATAATGATAAAGGTTACTTAGAAAGCCTTGCTGTTTACCGAAAAATTGCCGAAATACTACCAGATTATAATGGTTTTTTGATGCATGGCGTGGTGGCAGATGTAAATGGTACAGGTGTTGCTTTTTTAGCCAAGAGCGGAGTCGGCAAATCCACACACGTAAATTTGTGGGAGCAGGTTTTAAAAGAGAAAATGGCCATTATTAACGGCGATAAGCCATTAGTAAGAAACATAAATGGAGAAATGTTTGCTTACGGCACACCATGGGCAGGAAAAGAAGGTATTCACAAAAATTCAAAAGTTAAGCTTTCGAAAATATGCTTTTTGGAGCGCTCCAAAACAAACGAGTGCATAAGCCTTCAAAAAAAAGAGGTTTTAGAAAGAATCTTTCCTCAGATTTATAAACCTAAAGAAACCGCGAAATTGCTCGCTGTGATGGAAATAGCAGAAAAACTGATAAAGATGTGCGATTTTTATTTAATTCGCTGTAATATGGAAATTTCTGCAGCTGAAATCTCAATAAATAAAATCTTTGAAAGTGATATAGAAAAAAAACTGAGAGAAAACAAAATTTATATCACTGTCACTCAGGGAGACAGTATGTTTCCTATGCTCAAAAGCGGCGACAAAGTGGTTATAACAGCCGTTGACGGGCCGCTCAAAAAGTATGATGTTCCCGTTTACAAAAGAGGGGACCACTATACTATGCACCGAATTTTGAAAGCAAGAAAATCAGGCTATATTATATGCGGAGACAATCGTATATGGCTGGAAAAAGATATAACTGATAAAGATATTATCGGTGTACTTTCGGGATTTTACAAGGACGGAAAATTCATAGAACGTGGAAGCAAAGAATTTTTGCGATACGGAAAAAGTGCAAGAAAAAAAATAATAGTAAAGATTTTGAAAGAGAAAATTAAGGGGCTGTAGCGTAACGCTACAGCCCCCTTTTTTTGTATAAATAGAATTACGGCGCAGTTTTTGCGCCGTAATTTAAAAAATACCAAATATTCTTTGAATTAGTTACATTCAGCAACTAACGGACCTGCTAATTCTGATAAATAGAAAAGCTTACCAGGAATTGTTGGAATGTAGCTTGATGTAATCCAAGGTGTAGGACCATAACGGAGCGTCATCCAAAAGCTCATACCCTGCCACTGCATACCACGGCCTAATACACCATCAGCGCCACCAATAGCGTAATCTGCCTGTAAGAACAAGCCAGGTCCAATTGTGTTAGCACGACAAGGAACTAATGTTGTTCTTGACTTAAAGCTTGTTAGAGCATTCTGCTCGATTGTTAATGGATGAAGTTTAGCACCGATTCTGTAGCACTGTGACTTCCATTCTTCTTCTGATGCAAATTCACCTGCGAACTGGGGTTCCCAGAAAGCGATGTGGCACATTCTGCCGATACCATAAACAAGCACGAGTTTCGCACCTTCAGCCTTTAGAGCTGCAATCTTTTCAGGATATGTAGGAAGATTGTCTTTTGTAGCGAAGTTTCTCTGCGCAGCCGGAACTGTAAGCTCGCCTAATGGATTAAAGAGAGCCTGCTCCATAGCATTCTGGAAAGCAGCAGGGTCGTTTGAAGCGAGGGTGTTACCATCGGCATCTGCCCATTCATCCATATTGAAGGTGTAAACGTGTTCACATGAAACGTTCCATTCCTTTAAGAAAAATACAGCCCACTTATACATACCCATAGGACCTACAGGTAAAATCATAGCAAGCTTTTCACCTCTGTCCTTTGCTGCTTTAATCTGCATAGCAATTTCGTGGCCCATATATGTATCAAATGCTGTTAAGTTATCGCATTCGATAGGTGTAAAGCCATCATTCCAGAAACTCTGACGGTCTGAAACCTTGTTTTCAGGATTGCAGCACGCATCAATTTTAGCCATATCCCAGCCTGCAGGATAAAAGCCTTCTAACATTGAACCTTTTACTGTACTAATAAAATCCATTGTTCTTTATCTCCTTTATAATTTAATTCTTATGGTAATAAACGCTTTGTTGTATTTTTAGGCCAAGCCATACATTCGGTATAAGCTTCAGCATAGCCAACGCCACACTGTAGGCCTCTGTATCTTGAGCAGGTTTTTACGAATTCTGCGAAATCAATGCCGTCGTGGTCACGCATCCATACCATCTGGCTTTCGTGACATTCAAGCATTTCTAATTTTTTATCTATTTCGTCTGTTATATCTACATACATTGTAGGCATTGTGCCAACACCTGCTAAGTTATCCATATAATAAATTGGTGTAACAGCAGCTTTACCAGGAACACTTCCTTTAAAGTAAACACAGCTTGCTGCAAAAGATGCATCAAAAACGAGCTGAGAAACAGCAACGTGGTCAGGCATATAATCGTTTGGTGCGTGAGTGATTATAAAATCAGGCTGCACATCACGAATAACATCTACTACTCTCTTTCTGTAGTCTTCGTTGCAACGATAAACCTCGAGATCAGGAATATCACAGGTAACGACACGGAAATTACCGATTTTACCTGCATTTTGAGCTTCCTGCGCACGCATAACACGTAATTCCTCAGAAGGAATAATTTCGTGACCTTTATTGCCGTTGCAAACGTGACAAACTGTTACGTTATCGCCACGTTTTAAGCACTTAAGTAATGTGCCGACGCAATTTATTTCGGCGTCATCTGGATGACATGTAATTGCTAAAACATTCATTTTCGTTCCTCCGTTTGATAATATAAATAAAATTCTATAATAAAAATACAAATATATTATATAATTAAGAACAGACAATGTCAAGCCAAAAAAGGAAAGTAATAGCAAAAAAGTGACCTATATATTCACTATAGGTCACTTTTTTGGTAGCTCGTTTTTAAGCCTTTAAATAAAAATAAAAGGGAGAAGGTTTTTTTAGATTTTTTTAAGGTAGTGCAAACTTAAAATATGGGTTAAAAACGATTTTTAAGTTATATTTCTTTATATAACTTTTTTCATTTTAAGCTTAATAGAGTCAGAAATCATAGCAATAAATTCGCCATTTGTTGGTTTTCCTTTGTTGGTGTCGATTGTGTAGCCAAAAATATCTGTCAGCACCTCTTCTCTACCACGATTCCATGCAACCTCAATCGCATGACGAATAGCACGTTCAACGCGTGAGGATGTTGTAGAAAAGTTTTTTGCAACAGTAGGATACAAAAGCTTAGTTATTGAATTAATAAATTCGTCATCCTTGATACATAATCCAATCGCATCACGAAGATAATTATAGCCTTTGATATGAGCGGGAACGCCTATGTCGTGGATGATATCTGTAATTACACTCTCTAAATTATTTTCTGTGATGGTATCGTTTGAACGAGCTGTAATAAAGGACGCATTGGCAGTATAGATTTCGCTCGCTTCACGGATACGGTTAGCTATATCAGAAGCATCACAGGGTTTCATAATATAATATTTTGCACCGAGTGAGAAAGTCTTTTTCACTACTGTATCGTTGCCGATTGCAGAATAAATTAAAATATTTGTTGAAATGTTTTCTTCTGACAGCTTTTCCAATAACCCCAAACCATCCATTTTAGGCATTACAATGTCTAAAACAACAGCATCAGGCTTAGTTGATTTTATTAATTCATAGCCCTCCTGTCCGTTGCTTGCTTCTCCTGCAAATTCCAAATCCGAACAACTCTTAAAATACTCCTTTAAATTTTCTCTTACTTCCTTATTGTCATCAATTAAAACTACTCTTATCATAATGTCCTCCTAATAATTATTAAAAAATGGAAATAATTTACAATTTCGACATTTTCATTATAGCACGAATAATTTGTAAAATTCAAGGGTAAATTTCCAGAAAATGTCAGCAATTTGGAAGAATATGGGAAATGTTTCAAGTAATTTTTGACAGTTAGGGCGTTTGACAAAATTCGACGTGACAAAAATGAACAAAATGAAACAATAAAAGCTGCCATTTTTAAAATGGCAGCTTTTATTGTTTTTAATATTATTCTAAGTAATCCTTTAATTTCTTACTTCTTGATGGATGACGAAGCTTTCTTAACGCTTTGGCTTCAATTTGCCTTATACGCTCACGGGTAACATCAAATTCCTTGCCAACTTCTTCTAAGGTTCTTGCTCTGCCGTCCTCCAAGCCAAAGCGGAGTTTTAAAACCATAGATTCTCTTGGAGAAAGTGTATCTAAAACATTGCTTAACTGTTCCTTTAAAAGCATAAATGAAGCTGCTTCAGATGGTGCAGGAGCATCATCATCGGGGATAAAATCGCCTAAGTGACTGTCCTCTTCTTCACCGATAGGAGTTTCTAAAGATACAGGCTCCTGCGCAATTTTCATAATTTCACGGACCTTATCAATCGACATATTAAGCTCTTTTGCAATTTCGTTAGGATGTGGGTCACGACCTAATTCCTGAACTAACTGGCGTGATACACGAATCAATTTATTGATTGTTTCAACCATGTGAACAGGAATACGAATGGTTCTTGCCTGGTCGGCAATCGCACGGGTAATAGACTGACGAATCCACCACGTTGCATAGGTACTGAATTTATATCCCTTTGAATAGTCAAATTTTTCAACAGCCTTAATAAGACCAAGGTTACCCTCCTGAATTAAGTCAAGGAAAAGCATTCCACGGCCAACGTATCTTTTAGCAATAGAAACAACAAGACGAAGATTTGCTTCTGCTAAGCGCTTTCTCGCTTCAACATCCCCCTCTGACATCTGCTTTGCAAGTGTCATTTCCTGCTCTGCATCTAAAAGAGGAACCTTGCCGATTTCCTTTAAGTACATCTTAACGTGGTCATCAATAGACACACCTTCTGCAGATGAAATCTCAATAACTTCAGCAGCTACGTCCATTTCTTCTGTTGGCTTAATGTCTTCTAATTCTTCTTCAATTTTTTCTAATTCCTTTTCCATATCGGCAACGACTTCTATGCCTTCGTGCTCTAACGTTTCGTAAATCTTTTCAACCTGTTCGGTTTCCAATTCCATCTCGCCTAATGCATCTGATATTTCTTTATAGGTTAAAATACCATTTGTTTTTCCTTTTGTTGTAAGTACCGCTATCGCATCTAACATTTTCTGTTCTATTTCTGTCAATTCGAGCTCTCCCTTCGTTTTTCATTTATGAGTTTATTTATTTCATCTACATTGCCTTCCCTGGCAAGCTGGTTTATTTTTTCATTTAAGTTTTGTTTCTTTATTTTATCAATATTATCCTTAACTGCAACCTGGGCATCGCCCACATATTCTTTAAAAAGTATTTCTGTTGCTACGGGCTTTAGCATTTCAGAAAGTGTTGAAATAAAAGCACTTGCATCGTATGATTCATTTGTCTGTTTAAATTTTAAAATTTCTTCGAATAACTGACGATGTGCATCAATCAAAAATTCTTGTGCCTCAATTTGTGCTTTTGCAAGTTTAAATGCTGATAAATTAAAAAACATAATATTTAAAAGCATCCGCTCCGATTTATACGACGCTGTCTGTATCGGCTCTCCGCGTTTTTGATAATTTGCTTGAGCAGTGGACTGTATATCACGTTCTGCTTTTTTATAGGCTTTTCTGTTGTTGTCATAAATAAGTCTGTTAACCTGAGCGAGAATGGAATCTACTGAAATATCAGTTTCTGCAGCAATTCTCTTTATAAAAATTTCCCGTTCAACTGCATTTGGGTTTTTAGACAAGATTTCAGCCGCAGCATTTATAAATTCTACCTTATCAGCAGACTCGACAAGATTATATTTTTTTCTGATATTCAAAATTTTATACTCTGTTGGCGATAAAGCAGAAGAAATAACCTTTTTAAAGCTTTCTGCTCCCTTTTTTCGAAGAAATTCGTCAGGGTCTTTAGCATCCTTATAAGAAAGCACCTTAAGCTTAACACCTGCAGCAGCTAAAATTTCAATAGCCTTTTCGGCAGCTTTTTCGCCTGCTTCATCGTTATCATAACAAACATAAACAAGCGATGCATATCTTTTTAAGAGCTGTGCCTGCTGGTCCGTTAAAGCTGTTCCCAAGCCTGCAACTGCATTTGTAAAGCCAAAGGTATATAAAGACACAGCATCCATATTTCCTTCAACTAATATGATGCCATCCTTTGCACTCGTCTGCTTTGCAATGTTTAGGCTAAAAATATTACTTCCCTTATGAAAAACAGGTGTTTCAGGGGAATTCATATATTTTGCGGGGCTGTCATCTAATGCTCTGCCTGAAAAGGCAATCACATTTCCGCGAACATCAATAATAGGAAACATCAGCCTGTTTCGGAATTTGTCATATACGTTTCCTTTTTCATTTTTAACAGCCAGTCCTGCTTCTACAATTTCTTCGTTTCGAAAGCCGTTTTCCTTTAAATAATCAACAAGGTCGGACCAGCTGTCACGTGCAAAACCAATTCCGTAGGTGCTTATAATTTCACGCTTTAACCCACGGGAAAAGGCATATTCACGGGCATGACGGGCGTCATCCCCCGACAAATTCTGCACATAACGCTTTGCTGTGAGTCTATTCATTTTTAAAATTGCTTCACGTTTGTCATGACGCCTTTGAATTTCGGGGCTGTAGACCTCTTCTTCTAAGGTAATGCCTGCACGCTCGGCTAAAAACTTTATGGTATCAACAAAATCCAAGTTCTCGATTTTCATTATAAAATCTATAATGTTTCCACCCGAGCCACATCCAAAGCAATAAAATAACTGCTTGTCCGAGCTGATATGAAATGAAGGGGTTTTCTCTCTATGGAAAGGGCAAAGACCGACGTAGTCTGCGCCATTACGTTTTAGCGTTACATAGGAAGATGCAATATCAACAATATCAGAACGATTTAAAACTTCATCTATTGAGCTTTGCATATACCTTGGCACTAAAACCACCCCCCCTAAAAATTCTTCTATATATTTATTCGACAAAAACTCTATTTTTCCTTTAATTTTTATAAAAAAAGAAAAGAAGCAGCAAAGACTACACTCTACTGCTTCTTTTTCTTAAAAAATATAAAATATATTACTGTTGAAATTAAAAGTCCTAAAACTATTCCGCCTAAAATGTCGGTGGGAAAATGCACATATAAATAAAGCCTTGAAAATGCTATTAGGACTGCTAATGGTATAGAAAAATACCCGAAACGCTTGTCTGTCATAGTGAGAATTGTTGCTCCTATAACAGATGACAGCGTATGTCCTGAAGGAAACGAAAAATCCTTTGGTGCCAAAATCAAAAGCTCAACACCTTCAACTAAGTCAAAAGGTCTTGTTCGGGCAATTAGTGGTTTTAATAAGATATTGCCTATTATGAGCGATGCCAACAAACCCACAGCTAACGCTACTCCACCTTTACGGTATTTGGGAATGGATAATAAAATTACAGTCGCAACTATCCAAATTAATCCGCCGTTGCCTAATGCTGAAATCTTTGGCATCAAAAAGTCAAAAAACGGATTTTTAATATTTTCACTGATAAAATCTAAAATTAAAAAATCTAAACTCATATCTTTAAAAAGCAATAACGGCAACGCCGTAGGTAACGAATGCTACAATTACCGCAGCAATGACAACACCTAAGAATATAGCAGGTAATGCGGTTTTTAAGCGAAGCTCCATCATAGCCGCAACCAAAGCTCCTGTCCAGGCACCGGTGCCGGGCAAAGGTATTGCAACCAAAATTAAAAGTCCCCAAAAGCCATACTTTGTAACCTTATCCTGATGCTTTGCAGCCTTTGCTTCCATTTTATCAACAATGGCAGCAAACTTTTTATTTACTTTACGCATCCACTTGAAAATCTGCCTTATAAATAAAATAATAAACGGCACAGGAAGCATATTTCCTATAATCGAAAGCGTGATAACCAACCACATATCAAGGTCGTTGGCGTATCCTACAGGTATAGCACCACGAAGCTCGACAACAGGAACCATTGACATTAAAAATGTAAGCAAAGCCTTTCCTGCAAGACTACCTTTTAAAAATCCCATACTTTTCTCCTTTTGCAAATATATACCTTATTTTATCATACAAAGATTTATAATTCAACATAAAAATATTTTTTCGCAAAAAACCTTGTAAATACGTTGTATTTATTATAAAATATAAAGTAATAATTGTAAGGGGGTTTTAATATGATAGCAATAAGCGTTGAAAAAATGCGCGAACTAGAAAAAATCGCGCAGGAAACACTCAATATACCCTCTATTTTACTTATGGAAAACGCAGCTTATGGTTTTGTTTCTGCATTAAAAAACGAAATTACTTTTTATAAAAAAACTGTATGTGTAGTTTGCGGAAAAGGAAATAACGGTGGCGACGGCTATGCAATAGCAAGGCTTCTTGCTGTTAGCGGCGCTGTGGTTTCTGTTTACTCAGTTTGCGACACTTCCCTACTTTCAGGCGATGCCAAAACAAATTTTGACATTGTAAAAGCTATGGGCATCCCATTCGTTGAAAAAGCAGATGGCTTTGATATAATTATCGATGCAATTTTTGGCACAGGCTTTTACGGAGATGTAAATGACAATTTAAAAAGCATTATAAAAGATATAAACAAAAGCGGCTCATATATAGCATCAGTAGATATTCCGAGCGGTCTTTCTGCTGATAGTGGTCAGGGTAAAAGCTTTATAAATGCCGACTTATGCATAACCTTTGGATATGCTAAAACCGGGCATTTCCTGCACCCTGCAAAAAACTCATATGAAAGGCTTATTATAGTTCCTATTTCAGTTCCTGAGCCTGACTTCTATTCTTATATCATTACAGATAAAACCTTTTTTGATATACCAAAAAGAGAAAGCAACTCACACAAGGGCTCTTTTGGAAAGGCATTGGCTTTTGTTGGCTCAAACGGTATGGCAGGCGCTGCAATTTTATCAGGAAGTGCAATTTTAAAAAGCGGTACAGGTATGGCTACTGTTGCAACATCAGATTGCATTATTCCATCTCTTGCCCATCATTTTCCGTCGGTTATGACATACCCCTTGCAAACAAAAAATAACGAGCTTTGTGAAAATGCCGCCGAGCTTATTTTAGAAAAATCAAGGGATATGAACGCTCTTTTAATAGGCTGTGGTTTAGGAAAAAGTAAAGCTACCAAAAGAGCAGTTTTAGATTTGATTGAAAATGTAGAAATTCCTATTGTTATAGATGCCGACGGATTAAATATTTTAGCCGAAAGCATAGATATATTAAACCGTAAAAAGGCAGATGTCGTATTAACACCACATATTATAGAGTTTTCAAGGCTGTCAGGCTATAGCATTTCACAAATAAAAGAAAATCCCATAAAGCTTTCAATGGAATTTTCCAAAAAATATGATGTTACTTTAATTTTAAAGGACGCTGTAACTGTAATTGCCCACAAAGGCAAAAAGCTCGCTATTTGCCCCTGCGAAAATTCGGGTATGGCAACCGCAGGAAGCGGCGATGTGTTAGCAGGTGTAGTGGCAGGATTATTGTCGCAATCTATCGCACCAAATGATGCTTCTATTCTTTCGGTTTACATTCATGCAGCAGCAGGACGAATTGCAGCAAACAATTTAGGCGAATATGGTATGACCTCAACCGATATATTAGAATGTGTACCAAAGGCGTTTGTTGAAATTCAAAACATCACGCCATATATAAAGGAGTTGTAAAAATCATGTGTAAGAAGGCACTTATACTTTTTCTTACACTAATGATAACTCTGTCGGCCTCGGGTTGTTCTCGACCCTTTTCTGACAACGATATGGACATTTACGAAAAAATTCACAAATACTACTCTAAAATGGAAAGCTACTCCGCCGACTTAGACTTTACGGTTTTTTCAAACAAAACAGAAAACCGCTATTTTGTAAGTCAAAAGGCTGTGTCCCCTGATAAATTTTTCACAAGAGTTACCGATAAAGACGGCACCTTTTCTGTTACCACCATTACAAATGGTAATTATACAAAAACTACTGCTGACGGTTCAGAATATTCGCTTACAATACCAAACGAAGAATATGTGAGTCTTCTGTTTGTAAACAACTTTTTTGGAGCTTATTATTCTTCAGAGGATACTTTAATTTCCGTCAACAGCAAAATAAACGAAAGCGAAAAAATGGTTTTAGACGTTTTTTTACCAGAAAATGATTTATGCATAAATAAGGTTTCTATGTCGATTGATAATAAAACTCTTTCTCCTAACACGCTTACAGTTTATGATAAAAACGACAAAAAATTGATTTTTGCAAAATATGAAAATTTTAAATATAATGAAAAGATAGATGATTCAATTTTTATAACAAAATAATCCTACGGAGGAAAACCTATGGAGAACTACACCGCTCGTGCCTGGGCAGAAATTGATTTAGATGCCATAGCACACAATATTAAATGCATAAAAAAATTAGTGGGCGAAAAGACAAAAATTCTATGTGTTGTTAAAGCCAACGCTTATGGCCACGGCTTTTTTGAAACGGCTAAAACTATGATAGAAAATGGTGCTGATGCTTTAGGTGTTGCAACCTTTGAAGAAGGAAGACAATTACGCCTTTCAGGATTTTCAGAGCCTATTTTGGTTTTAGGTAATGTAAACACATCCTTAGCTGCAGATATGATAAGATACAATATTTCTGCCACAATCACAGACGAAGAGCTTGCCCGTGCAATGTCTAATGCTGCAATTTTGCAAAATAAGCAGGCAAAATTTCACATTAAAATAGATACAGGTATGTCACGCCTTGGTTTTTCAGTATCTGATGAAAGCATTAGAAGAATTATAAATATCTGCAATCTTCCTAATGTGATGAGTGAAGGCATTTTCACCCATTTGTCCTGTGCTGACGAAAAAGACCGAACTATGACAAATTTACAATATGAAAAATTTATGTATGTTGTAAATTCCCTGAAAAATGAGAATATAAATTTTTTATACAGGCATATTTGTAACAGCGCAGGTGTTATTGACTATCCTGAATATCACTTGGATATGGTACGACCAGGTATTATTATTTATGGTCTTTACCCAGATTCTGATATGGATAAAAAACTCGATTTAATTCCGGCTATGACGGTAAAAGCCCGTATTTCTCGTATTGACGAAAAAGAAGCAGATACACCTGTAAGCTATGGTGCAGCATATAGAACAAGCAAAAAAACAAAGCTCGCTACCGTCCCAATCGGTTATGCCGATGGATATTTAAGATGTCTTTCAGGCAATGCTTTTATGAGAGTTGGAGACGTGAGTGTTCCTGTTGTAGGAAGAATTTGTATGGACCAATGTATGATAGATGTTTCCGCTGTCAATAATATAAATGTCGGCGACGAAGTTATTGTATTCGGAAACGGAGGAGATAAAAGCGTAACTTTAGAAGAGCTCGCTAAGAATGCAGGCACAGTTCCCCACGAAATACTATCTTTAACAGGAAACAGAACCCCCAGAGTTTTTATAAAAAACGGCGACATTATAGATGTACTTACCTATATATAATTGTTAATATTTGTTTGTTGACTAATGAGCCAGCACAATGTATAATTATATTTGTGGCGAAAGCCTACAACACCTTAAAACTACGCATGGGCTAAAACCCCGCAGCGAAAGTAAAAGAATGGGGGCTTGACTAAATGTCTCAGCTAAAAAAAGTTTTGATAACTGTTCCCGATTCACTGCTTGAAGCTGTCGATTCTGCAGCAAAGGTAGAGAACGTAAACCGTAGCGAATTTGTGCGGGAAGCAATGAAGCTATACCTTAGCGAAAGAAAAAAACGCGCAAGAAAAGAAGAATTAAAAAGGGGTTATCAGGAAATGGCAAAGCTTTCTTTATGCCTTGCCGAAACATTTTTCGATGCAGAAGAGGAGGCTCTTTTAGTATCGGAGAAAAAACTTGCGGAGTGTGAATAAGTGTGGTTGTAAAAAGAGGAGATATTTTTTACGCTGATTTAAGCCCTGTAATAGGCTCCGAGCAAGGCGGCACAAGACCTGTTTTGGTTGTGCAAAACGATGTGGGAAATAAGTTTTCCCCCACGGTAATAGTTGCCGCTATAACTTCCCAGATTAACAAGGCAAAAATGCCTACACATATAGAAATAAGCGCAAATGACTTTGGTTTAGCCAAGGATTCTGTTGTACTTTTAGAGCAAATCCGAACTATTGACAAAAGGCGCTTAAAAGAAAAAATAGGCAGACTCAACGACGAGCTTTTGCTGCAAGTTGACGAAGCCCTGGGAATCAGCTTCGGAATATCAGAGTAATGGTCGGAATAAAAAGCGGTGGCTTAAGCCACCGCTTTTTTAATAACTATAAATTTCCCAGTCTGCAATTTCCATTAAAAATCTTTTAAGCTCTTTGTTCCCTTTTGCATTTATTCCTATAAAATCAATCTCGCCTTCATCATAGAATTTTGCGGCATTTTCTACCCGTTCTTTAAAGATTTTTTCCTCGGCGTATTTTTCTCCTGATAAAAATTTTGTGCATCCAAAAAGTATTGCCTTTTCAATTTCCGTGTCAAAATGTTTCACTAAATCGCGTACATTTTCCTTTTCGTGTAAATTCATAAAGCAACAAATCATAAATAAATTCCTTTCTTAACTTTTAATTTTTTGCACTTTTAAATTTCCGGAAATTAAAAAAGGTGCGTCCAATATAAGAACGCACCGAAAAAGTGCCTCCCTATTGCTACCACACAATCTCTATGCCTTAAAGGTTCGAGTAAAGAGAAGACACCTTTTGCCGAGGTATCTCCTTTAAGGCATTTTACACTATTAGATTGTGTGGTATATTAACATTATAGCATTTAAAAAAATAAATTACAAGTCTTTTTGACAAATGTGACATTTGTTTCAGGCAAATCTTATTTCCAATAGATATTTATTTATTCATTGAAAAATGTGCAAAACAGTGCAATCATATCCCCAACTTATTGACAATTATCCCAAAACATAATAAAATTAATTCGAACTCGAGTTCACCTGTCATAAAGAAAGGAGACAAGGTGAAAAAAATTAAAGAATTTATGACAGCCTTTAAAAAGGCAGCGCGTGTAAACAACACAAAATGGGTAGAATGGGTACACGAACTGATGGGAAAAACACATTGTGATGTCTGCTTAAAGCTTCACAAATGTTGGTTTTTGGAAGATAATAAGCCAAAACTCCCTCAGCATTTTTTCTGTCATTGCAAAATCGTGCCTATCGACTACAGTGGGGTAGTCAACGAAGCAAGAGCAGCGAGCGACTCACGAAAGTTTGACCCTTATCTGTTCAATCGTGACTTGGCATACCCCCACAACAAGCAGAAACTGTTTGAAAGTTGGGGATACACCATAGATGACGCCACTTGGCTACAAAAGGCAATAGAAGAACAAGGTCGGAAAAAGTATATAAACGGAGACTATACTTTAGGAAAACTTAACGAAAATGGCCAGAGAATAAGCATCCGTGTAGAAATTCCAAGAAAAGACCAAGAAGGAACAGTATCCTTTTTAACTGGCTGGATGGTATATCCTAACGGACACATCCAGTTAAATACACCATACGGAGGTAAGTAATATGAAAGAAATGGACAGCGTAGAAGTAATTGTAGAAGAAGAAAAATACGCAAGATTTGGCGTCCATAAGGGTATGCAGGGAAAAACACATTACAAAGCGTCCAACGCTGATTATTGGTATGTCAAATTTCCGAATTGCAACAGCAAATCAGTAGAAATAAGAATGCCTATTGACACAAGCGATTTAAGGCTTCTGCCAAACGGTATAAATCCTAAAATAAACGAAGAAATCAGAAGAAAATTCGGTGAATTTATAGTGGGAGACGGTTTTTGTGAAATGGACTGTGTCGAAGTAATTGTCGAAAAGAAAAAGTATACAGAAGACGGCGTACACAAAGGAATGCAGGGATGGATTTGCTTAGACGACTGCACAAATGGATATTGGCTTGTTAATTTTCCACAGTGCTATGACAAGGAAGATATCGCCACAACATCTATTCACGAGGATGATATGATAAAAATTCCGGTTATGCACGCAAAAGTCAACGAAGAAATCAAAGAAAAATTCGGCGACTAACATCAGAGCTTTCGTGTTGTTTCTTTTAAACTACAGATTAAAAGGCACTCGCAAATTGCGGGTGCCTTCATTTTTAAAAGTAATAATATCAGGTTTTGAACAGCTGGCGGCTATGCGCCATTTTTACCAGCCGATTTATTATGCAATTTCAAATTTTTTCTGAATTGCTTTTACTGCTGTATTTTCTAAGCCACGGTCAATAAGTACAGAAACCTTGATTTCTGATGTTGCAATCATGTGAATGTTGATGTGAGCATCAAATAATGCTTCGAACATTTTAGCTGCAACGCCTGGGTTTGTTACCATACCTGCGCCTACAATAGAAACCTTAGATACGTCTGTTGAATAGCTTAAATCATTATAGCCAATGATGCTCTTATTTTCTTCTATTATATTTAAAGCATCCTGTAATTTGCCTTCTGAAACAGTAAAGCTTATATCCTTTGTGTTATCTCTGCCGATTGACTGTAAGATAACGTCTACATTTATGTTGTGTTTTGCTAAAAGTGAGAAAATTCTGAATGCCTTTCCCGGTGTATCTTCAATTCCACAAATTGAAATTCTCGCTACATCGCTGTCCTTTGCTATACCTCTTACCATCATTGATTCCACAGTTGTTACCTCCTTAACGATTGTGCCTTCAGCACCTGTAATACTTGAACGAACACAAAGGTTCACATTATATTTTTTAGCAAGCTCTACTGAGCGGTTGTGTAAAACGTTTGCGCCTAAGCTTGCAAGCTCCAGCATTTCATCATAAGTGATTTCCGGAAGCTTTTTAGCATCTGGTGCAATTCTTGGGTCGGCTGTATATACGCCGTCAACGTCTGTGTAAATTTCGCATAAATCTGCGTGACACGCTGCAGCTAATGCTACTGCTGATGTATCTGAGCCACCACGACCGAGTGTTGTCATATCATCGTATTTGTTAATGCCCTGAAAACCTGTAACAATTACAATGCGCTTTTTGTCGAGCTCGGCGTTTATTCTTTCTGTATCAATTTTTTTAATTCTGCTGTCAGAGTATCTTGAGTTTGTAGAAATACCTGCCTGCCAGCCTGTTAAAGATATTGCAGCATATCCCATATCTTCTATTGTCATAGCAAGCAATGATGCTGAAATCTGTTCGCCTGTTGTAAGCAACATATCCATTTCTCTCTTTGATGGATTTTTGCTTATTTCCTTTGCCTTTTCGATTAGGTCGTCAGTTGTATCGCCCTGAGCACTTACAACAACAATAACGTTGTTGCCCGCTTTGTAGGTATTTGTAATAATACCTGCAACACGTCTTAGGCACTCTGCGTCTTTAACAGACGAACCACCGAATTTCTGAACTACTAAAGCCAATTTTAAAACCTCCTGTTAATGCGCTACTCTATAATTTTTGCGCCTTCATTATCAATATCCAAAAGTTTTACGCTCCATGTAGGGAACGCTTTGTCTGTGTACTCTTTGATGTCCTCGTAAAACATTTCTGCATCATCTGCTTCAATAATTGAAGCAAGTGTAGGACCAGAGCCACTAATGAATGTACCCAATGCACCGTAGGATTTAAGCTTGTTGTAAAGCTTTTGATAACCGTCAATAAAAACCTTTCTGTATGGCTCATGGACTCTATCGTCAATAGCGCATAAAAGATTTTCGTAGTTACCTGAAATTAACGATGCGACTAAAAGCGACGCGTGTGAAATATTAAACGCCATATCACGCTTCGGGTAATATCCCGGGAGTGTATTTCTCGCTTTTTGTGTTGTTACCGCATAGTCGGGTATTAACACCAAGCACTTTAAATCATCCTTTATTTTATGTGAATAGTAAAATACTTCGTCTTTATCAAAAGCAGATACGATAAAGCCGCCTAAAAAATCTGCCGTTACGTTATCGGAGTGACCCTCAAGCTTTGTTCCCATTGTTATGAGTTCCCTTGCAGTAAATTTTCTGCCAGAAAGCTCGTTTGCTGCTACAAGTCCGCCAATTATACACGATGAACTTGAACCAAGTCCGCGGGTAACAGGCACTTCGCTTGATAGCGTAAGCTTTAAACCGCGTATTTTATAATCTGCCTTTTCAAA
>JAZNDH010000018.1:0-36759 GCA_045587965.1 Congzhengia sp.
CCCACATGCCTGACAGCGCCTGTGACAAAAAATCGCTGAAAAAAGCGAAAGAAATTGTTATAAAAAATAATCTCCGATACATTGGAAAACCCGAACTGATTAAATTGAAAAAATGATAAAAAAGATATTTTTTTGGCCTGACTTGACACGAGTAAGAATTTTGTTAAAAGATGCTGAAAAAAGGAGAGAAAATATGAAAAATAGTAAACGGTCTTTATTAGATGTAATTATATTAGTATTAATTATATTGAATATTTTAGGTATTGTAAATACTGCAATATTTTCAGATAAGCTTTATAGAATTACAAATATATTTGATTATATTATTACTGGACTATTCATGTATACTATTTCCATAACACCGATAGCAATAGTTGCTGGAATAATTTTAAATATTATATCAATCATTAAAAAGATAAATATTGGTAAAAAGTACTGGTTAAATATTGCATATATGCTTATTCTTGTTTTAACCATTCCACTTTTGCATGAATTTTGGTATCTTGCCTTAATAAGTGTTAAGTTTATGTCAATTCCCAAAATTTAATTTAATAGTCTGCCAATTTTGATATTTACATATACTATCGGGAGCGAGAAAATCCAGTATTCTCGCGGGGACTAAGGAAAAGTGTTAAAGGAAAAACTGTTGAAAAAATAGGGAAAAGTTAGTAGGTCATATTATTCACTGTTCTCCTGACTTGACACGAGCCAGAAAAATGTCAAACAAAGTAGAAAAAGATAAAAAGGAGAATGAAAATGTCAGCAAAAACAAAAATAATAACTTTAATTGCAATCTTGATAGTATGTCTTGGAATGATTGTATATGGCACAATATCTGAAGGAAACTCAATAATGGATATAATGCCAAGGTTGATTTTAATGGGATTGACAGCAGTGGTGGTCATAATAAGAATTGTATCAAATTCTCCTAAAAAACAAACCTTTGATAAAGAAGCGTTGAAGAAGGATATTGTTACGGCTAAAGAATGGATAAAAGCAGCTCTCGAATCATCAGGGTATCGAGCAGATTTTTCCATTGAAAGTTTAAAAGATATTGATCGTTTTTTTGACGAGCAAAACAAAGATGAAGGTATTTTATCACAAAATACTGGCAGAATACTTTTTGCTTTAGGCGTATATGTTGGAGAAACTATAATCGCAAACTATGGCGGTCAATGGGATTTAAGTAATTGTAATAGTGAAACAAGTATCAAAGTGAAACTTAATGAAAAAACGGAGTTGTTTCCTGTTGTTAGAGTAATGTCAAGATATGATTTTGGTAATGTGAGTAGCATTTATGCTTACGGATGTTGTGTCAATAAAGATGAAAATCAAAAACAATCAGATGTTGAGATTGAAACATCAATAGTGGAAACTAAAAACATTGACGATATATGGAAAATAGAAGAAAAGGAAAACTTTATTGTTGCGTTGGATCAATACATAGCAGAAAAGTGTGAATATGGAGATAAGATGGAAGTTTTGAATGTTGATCAGAGAGTTTTGTATATTACACAAGCATTGGAAATGGAAGTCAATAATGGTGGGTTCGCACAGTTTTTCTTTAATTCAGATGGATGTTTTGGTAATGAACTTGTTGCATCTTTTGAAAAAATAGGTGCGAAGAAAACCGCAGAGATTTGCAAAAAGGCTATTAGTATATATGGAGATAAAGTTCCAACAGATAGAGATGAAAGAGAAGAAATTTTAACTCCTGATGATGAAAAAGAGGAAGAAAGAATCGAAGAAATACTTGACGAGTGCGATGATGCTTTCTTTGAATATGAAGATGATTTACTTGAATTAAATTATCAGTTTATTATTAACAATAAAGAATCTTTTTTGAAATAAAACAAGGACACGATGAGTTTGTGCCAAGTCTATAAAATTTAAAACATTAGTTTGCCGATTTTGATATTTACATATACTATCGGATGCGAGAAAATCCAGTATTCTCGCGGGTTCTGATGGATTTTGTTCAAGGAAAAGCCAGTGAAAAATTAAGGAAAAAGTTAGTAGGTCCTATTATTCACTGTTCGCCTGACTTGACACGAGTGTAGTAAGATTGTCGAATATTGTCGAAAGAGAGGAAGACATATGAAGAAACGATTGTTGATTGGAGTTTTTTCTCCATTGTTGTATTTTTGGATATACCATTTATTGCGTTATTGTCCTTTATTTGAATATAGCGAAAAATATGGCGTAATTCAAAATGCGATGTTATTTATATTGCCTGCAGTACCTGGTATAGCACTTGCCTTTCTTTTGGTGGAGAATTCTGTAAAAAAATATTTTAAATCAGTTGGAGTATGCTTTATAGTTTCTTTGATTGTATTTATTCTTTATATTCAATCTGGTGTTGAATTGATAATATTTAAAGCAATAACCGGATATGAAGAAGGTTCTGTGGGGGAAGGGATTTTGATTCTTGTTACATTTATGTCTTACATAATATCTTGTTTTGTAGCAACAATTGTTGCTGGTATTATTACGAATCACAGACAAAAGATATCGAACAATAAGTAGTTTTTAGTTCTAATTTAACACGAACTACGACTAAAAAAGACCGGCATCTAGATTATACAGTCTTTATATAAGGGATGTCGAAATTTGGCGAAATGAGGTGGTTTGATGAAGAAAAAGAAAATACTTACAATAATTGCTATTGTTTTTGTTATTGTACTAGTGGTTGGTTTTTTGATGAATCAATTGGTATCTAAAATTTTTGAAAATCCTGTAATTGCAAGTTTGCCAAAATATGATGACTCGGATTGTTACTATGGCGAGGGGTTTCAAGATTTTACAGATTATTGTAAGTATTATTTTTCAGAGGAAAGCGATATCATTGAAGCCCTAAAAAACAATCAATATTTTAAATTAGTAACTGATAGTGATGTTGAAGAAGTGAAGAGTTACTTTGAAAATTTTGAAGGTTGGGTTGAATACGAAGAATATAAAGATAAATATGATTTTGAAGATGATTGCGTTGACACATTAGACTATTTCTATATAGAAAATAAAGACACATGTGAAAAATATGCAAATTATCCTGATAAGTATTCGGCATACAATGTTTATTTCTTTGATACACAAACTAAAATATTGTTCTATATTCATTCAAACATATAATTTGTTACCCTGACTTTACATGAGCCTGATGCTGAAATGCTTGGCATCTAGATTATACAGTCTTTATAGTAAGATTGTCGAAATTTGACGAAAGATTGGAGGAATATACATGAATAGAAAAAGATTGTTTTTTATAACCTCTATTCTGTTAATTGCTATTTTAGCGGTATTTTTGTTATCAAATATGAAAAGTGAAAAAGAAAAAATATTTGATTATGTCTCAAATAATGAAAAGACAATTTTAAATGTTGTTGATGAGATAACTCAACTTTCGCAAAGTATTAAACTTGACTATTCAGAAAAAATTGTGAGGATAGGCGATGCTGAAAAAAATGAATATGTGGATGATGTTGATGGACTTTATGTTGAAATTAAAGGGTTATCAGGAACAAGAAGGTTAGAAATTTATAATGAAGTTATATCGAATATTTTGAATGGTAAGTTAGTAAAAGAAATAGGTATAGATGATGGTTTAATAATTTTTGATTGTGGTGGTAAAGGTATAGCCCCATCAAGTCAAGATTATGATTTTTACTATTCTCAAAACGACGAACCATATGCTGTTTTTGATGGATACATTGTGTGCGAACCATCTCAAATGGTAAAAAAGAATAATGGATATGAATACATAGATAGTGGTTACAACACTTTCTATACTGAAAAAATAAGAGACAACCTCTATTTTTGTGAAGCAAGGTTCTAATTTTAGCCTTAACTTGATATAAGTTAGGCACTCAAAAGATTGGCATCTAAATTATACAGTCTTTATAAATAATGAATGTAAAAAATAGCACAACTAAAAAATGGAGGAAGAAAATGAGAATTGTGAAAATTATTATGTTGCTTTTGATAATAAGTATATTATTCACGGGATGTACAAAAAATGAATTGACAGCTGTTTCGGTGGTACATATGCCAGATGTAGAACAAGGAGAAAACAAAAAGGGTTTTACATGTACAGGACTAGTTTATGATAAAAATGAAGGGGTTTTTTATTCAGGAAATATAGGAAAAGCATTGCCCACCACAGAAGGTTTTAAGTCAACTATCGTTAAATTATCAAATGATTTAGAACAAAACTTGGGGGAATTAAAGCTATATGAAATTTACCCGGATATGGCTGATATTCAAGGAGTTACTATTGATCACTCTAATGATACATTTTGGTTTTGTTCGTTTGCTGAAAATATGGTCAGAAATGTTTCTAAATCGGGCGTTGATATGGGAGTTATTGATTTTGATAGACCTATAGGAATAGCATATGACAATAGAGACGATTCGTTATGGGTATTGTCAAACGAGTTTTTATGCAATATTAAGAAAAATGGAGAAGTTGTTAGAAAAATAGATGTAAAAATAGAAGGACAAGACCAATTATATCTCGATGTACAGAATAATACAATGTATTTTACTGCTGGGGTTAATTATAAAGGGAAAAACTATGTTTATAGTATTGATTTAAACACTGAAGAGATATGCTTGAAGTATATATTGAGAGATTCGCATGCTGTTGAGGGAATTCATATAGATAACAATAAAATGTATGTTTTGAATGACGGATACTATCATGAAGGTAAAGAGCCTGTGAACCAAGCTAACATTTATGACCTTTATGAAGAAAAATAGAATATATAAGAAAAAGGATACGGTTGCCTTTTCCTTGTGAAAAGTCTTAAATTTAATATAAATAGTTTGCCGATAATAAATATTTACATATCGGGCAGGAAAATCTAACATTCCTGCGGGTTTTAATGGTTTTTGTTCAGAAAAACAAGCACAGAAAATAGTAGGTCCTATTATTCACTGTTCTCCTGACTTGACACGAACTTATAAGGGATGTCGAAAAAAGTCGAAATCAAAAAAGCCTCCCCTGTGTAAGGGGAGGTGGGTTTGCAAAGCAAACTCGGAGGGGTTGTAAATGAAAGAACAGTAACAATCCCTCAGTCAGCTATGCTGACAGCTCCCTTTACACAAGGGAGCCATTGAAAGGAAGTGATTCTGTGGTTTACGGAGCAGTTAACGAAAAAGGCGAAAAGTATTATACATATTTGAAAAAAGTATTTGATGCGATTGGCAATAAGCAAAAAGAATATAACTGGTTAATAACGGATTGTGAATGTTATCCTGATAATCAAAAGGTAAAAGAATTATTAAACAAAGAATATTGTTGGTTATCAGGCGAAGAATTAACCGAGATAGTTAATCAGGAAAATTTCCAATGGATATGGGCTGTATTGTCAGGGTTTGATAAAAGTATAGAGTTATCTGAAATCTTAAAATACGATTTGCCTTATGCAGATGGATATACAGGTTTTTGGAACAAACCACTAACACTTCAACACCCTTTATCAAAGATAGAAATTGTGCCATGGGATAGTTCGTTGACTTTGGTTTTAAGTAAGGAAAAAGAAATTGTAAAGTCCTTTATGAATTGCTTTCCATATAGTGAAAACCTGGAAGATTATATTGACAAATAGACTGTAATCCAGATTATACAGTCTTTATAAATAGGATTATACAAAAACAAAGGAGAAATGAAATATGTTAAAAGGAATTCCAAGCATAATTTCGCCGGAACTTTTAAAGGTTTTATGCGAAATGGGTCACAGTGATACAATCGTAATTGCAGACGGAAACTTTCCGTCGGAAACAATGGGCAAGGATGCAATTGTTATTCGTGCTGACGGCCATGGTGTACCTGAACTGCTTGAGGCTATTTTAAAAGTGTTTCCGCTTGATACGTATGTGGAAGCCCCGGTATCTCTTATGCAGGTTATGCCCGGAGATGATGCAAAAACACCTATTTGGGATGTTTATAAAAAGATTGTATCTGAAGCAGATGATAGAGGTGATAAAGCTTTTGCAGAGGTTGAGCGCTTTGAATTTTATGAAAGAGCCAAAAAAGCATATGCTATTATTGCTACGGGAGAAACTGCAATTTATGGAAATATAATGCTTCAAAAGGGCGTTGTTAATGCGTAAATTTAAAACGCAACTTAGAAAGAAAATTTAAAATAATTTTATAAATGATTAGGGAGGAAAAATTATGAATAAGTATTTAGGACATCCACTCCAAACTTCAGGAGTTGAAGAAATGAGACTTTCAGGTGGTAAAGGCGACGGAATGAGAATGCTGTATGTCAGAAACGGAAAAGGTCTTGAATTCTGGGTATCGGTTGACAGATGTGCAGATATTTCAAGACTTTCACTTAAAGGCGATAACTTTAGTTATTTTGCACCTTGTGGACATGTTTCTCCGCAGTATTATGATGGAAAGGGACTTGGATTTTTAAAATCATTTTCAGCCGGATTTTTCACAACATGCGGTTTAACAACAGTTGGGTCCCCGTCTGTAGATGAAGGAGAAGAGCTTCCACTTCATGGTACAATATCAAATACACCTTGTGAAAATATTGCACATTGGGTTTCAGATGAATGTATCCATATTAAAGCTTTGATACGTGATGCAAGAATATTCTCACATAAATTGATTTTAGAAAGAGAATACATAATTTCGTTGGAAAAAAATGAAATTAATCTTAAAGACACTGTTAAGAATATAGGAGATTGTGTGACTCCGCTACAAATCATATACCATTGCAATATGGGATATCCACTTCTTGATGAAGATGCTGTAATATCTGTTCCATCGACTGATGTGACACGCAGGTCCGACGGGGTAAAGGTAGACCGTGATAAGTGTCTTGTAGTTGAAAAACCACAGAATGGTTATGAGGAAGTATGCTATTTCCACAAGCTTTCCGGACAGACCGAAGTTTCTATATATAATCCCAACATCAAAAAAGGGTTAAAAATGTCATACGATGCAAATGAACTTAAATATTTCACTCAGTGGAAGATGATGGGAGAATATGATTACGTTATGGGTCTCGAACCGGGTAATTGCACACCAGAAGGACGCGATGTAATGCGTGAAAAGGGAATTTTAGAATTTATAAAGCCCGGCGAAGAGAAAACATTTAATTTAAAATTTGAAGCTTACGAAGGCTGAAAATTTATTTAAAATAGCTTAATGATTATATAGTGAACACATAATAATATAAATATTAAGTTCTGAAAGATATATAAAGATATGTCTTATGAGAGGTTAAAAATGAAATTAAGTAAAAAAGCTAAAAAGGACGATAGTGGGTTAAATATAATTATTGTAGGCTGCGGTAAGGTTGGCACAACGCTTGTTTCCCGTTTGTGCGAAGAAGGTCACGACATCACTGTTATAGATAAAAACAAAGACGTTATTCACGATATTTGTGAAACTTATGATGTTTTAGGTATTGTGGGGAATGGCTCAAGCTATAAGGTGCAGATGGAAGCAGGTATTGAAAATGCAAATCTTATTATTGCAGTTACTGATTCTGATGAATTAAATATATTGTGCTGTACAATGGCTAAAAAGGTTGGTCGTTGTTCAACTGTAGCAAGAGTAAGAAACCCCGATTACAGCGACGAACTTCATTATTTGCGTGAGAAACTTGAGCTTTCTATAATACTAAATCCTGAGCTTGAAACAGCAAATGAAATCGCAAGACTTTTAAAATTTCCATCGGCTTTGTCTATCAACTCGTTTGCCCGTGGACAGGTGGAAATGATTACATTTAAAATACCCGAAGACAATATGATTTGCGGTATGCCTCTGTATTCATTACAACAGGAATTTCCGTTTCAGGTGCTAATTTGTGCTGTGGAACGTGACGGCGAGCTTGTTATACCAAATGGTTCATTTGTTTTAAAAGCAGGGGATGTAGTTTCCTATATTTCAACTACAAAGAATTCTCACAACTTCTTTAAAAGGATAGGTTTAAAAACGCACAGAGTTGCAAATTCTTTTATCGTAGGCGGCGGAAGAACGTCATATTATCTTGCGAAACAGCTTATCGATATGGGAATTGAAGTGAAAATTATTGAGCGTGACATGGCGCGCTGCGAAGAATTGAGTGTGCTTTTGGATAAAGCAATTATTATTTGTGGCGATGGGTGTGATGAAAAACTCCTTGACCGTGAAGGCTTTTTACAAGCAGAATCTTTTATTCCGCTTACAGGCATTGATGAAGAAAACATTCTTTTAACACTTCATGCCAAGGCAAGCCCTGATACCAAGGTAATTACAAAAGTAAATCGCATAACCTTCAATCACGTTATTGATAATTTAGAGCTTGGCAGTGTTGTTTATCCTAAATATATAACTGCAGAATCAATCATTGCTTACGTGCGAGCTAAAAAGAATTCTATCGGAAGTAATGTTGAAACACTATACCATATTTTTTCAGATAGAGCAGAAGCAATTGAATTTAAAATTCAGCAGGGTTCGTCTGTCGTTGGTATCCCGTTAAAGGACTTGCCGTTAAAACCAAATATGCTTGTAGCTTGTATAACTCGTGGTAGCAAGGTCATTATCCCTTGCGGTAATGATTCCATTGCTGTTGGCGACAGAGTAGTGGTAGTTACAATGGAAAGCGGTTTTAAGGATATTGCTGACGTACTTATTGGGGAATAAAAGATATGAATATTAGAGCTATAATTTACGTTTTAGGATGGGTTTTTAATATTGAAGGCTTATTTATGTTTTTCCCATTTATAGTTTCGCTTATTTACGGGGAAAAGCAAGGCTTTGCATTTTTAACTGTTGCGGTTGTGTGTGTTCTTTTAGGAATGCTTTTAATTTCAAAAAAACCCAAAAATATGACAATATATGCAAAAGAAGGCTTTTTAACTGTTGCGTTTTCATGGATACTCTTCAGTATTTTTGGTTGCTTGCCGTTTATATTCAATGGGGATATACCGAATTTTACAGATGCATTGTTCGAAACTGTGTCAGGCTTTACAACAACAGGCTCGAGTATTTTAACAAATGTCGAAGCAATGTCTAAATGTAGTCTATTTTGGAGAAGTTTAATAATCTGGATAGGCGGAATGGGCGTTTTGGTGTTACTCTTAGCGGTAATGCCCCTAAAGGGTGGTTCGCAAATCCACATTATGAGAGCAGAAAGCCCAGGCCCGAATGTTGAACGCTTAGTTCCTAAGGTAAGAAATACTGCATTGGTGCTATATGTTATGTATATAATCTTGTCTGTTGCGGAGTTTTTGTTCCTAATGCTTGGCAAAATGCCAGTATATGACGCTTTAACTACAGTTTTTTCTACTGCAGGAACAGGTGGTTTTGGGATAAAAGGCGATAGTTATGCAAGCTATTCGCCGTATATTCAATGGGTATTAGGCGTATTTATGATGCTTTTTGGAATAAACTTTGGTGCTTATTTTTTGATTTCAATAAAGCATTTTAAACAAGCTGTGAAATACGAAGAGCCAAGATATTATATTTTTATAATTTTAGTTGCAACGGTTATTATAGCTACAAATATATTCAATCAGGGTATGGGACTTGAACCAACAATAAGACACGCCTTTTTTCAGGTTTCATCAATCATTACAACTACAGGCTTTTCTACGCTTGACTTTAACTTGTGGCCGTCTGAATCGAAGGTTATTTTAGTAATTTTAATGTTTATGGGTGCTTGTGCCGGCAGTACAGGCGGAGGTATTAAAGTATCCAGAATTCTGATGCTTTTAAAAACAGTTAAAAAGGAAATAATGATTAACATTCATCCGGGAAGTGTAAAGAAAATAAAAATGGAGGGTAAGGTTGTAAACCACGAAACAATCCGTGCCACAAATGTTTTCTTTATAACATATATGGTTATTTTTGTGATATCGGTGTTTTTACTTGCATTTGACGAGCATGACTTAGTAACAAACTTTACAGCTGTAGTAGCAACGCTTAATAATATTGGTCCTGGTTTGTCCGAAGTAGGACCTATGGGGAACTATTCTTCGTTTTCAACATTTTCAAAGTATGTTTTGATATTTAATATGTTGGCGGGAAGACTTGAACTTTATCCAATGCTTATGATTTTTCACTTTGGTATGTGGAAATCAGCAGTTATCCCACTAATAAAAGCAAAGTTTTCAAAAAAATAAAAGGCTTTTATAGCCTTTTATTTTTTTATTTATTCGTCTTCAGTTTTTGCTGAAACCCAGTCTGTCATCAGTTTAAAAATATTTGCTGAAACAGCAACCTGCAGAACTAAATCCGTCATTCTGTCGTTGTTCAGATTTTCTTCAGCAAAAATTTTAGATGCAACACCATATATCTGCTCTGAAACAAAGGAATATGCTTTGTTGTGATTTTTAACAAAAGAAGCATAAGTTGCACGCAAAGCGTCTTCATCCATATCAGGCGGAATGATACTTGAAATAGTAGACATTGAGTGTGTTTGTTTTAAAATACATACCATAACCAAGTATGCCAAGTGCATTTTAGAATATTTTTTCTTAACAGGTGCAGGTATGGTTTTTAATTTAACGTAGTTATTTATCATCGTAGAAGTAATCTGCATATCGCCCTTAGGTGCTATGAAAATACTCAGATATTCATTTAAAAGAGCAACTACCTGGTCCATATATAACTCAATAGAAGGGAAGTCGTCCCAGGTGGGCAAAGAAAATGATTTTAAATATTTTTCGCCCTCTGAAAAAATTTCTGATAAATTATCCTTTGTGTAATTCATATTACCACCTCTTTTTACAATTTTATCATAATAGTTTTAAAAAATCAAGAGATATAATATTTAAGAACTTGTTGACAAAATAAGCAATATGTGATAACATAGTATCAAATACTAAATGTTGGGGGCTGACTATGTCATTTAAAATTTTAACTGATTCTTCTTGTAACTTAAGTATTGAAATGTTGGAAGAATTAGGGATTATCCATAAGTCTTTAACCATTGTAGAAGAAGACGGCAAAGAAATTAAAAATTATTTAACAGATAGCCAATTTAATTTTAAGGATTTTTACAACCGTTTAAGAAATAAAGAAAATATAAAAACATCCTTGATTAATGTTGATGAATTTATAGTTATGTTTGAAGATGTTTTAAAAACAGGAGAAGATGTTCTGGCTGTTATTTTTTCGAGCGGTATAAGTGGTACATATCAGGCTGCAAAGATTGCTGCTGACGATTTAAGAGAAAAATATCCTGAAAGAAAAATCATTGTAATTGACTCTTTGTGTGCATCAATCGGTCATGGGTTATTTATTTACTACGCCGCAATGATGCAAAAAGAAGGCAAATCAATGGAAGAAATTGCCGATTTTATTTATAAAAATCGTTTGAATATGGTTCATAAATTTACAGTTGATGATTTATTTTTCTTAAAACGTGGCGGCAGACTCTCTGGAGGTGTTGCAGTAATAGGTACAATACTTCAAATTAAGCCTGTATTGCACGTTAACAATGAAGGTAAACTTATTTCACAGGCTAAGGTAAACGGCAGAAAGAAGTCTATTTTAAGTATTTTCGAATCGTTTAAAGAAAATGTTATTGACCCTGAAAATCAAGTAATCGCAATTTGTCACGGCGATTGCTTGGAAGATGCCGAATATTTGGCAAATAAAATTAAAAGCGAATATAACGTTAAAGATATAATTATAAATTATTGTGACCCTGTGCTTGCAGCTCATGCAGGCCCTGGTGTTTTGGCTTTATTCTATCTTGGTAAAGAAAGATAATTTAGCAGGGTGTAGCAAAATGCACATACTGCACAAGGCAAACAAAACATTTAACAAAGTCATCTATTTATTATGACAGATTTTAAATCGTTAAAATTTTAGGAAGAAATTCGTCAAATGACGAATTTCTTTTTTTTTAAGTGCCTTGTGCTTTGAACAAACTTCACCTCTCAGCGTACAACCGTACGCTTTCGGGTAACCCCTTCGGGTTCAGTTTGCTCAATCTGTGCTATTTTCCGTTCACCCTAAAAAGGTACTGAAGTAAAATTCTTTCATTTTACTTCAGTACCTTTTTTGTTATCTTAAAAATCACATGATAGGATATCTAATTAGTGTATAGTTGGTATTGTTTGCGGATATTCAGAATAGTTCATTCGTTCCAATTTACATTTCTGACGATAATTTAAAGGAGTAATTCCCTCGTGTTTTTTAAAGATATCATTAAATCTTTGCTGACTTGAAAATCCTACAATTTTTGCTACGTCGGAAACTTTAGTATCAGTATTTTTAAGATATTCCTTGGACGCTTCAATTCGTACCTTTAAAATGTAGCTTTTCGGACTTGTACCAAATCTGTCTTTAAAGGAGTGAGCAAAATAACTGTCGGACAGATATATGTATTTTGCAACCTGCGTTAAGGTTAAATCTTTGTCATAGTTACTATCTATATATTCTTTAGCGATATTTAACAGTTCGTGTAGTTTTAGATTTCTGTTTTTAGCGCTTTGCTCCCATTCCTGCTTTAACGCACGCGACAATAAAACAAATAGCTCAAGAATTAAAAGACAGCTTAAAAAATCGCCATAAACCTGTGTTTTTATTCTTTCTCTTAAAATTCCGTTCATAACGTGAACTATGTCATTTTTTTTGCTGAGTGGTAAGAAAAGAAAATCACCCGTTGCATCATCTTCTATATATTCAATAAAATCAGTAAGTGAAACGTGACTGTCCAAATCGTTTTTTGGGGATTTGAAAGTAAAGCTTAAAACGATCAATTCACAAACGTCTGATTTTACTACAAATTTATGGGCTCTGCCTGGTTTTATAATTATTACAGAGTGGGGTGGCATATTTACGTCGATGCCCTCGATTTGAAAAAAAACACTTCCTTTTTTTATATATACTATTTCGAAATGGTCATGACGATTAACATTCATAGACCAGTTTATATCGTAGATTTTTTCTATTGTTTTAACAATGACGGGCATAAAAGCAAGATTTTCAACTAAATCATCCCACGCATGTGGTAAACACTCGTTATTAAACATCATATCACTCCCAAAATTAATGAATTTTGTTATATTGTATCATGAAAACATAAAATTGTAAATATAAAACTTGTAATGTTGACTTTTTTTTAGAAATATGGTATACTTTTATATTATTTAATGGAGGGAGTATGGGCAATTTGAATATAAATTCTTTTATGACACCCAGACTTTTAACAGTTGCAAAAATGGTAAAAGAATGTAACACTCTTGCCGATATCGGCACAGACCACGCCTATGTTCCTACGTATCTGGTTTTAAATAATATAATCAGAACTGCGCTCGCAATGGATATAAACGAAGGACCGCTAAATCGTGCTGATGAAAATATCAACAGATTTTCTTTAAAAGATAAAATTAAAACACGTCTTTCTGATGGCTTAAAAGAGCTTAAAGACGGCGAGGCAGATACTGTTGTTATTGCAGGTATGGGCGGGATTTTAATAAATAGCATTTTAGATAACGATAAAGAACGCTTGACATCTGTTAAAAATTATATCCTGCAGCCTATGACCGCAATAGAGGAAACAAGAAAGTATTTATCGGAAAATGGCTTTTTAATTACTGATGAAAAGCTTGCTAAAGAAGATGAAAAAATATACACAGTAATTTCTGCTACTCGCGGAAAAATGAAAATCGATAAGGAAATAGACTATTACATAGGAAAAAAGCTGATTGAAAATAAAGATGATATTTTACCTGAATATATAGAAGGTAAAATTTATGAATATGAGAAGGCTGTGGCTTCTATGAAAAACACCGAAAACGAAAAAACAAAGCAAAAAAGAGAATATTTTGAATATTTGCTATGTGAACTAAAAAAAATAAAAGGGGAGTGTGCAAAATGGTAAAATTAAATAAAATACTAGAGTTTTTATCTAACCTTGCACCCTTTGAATATGCAGAAAGCTATGATAATATAGGTCTGCTTGTCGGCGATAAAGAAAGAGAAATAAATAAAGTTATGATAACATTAGATGCAGATGAAAAAGTTGTAAATGATGCTTTTAAAAAAGAATGTGAACTCATAATATCACACCATCCTTTGATTTTCACACCGCTTAAAAAGATAATAACAGATGATTCAATTTCAAGGACAGTAATAGACCTTATAAAAAATGATATTTCCCTGATTTCAATGCATACAAATTTTGATAGTGTAGAGTCAGGACTTTGTGATTTGTTCTTAGATAAAGTTGCTGACACCAAGCAAAGAATTGCTCTGCATGGTGATGAAATTAACGGCTGCGGGAGAATCGCAGAGCTTAAAAACAGCACAACGCTTATGAATTTATTAAATATTGTAAAAAAGGAATTTAATTTAAATTCTTTAAGATATATTGGAAATAAAGAGAAAAAAATAGAAAAAATCGCAGTTTGTAATGGCGGTGGAGCAGATTTTATTTATAATGCAAAAGAAATGGGAGCAGATGTTTATATTTCTGGCGACATCAAATATCATCATGCAAGATTTGCTTATGAAAATGACATCTCATTAATCGAAGTACCGCATTATGAGGCAGAAATAATTTTCTGCAAATATTTAAAAGAGATATTAGAAAAACATTTTAGAAACAAATTGGATATATGTGTAACCGACAAAAATATAAATGTTTGGAACAACATTTAACAAGTCGGATTTCGGAGGTCATAATGGAAGAAACAATTATAAAACAAACTAAAGCGTTGCCAACGCTACCTGTACGTGGTTTGGTGGTTTTTCCAAATACATTGATTCATTTCGATGTAGCCAGAGAAAAGTCACTTTTAGCTTTAGAAAACGCTATGGTAAATAAACAGCTTGCTTTTGTTACTATGCAAACTGACTCTGCAATAGAAAATCCCAAAGCTTCAGATTTTGAAACCGTAGGAACAATATGTAAAATAAGCCAGGTTGTAAAAATGCCTAACAATACAGTACGTGTGCTTGTAGAAGGTATAAAGCGTGCAAAAATTTGTGAGGTTTTAAAAGCAAAGCCGTTTTTTGTATCTTTAGTAGATGAAATTGAAAGTGATGATTATGATGAAAACACAATCGAAAGCGAAGCGTTAAGAAGGAAACTCATTGAAGAGTTTATGAATTATTGTGATTTTAACACGAGAATCAACAGTGATTTTATTTTATCTTTAGAAAACACAGAAGACACTGTACGTTTAGTGGACAGCATTGCATCTAATATGCCGCTAAAGCTTTTTGATAAACAGGAAATTTTAAATATAGAAAATACCCGCGAACGTGCAGAGCATCTTTTAGAGCTTTTACTTCGCGAAATACAAATTGCAGAAGTTGATACCAATATTGATAAGAAAGTAAAAAAGAATATAGACAAAAATCAAAAAGAGTACTTTTTACGTGAGCAATTAAAGGTAATTCACCAGGAATTAGGCGACGATAGTGAATATGAAGTTGATGAATATAAGAAAAAGCTTGAAGAATTAGACCTTCCTGAAAAAGTAGCTGAAAAATGCGAAAAGGAATTGGCTCGCCTTTCAAAAATGTCGGGAAATAATCCTGATGCAAATGTAATCCGCACGTACTTAGAATGGATTTGCGAGCTTCCTTGGAACAATTTCACAAAGGACACATTAGACATATCCAATGCAAAAGATGTGTTAGACCGCGACCACTATGGCTTAAAGGAAGTTAAAGAGCGTATTATGGAATATTTAGCTGTTAAGAAAATTACGGGCTCTATGGCAGGACCTATTCTCTGCTTAGTAGGACCTCCCGGAGTAGGTAAAACTTCTATAGCTAAATCTATTGCTGAAAGTATGGGCAGAAGCTATGCACGAATTTCTTTAGGCGGTATTCGTGATGAGGCTGATATTCGTGGGCACAGACGCACATATATCGGCTCAATGCCCGGCAGAATTATTACGGCACTAAAGCAATCGGGAACAAATAATCCCTTAATGCTCTTTGATGAAATAGATAAAATGGCATCAGATTACAGGGGGGACCCTGCAGCAGCACTGTTAGAAGTTTTAGATTCTGAGCAGAACACAAAATTTCGCGACCACTTTATGGAAGTAGATTTTGATTTGTCCAACGTTTTATTCATTGCTACTGCAAATACGTTAGAAACAATACCAGGTCCATTGTTAGATCGTATGGAAATCATTGAAATTTCAGGCTATACTTCGCAGGAAAAATTTCAGATTGCTAAAAAACATCTTTTAGGAAAGCAACTAAAAAAACATGGTTTAACAAAGAAAAACGTCTCTGTAAGCGACAGCGCAATTAAAGGAATAATTGCTCATTACACAAAAGAAGCAGGCGTAAGGGCATTAGAAAGAAAAATAGCCAATGTATTAAGAAAGGCTGCTTTAAAAATTGTAGATTCCCCTGATACACAGGTTAAAGTTACCGCTAAAAACTTAGAAGAATTTTTAGGAAAAGAGATTTTCTTAGATGACTTTGCGTCCAAAAAAGATGAAATAGGCGTAGTAACAGGTCTTGCCTGGACACAGGTGGGTGGAGATACTCTCTCTGTTGAAGTAAATATTATGGAGGGTACGGGCAATTTAGAGCTTACAGGACAACTGGGAGACGTTATGAAAGAATCTGCTAAAGCTGCAGTAAGCTTTGTTCGTTCTAACTCTAAAAAACTCCAAATTGATTCTGAATTTTATAAAAACTGCGACATTCATATACACGTTCCTGAGGGAGCAACGCCAAAGGACGGTCCGTCTGCTGGCATTACAATAGCAACAGCACTAGTTTCAGCACTTTCAGGAAAAGCCGTAAATCATAAGGTTGCCATGACAGGCGAAATTACAATACGTGGCAGAGTGCTGCCAATAGGCGGATTGCGTGAAAAAACACTGGCTGCATACCAGTCAGGTATTAAAACAATAGTTATACCTTATGAAAATCAAAAGGATATTGATAGTTTAGAAGATGTTGTTAAGGAAAATATAGAAATTGTTTTAGCACGAAATATGAATGATGTTTTAAAGGTTGCACTCGTATAGAAAGGGAAAATATGAAAGTAAATATTCATAAAGCCGAGTTTTTACTATCTGCTGTAAAAAAAGAACACTATCCGGTATCGAGTATGCCTGAAGTGGCGTTCATTGGCAGGTCAAATGTCGGCAAATCTTCGATGATTAATAAAATTTTAAACAGAAATAATTTTGCCAGAGTAAGCTCAAAGCCAGGAAAAACCGTAACAATCAACTTTTATAATATTGATGATAAAATTATGCTTGTAGATTTACCTGGCTATGGCTATGCTTCTGCCAGTCACACAGAAAGAAAAGCAATGACAGGAATAATAGGAGATTATCTATCAAACCGTCGTCAGCTTATGCAGGTGATTTTGCTTGTTGACTGTCGTCATAAGCCATCAGTCGATGATAAAGCAATGGCAAAAGCCATTAAATCATCAGGCGGACAACTGGTTGTATTTGCAACAAAAGCTGATAAACTGGGAAAAATGGCTTTGGAAAAAAATCTGGAAATGCTCATTGATGAACTGAATTTAGAAGAAGGCGATATTTTAATTCCTTTTTCTACCCAGAATACAGAAGGAGCCCAAAATTTCTGGGCATATATTTACGACTTTATTTTAGAAGAAGACGGAGAAGAATAAAAAAGTTATGGCAATTAACATTGTTTTGGTAGAGCCTGAAATACCACAAAACACAGGCAATATAGCAAGAACCTGTAAGGCAACAGGAAGTGTTTTACATATTATAAAGCCTATGGGTTTTTCTATTGATGATAAAAAGCTAAAGCGCGCAGGTCTTGATTATTGGTATGAATTAGACATAAGATATTACGAAAATCTGAATGATTTTTTCTTGAAATGTCCTGGAAATTATTTTTTCTGTTCAACAAAATCAAAGCACAGACATTCAGATGTTAAATTTTCGGATAATGACTATTTGTTTTTTGGAAAAGAAACAAGGGGACTACCTGAGCCTTTGTTAAAAGAAAATTATGACAAGTGTATTCGTATACCGATGACAGAGGGCTCGCGCTCGCTAAATCTTTCAAATTCTGTGGCGATAGTGCTTTACGAAGCGCTTCGTCAGCTTGATTATAAAGGCTTGTGCGAAGAAGGGGAGTTAACAGGCAGACCTGACTAAAGGAGAAAAAAGTGGAGAAGTATGTTGAAATAAAGGGTTATTCTGATGAATTTATACCAAAGCACATATTTGAGTGCGGTCAATGCTTTCGTTATAAAAAGGAGCAAGATGACAGCTACACCTTAGTGGCACATGGAAAAGTAATCAATGTTTCTTTAAAAAATGAAAGTATTATTATTAAAAATGCAACAGATAATGATATTTCTGATATTTGGTATAATTACTTTGATTTAGCTACTGATTATAAAAGTATTAAAAACGCTCTTAAAAAAGATAAGCATTTAAAAGAGTCATTAATATTTGGAAATGGTATAAGAATACTAAACCAGGATTTGTGGGAATGTATAATTTCTTTTATAATTTCGGCTAATAACAATATCCCGAGAATTCAGGGTATTTTAGATAGGTTTTGTCAACGATACGGAGAAAAAATCAATGCCTTTAACAATACATATTATTCCTTTCCTGATGCAGAAAAAATAAAAGAAATCAAAAAAGAAGATTTGGCATTTTTGCGTGCAGGATACAGAGATTCATATTTGATTGATGCAATTTTAAAGGTTTCGTCTAACGAAGTAGATTTGCAAAAAATTAAGAATATGACAACAAACGAAGCAAAATCAGAGCTCTTAAAAATAAAAGGTGTTGGCAATAAAGTGGCCGATTGCATTTTGCTTTTTGGAAACGGAAGACACGAAACATTTCCTGTTGATGTTTGGGTAAAACGTTCAATGGCTACTATTTATGCAGATGAAATAGGAGATGCTAAAATTTGCGATTTTGCAAATTTTAAATTTGGCAAATTAGCGGGGTATGCTCAGCAATACCTGTTTTATTATATGAGAGAAAACTCATAAAGGAGGATACGATATGGCAAAAGGTAAGACCTTTGAAGATTCAATTAAAGAATTAGAAGCAATAGTTGAAAAACTGGAAAAAGGCGAATGCCCATTAGACGAAGCTGTAAAGCTTTTCGAAAAAGGCGTAAAAATTTCTAACGAGTGCCATAAAGAATTAGATACAGCTGAACAAAAAATTAAAATACTTACCGAAAATCCTGCCGGAGAGGAGGAGTAATTCTGGATTTTTATGCTGAATTAGAAAATAAAATTATAGAAGTGAATAAAAGTCTTGAAAAATATATCGAAGAAAAAGACGCACCGCAGGCAACAATTTATAAGGCTATGAATTATAGTATAAATGCAGGTGGAAAGAGAATAAGACCTGTAATAATGTTGGCTGCAGCAGAGCTTGTTTGCGGAAATTATGAGGGTGTTATGCCTTTTGCTTGTGCCTTGGAAATGATACATACGTATTCATTAATCCATGATGACTTACCCTGTATGGATAACGATGATTTACGCCGTGGCAAACCTACTAATCATAGGGTGTATGGCGAAGCAATAGCAGTTTTGGCAGGTGATGCGCTTTTGAATAAAGCGTTTGAAACAATTCTTAAAAATTCACAAATGTCGCCTAATATGACGATTGCTGCTATGAGTGAAATTGCAAACGCTTCAGGTACAGAAGGTATGATTGGCGGTCAGGTTATTGATATAGAATCTGAAAACAAACAAATTGATGCAGTAACCTTAATGACACTTCATTTAAATAAAACCGCAGCCTTGATTATGACGGCGGCAAAGGTTGGTGCACTGCTTGCTGGCGGAAGCAGAGAAGATTTGCTTTTAATGGAAGAATTTTCAAGATATTTAGGCATTGCATTTCAAATTAAGGACGACATATTAGACGTTGAAGGAAATGAAGAAGTTTTAGGAAAAAAAACAGGTGCAGATGAGGAAAATCAAAAATCAACGTTTGTAAGCATCTACGGCTTAGAGCAATCAAAAAATATACTCGCAGACTACACACAGAAAGCTATTGAAACATTAACACCTTATGGCGAAAAAGCAATGTTTTTGGTTGAACTTGCAAAATTTTTGCTTGGTCGTGAGAATTAAATTTTTGTAAAGAATATAAAAATATCTTTACTATTTTATAAAAATATGTTATATTACGATTGACGAATGCTAAAAATAAAATTTAATATTTATAGGTGGTGCAGTATCCTAGTCAGAGCTGCTTGCTCCCAGGACGGGCCTAAAAATCCGTTAAAGGGCACATCGATGAAGTTTCTGGTGCTTGCTTTCGATGCCAGTCGGGGGTTGGTGCTGGAAGTTAAGGTTTAGGGGCGCTTTGCAATGGCATGTGAATGAGGACCCCTTTTCCGTGGAGACCTGTTATTGTGCTTTATCTGCTTCTTGACTTTTTATGATAGGACCTACTAAGGTACGAAACAGGGTTAAACCTGTCGCTCGGTGCGATTGCTAAAATTTTAGCATGAGTGCTGTGGACAGCGTAGCCTGCCTTGAGTGGTTATGAGGGATAGTTGTTAAAACCATCTTGCTTCGGCCAAAGCTTGATGGTTATTGCTTCTTGAAATTATAACTGCAAAAGAGGATAAGAGCAAGTGTGACTGTTTGGGAAAACCTCTAGGCTGTTCATTTGAGATACCATGGGGATTGTAGTGTGGATTTAAGTGGCGATTCGGTTCTGTATAGGGAAACCGTACAGGATAGGCTTTAAAAGGAAACTGCTGTTTTGGCGACAATTCAGTAGTCTATCGGGAAATCCTACCGAACCTAAACCGCAAAATTTACCCGTTGTATTGCCACCTATTTTTTATTTCAATATAATTTAAGGGTTGGTGCAGAAATTGTCTGACGATAGTAGGGACAAGCGAAGTTTAAACAAGAAAAAAGAGAAAGAAAAAAGAGGCCGTAGGTGGGTTATTACCGTTATTCTTATGACTTTTGCTATTTCATCTGTATTGCAGATGATACAGGCAGGTCTTATGAGTAAGGTTAATCTTGCCATGGCTTTTGTTATTTTAATAATATTTGTGTTAATTGGTATTATATTCGACATCATAGGTGTAGCTGTTACTTCAGCTAATGAAACACCGTTTCACTCGTTGTCATCGCAAAAAATCAGAGGCGCCAAAGAGGCTGTGAGATTAATAAGAAATGCAGATAAGGTAGGCTCTTTTTGCAATGACGTCATTGGCGATATTGTAGGTATTATATCAGGTAGCGCAACTGCAGTAATAGTAGCCATGCTCTTAAATACAGAGTTGGGAATAAATGAATTTATATTAACCACAGTTATGACTGCGTTGGTTGCAGCTTTAACTGTAGGCGGTAAAGCGGCAGGAAAAAGAATTGCCATAGAAAAATCTAACGATATTGTATTTTATGCGGGTAAGGTTGTAAGCTTTATTGCACCCGTAAAATAGATAAGGTGAATTATGCTAAAGCCAAAAGAAATTACTTTAAAAGAAAAACAAATATTTGAAAAACACACAGGCAGGCGTGAAAGCTCGATTTTAAGCTTTACGGCACTGTTTGCCTGGTCATTTGATGGAAAAATCAAATACGATATTGTAGACGATTGTTTAGTTTTGATTTTTTACAGTAAGCAGGGAATTCTTTGCACCTATCCTTATGGCAATGGTAATGTTGTAGGTGCTTTAAAAAAATCTTATGACTTTATGAAAAAACACAACAATCCATCGTTTATTTTTATGAATGAAGAAGAAGCAGAGCATATATCAGAAATTTTTCCCGATGAATTTGAAATATTTTCTGATGAAGATGCGGCAGATTATGTGTATTTAACAGAAGAATTAATTAATTTACGCGGAAATAAATTTCAGCAAAAACGAAATCACTTAAATGCATTTTTAAAAAATTATAATTACACATACGAAAGACTTACCATAAAAAATATAGATGAAATTAAAGAACTTTTTAATACGTGGCAGGAAGGACAAACAAACCATGATGTAGGAAATTCTCAAAAAGCTACAATGAGACTTATAGAAAATATGGATAAGTTAGATGTTATATGCGGTGGAATTCGTGTTGACGGAAAACTGGTGGCTTTTTCTATGGGAGAGGCAATAACCGATGAAATGGCACATATTCCGCTGGAGTTTGCTGATAACAACTATCGTGGGGCATTTAATATTATAAATCGTGATTTTTGTGCTAATGAATGGAAAGATTATAAATATATTAACCGCGAAGAAGATATGGGGGTTTCCGGTATGCGATATGCAAAGCGTGCCTATAACCCTGTTAAAATGATAGAAAAATACAGAACAATTTACAAAGGATAAAACAATGAAAGCAACAGTAATAGGCGGTGGTCTTGCGGGATGCGAGGCTGCATGGCAATTAGCTAAAAATAAAATAAATGTAACGCTTTATGAAATGAAGCCTAAAAAGAAAACACCTGCTCATCATCTGGATTTGTTAGGGGAGCTTGTTTGTTCAAACTCTTTGCGTGCAGATACATTAGAAAACGGTGCAGGCTTGCTAAAAGCAGAAATGCGCCTTTTAGGCTCTTTAGTAACAGAATGTGCAGATGCAACAAAAGTCCCGGCAGGCGGAGCATTGGCTGTGGACAGAGTAGGTTTTGCACAAATGATGACGGATAAAATCAAACAAAATCCATACATCACAGTAGTAGATGAAGAAATAACAAAAATTCCTGATGACGAAATAGTAATTATAGCCACAGGACCGCTAACGACAGATGAGCTATCAAAAGATATAGGCGATTTTTTGGGCAATAACTATATGTATTTTTATGATGCTGCAGCGCCTATTGTTACTTATGAATCTATCGATATGACAAGGGCTTACAGAAAAGCACGTTATGATAAGGGAACGGCAGATTACATAAACTGCCCAATGAATAAAGAAGAATATCAGGCATTTTATAATGCTTTAATAAATGCTGAAACAGCAGAGCTCAAAGAATTTGAAAACAATAAGGTATTTGAGGGCTGTATGCCTGTTGAAGTAATGGCAAAAAGGGGAGAAGAAACCTTAACATTCGGTCCCTTAAAGCCTGTAGGACTCAACCATCCTGAAACAAACGAGAGCTATTATGCTGTTGTCCAGCTTAGACAAGATAATAAAGATGGAACACTTTACAACATAGTAGGTTTTCAGACACATCTTAAGTTCCCTGAACAAAGAAGAGTATTTTCAATGATTCCGGGACTTGAAAGAGCCGAATTTGTGCGATATGGAGTTATGCACAGAAACACATATATTCATTCGCCAAAAACACTTAATGCAAATTACGAATGTATTGCACGCCCTGGTCTTTACTTTGCAGGGCAGATGACGGGTGTTGAGGGGTACATTGAATCAGCATCATCGGGCATTGTTGCCGGAATTGCAGCAAGCAGAAAAATCTTAGGAAAAAGTGAAATAGATTTTCCTAAAACTACTGCAACGGGTGCTTTAGCTCATTATATTTCAGAATTTAACGGCTCTGATTTTCAACCTATGAATATAAATTTCGGTATAATTGAAAGCTATCCTGAACGTATAAAAAATAAGCGTGAAAGATATACAAAAATATCTGAGCGGGCACTTTTGGTAATGAAAGAAATAATTGAGGAAAGAATATGAATTTAGATAAATTTAACGACAGACAAAAAGAAGCAATTTTAACAACCGATGGCCCGTTGCTTGTTTTAGCGGGTGCAGGTTCAGGAAAAACAACAGTAGTTGTAAATAAAATTGCTTACATATTAGAAAATGGCTTGTGTGCACCATACAGGATTCTTGCGATTACCTTTACAAATAAAGCTGCTAATGAGCTAAAAACGCGTGTTGAAGCCATTTTAGGTGAAAACAGTGACGGAATATGGATTGGAACCTTTCACTCGATATGTATGAAAATTTTGCGCCGTTATATTGTAAAGCTCGGCTATCAGCAGGATTTTTTAATTTACGATTCGGCTGACCAAAAGACACTTATTAAAAGGTGTATGAAAGAGCTTTTGATGGATGAAAAAGCATTTCCGCCTAAAAGCATATTAGCAGAAATTTCAGGCGCCAAGGATAATTTAATGGAGCCTGAAGTTTATTTATCGGCACACGAAGGAGATTTTCGTAAAACAAAAATAGGCGAGTGCTACAAGCTCTATCAGAAAAGACTTTTTGAGGCAAACGCCCTGGATTTTGACGATATTGTAACCTTAACTGTAAAGCTTTTTGCCTGTGACAACGAAGCATTAGAATATTATCAGGATAAATTCAAATATGTATTTGTAGACGAGTATCAGGATACAAATAACGCTCAATACATACTCACAAGTATGTTGGCAGGAAAATATAAAAATATATGTGTTGTGGGTGATGACGACCAGAGTATTTATAAATTCCGCGGAGCTAACATCAACAATATTTTAGATTTTGAAAGCGATTACGATAATGCCCGTGTTATAAAGCTTGAACAGAACTATCGTTCAACACAAAATATTTTAAATGCGGCAAACCACATAATTTCAAATAACATTTCAAGAAAAGGCAAGGAGCTTTGGACAAGCAACGGCGATGGGGAAAAGGTAACTCTTTACGAAGCAAACAATGAATATGAAGAGGCAGATTTTATCGCTAAAACAATAGAAAAAAGCGTGAAGTATGGCGATAAAAACTATTCAGATGTTGCAATTCTTTACCGTACCAACGCTCAATCCCGTGTTTTAGAAACAACACTTTCGGGCTTTTCTATTCCTTACCGCGTTTTAGCGGGACTCAGATTCTATGACCGCAAGGAAATCAAAGATATGCTTGCGTATTTAAGGCTTGTATTTAACCCGAACGACAATATTTCTTTAATAAGAATTGTTAATGAGCCATCAAGAAAAATCGGTGTAACTTCCGTTGAAAAGGTTGCAGCTTTGGCTTCACAGAACAACTTGAGTATGTTTGAAGTTATGAAAAATGCTGATAAATTCGAAGAATTATCAAAAGCTGCTGTAAAGCTAAAAGATTTTACAGCAATGATTGAAGATATAAAAGAAAAATCGGATATGTCAAGTCCGTCTGAAATTATAGAAACACTTTACAAAAGAAGTGGCTATGAACTGATGCTCTTGGTAGAAAACACAGTAGAAAATCAAACAAGAATAGAAAACATCCATGAATTTATTGTTTCTGCGCGAGAATATGAAAAATCAACCGAAGAGCCCACACTTTCGGAATTTTTAGAAGGCACGGCTTTGGTTGCTGACGTTGATAATTATGATGAAGGGCAGGAAAGTGTAGTTTTAATGACCCTGCACTCAGCAAAAGGTCTTGAATTCCCTGTTGTATTTATGTGTGGTATGGAAGATGGACTTTTCCCAAGTCAACGTTCTATGTACTCAGAAGAAGAAATCGAAGAAGAGCGTCGCCTTTGCTACGTTGGCATAACAAGAGCAAAAAAGGAGCTTTATCTTACCTATGCTGACCGCCGTTCTATGTATGGTGGCTCTACCTACAGCAAAGCGTCGAGATTTTTAGATGAGTTACCTGTAAATTGTATAAACACAATAGAGCAGCCTAAAACAAAAAATATCTCTTATGGTGTTCAAACTACCCAGAGCCAGATGTTTGATAAAATTTTTGAACGTAAAAAGACTACTGAGTCGACTGTTTCTGTTGCACCTGTAAGCTTTGAATTTAAAGCTGGCGATATGGTTGTTCACAGAAAATTCGGAAAAGGTATGATTTTATCAGTTACTCCTGCAGGGGACGATGTTAAAGTAGAAATTGTTTTTGATGATGTTGGCACGAAGTCGCTTATGGGTTCGTTTGCAAAACTGAAAAAAGCATAATAAAACATTAAGGAAGTGTGTGCAATGGAAAAGACAGGTAAAATAAACAACTTAAAATTTTTTGCTAAATATTACAGGCCATATATAGGCATTGTAATACTTGACCTTTTCTGTGCCTGCCTTACCACTGTATGTGAATTGGTGCTTCCTATGATTGTGCGCTATATTACCCATGCTGCAGAGACGGGGGCGGCGCTCTTGGTCAGCTCTGTACTAAAAATGGGTGCTCTGTATCTTTTTTTAAGACTTATTGATACTGCAGCCAACTACTATATGGCAAATACGGGTCACATAATGGGCGCACGCATTGAAACTGATATGCGCCGTGATATGTTTGACCATCTGATGAAGCTGTCTTTTGGCTATTTTGATAATACTAAAGTGGGACAGATAATGTCACGCATATCAAATGACCTTTTTGATATTACTGAATTTGCACATCACTGCCCTGAAGAACTTTTTATTTGCACTATAAAAATTGTTGGTTCATTTATCATTCTTTGCGGAGTTAATGTTCCGCTTACGCTTATTTTGTTTGCGCTTCTTCCGTTGATGCTCGTAGCCATTATTTTCTTCCGCAAAGGGATGAAGGAGGCTTTTAAAAAGCAGAGGGAACAGATTGGAGAACTTAATTCTCAGGTTGAAGATACTCTTCTTGGTGTCAGGGTTGTTAAAAGCTTTGCGAATGAAGACAAAGAGAAGGAACGCTTTGCTCAAGGTAATGGCAAATTTTTTGAAAGAAAGAAAATATCATATAAATATATGGCACGTTTTCAGGCGTGTACCCGTTTTTTTGACGGGGTAATGTATGTTGCTATTATTACAATTGGTGCACTGTTTATGATAAAAGGCCATATTACTGCAGCAGACCTTGTAGCATACCTTTTATATATACAAACCCTTATTACGTCTATACGCAAGCTTGTAGAATTTACCGAGCAGTTCCAAAGAGGTATAACGGGTATTGAACGTTTCAGTGAAATAATGAATGAGACTCCTGAAATTGTAGATTTGCCGCATGCAACTGACTTTGAAAATGTTAATGGAGATATTAAGTTTAATAACGTGACATTTTCATATTCAGATAATGACAAGAATGTATTGTCACATATAAACATAGATGCAAAAAAGGGAGATAACATCGCTATAGTAGGTCCATCGGGCAGTGGTAAAACGACTTTATGTAACCTTTTGCCCAGATTTTACGAGCTTACCTGTGGAGATATAACGATTGACGGAAAATCCGTAAAGGATATTACACTCAAATCTTTGCGTGGCAATATCGGTGTTGTTCAGCAGGACGTGTACCTCTTCAGCGGAAGTGTAAGGGATAACATAACGTACGGTTGCCCTGATGCTACAGAAGAGCAAATAATAGAAGCTGCAAAAAGTGCCGGTGCACATGAGTTTATTATGTCGCTTCCGGATGGCTATGATAGCTATGTGGGCGAGAGAGGTCTAAAGCTTTCCGGCGGACAAAAGCAAAGAATATCTATAGCAAGACTCTTTTTAAAAAATCCTCCCGTTCTCATTTTAGATGAGGCTACAAGTGCTTTAGATAACGAAAGTGAGCTTGTTGTTCAGAAATCTTTAGAACGTCTGGCAAAAGGTCGTACCACATTTACAATCGCACATCGTCTTACTACAATACGCAACGCAACAAAGATAATAGTCCTGACGGAAGACGGTATAGCAGAAACAGGCTCGCATTCAGAGCTAATGGAAAAAGGCGGAGAATATGCCAAGCTTTACAGTTTATATACATCACTATAAAATAAGCTTGTTACTATTATAATAATATTTCAAACAAAAGAAAGGCGGTTATATATGAATAACGAAAAGAGAAGTAATTTTACAGGTAAAATAGGATTTGTTCTTGCTGCTGCAGGTTCAGCAGTTGGTCTTGGCAACATTTGGAGATTTCCTTATCTTGCCGCGAAATACGGTGGTGGCATATTTCTTTTAGTATATATAGTTCTTGCTGTCACATTCGGTTTTTCACTTATGGTAGCTGAAATTGCAATAGGCAGAAAAACAGGAATTAGTGCTGTTGGCGCTTTTAAAAAGCTCAATAAGAGGTTTTCATTCATCGGGTATCTTGGTGCACTTGTGCCTGCTATCATTTTGCCGTACTATTCCGTTATTGGCGGCTGGGTTACAAAGTATTTATATGCTTTTATCAGCGGTGGAGCTGCAGCTGCGGCACAAGATACATATTTTGGAGAATTTATATCGATGACGGGCGAGCCCGTTTTGTGGCTGTTGGTTTTCCTTGCAGCTACAGCACTTATCGTTCTTGGCGGTGTTGAAAAGGGTATAGAAAAAGTAAGTAAATTTATGATGCCTGTTTTAGTGGTTTTATCAATTTGTATTGCAGTGTATTCTGTATGTATGCCGGGTGCTATAGAAGGCGTTAAATATTATTTAATGCCTGATTTCAGCAAGTTTTCGGTAACAACAGTGTTAGCTGCTATGGGACAGCTTTTTTATTCAATGTCACTTGCGATGGGTATTATGATTACATATGGCTCATATATGAAAAAGGATGTTAATCTGGAATCTTCGGTTTCACAAATAGAAATATTTGATACCGGTATAGCGTTTTTAGCAGGTCTTATGATTATTCCTGCTGTATTCGTGTTCTCTGGCGGTACACCTGAAGCACTTGGAAAAGGTCCGAGTCTTATGTTTGTTACACTTCCTAAGGTATTTGAATCAATGGTAGGAGGTACTTATATTGGTATCGCATTTTTCTTGCTTGTATTATTTGCAGCACTTACTTCATCCATTTCTTTAATGGAAACAGTTGTGTCTATACTGTGCGATAAGTTAAAGATTGGCAGAAAGCTTTCGTGCTTGATTGTGTTTATATTCTCGATTTCCTTGGGACTTCTTTCATCACTTGGCTATGGAATTTGGGCAGATGTTAAGATTATTGGGCTTCAGTTCCTTGATTTCTTTGACTTTATAAGCAATAGTGTGCTGATGCCGATTGTTGCGTTCTTTACCTGTGTGTTTGTGGGTTATGTTATCAAGCCTGGGGCTATCTCAGAAGAAGTTGAACTTTCAAGTCAGTTCAAAAGGAAGGGACTTTTTACATTCGTTATCAAGTATCTTGCACCTATATGCATCGTTCTTATACTGGTATCTTCCGTTTTAGATGCATTTGGAATCTTTAAAATATAATATATAATGTCATATAAAACTAAAAAAGGCTCATATGAGCCTTTTTTAGTTTACAAATATATCAATATCTTCAAAGGTTATTCCGTCGTGAAGTGAAAAGTTAATGCCGTTTGACACAACCTCGGCACATTTTTTAATTAAAACATCGATTTCTTTTGGGGTAGTGGTAAAATTGAAAAGCTCTTTGGGAACATTTTGGGAGCGTAAAATATCGTCAAAAGGAACATCTTCTCCCAAATCGCGAAAAATTATAGAAAGAACATCTTCTGTGATTGTTACAGCATCAACAACAGTTGGTACACCTATAGCTATAACAGGAATTCCCAAGGTTTTTTCTGATATTTCACGTCTGTTATTTCCGACACCGGCACCAGGATGTATTCCTGTGTCACAAATCTGGATAGTAGCTACAATTCTGTCAATTTTTCTTGCCGCTAAGGCATCTACAACGATGACGCAAGACGGCTTAATTTTTTCGCAAACAGAAGCGATAATTTCTTCGGTTTCGATTCCTGTAATTCCCAAAACTCCCGGTGCAAGTGCACAAACAGAAGCGTAATTGTCTGGTAAAATGTTTGGTGCGTGTGTGAACATATGCCTTGTCACCATAAGCCTGTCAATTACTTCAGGACCAAGGGAGTCAGAGGTTATTGCACGATTGCCCAACCCTACAACTAAAACAGGTTTTTCTACATCGTCACAAATCAACATTTTAATTTCTGTTGCTATTTGCTTTACAATTCGCTCATACGTTTTATTATCAATGTATCTTAAATCTGAAAATTCTAAAGTTATATAATTTCCAATGGGTTTGCCTATTTTTTTGGCCCCTTCATCGGTTTTTACCTCTACGTGGGTGATTTTAATATCTTTAACAGACCTGTTGTGTAGCAAAACTCCTGAAATTTGTTGTGCATTTTCTGTAAAATGCTCGTGAGTTTCCAGTGCTAAATCTGTTCTTATATTTCTCATAAATTTTCTCCTTTTTTGTATTTTTACCATATTTTGAGCAAATATATAAAACAATATGTGTTTTTTAGGAAAAAACTTAATTTTTTTCCAAAAAAGACTTTTCAAAACGAGAAAAAAGTGTTATTATATAATGTATATCAGTATGCAATGGAGGAGAAATAATGGGTAAAGAAAAATTTTATATTACCACCGCAATAGCATACACATCAAGAAAGCCACATATAGGCAATACATTTGAAGTGGTTTTTACTGATGCGATAGCTAGATTTAAAAAGCAGATTGGCTATGATGTATTTTTCTTGACCGGAACAGATGAACATGGTCAAAAAATACAGGACGAAGCAGAAAAAACGGGCATTACACCAAAACAATACGTTGATAATGTAGCAGGCGAAATTAAAATGATCTGGGACTTGATGGGTGCCGATTATGATAAATTTATAAGAACAACTGATGAATTTCACGAAAAGAGCGTTCAGCATATTTTTAAGAAATTCTATGAACAGGGCGATATATACAAAAGCGAATACGAAGGCTGGTATTGTGTTCCTTGTGAATCTTTCTTTACAGAAACTCAGCTTGTAGACGGTTGCTGTCCTGATTGTGGCAGACCTGTTAAAAAAACAAAAGAAGAGGCATACTTTTTCAAAATGAGCAAGTATCAGGATGCTTTAATGAAACACATTGAAGAAAATCCTGAATTTATACAACCTGAAAGCCGTAAAAAAGAGATGGTAAATAACTTTTTAAAACCTGGACTTCAGGATTTGTGTGTATCAAGAACATCTTTTACATGGGGTGTTCCTGTTGAGTTTGATAAAGGCCACGTAATTTATGTGTGGGTTGATGCGCTGTCAAACTATATTACTGCTTTGGGCTACGACCCTGATGGTGAGCCTGCTGATTTGATGGAAAAATATTGGCCTGCAGACGTTCACATTATAGGTAAAGATATTTTAAGATTCCATACAATTTATTGGCCAATCTTTTTAATGGCATTAGGCTTGCCACTACCAAAACAAGTGTTTGGCCATCCCTGGTTACTGTCTGGAACAGATAAAATGAGTAAATCAAAGGGGAACGTAATGTATGCCGACGATTTAACAAAACTTTTCGGTGTAGATGCAATACGTTATTATCTTTTAAAAGAAATGCCCTACGCTCAGGACGGCACAATAACCTATGAGAATATAATTTCCCGCTATAATGCAGATTTGGCAAACACCTTAGGTAACCTTGTGAATCGTACAGTATCAATGGTTACAAAGTATTTTGATGGTGTTATTCAGCCAGTTTGCCACGGCGATTTTGATGACGAACTAAAGGCTCAGGCAGAATCAACAGTTAAAGCAGTAACAGAAAAAATGAATGAGTTTAAAACATCTGATGCTTTAGAAGAAATTATGAATCTTGCCCGTCGTTCAAATAAATATATTGACGAAACAATGCCCTGGGCGTTAGCTAAAGATGAATCACAAAAAGCACGCCTCGGCGGTGTATTATATAACTTAGTAGAAGCAATAAGATTTATTGCCGTACTACTTCAGCCGTTTATGCCCGAAACTGCAAAGAGTATTTTTGCTCAAATAAATGCATCTGATACAACATGGGATTCTTTAGATTCATTTGGCAAAACAAAATCAGGCGAAAAAGTTGGTACAGCAACACCGCTTTTTGTTCGTCTTGATGAAGCTAAAAAAATGGAAGAAATTGAGCAGAGTTTAGAAAAAGGTACCGAAGAAGAAAAAGAACCTGAAAACTTAATTTCAATAGAAGATTTTGCAAAGGTAGAAATTAAAGTTGGTAAGGTTTTAGAATCAAATTATGTGGAAGGTGCAGATAAGCTTTTAGTTTCAAAAATCAAGGTTGGCAACAGCGTTAAGCAAATTGTTTCAGGCATTGCAAAATTCTATCCGCCAGAAGAATTTGTAGGTAAAACAGTAGCAGTGGTTACTAACCTAAAGCCTGTTAAACTTCGCGGAGTGTTGTCTGAGGGTATGATTTTGGCAGCAAGCGACAAGAAAAAACTTTCACTTTTAACGCTTGATAAAGAAATTGCAGACGGAACATCAATTGGTTAATTAAAATTTTAAGATAAATAAGGAGGCGTTCCAAATGAGTAAGTTCTTAGATAGAATCAAAGAACGTGCAAAAATGGACAAAAAAACAATCGTATTGGCAGAGGGTGAAGATATCCGCACAATTAAAGCTGCTGATATGATATTAAAAGAAGGTATTGCAAACATTATCATTTTAGGTAACAAAAATAAAATTGCAGAGCTTTCTGTAGGGTTAGATATCTCAGGGGCAGAAATCATAGACCCTGAAACAGACGAAAGACGCCAGCAGTTTGCTAATGAATTTTATGAAATGAGAAAAGCAAAAGGTATGACAGAAGAAAAAGCATACGAAACAATGGGAAATGCATTGTATTTTGGTGTTATGATGGTAAAATTAGGCTATGCAGATGGTCAGGTTGCAGGTGCAGTAAATTCCACATCAAACGTACTTCGTCCCTGCTTGCAGATTTTAAAAACCGCACCGGGAACAAAGTTAGTAAGCGCTTTCTTCGTAATGGTTGTTCCTGATTGTGAGTATGGTCACAATGGCACCTTTATTTATGCAGACAGCGGCTTAAATGAAAATCCTGATGCTGATGCAGTTTCTGAAATTGCAATTTCTTCTGCAGGTTCATTTAAACAGTTAATTGAAGCTGACCCTGTTATTGCAATGCTTTCATATTCATCATACGGCAGCGCAAAAAGTGAGTTAGTAGATAAAATGCAGTTAGCTACAAAATTAGCTAAAGAAAAGCGCCCTGACTTGATGCTTGATGGCGAATTGCAGGCAGATGCAGCAATTGTTCCTGAAATTGGTGCTTCAAAAGCACCTGGTTCACCTGTTGCAGGTAAGGCTAATGTATTGGTGTTCCCTGATTTAAATGTTGGTAATATTGCATATAAATTAACACAGCGTTTGGCAAAGGCTGAAGCCTATGGTCCTATAACACAGGGTATTGCAAAGCCTTGTAACGACCTGTCTCGTGGATGTTCAGCTGAAGACATTGTTGGTGTTTGTGCTATTACTTGTGTACAGGCACAGGCACAGGATAATAAATAATAAAGGAGTATTACATAATGAAAGTTTTAGTTATAAATGCAGGTAGCTCATCATTAAAGTATCAGCTTATTGATATGGATTCTGAAAACGTAATGGCTAAAGGTCTTTGCGAAAGAATTGGTATTGATGGCTCAAAGCTTACACATACACCACAAGGCTCTGACAAGGTAATTATTGAAAAGGATATGCCTAACCATGGTGTTGCTATAAACCTTGTATTAGCAGCTTTAACAGATAAGGAACACGGTGTAATCGCTGATATGAGCGAAATTTCAGCAGTAGGTCACAGATTAGTACACGGCGGTGAATATTTCAGCGGAAGTGTTTTAATTACAGAAGAACTTAAAAAAGTAGTTGCAGAATGTAATCCGTTAGCACCATTACATAACCCTGCAAATCTCATAGGTGTTGAAGCTTGTGAAAAAGCAATGCCCGGTATTCCTAATGTTGGTGTGTTCGACACCGCATTCCATCAAACAATGCCTAAAAAATCATATATGTATGCTATTCCGTATGAATTTTATGAAAAATACAAAATCAGAAAATATGGTTTCCACGGCACATCTCACAACTATGTTTCACACAGAGTTGCAGAAATAATTGGAAAACCAATAGAAGAATTAAAAATTATTACCTGTCACTTAGGTAATGGTTCATCTATTGCTGCTGTTGATGGTGGTAAGGTTTTAGATACTTCTATGGGCTTAACACCTTTAGATGGCTTAGTTATGGGCACACGTTCAGGCTCTATTGATCCCGCTATTATTCCTTTTATTGCTAAAAATGAAGGACTGTCAATCGAAGAAATTGATAGTATTTTGAATAAAAAATCAGGCGTTTTAGGTGTTTCCGGAGTTTCATCTGATTTCCGTGATTTAAGTGCAGCAGCAGACGAAGGCAACGAGCGTGCAGCTCTTGCTTTAGAAATGTTTATCCATAGCGTTAAAGGTTACATCGGCAGATATGCTTCGATTATGGGCGGTGTAGATGTTATTACATTTGCAGGCGGTGTAGGCGAAAATGATATGACCACAAGAGCTCAGGTTTTAGCAGGTCAGGAATTTATGGGAATAAAAATTGACTTAGATAAAAACAAGGTTCGTGGAAAAGAAGCTGAAATTTCAACAGATGATTCTAAGGTTAAGGTTTTTGTTGTTCCTACAGATGAAGAAATGACAATTGCAAGAGATACAAAAAGAATTGTCGAAGAAAAATAGTATCTATTTGATATAATAAAAAGCTAAAGGAGTATTCCATTAGCTTTTTATTATATCTTTAACGATTTCGCTTGCAATTATAATGCCTGCAGTAGCAGGTACAAATGCATTACTTCCTACGATTCTTTTTTTGCTTTCATTATCTTCAATAATTTCGTTTAGAGTAATGGGAATTTCCTTTGAATATACAACCTTTAATTTTTTTACTCCGCGCTTTTTAAGCTCATGACGCATAACCTTAGCAAGTGGACAAACAGAAGTTTTATAAATATCTGCAACTTCTAAATCGGTAGGATTCATCTTGTTTCCTGTGCCCATAGAAGAAATTATTGGAGTATTTGCACTTTTTGCATTTATCACAAGTGCTATTTTACCTGTTACAGTGTCGATGCAATCGGCAATATAATCATAAACGCTAAAATCAAAATCTGATGAATTTTCAGGCGTAAAAAAACAACAATGTTTATTAACAATAATGTTTGGATTGATGTCTTTCAATCTTTTCTCAAAGGCATTAACTTTATACTCGCCGATGTTAGATGTTAACGATATAATTTGACGGTTTAAGTTAGAATTGTGAATTATATCATTGTCAATAATATCAATAGTTCCAATACCTGAGCGTGCTAAAGTTTCAACAACGTGACCGCCAACACCGCCAATGCCAAAGACGGCAACTCGTGATTTGTTCAATTTTTCTAAAGCAGTTTTACCTATTAGCATTTCTGTACGCTTAAACATAATATCACCTTAAAATAAATCTGTTGAAAGATATCGCTCCCCTGTGTCTGGTAAGATAACCACAATTATTTTTCCTTTGTTTTCAGGTAGTGTTGCTAATTTTGCGGCTGCAAACGCAGCAGCACCTGAAGAAATTCCGACTAAAATACCGACTTTTTTGGCTATAGCGCGAGCGGCTGAATATGCTTCCTCGGTTTTGATTGTTAAGATGTCATCATAAATTGATTTATCTAAATTTTTTGGCACAAAGTTTGCGCCAATGCCTTGTATCTTGTGAGAGCCTGAGATACCTTTTGATAAAAGGGGAGAGTCGAATGGCTCAACAGCTACAACCTTTATATCTGGGTTTTGTTCCTTTAAAAATTTTCCTGTTCCTGAAAGTGAACCGCCTGTTCCGACACAAGCAACCAAAATATCTACGTTTCCATCGGTGTCTTCAAAAATTTCAGGTCCTGTTGTATTGTAGTGTGCTGCTGGATTGGCAGGATTTTTAAATTGAGACGGAATAAAACTGTTTTTGTTTTCGCTTGCTAACTGGTTTGCTTTATCAACAGCGCCTGCCATACCAAGACTACCGTCAGTTAAAATAATTTCGGCACCTAAAGCTGATAACAGCTTTCTTCTTTCTATACTCATAGTTTCGGGCATGGTTAAAATTACCCTATACCCACGAGAAGCAGCAACAGAACACAGACCAATACCGGTGTTTCCACTTGTTGGTTCTATAATTGCGGTATCCTTTTTTAGTAGTCCTTTTTTTTCGGCATCTTCAATCATATAAAGTGCCGCACGGTCTTTTGAGCTTCCTGCAGGATTAAAGCACTCAAGCTTTGCTAATATTTGATTATCTTGATTTTTAAAGAACACGTTTGTAATGTCAAAAAGGGGAGTACGTCCTATTAATTCAGCTATGTTTTTATACACTTTCATAATATACCTCCTGAATATACAGAAAAATCCTCGCACAGATTGTACGAGGATTTCGTTGGGTGCAGGGGCCGGATTTGAACCAACGACCTCCGGGTTATGAGCACGTAAATCGCTCCCCGAAGTGCCGAGAAAAGGCAAGCGGTTCTGTCCCTCACACTCCGTTTTCGCCGACGAATTGCCGACGGACAACCTAAAAACATCCTTGCTTGTCTCCGCGTCTGCCATCCGGTCGACGGATCCGCATCCCCGTTTTGTCCGATGACCGGGAAAAGGCCATCCGCGCGGGAAATCCAGCGGGAAAATTCTGCCCCACAAACGGCAAGACAAGGCACATCGGAAGCGCCGCCCAGCGGAAAAATTCCCAAATTCCCGCTGAATTCGCACCGCCCACATAATAGTAAAATTCGGCGAAATCTCGCTGCTGTGTGCGAATGCGCGCCTAATCCAGCAGGGAAGGGGGAACTGCGTTGCCCTGCCGAGCAGGGGGGGCGGAACATCCATGATCCCGGTGACAGTGATTACTCAACCGGCTTGGATCAACTGTACCAGGCCTACGCAGAATCCCACGAGCTCGACCCACCGAGATCCGCAACGGATTCAAAGAATTAGACGCGCTTTTGGAACATCTGTCGTTGGATGATAATAGTACCGTTTGGAATTTATGTTGTCAACTCTGCACCGCTTATGAACATAAAGCCTTTATCGACGGCCTCCAACATGGCGCACGCCTAATTTTGGAACTGCACAAATAAACTCGAGCCACAGCTTCATCCGCAGCTGTGGCACATTGTCATTATGCAGCAGCCTTATATCGCAAGTAGACGTACT
>JAZNDH010000019.1:0-17009 GCA_045587965.1 Congzhengia sp.
AAATTTTCTGCCAGAAAGCTCGTTTGCTGCTACAAGTCCGCCAATTATACACGATGAACTTGAACCAAGTCCGCGGGTAACAGGCACTTCGCTTGATAGCGTAAGCTTTAAACCGCGTATTTTATAATCTGCCTTTTCAAAAAGGTACTTCATAGATTTATAAACCAGATTTTTTTCATCCGTTGGAAGAAATTCCTTGGTTTCTGCATCTAAGATTATAATTTCTAAGCCACTTCCTGTTTCTTCTGCCTCTATATAGTTGTAAATTGTAAGTGCCAAACCCAAAGAATCAAAACCCGGACCTAAGTTCGCCGAACTACCGGGAACCCTGACTTTTACCTTAGCCATAACTTTTTACCCCTTTATGCAAGAATACGGATGAAAGAGCATTTACCTTCTGCTTTTTTTATAAAATCTTTTTCTTTCATTTCATCGGTTGTAAATATTACTTCGTCGCCAGCCGTACCGATTTCTTTGCCATTCAATGCTTCACACAATGCTTTGTCTGTTGTGCGCACAAAATATGAGTAGGTTGCTTCCATTGGGTCTGCCATAATATTTGTATCAACAGCGTCCCAGATAACCCATTTGTTTACATTTGCGTGCTTTGCGCCATCAATAACATCGGCAACAACTGCACTGGCTGTAGGAAGCTTGCCCGCTCCACGACCATAAAACATTACGTCGCCTAAATAATCTCCCTTTAGTAAAATACCGTTAAATACACTATTTACATCAGAAAGCTGATTTTCCTTTGAAATAAGTCTCGGTGCAACTAAAGCTGTAACCTTGCCGTCTTCTGTGATTTTAGAAGAGCCTATCAATTTTATAACATAGCCAAGCTTTTCTGCAAAAAGCACGTCTGTTGTGGAAATGTTTCTGATACCTTCTGTAGGTATATTTTTATAATCAATAAACTTGCCTGTAGCGAGTGAAGATAATATTGCTGTTTTTCTGCAAGCATCGTGACCATCAACATCGGCTGATGGATTGCTCTCTGCATAACCCAGAGCCTGTGCTTCGGATAGTGCCGCGTCAAATGTTGCTCCTTCTTTAAACATCTTGGTTAGAATAAAGTTTGTTGTGCCGTTTAAAATGCCGTTGATTTCCTGAATTTCGTTAGCAGCCAAACATTGATTTAACGGACGAATTATAGGTATACCGCCACCAACTGATGCTTCAAAGAAATAGTTGATATCGTTTTCCTTAGCTATTTTAATGAGCTCTGTTCCGTGTGTTGCAACAAGCTCCTTATTTGATGTAACTACTGTTTTACCTGCTAAAAGTGAAGCTTTCGTAAAGTCATACGCAGGGTTTAAACCGCCCATAACTTCTATTACAATTTTTACATCGTCGTCATTTATGATATCATTAAAATCTTTTGTGAAAAGTTCTTTTTCAGGATGGTCATCAAAATCTCTGATATCGAGTATGTATTTAATATTTAAAGTAGCTCCTGCTTTTTTGGCGATTGCTTCAGGACTCTTTTTCAAAATTTCATAAACACCTGAGCCTACAGTACCGAAACCTAATATCGCAACGTTAATCAAAACACTTCCCCCTATTGTAATAATTATAAGTGATATTATACCCCAATTATACCCCAAAGGTCAACAGTTTTTTAAAAAAAACGGCAAAATTTTCTCTTTTATTTTATGGAACAATATTTTTTTTATAACATACTATGTTATAGAGATAAAATCTCAAAAAATATTTAATTTATTATGGAGGTTATTTATGGCAGACAGACGTTATCCATCCCCATCATCTCCCTGTGAAGATGTAAAAAATTCAGTTTGCATACATACCGATAAGGTCTACGATTCCTGCAAGGATAAAGATTGTATTGAAGATGCCAGAGTGTATTTTAGCGATTGCGACAGAGAGATTATCGATAAAGCCATCAGCGTTAAAGCAAAAAAAGCTGAAGTTATATGGGCTTATCCCGATGTGGAAGCAATTCCTTTTAACTGTGGCTACTACACCGTTGATACCACATTCTATTTTAAAATAACATTCGAGGTTTGCTCGGACTACAGAAAGCCTATGTATGTCGAAGGTTTGGCAGCATTCAATAAAAAGGTTGTGCTTTTCGGCTCTGAGGGTGCTGCAAAGAGCTTTACATCACAATATAATCCAAACTCAGGCTGTATGAGCGAGGCTGCTTGGCAAAAAACAAATCTTCCAAAAGCTGTTGTTGAAGTTGTTGATCCGTTAGTTTTAGCAGTAAACATCAAAGAAGTTTGTGAAAACGATTGTTCTTGTCCGTGTAATTTTGACTTGTCAACAGTTCCTGAAGGCGTATGCAATGTATTTGACGATATGCTCACAGACAATGGCAGAAAACAGGTTTATGTGTCAATCGGTATGTTCTCAATAGTGAGATTAGAAAGGTCAGTACAGCTCTTAATTCCTGCTTATGACTTCTGTGTTCCACAAAAGGAATGTGACACATCATTTGATAACAACCCCTGCGATTTGTTTGAAAAAATTGGTTTCCCGTTTGACGAGTTCTTCCCGCCTGAACGTGAAATCTGCGATGAAAAGAAAAAATCAAATTGCTGTGACTGATATAATTAAAAAGACGATTCATAAGAATCGTCTTTTTTTATTTGGATTGCCAATATAATGCCGAAAGTTATTTTACTGCTTTTTACCTGTTTTTATTCCGTAAACAGCACCTATAACTGCATAAGGTATAAGTAAAACCAAACATACAACTGTGCTTATAGGAGGCAGAAAAATGCTCACTAAAAATAAAAATCCCATAATAACTGATGCATACCCTATAAATCTGTTGATTTTTCTTGCCTTTTCAGTATCTATATCATAGTTTTTTACATAGCCAAGCTTGGGCATATAGTTTCCTATCACGATAAAAATAAGCCCTACAAGAATTGCGACTACCTTTCTTATGTCTAAGTTCCAGCCCAGTCCGTAGCCTAAAGTTACAATTTGCAAGACAACAGTCATACAGGGAATAATCCATTTTGTTATAGTTTCAAACTTTTTTCTCTCTCCATGCTTATGTGCGTTTATATCGTTTACAAAACAACAAAATGCCTGTGGCAGAATCATTAAAAGCGGAAGTCCGAAAACAACAAAGCCTTTTGATGCAAAATTATCAGGTGTTCCATAAAAATCAAAGTGAATTGCCATTACATCAGGAAGTTTTTCCCAAAGTGAAATTCCTAACAATACAGGAAGCAAACATACCGCACTTGTAACAGCAAAAAATCTCCATTTAAAAAATTTCATTGTTTATTACCTCCTAACGCGTAAATCCAACTGATAACATCTTCAAAAACGGATGTGTTTATTTCATAGTAAATAAAATTCTTGTACTTTTGTTCTGCAATAAGATCTGCACTTTTTAGTTTTGCCAAATGATACGAAACTGTTGCACCTGTAAGGTTAAAATGCTCGCCGATTTCTCCTGCTGATTTTTTCCCGCTTTTTAGCATTGATAAAATATCACGCCTTACGGGGTCAGATATAGCTTTTAATGTTTCATTCATACCCATAAACATCACTTCCTTACAAAGTATTTAGAAATATTTCTAAATAGATTATATAATGCTTTTCTTAAAATGTCAATATCTATTTAGATTTTTTTCTAAATAGGTATTATATGCAAAATAAAGAAACGACAATTTCTTGGAAAATTGTCGTTTTCAGTCTCGCAAAATGATTTATAAATTTATACAATATCTTAAAAATTATGCCTGAAACCGAAATCAATATTATATTTTTCAAATATGCAAACAATCTCCTCCACTGCCTCAAAATCAGAATACTGTTCGTCCTTTATTACTTTCTGTATTTCAGATAGCATCTGAATGGCCATTGTGTCGTCAATTTGTGATGCATCAATGTCAAAATCTTTAATTCTGTATTTTATAAAATCAGATATGTAGCTCCCTAATAATTCAAGCTTTATATTCATACTTTTTCCCCTTAAACATAGCCGTGGTGCCATATGGTACCATATAACTAATATCAATAGTACCATATGGTAACATTGAAGTCAAGAGGTGATTTTAATGTTCTTTAAAAGATTATATGATTTGCGTACAGATAACGACCTTACACAAAAACAAGTTGCCGACTATCTTTTATGTAATCGACAGGTTTATGCAAGATATGAAAGGGGATTGCGTGAAATACCAGTTTCAATGTTGATAAAACTTGCGGATTTATATAAAACATCAGTTGATTATATTTTAGGCAGAACAGATGAAATTAAACCAAGATAAAAAAGCTTTATCAAAACAAAGCTACCGTTTCCTTTTGGCTTTCACGTTCATAATAGATGCAGTTATTTTTAGGCGATATGCAAACTTCGTTTGCTCGATATTTTCACTTCGTAAATTCGACATGTTTTCGCTTAGCTCAAACTCGATATGGTATAAATCTCGTCGCGTTAGCGACATATCGAGTGCGACAGCACATATCGAGTCTGCAAGACATATCGAGTCTGCAAGACATATCGAAAATCTCGCAAGAGATTTATATCGATGAAAAAAAAGACATTTTTCAAATGAAAAATGTCTTTTTTTCTGGAGGCGCCACCCAGATTTGAACTGGGGATGAAGGTGTTGCAGACCTCTGCCTTACCACTTGGCTATGGCGCCAATATTTAATTTTAAAACAAAATCTTGCCAAAGGCAAGATTGAATTGGAGCGGAAGACGAGATTCGAACTCGCGACGTTCACCTTGGCAAGGTGACGCTCTACCACTGAGCCACTCCCGCATTTTCTTTTGTGTTGGTGGTGCCTCCGGGCGGAATCGAACCACCGACACGGGGATTTTCAGTCCCCTGCTCTACCGACTGAGCTACAGAGGCAAATTGGCGACTCGGATGGGGTTCGAACCCACGACCTCCAGCGTGACAGGCTGGCATTCTAACCAACTGAACTACCGAGCCGCATGAATGGTGGGCACAACAGGGCTCGAACCTGTGACCCTCTGCTTGTAAGGCAGATGCTCTCCCAGCTGAGCTATGCGCCCATTCATACTTGCTTGCGCCATTCCAGCGACGAAGATTATTATATACGATTCCTTATGAATTGTCAAGAAAAATTTTAATTTTTTTAAAAAATTTTTTGTCTTTATTTAGTTTTAGCTTTATTTAAGAGTTCTATTAAGTCAAATTCTGTAAATTTATACACACTCGGACAAAATCTGCAGGTAACTTCTGCCTTGTGGTCTTCTGAAATCATATTGTTTAATTCTTCTTCGCCTAAAGAAATTAAAGCTTTTTCAATTTTTTCACGATTGCAGTCACATTTATAGTTATATTCATCATCTTCTAAATACTTGAAAAACAACCCCGCAAAAACAGATGTAACTATTAAGTCGGGACTCATACCCTCCTCTAACATTGTAGTCACCGGAGCTAAATTTGTTACATTTTTTTCAATTAAAGCTGCAGTTTCTTCATCACAACCCGGCATAAGCTGAACAAATAAGCCACCTGCCTGTTTTACTGTATAATCTCTGTCAACTAAAACGCCCAACGATATTGCTGTTGGAATTTGTTGTGATTTAGCATAGTAATAAGTAAAATCTTCGGCAATTTCCCCTGTAACTAAGGGCACCTGACCGCAGTATGGCTCTTTTAAGCCTAAATCCATAGTGATAGATAAAGAGCCCTTACCAACTGCACCACCAACGTCTAATTTGCCGTTTGACTTTTTAGGAAGGTGGACAGCAGGATTGGCAACATAGCCTTTTACCATGCCATTACCATTCGCTGTTGTAACTATTTGTCCCAACGGACCGTCTCCGCGAACAAACACAGAAACAGTATCGTCTTTTTCTTTCATACCGCTGCCGATAAGTGCTGTCATAGTTAAGGTTCTTCCCAAAGCTGCAGTTGCAACAGGCGATGTTTTATGAATTTTTCTTGCTTCTTCTACCATATCACGACTGTCAATAAACGACACCCTTACTAAGCCTTCAGAATCTATTGCTCTTAGAATTTTACTCATTTGTTTTTCTCCTTTTAAACTGAAAGCCCCATAACTGAGTTATGGGGCTTTTTGGTATGCCGTAGCCTTTAATTTAAGTTATCATATAGGAACTGATATATATGAAGCCCAAAATTTGAAGATTACACTCTTGTTACGTTTGCTGCCTGAGGACCTTTTGCACCTTCAACAACTTCGAACTGTACTTCCATACCTTCATCAAGTGTTTTAAAACCGTCCATTGCGATAGCTGAGAAATGTACGAATACGTCTGTACCGTCTTCAGCTGCGATGAAACCAAAACCTTTCTGAGCGTTAAACCATTTAACTGTACCCTTCTGCATTTAACTTGCTCCTCCCAAAAATAAAAATCGTATACCTGTGCGGTACGTTACAATACTATATCACATTCCTTTTTTAAAGTCAACCATTTTGGAAAAATTTTTCAATTAAAACCGCTATTTTCCTATGTTTATTTTAGTATATTGCGCCCGATTTCTATTTCTTTTAAAACCTGCTCTCCAGCCGGTCCGCCGATTACATTTCTTTCATCGACACAAGTTTTAATTGAGATTGCTTCGTAAATATCTTCATCTATAAGCTCTGAAAATTCTTTCATTTCTTCTAATGTAAATTCATCTAAATCGCAACCCTTTTCAACGGCATGAGCCACCATTTTGCCTACAATTTCGTGAGATGAACGGAAAGGAACACCTTGCTTTACTAAGTAGTCTGCCAAATCTGTAGCGTTGGTAAAACCACCTGTTGCACCCTTTGACATTTTTTCCTTTTTAATTGTCATGGTTTTAATCATATTTGTAAATACAGGCAAGCAAAGCTTCACTGTGTCAACTGCATCAAAAATAGCCTCTTTATCTTCCTGCATATCCTTGTTATAAGCTAAAGGAAGCCCTTTCATCATTGTTAAAAGCGTGGTTAAGCTGCCATATACTCTTCCTGATTTTCCGCGGATTAATTCTGCCACATCAGGATTTTTCTTCTGCGGCATAATTGATGAGCCTGTAGAGTATGAATCGTCCATTTCAATAAATGAAAATTCGTGGCTTGACCAAAGCACCAATTCTTCACAAAAGCGTGATAAGTGCATCATTAAAATTGATAAAACTCCTGCCAGTTCTATTGCAAAATCACGGTCGGAAACGCCATCCATAGAATTTTTAGTTACACCATCAAATAAAAGCTTTTCTGCCACAAACTCACGGTCTAAAGGATATGTTGTACCTGCTAACGCACCAGAGCCTAAGGGCATAATATTTATACGCTTACGACAATCAGATAAGCGCTCTAAATCTCTTTTAAACATCTGAAAATATGCCATAAAATGATGAGCTGCAGTTACAGGCTGAGCCTTTTGTAAATGGGTGTAACCCGGCATAATTGTTTCTATATTTTTTTCAGCAATATCTAAAATTGTTGACATTGTGGTCTTTAGCATTTCCCCGATTTCGTCAACCTCGTCACGCAAATACATACGAAGGTCAACTGCAACCTGATCATTTCTGCTTCTGCCTGTGTGGAGCTTTTTGCCTGCATCGCCGATACGGCTGATTAATATTGTTTCGATATTCATGTGAATATCTTCAGCATCAATTAAAAATTCAACCTCGCCCGCTTCAATATCTTCTAAAATTTCAGCAAGAGTTTTTACTATTAAATCAGCATCAGCCAAAGGAATTATCCCCTGACGGCCAAGCATTTCGGCGTGAGCCATACTTCCTTTTATATCTTGTTTATACATTCTTGCATCAAATCTTATTGATGAGTTAAAATCGTCAACCAAAGCGTCTGTGGCTTTTGAAAATCTTCCGCCCCAAAGTTTCATAATATCATACACCGTTCTTTCTTGCATTTTAAAATAATTTATGATACAATTATACAGTATATATAAAGAAAACTCAACATTTTTTTACAATTTGGAGAAAAAGAATGATAATTCTTGGTATTGACCCGGGAATTGCAATCGTAGGCTACGGTGTGATTCACTACGACGGTCATAAATTTACACCAATTGAATATGGTGCAATTACTACTCCTGCAGGGCAAAAACTGACCGACAGGCTTCGTGACATTTACGAAAGCGTAGCAACGCTGATTGAAAAGCACAAGCCAGATGCAGTTTCCATTGAAGAGCTGTTTTTTAATACAAACGTAAAAACTGCAATTTCTGTTGCCCACGGCAGAGGCGTGTGCATACTTGCTGGCACAATATTAAATGTTCCTGTTTTTGAGTACACCCCGCTTCAGATAAAGCAGGCAGTTGCAGGCTACGGCAGAGCTCAAAAGCCACAAGTTCAGCGTATGGTAACACAAATGCTTAATTTAAACGCTGTTCCAAAGCCTGACGACGTAGCAGATGCCTTGGCTATTGCAATGTGCCATGGGTATTCTGCCAAGTATCACAACCTTATAAACGAGGAGGGAATTTAATGATAGCGTTCGTTAAAGGAATAGTTGATTATATAGACGAAAACTCCGTTATAATTGACACCGGCAGCTTTGGTGCAAAAATTTTTATGACAACTCTGTCACTTTCAAAGCTTTCAAAGGGCGACGAAGTAAAAATATATACATTTTTGCGTGTAGCTGAAGATATTTTTGATTTATACGGATTTTTGACACGTGAAGAATTAGACATTTTTAAATTGATAATCACTGTAAACGGTGCAGGACCAAAAGCGGCTCTATCTGTTCTTTCAGCACTGTCGCCGGAAGGCTTAGCCGTAGCAATCGTAACAGACGACTACAAAGCAATCACTCGTGCTCAGGGGGTTGGGCCTAAGCTTGCGCAAAAAATTGTTTTAGAGCTAAAGGATAAATTCAAGGGCAAAGAAATTAAACTGGACGGCGAAAATAACGAAATTTTTGCACCTGTTGATTCTAAAAACGACGCCGTTGAAGCGTTAGTTGTTCTGGGTTATCCAAGAGCAGATGCGGTTCGTGCGGTATCAGGTGTTGAAAAGGGCCTTTCAACAGAAGAAACGATTAAAGCAGCACTTATGCGCCTGATGAGATAAGGAGGTAAAATATGCCTATAGACCAGCAATTTGCAGGAGATTTTGAAGAAAGAATTGTTTCATCAAGAACTCTGGGCAACGAAGAAGAAACTGAATACAGCTTAAGACCAAAGGCTTTAACTGAATATATCGGACAAAGCAAGGTTAAGGACAATTTATCAATATATATAGAAGCCGCAAAGGCTCGTCACGAAGCATTAGACCACGTTTTGCTTTATGGTCCGCCAGGACTTGGTAAAACAACTCTTGCAGGTATTATTGCCAATGAAATGGGCGTAAATATCCGCATAACATCAGGTCCTGCCATCGAAAAAGCAGGGGACTTGGCGGCTATTCTTACAAGCCTTTCTCACAACGATATTTTATTTATTGATGAAATTCACCGTCTTTCACGCAGCGTCGAAGAAATTTTATATCCCGCTATGGAGGACTATTCCTTAGATATTATTTTAGGTAAAGGTCCGGGAGCGCACTCTGTTCGACTTGACTTGCCCAAGTTTACCTTAATCGGTGCTACAACCAGAACAGGTCTTTTATCTGCACCACTCCGTGACCGCTTTGGTGTAATTTCAAGACTTGAGCTTTACACACCTGATGAGCTTGCAAAAATCGTTACAAGAAGTGCTGACATTTTAGGCACAAAAATTGACTCAGCAGGTGCTATGGAAATTGCCCGTCGTTCACGTGGAACACCGAGAATTGCAAACAGAATGTTAAAGCGAGTACGTGATTTTGCCGAAGTTAAAGGAAACGGTGCAATAACCCAGGAGCTTGCCGACACCGCACTTTCTTTAATGGAAGTGGATAATTTAGGACTTGATAACATCGACAGACGTATGATGATGTTTATTATCGAAAATTTCAATGGCGGTCCTGTAGGGTTAGATACGCTGGCTGCATCAATCGGCGAAGACGCAAACACAATAGAAGATGTTTACGAGCCGTATCTTTTGCAGCTGGGATTTTTATCAAGAACGCCACGTGGCAGAATGGCAACAATGAAGGCTTATGAGCATTTCGGAATAAAGTATAACAATTCAAATCAGATTTCAATAGAAGAATAAAAAAACATCGTTTCCAGATAGGAAACGATGTTTTTTTATTAAATCATTATATTCTTTACTATTCCTTCCATTACCAATACGTAATAGTTGCCTTTCTGGAGTTTTTTATCGTCGAACTTTAAAATTTCCTGAGGGCAAAAATGTATCCAGGTGAAATTATGCGATAATTCCTGAGGGGCAAAAGCATCAAAAAAGCTTTTGTTTTCATTACCTTTGCCCGTCATTATCAGGGCGTGGTTTTTTGCCTGTGCCTTTTCCTGCTCATCTTTTATTACCGCAAGTGCTTCATCCTTTGTCATATAATACCGTTCTTTTACTGTTATGTCATAATTATAGCGTAATAGGTTTTCTGTCATTGCAATTCCTCACTTTATAAAATATTAGAACTGCACATTTTAAAAATTTCCGGAAAATTAAAAAAGGTGCGTAGCCAGAGCCACGCACCATAAAAAGCACGTTCTCTAGCCGCGACCAACAAATTACCAACAAGGGTTGTTGAACTAGAGTCATGCTTTTTTACAGCATAACTCCTTGTTGGTAAATCTTTTTAATTGTTGATCGCATAACCAATATACCACAATTATCGACAAAAATCAATACGATTTTCAAAGTGAAACATTTTTATTGAAATTGAAACATTTTGTCACATAAATATTAAAACTGCAAAAAACGCCGTAACAACAGCTGTGTAAATAATGGTTGGCACTATATTTATTTTTATGATTTTTCCTTCTTTTCCTGATATACCTACAGTTGCACAAGCGGCAACGATATTGTTAATACAAATTATGTTTCCTATTGCACCGCCTACAATCTGGCTTGAAACTGCTAACATCTGAGAAAGCCCTAAATTTGTTGCCGTTTCAAACTGAAGATTGGTAAAAAGCAAATTTGATACTGCATTAGACCCCGAAACAAAAGAGCCTAAAATTCCGATTACGGGCGAAATCAGTACAAACAAGCCCTTGCCTGCCGCCGCTACCTTTTCTGCCATAATAACCATCATATTTGAAAGTCCTGATGTGTTTATATCGGAAAATTTTAAAATCTGCACTAAACAAATCCCAAAAACAATAGCAACCGCAGCACCGCTTATTTGCTTTATTGTATCGGTCCACGCGAGCTTTATTTTTTCCTTTGGCATTTTGTGTAAAAAGTGGGTTAAAATTGCCACAGGTATAAAAGGCAAAACGCCTGGAATATTTGCCCATTTTAGAGAATAGTCCATTTTGTCTATTCCTAAAATGTTTGGGATTTCTATTAAAAATAAGCCTTTTGCATTTGTATTTATTATGTTTTTAATTCCAATAGATGGCACACGGGTTAAAACTAAAATTAAGGCTATCAAAATATAAGGAAGCCACGCCAAAAACAAATTCATTCTTTTTTCCGTTTTGTTTTGAACTTCTGCAGCATCACTAATTCTCCACACATTTTTTGGCACTAAAAAACCACGCTTTGCCGAAAAAACTGTTATTAAAAGACCGATTAATCCCGCAATTAACGACGGGAATTCATAGCCTAAAAATGTAGCAATTAAAACATAGGGAACAGCAAATGAAAGTCCTGAAAAAAGTGCAAAAGGTAGCACTTCCAAAGCAGGTTTTACAGATTTTTCTTTGCCGAAAACCTTAGTCATAACTAAAACCGCCAAAAAAGGCACAAATATTGCCATTATCGCGTGCGGAACAGCTGTAAAAACGCTTACACCTCGTGCAAATGTTTCAGACACTCTATCTCCCACCTGTGCCACAGCTACAGCAACAGGCGTGCCAACAGCACCAAAGGAAACAGCAGAAGAATCACAAATCAAAGACACCACAACAGCCGCCATCGGCGGAAATCCCAAGCTTGCCAAAAGAGGTGCAGCGAGTGCTGCAGGTGTTCCAAAGCCTGCTGCACCTTCAATAAATGAGCCAAACATAAAGCTAATAATAATCAAAGAAATTCTGCTGTCACGGGATAAATTCGTAAAACCGTGGTTTATGGCTGCCATTCCCCCTGAATATTTTTGAGTATTCATAATGAGTATAGCACCAAAAATCACAAGCAGAACCTCAATAGAACTAAGAAATCCAAAAATTGTAGCCGAAAGTATTGTAACAAGTTCCATTTTCCAAACAAAAAAACCTAAAATGCAGGCTACTAAAAAAGAAATCGGCAAAACGATTTTTGCCGGTTTATTAAATACTGTCATTAAAATAATGCTTAATAATATTGGCAAAAAAGCTAAAACTGCTAACATAAAAAAACTCCCCTTTGCCGAGCAAAAAGGAAGTCTTTTTGAACGGCTCATTTTCTATTATTATGAGCCGATTTTTTTATTTAATTAAATTTTCAATTTTTTCTGCCATATCTTCTAATGCGGTTGCACCCAAAAGCTCAACTATTCCTTTATCACAAGCAGATGCAATTTCGGAATTTACAGGAAGTTTTGCCACATTTTCAATTCCGTGTTTCTTTGCAATTTCTTCGATTTTGCTTTCGCCAAAAAGTGTGTGACGTTTTCCGCAATCAGGACACTCAAAGTAGGACATATTTTCAACTAATCCAAGTACCGGCACATTCATAAGCTCTGCCATTTTTACTGCTTTTTCGACAATCATCGAAACCAAGTCCTGCGGTGATGTTACAACAATTATGCCATCTAACGGAAGCGACTGAAAAACAGTGAGCGGAACATCGCCTGTTCCGGGGGGCATATCCACAAACATAAAGTCAACTTCACCCCACATTACATCTGTCCAGAATTGCTTAACTGTGCCTGCAATTACAGGTCCACGCCAAACAACAGGGTCGGTGTCGTTTTCCAAAAGTAAATTTATTGACATAATTTTAATGCCTGTTTTACTTTCAACAGGTAAAATGCCGTCTTCTGTGCCGTAGGCTTTTTCCTTTATGCCGAAAGCCTTTGGTATTGATGGTCCTGTGATATCGGCATCTAAAATTGCTGTTTTATATTCGTGGCGAGCCGTTAAAACTGCAAGCTGTGATGTAACTGATGACTTTCCTACGCCACCCTTACCACTTACAATACCGATTACCTTTTTAACTTCTGAATGGGGATTCTGAGGCTCTTTAAAGTTTTCTTTTCTTGATTCGCAAGCTTCCTTACAGCTTGAACAATCGTGTGTACATTCACTCATTTTTTATTCTCCTTGTATCAGTTCGTAAAATTCCCGCAACGCTTCGTCATTACTTGGAAGCTCACGGCGAAACCCTTTTATTTCTCTTATTATGTTAGGATTTTTAAATATGTATTCAAAGGCTTTATATATGCCGTTTTCGCTGTTTTCACATACAATTCCTAAATTTCTGTCCGTTACAAATTCGTCTGTCGATGTGGTTTTTGTGGCAACTACAGGCAAATTAAAAAATTCACTTTCCGTAAATACCATAGGTGCCGCTTCGTGAAATGACGGCACTAATAATACATCGGCATTAACGTAAAATTTATATGGGTTTTGGTGGTTTCCATATAAAATTACATTTCGCGACATATTGTATTCTTCAATTTTTGCTTTTAATTTTTCTAAGCCGTCTCCATCGCCCACTATGTGCCAGCAGAATTTAAGCCCGTCTTCCTTTAATCTGTATAGTGCATCAAGTGCCCGCAAGTGCCCTTTTTCTGCAGTTATACGTGCAACAGTTAAAATGTTTAAAACGCCTCTATCGTACTCGACTGTATCTATAGCCGAAAGCTCTGCCATTTTATAAAAATCGTGGCAATTATGCATAACACAAGCTGTTTCTTTACACTCAGGAACAAGCGATAAAAAAGCATTTTTCACGCCATCTGACACCGCACAAACCTTATCAAACATCTGATACAAATCAACATTATAAAGCGTGTCAAGTCCAACAGCACTATAGTCACAGTGCAGGACTGTTGCCTTGGTTTTTGCTTCGACCTTAGTCATTACAAATTCATTCATTCCGCCGTATAGGCTGTGCTTAGGGCCAGATTGAGAAAACGATATTGCAACATCATAGCCCTTTAGAATTTTTTCAAACATAAACACAAAGCTGTAAACATAGTGGTCTGCAATAACTTTTGCAATTCCGCCCAGTAAAAGTCTTAAAATACCTAAAACCTTGCTTTCTGACTCTATTGTTTTTTGGCTTGTTGTCAGTAATCTTGTTAATTTTCCAACGGGTAAAACATTGACTTCCCGAGGTAAAATACCTATATCATCTGTATCAAAAACGAATAAATCAATTTCTAAATTTTTATCGTTCTTTATTTCATTTATTAAGTTTAAAAATGCAGTTTGCACGCCGCCTGTTTTTAAATTCGGCATTACAAATAATATTTTCTTTTTCATTTTTCCTGTTCCTTTTTCCACTCATCATAAGTTAAAAGTCTATCATAATTTTTATAGCCCGCTAACATATATTTTAATTTGTTAAAAAACGACATATTATTTTCGCCTTGTGTTCTAATACACGCCCGCACTATAAACGGAATTGCAACTATTCCAAATGAGCTCTTTGCTAAAGCACCTGTATCATAAAAATACTTTTCGCCAAAGCCTGTAAACCAAGTGGATGTATCGGTTGCTGTCGTCCCTAATTCATAAGCGTATTCATAAACCTTTAACCCTTTTTTATAGCAGCTCATTATAAAATCCGCATCTTCACCATGACAGTAAATGCAACCACCACCAAATTTATCACTCAGTTTTATGTTTTTTTTCTTTATGCTCTCATTTCTTATGGCTATTTGTACCATTCCATATTTAAGCGATTTCCAAAATAGGACTTTGCCTGTCTGTGTGCTTTTTCGACGTATTATTTCCCCATTTTTTGTTAGTGCTATACCAAACATAATTACATCAGCCTGCGGAAATTTTAAAAAAGCCTTTTCCACTTGTTCGGGCATATCATCACAGTAAATGACATCATCATCAGAAAAAAGTAAAATTTCCCCTGTTGCATTTTCTAACGCTATATTTCGGTTTATTCCCACACCACGAGTTTTTGTTGAAATCATTTTTGCGGTACCATAAGGAGTATTTATTGTTTTTTCGCACTCATAATCTGCTTGATTGGCATAAACGACATCACATCTTATGTTTTGCTTTTCTATTAGCGAAAAATCCTTTTGATTCATCGTTGCCACAAGCACCTGCACCTTAGACATATACCTTCTCCTTTTCTCAAAGCGTCATTAATATTAAATTATAACACAAATTGTCGAAATAGTCAATTTGAGAATGTAAAATTCAACTCTGCCTTTTTATATGCTTATTAGTTCCATCTGTATCCGCACTGGCAAAATATATCTTACTCTCTCGAAACCCCCTCGGTTACACTGTAACTGTACCCCTACAAATGGCTTAACCGTGCGGGTTTAAGCGAGGTTCAAACCTTGTTTTTACCCCCTTATCTAGCGGTTTTTCTAGCCATTTCTAACATTTTTCTAACAAAATTTCATAATTTGCTCAGTTTTTTCTCCGTTAAATCGGAGTTCAAACATACACACGGACAGGTATCGAAGTGGTCATAACGGGGCTGACTCGAAATCAGTTTGTCGGTATTCAATCCGGCACGTGGGTTCGAATCCCCCCCTGTCCGCCAACGACGACCGTGAACTATATAAGTTCACGGTCTTTAACTTAGGAGGTCCTTATGAGTTTCATAGATTCATATAAACATTTAGAGAAGTTATGCGGTGAAATACTAAATGACGACAGAAGACTATCTGCATATATTGATGAGATGATAAATACTCCAAACGGCAATCACTATGTTCGTAATTGGGATGATGATTTAAAAACACTCAAACATTATCGTTGGGTTAGAAATCAAATTTCACACGAGCCAGGTTGTAACGAATCAAATATGTGCGACCCCGAAGACGAACTATGGCTTAATCATTTTTATTCTCGCATTATGAATCAGACAGATCCACTTTCAATGTATCGTAAAGCTCGTTCTGCAACAAACAACTCTCGTTCTCGTGCACAAACTTCTTACGAATACAGACCGCAAACAGATGTAAGTAATTATCAACCAAAACAAAAAAGCCATTATTTAGGAATAATATTATGGATAATTATAGTTCTTATATTATTCTTTTGGTTCTCAAACAAATAAAACTTAACGGGTGTATAACCTACTCAATATAGAGTCAAGGTTGCACCCGTTTTTATGTCGTTTCACACCCTTTAACAGCCGTCTAATTTGCGATTTAATATCTTGGGTGGTGTAACTACCCTACCCGAGAGAGTTTTGTCTCACAACCCCTTTAACAGCCGTTGCAACTCGCCCTCAAAATCGATTATGGAACGAATAGGGGGTCAAGCGTAAGCCTGACCTCCGCCTGTCTTATATTTATTTCATTTCACCGACTTGCTTATTTATATCACCGTCTGAGTCTACGATGATTACTTTTGTTTTGCTAGGTGCAGCATAGCCGAAACCATCTATGTATGCTTTGTTTTGTTCCTTGATGTATTCCATTCTGATTTTTTGTTCGTCATCCGTGAGATAGATTTGGTCTTTTCCCATAATTTCGTCTATGCTAATTTCGCTTTCGATTTTATTCCATTTCGCATAGACTACATCATTTTGATTGAATGCGAATTCCGTTACCAGATTCTGCTTTGTTCTCGGATCGTTGAACCATCCCTCGAAGGTATAACCCTCCCTTGTAGGCACATATTCTTCAAGGCTGATTTTACTGCCATAAAATTTCGTTGCAGGTCTTATGTAGCTTCCTGTCTCGGTTGCGAATATCAATGTGCAAAATCCCCTGATTCCAATTTCGTTGTCGTAGAGAATTTGATTTCGGTTAATTCTCCATGGTGCCGCCGATGCCGTCTGTGACATAAGCATCACCACCGCAAGTGCCGTACATAAAATTTTCTTTTTCATAATTTTCATCTCCTAATATGTTTATTCTACCTTTCGGCAACACAAACATACTACAGAA
>JAZNDH010000020.1:0-21105 GCA_045587965.1 Congzhengia sp.
TATACTGTTCCGAGAAAATCTAATTCTCTCATTTCTTCGCTAACGAAGTTGTTATCCTTTTGAGCGATAACTCTCTCTAATCCAAAATTACTTAGGAATTTCTTAAAAGACCTGCACTGTTCATTTTTCAAGGTTCTGTTCTTCATTCGCCGTAGCGAACAAAAAATATTATATCACTTTTCACAGACTGTGTCAAGCTCTTTTTAAAACTTTTTTAAAAGTTTTTTTCTTGATAACTCAAGTCTACTCACAAGCGACTTTTATAGTATACTCGTATTTTAGGCTCATTGCAACTCATTTTAAGCTCATTTTAAGCCATTAATTGAAATTAGCTATAATTTATCTTTGATTTTCTCTCTTTTTTGCTATTTATAGTCGTTTTTTCTCGGTTTTTAAATTAAAATGTGACCACTTTTTGTGGTGTGTTTATTTTGTTTCAACACTACATTTAGGGGTAATAAAAACAACTCTGCCGGGCGTTTCTTGGCGGTCAAAAAACGCGTAAATTGTATTTTCTTACTTTTCCTAATCGTCAAGGGCAATCTTTCATATAAAATATATTGCAATTTTTCATAGTTAATGGTACAATGATGTTGTCACATAAAGTTAATATGTAAGAGATGGGATATTTTTGTTTTATAAGAATATATCTCTTTTCATTCATGCGCTAATTTGATAAAAATGCAAATTCTGTCGTATGGGTGAATGGCTTTAAATCCTTTCTCTTATTAACTTTGTGTGACAACAAATCGGAGTTTGCGTTTTTTGTGCGTTTGGCTTCGGTCGGGCGCACTTTTTTAATGTGCAAACTCTGATTATTGCGACAGAAAACAAGAAAGACCGTAGCTTTTGCTACGGTCTTTCACTTTGTATTTGCAAAAAAACAGCGTAGCCTTATGGCTACACTGTTTTTATTTATAGATTTGGAATTATTCTACGATTGCAGAAACAACGCCTGAACCTACTGTTCTGCCGCCTTCACGGATAGCAAAACGAAGACCTTCTTCAATAGCGATAGGTGTGATAAGTTCAACATCCATTGTTACGTTATCGCCAGGCATACACATTTCTACGCCTGCTGGTAACTGGATAACACCTGTAACGTCTGTTGTTCTGAAGTAGAACTGAGGTCTGTAGTTAGAGAAGAAAGGCTTATGACGGCCACCTTCTTCTTTCTTAAGAACGTAAACTTCGCCCTTGAACTTTGTGTGAGGATGGATTGAGCCTGGTTTTGCTAAAACCTGTCCTCTTTCGATTTCGTTCTTCTGAACACCACGAAGTAATGCACCGATGTTATCACCTGCTTCAGCGCTGTCAAGAAGCTTTCTGAACATTTCGATACCTGTTACAACAACTTTTCTTGGTTCGTCTGTTAAACCTGTGATTTCAACTTCATCGTTTAAGTTAAGTGTACCTCTTTCAACTCTACCTGTAGCAACTGTACCACGGCCTGTGATTGAGAATACGTCTTCGACTGGCATTAAGAAAGGAAGTTCTGAAGCTCTTTCAGGTGTTGGGATAAAGCTATCAACAGCTTCCATTAACTTTAAGATTGGAGCGTATTCAGGAGCGCTCTGGTCTGTTGCAGAAGATTCAAGTACTGCAAGACCTGAACCTGTGATGATAGGTGTATCGTCACCTGGGAATTCGTACTCATTTAATAAGTCACGGATTTCCATTTCAACTAATTCTAATAATTCAGGGTCGTCAACCTGGTCAGCTTTGTTTAAGAATACAACGATGTAAGGAACACCAACCTGACGAGAAAGAAGGATGTGTTCTCTTGTCTGAGGCATTGGGCCGTCAGCAGCTGATACAACTAAGATAGCGCCGTCCATCTGAGCAGCACCTGTGATCATGTTCTTAACGTAGTCTGCGTGTCCTGGGCAGTCAACGTGAGCATAGTGTCTGTTAGCTGTTTCGTATTCAACGTGAGCTGTTGAAATTGTAATACCTCTTTCTCTTTCTTCAGGAGCACCGTCAATCTGATCGTATGCTTTGAAGTCAGCAGCACCTGTTAAGCTTAATACTTTTGTGATAGCTGCTGTTAATGTTGTTTTACCGTGGTCAACGTGACCAATGGTACCAATGTTAACGTGTGGCTTTGAACGTACAAATTTGGCTTTTGCCTTTTTTGTTTCCTGCTAATTGAAAATTTTCAATTTTAAAATTTTTATTATTATTTAATATTTTATACTTTATTTACCAAAAAATCAAGTATTTATCAATCTTTTTTAGCACGGTCGCTGATAATTTTTTCCTGAATGCTCTTTGGAACTTCGTCATAGTGGCTTGGCTGCATTGTGTACTGACCACGGCCCTGTGTTCTTGAACGGAGTTCTGTTGCATAACCGAACATTTCTGAAAGTGGAACGAATGCATGAATCATCTGTGCGCCAGGACGAGCTTCCATACCCTGAATCTGACCACGACGTGAGTTTAAGTCACCCATAACGTCGCCCATGTATTCTTCAGGAACGATAACGTCAACCTGCATGATAGGCTCTTTTAATACTGGGTCTGCTTTCTTACAGCCGTCTTTGAAGCCCATAGAAGCAGCAATCTTAAACGCCATTTCAGATGAGTCAACTTCGTGGTATGAACCGTCTGTTAATGTTACACGAACGTCAACTACGTTGTAACCAGCTAATACACCGGAGAGCATTGCGCCCTGAACACCGGCATCAACAGCAGGGATGTATTCTTTTGGAATAGCACCACCAACGATTTTGTTAACGAATTCGTAGCCGCCGCCTGCTTCTAATGGTTCTAAGGTCATTACAACGTGACCGTACTGACCTTTACCACCAGACTGACGAGCGTACTTGTGGTTAACTTCAACAGTTTTTCTGATTGCTTCTTTATAAGCAACCTGTGGCTGACCAACGTTTGCTTCTACTTTGAATTCACGTAAGAGTCTGTCAACGATAACTTCCAAGTGTAATTCACCCATACCAGCAATGATGGTCTGCCCTGTTTCTTCGTCTGTATATGTCTTGAAAGTTGGGTCTTCTTCTGCAAGCTTTGCAAGACCGATACCCATCTTTTCCTGACCTTCTTTTGTTTTAGGCTCAATAGCAACACGGATAACTGGTTCTGGGAATTCCATTGATTCTAATATAATAGGATGGTCTGGATCACAGAGTGTATCACCTGTTGTTGTGTTCTTTAAGCCAACAGCTGCAGCGATATCGCCAGAATATACTTTATCAATATCTTTTCTGTCGTTAGCGTGCATCTGTAAGATTCTACCGATTCTTTCTTTATTACCCTTTGTAGAGTTTAAGATGTTAGAGCCGGCATCAAGTGTACCTGAATATACACGGAAGAAGCATAACTTACCAACGAATGGGTCTGTCATAATTTTGAAAGCCAATGCTGCAAATGGAGCTTCATCTGATGATGGGCTTTCAACTTCTTCGTCTGTATCAGGGTTAACACCCTTAATAGCAGGTACATCGAGTGGAGAAGGCATATAGTCGATAACTGCGTCTAACAACTTCTGAACGCCCTTGTTTTTATATGATGTACCACATAAAACAGGAACGATTTCGTTGTCGATTGTAGCTTTTCTGATAGCCTTTTTGATATCGTCGATTGGTAAATCGCCTTCTTCAAAATATTTTTCCATTAAAGCTTCATCTGTTTCAGCAACAGCTTCAACTAAGTTTTGTCTGTATTCAGCAGCCTTTTCCTTCATATCATCAGGAATTTCAACTTCTGAAATATCCTTACCTAAGTCGTCGTTGTAGATATATGCTTTGCTCTTAACGAGGTCGATAATACCTACGAATGTGTCCTCAGCACCGATTGGTAACTGAATCGGAACAGCATTACACTTAAGTCTTGTTTTCATCATGTCTACAACATTGTAAAAATCTGCACCCATGATGTCCATTTTATTTACATAAACCATACGTGGAACACGGTAGTTATCTGCCTGACGCCAAACTGTTTCAGACTGTGGTTCAACGCCGCCTTTAGCACATAATACTGTTACACTACCGTCTAAAACACGAAGTGAACGTTCTACTTCAACTGTAAAGTCAACGTGTCCAGGTGTATCGATGATATTAATTCTATGGTTTAACCAATGGCAGGTTGTAGCAGCAGATGTGATAGTAATACCACGTTCTTGCTCTTGTTCCATCCAGTCCATTGTAGCAGCACCCTCGTGTGTTTCGCCGAGCTTGTGTGTACGGCCAGTGTAGAATAATATTCTTTCAGTTGTGGTGGTTTTACCGGCATCGATGTGAGCCATGATACCGATATTTCTTGTTTTTGCGAGAGAATATTCTCTAGCCACCAAAACTCCTCCTTTCTCCAAATACTAAAAAGTATTTTATCAATAGTTAGATTTTTTTTAAAATAATCCGAAATAGTCTTTTGACTACCATCTGTAATGAGCGAAAGCCTTGTTAGCTTCAGCCATTTTATGAGTATCGTCCTTCTTCTTAACAGAAGCACCGGTGTTGTTGATTGCGTCTAAAATTTCAGCAGCCAATCTTTCCTTCATTGTTCTTTCTCCACGGGCACGGCTGTAAGTTGTAAGCCAACGAAGACCTAATGTTTGTCTTCTTTCAGGACGAACTTCAATCGGAACCTGGTATGTTGCACCGCCGACACGTCTTGCTTTAACCTCTAAAACAGGCATGATGTTTGCCATTGCCTCATTAAATACTTCTAAAGGTTCTTTTCCTGTCTTTTCTTTGATGATATCAAATGCACCGTACACTATTTTTTGTGCGGTACCTTTTTTACCGTCGAGCATGATGTTGTTTACTAATCTTGTAACAACTGTGCTGTTGTAAACCGGGTCAGCCAATACTTCTCTTTTAGCTATAAAACTTCTTCTTGGCACCTTTCTTCCCTCCTTCATTATTTTTCGTTAAAATGATATCACAGGTACTCGATGTTTCCATCGTCGTGCAGTACTATATAGAACAGAAAATTATTTTCATATCCTTGCGTACCGACACCTTTTGTGATTTTAGCGCTTATTTCTTAGCTTTTGCTTTTTTAGCGCCGTATTTTGATCTACTCTGGTTACGGTTAGCAACACCTGCGGTATCTAATGTACCACGGATGATATGGTATCTTACACCAGGTAAATCCTTTACTCTGCCGCCTCTGATTAAAACAACGCTGTGTTCCTGCAAGTTGTGGCCTTCGCCAGGGATATATGCAGAAACTTCGATACCGTTTGTAAGACGAACTCTGGCCATTTTACGTAAAGCTGAGTTAGGCTTTTTAGGTGTCATTGTTTTAACGGCTGTGCACACACCTCTTTTTTGAGGTGAGTTAGCATCGGTAGTTTTCTTCTTTAAAGTGTTTAAGTTCTTTAAAAGAGCAGGCGCTGTAGCCTTTCTTACTGAAGTTTCTCTACCTTTTCTCACAAGCTGGTTAAACGTAGGCATGAAATAATTTCCTCCTTCTTTCAAAATTTATATATTAAAAAATATATAGCTATTTTAATTCTACCGCAACGGCAGCGGGCACGTTTATGCCGAATATTTTTCCGAGTTTTGCTTTGGTATCCACCTTTTCAACGGGAACACCACACTGAGAGCAAAGCTCTAAAAACGGCACGCTTAAGTGTTCGTCTGCGTCAATTGCGATAAATGCTTTTTGAGCCAGTCCCAAGCGGACTGCCTCTGTTGATTGCTTCAGCCCCACATAAGAACGGGGCTTATTAGAGTCGGGTTGCATTTTTGCGCCCTTCCTTTCTTTAGCAAAACGTAGTGCGTACAGCACCAATCTACATTGTAACATAAGAAATTGGTGCTGTCAACACAATTTTTTTGAATTTCTACGCCTCAGGAATTACGTTTGAACCTATATAATCTAAGTTCTTTTCAACGAAATCGTCGCCTAAGTTGTCATCGTCTAAGACAGGTGTTGTCTTTTCGATTCTTGTGTGCTGATACTTGGTCATACCTGTACCTGCAGGGATTAGCTTACCGATGATAACGTTTTCCTTAAGACCAACTAATGGGTCAATCTTACCCTTTGTTGCTGCTTCAGTTAACACTCTTGTTGTTTCCTGGAATGATGCAGCAGAAAGGAATGAGTCTGTTGTTAAGGCTGCCTTTGTAATACCTAAGATAATTCTTGTGCAGGTTGCTTCCTGCTTACCTTCACGAGCTAACTCTTCATTAACTGTTAAGAATTCATTTAAGTCAACCAAAGAGCCTGACATAAATCTTGAATCGCCTGCATCTTCAATACGTACACGTCTTAACATCTGACGAACAATAACTTCGATGTGGCGGTCGTTGATATCAACACCCTGCAGACGATAAACACGCTGTACTTCTTTGGTGAGATACTGCTGAACTGCAGTAACATTCTTAATTCTTAAAATATCGTGTGGGTTTACAGAACCTTCTGTTAATTCGTCACCCACAGATAACACATCGCCTTCAGCCACTTTAATTCTTGAGCCGTAAGGAATGAGATATGTTTTTGCTTCTTTTGTTTCATCGTTAGTTATTACGATTTCACGTTTTTTCTTGTTTTCAACAATAGAAACTCTGCCTGCGATTTCTGTTAGGATAGCAAGACCCTTAGGCTTTCTTGCTTCAAACAATTCTTCAACACGGGGCAGACCCTGTGTGATGTCGTCACCCGCAACACCACCGGTGTGGAATGTTCTCATTGTTAACTGTGTACCAGGTTCACCGATTGACTGAGCAGCAATAATACCGACTGCTTCGCCTTCGGGAACAAGTGCACCACCTGCAAGGTTTGAACCGTAACATTTAGCACAGATACCAACCTTTGCACGACAAGTAAGAACTGAACGAATTTTAACCTTTTTAACACCTGCAGCCACGATTTTTGCTGCCATTTTTTCATCGATTAAATCGTTTGGTGTTGCTAAGATTTCGCCTGTTTCAGGGCTTACTATATTTTCAACAGGATATCTTCCTGTGAGTCTGTCTTCTAAGCTTTCAATAACTTCCTTGCCTTCTGTGATAGCTGAAACTTCGATGCCGTCAACTACGCCACAGTCGTGTTCACGGATAATAACATCCTGTGATACGTCAACCAGACGACGTGTTAAGTAACCTGAGTCGGCTGTACGTAACGCTGTATCGGCAAGACCCTTACGGGCACCGTGAGAAGATACGAAATACTCGATAACGTTAAGACCTTCACGGAAGTTAGCCTTGATAGGAATTTCGATAACCTTACCTGATGTATCGTTCATAAGACCACGCATACCGGCAAGCTGACGAATCTGGTTTTTACTACCACGGGCACCTGAGTCTGCCATCATAAAGATTGGGTTGTATTTATCAAGATTTTCCATCAACGCATCTGTAACGTCGTCGATTGTCTTGGTCCAGGTATCAATAACAAGCTGATAGCGTTCTTCGTCTGAAATTAAACCACGGTTAAACTGCTTTGTAATCTTATCAACCTTAGCCTCAGCTTCTGAAAGTAATGTCTTTTTCTTTTCAGGAACTTCGATATCGGAAACAGAAACTGTAACCGCACCGCGTGTTGAATATTTAAAGCCCATTGCTTTAATAGCATCAAGCACTACTGCTGTATCGGTAAGTCCGTGAACCTGAATACATTTATCAATAATCTGGCCCAACTGCTTTTTACCGCATAAGAAGTTGATTTCAAGTAAGAACTTGTTGTCAGGATTTGTTCTGTCTATAAAGCCTAAATCCTGCGGAATACTTTCGTTGAAGATTAATCTTCCGACTGTTGTTTCGATAATAGCCGTTTCGCCATCGGGGGCACTAACTCTTACCTTGATAGGAGCGTGAAGCCCTACAATGTTGTTAGTATATGCAAGATTTGCTTCGTTTACGGATGCAAATGTTTTGCCTTCGCCGGCTTCACCCGAGAAGCAGCCCTCTTCTGTAAACTGCATTACCTTTTTACCAGCAGCTTCAAGCGCTGCATTTTCGGCTAAAACGCTGTTTTTGCCGCTTTCTGTATAATAATAGTATGCTGTTTCGCCTACAGAATAGATTTCTGAGTCACCTGCATCTGTTATTTTAACTTCTTTTGGCTTAACTAATGTTAAGTAGTAACTACCTAATACCATATCCTGTGTAGGAACAGTAACAGGACGACCGTCCTGTGGCTTTAATAAGTTGTTTGCAGAAAGCATCAAGAATCTTGCTTCTGCCTGAGCTTCAGGAGAAAGCGGTACGTGAACAGCCATCTGGTCACCGTCGAAGTCGGCGTTGTAAGCTGTACAAACGAGCGGATGAAGCTTTAAGGCTCTTCCTTCAACCAAGATTGGCTCGAACGCCTGAATACCAAGTCTGTGAAGTGTAGGCGCACGGTTTAAGAGTACCGGATGGTCTTTGATAACTTCATCTAAAACGTCCCAAACTTCAGGCTTTAAGCGTTCAACCATACGCTTTGCGCTCTTTATATTATGAGCTAACCCATCGTTTACAAGCTTTTTCATAACGAATGGCTTAAATAATTCTATTGCCATTTCCTTAGGCAAGCCACACTGGTAGATTTTGAGCTCAGGACCAACAACGATAACTGAACGGCCAGAGTAGTCAACACGCTTACCCAAAAGATTCTGACGGAAACGTCCCTGCTTACCCTTTAACATATCGGAAAGAGATTTTAATGCACGGTTTCCAGGGCCTGTTACAGGGCGGCCGCGTCTGCCGTTATCAATTAAAGCGTCAACCGCTTCTTGTAACATTCTCTTTTCATTTCTTACGATTATTTCAGGAGCGCCTAAGTCTAATAATTTCTTTAAGCGGTTATTTCTGTTGATAACACGTCTGTATAAATCGTTTAAGTCACTGGTTGCAAATCTGCCGCCGTCTAACTGTACCATAGGACGTATATCAGGCGGAATAACAGGGATAACATCTAAAATCATCCAGGCAGGGTCGTTACCTGAGAGTCTGAAGGATTCAACAACTTCAAGTCTTTTAACAAGTCTTACCTTTTTCTGACCTGATGCACCCTCTAATTCTTCTTTGATTTCTTTAGAAAGCTCTCCTAAGTTGATTTCTGTAAGCAACTCTTTAATAGCTTCAGCACCCATTCCTGCACGGAATCTGTCGCCGTACTTTTCGCAGTATTCTCTGTATTCCTGTTCAGATAAAATCTGCTTCTTTTCAAGCTCTGTACGAGCACCCGGGTCTATTACAACATAAGCTGCGAAATATAACACTTTTTCTAACATTCTTGGTGTCATATCGAGGAGCAAGCCCATACGGGACGGGATACCTTTAAAGTACCAGATGTGTGACACGGGGGCTGCAAGCTCAATGTGTCCCATACGTTCACGACGTACACGTGCGCGGGTAACCTCAACGCCGCAACGGTCACAAACTATGCCCTTATGACGAATTCTTTTATACTTACCGCAATGACATTCCCAGTCCTTGGTAGGTCCGAAAATGCGCTCACAGAAAAGACCGTCACGTTCAGGCTTTAAGGTTCTATAATTTATTGTTTCAGGCTTTTTAACCTCGCCGTGTGACCAGCTTCTGATCATATCAGGCGCGGCTATGCCAATTTTTATTGCATCAAATGTATTTTCTGACAATCGACTCATCTCCATTTAAAAGAATTTTTTAGGCGCATTTTTATAACAAGTCTGTTTCATCGTCGAAGAACGCGTCCTGCTCGTCTTCAAAATCATCAAACTCGTCTTCCTCGAAATCGTCTCCGGGGAACATTGAGTCGTCGATTTCAATGTCGTCTTCCGCTGCAAAGTCGGCAGCAGTAGCATCGTCATCGTCTTCGGTGTCTAAGTCAATAAACGCCTTGTCGTCTTTTACAGTCATTCCGAGATTTGCCTCTTCCTCTTCCTCGGAAGAATCCTTTAAGGCTACTTCGTTGCCTGCTTCATCCAATACTCTCATATCAAGACACAAGCTCTGAAGTTCTTTTATTAATACCTTAAATGATTCAGGAATACCTGCCTGTGGCACGCTTTCGCCTTTTACGATTGCTTCGTAGGTCTTAACACGTCCGACAATATCGTCAGATTTTACTGTTAAGATTTCCTGAAGTGTGTAAGCAGCACCATAAGCTTCTAATGCCCAAACTTCCATTTCACCGAAACGCTGACCGCCGAACTGAGCTTTACCGCCCAGAGGCTGCTGTGTAACGAGTGAGTAAGGACCTGTTGAACGGGCGTGGATTTTATCGTCAACCAAGTGACAGAGCTTTAAGATATACATAATACCAACTGTTACTCTGTTGTCAAACGGTTCGCCTGTTCTTCCGTCGTAAAGGACTGTTTTACCATCGGTATCAAGTCCTGCTTTTATTAATGTCTGGGTAATATCTTCTTCTGTTGCACCATCTAATACAGGTGTTGCAATTTTCCAGCCAAGCTCACGGGCAGCACGTCCTAAGTGAACCTCTAAAACCTGACCGATATTCATACGTGAAGGTACGCCCAATGGGTTTAAAACGATTTCCAATGGTGTACCATCTGGTAAGAACGGCATATCTTCTTCAGGTAAAATACGTGAAACTACACCCTTATTACCGTGACGGCCTGCCATTTTATCGCCCACAGAAATCTTACGCTTCTGAGCGATATAGCAACGTACCAACTGGTTTACCCCTGGTGGTAATTCATCACCGTTGTCTTTATCAAATGTGATAACATCACCTATAATACCTGCTTCGCCGTGAGGCACACGGAGTGATGGATCTCTTACTTCTCTTGCTTTTTCGCCGAAGATTGCACGAAGAAGTCTTTCTTCTGCTGTTAATTCTGTTTCGCCCTTTGGTGTAACCTTACCAACCAAGATATCGCCTGAGCGAACTTCAGCACCAATACGAATGATACCTTTTTCGTTTAAGTCCTTTAAGGCATCTTCGCCAACGTTTGGAATATCACGGGTGATTTCTTCAGCACCAAGCTTGGTGTCACGAGCTTCACACTCGTATTCTTCAATATGAATAGATGTTAATATATCATCGCGAACAAGCTTTTCGTTGATTAACATAGCATCTTCGTAGTTATAGCCTTCCCAGGTCATAAAGCCTATTAAAATGTTACGTCCAAGAGAAATTTCGCCGTTGTGTGTTGAAGGACCATCGGCAATGATTGTTCCTTTTTTAACCTTTTCGCCTTCTGAAACTATTGGCTTTTGGTTAACACAAGAACCCTGGTTTGAACGTGTGAACTTAATGAGCTTATACTTGTGAAGATTACCGTCGTTATCTTTAATTACGATTTCATCGGCTGAAACCTTCTCAACAACGCCGTCTTCTTTAGCTAATACTACAACACCTGAGTCTCTTGCTGCCTGGTATTCCATACCTGTACCGACAATAGGAGAGTCTGTGCGTAAAAGCGGCACCGCCTGACGCTGCATGTTTGCACCCATCAGCGCACGGTTAGCATCATCGTTTTCCAAGAACGGAATCATAGCTGTAGCTACTGATACAACCTGCTTTGGTGAAACATCCATATAGTCAATTTTAGAAGTTTCAACTTCTAAGTATTCATCACGGAAACGAACGATAGCTTTGGAGTTCACAAACTTGCCGTCTTCTGTTAATGGCTCGTTTGCCTGAGCTACAATGTATTCGTCTTCGGTATCTGCTGTCATATATATGATTTCTTCTGTAACCGTGCCTGTTTCTTTATCAACTTTTCTGTAAGGAGCTTCAATGAAGCCGTGCTCATTGATTCTTGCATAGGTTGCAAGCGAGTTGATAAGACCGATGTTAGGACCTTCAGGGGTTTCGATAGGACACATTCTTGAATAGTGTGAATAGTGTACGTCACGAACCTCGAAGCCTGCGCGGTCACGAGATAAACCGCCAGGACCTAAGGCAGAAAGTCTTCTCTTGTGAGTTAGTTCTGCCAATGGGTTTAACTGGTCCATAAACTGTGAGAGCTGTGATGAACCGAAGAATTCTTTAATTGTAGCAACTATTGGACGTGTGTTGATTAACGCCTGCGGTGTTACAATGTCTAAATCCTGGATTGTCATACGTTCACGTACAACTCTTTCCATTCTTGAAAGACCAATTCTAAACTGGTTCTGTAAAAGCTCGCCTACACAACGAAGACGTCTGTTGCCTAAGTGGTCGATATCGTCTGTTGTGCCAAGACCGTATAAAAGACCAATCTGGTAGTTGATTGATGCTAAAATATCGTCTGTTATGATGTGCTTCGGAACAAGCTCATCAATACGACGCATTAGCTGGTCTTTAATTTCTTCTTCTGTTTCAAAGTTTTCTAAAATTTCGTCTAAAACGCCCTTACAAACTTTTTCTGTTGTAATATCGGCAGTATCGAAGTCAACGAAATCTGATAAGTTAACCATATTGTTAGAGAACACAACTACTGTGTAGCCCTTAACGTCCAATACAACACGGTTGATGCCTGCTTTTTCAATTTCCTGTGCTTTTTCTTTTGAAATTGAAGCGCCTGCTTCTACAATAATTTCGCCTGTTTCAGGATTTACTATAGCATCACGCGCTACCTGATTTGTGATACGCGCTGAAAGTGCTAATTTTTTATTAAATTTATATCTGCCAACGCTTGCTGTGTCGTAGCGTTTTCCATCAAATAAAAGTCCGTAAAGTAAGCTCTTTGAGCTTTCAACCGTAGGTGGTTCGCCTGGACGGAGCTTTTTGTAAATTTCGATTAATGCTTCATCGGTGGTCTGGATAGATGCACTTTTTTCCAAAGTGTTGAGCATAGCCTCAGTTTCGCCGAACAAGTCTAAAATTTCTGCATCTGTTTCAATACCTAACGCACGTATTAAAACAGTTATCGGGATTTTTCTTGTTCTGTCTATACGAACAGACAACACGTCATTTATATCGTTTTCGTATTCAAGCCAAGCGCCACGATAAGGAATAACAGTTGAAGAGAATAATTCCTTTCCTGTTTTGTCGTGTTCCATAGCATAATAAATGCCCGGAGAACGAACAAGCTGGCTGACAATAACACGCTCAGCACCATTAATTATAAATGTGCCCTGTTCTGTCATTAAAGGGAAATCGCCCATAAAGATTTCCTGCTCTTTAACCTCGCCGGTTTCCTTGTTAATAAGTCGCACCTTTGCTTTAAGCGGGGCAGCGTAATTTGTATCTCTTTCTCTGCACTCTTCCACACTGTACTTAATACGGTTTCTCTCTAACTTGTAGTCGATAAACTCTAAAATTAAGTTGCCTGTGTAGTCGGTAATAGGAGAAATGTCGCGAAGAACCTCTTTTAAGCCCTCCTCTAAGAACCAGTTATAGGAGTTTTTCTGAACTTCGATAAGGTTTGGCATTTCTAAAACTTCATCGACTTTAGCGTAACTCATTCTCTGGTTTGCGCCCAACTGAATCGGATGTACCATAAACTCAACCACCTCGTAAAAATTTTGTTTGTAGCCGTAAACTACTTTGGTTTGTTATGTATAGAACTAAAATTACATACAAATTAAACACTAAAAACTGGACAAAAGTCCTATTTAAGCATATTATACCATTTTGAGAATATAATGCAGTTTATAATAATAACATACAAGCTTGCCCGTGTCAAGCCTTTTTTTAAAAAATTTTTTTATTCGACATTTTATTATATATATAAATAAGGAAGAAACTCTTGATAATTTGTAAATTTTTTCACAAAAAACCATATATTTTGTATTGAATGTTACGGTTATATACTGTATACTGTTATTAAGTGGTGCAAGGGAGGATTTATGAAAAAAATTATTCTTTCACTTGCTTTTTTATTGATTTTTACGCTTTTTAACACGACAACCGATGCCGACAACACGTTTTTTGCTCCTGTTTGCGTAACAGTAAACGGCGAATATGTAAAAACCGACAAGCAGGCTTTTTTAAAACATGACACAACCAAGGTTTCATTACGTGACATAGGAGATATTTTTGGTGCCCAAGTTTCCTGGAACGAAAAAAGCTCCACAGCCGAGATTAAATCTGGCAATACACATTTGGCAGTAACAAAGGGCAAAAACACAGCAACAGTAAACGAAAAAGCTGTGCGACTCGATTCATCGGCTGTTATAGTGAACGACAGAATTTTTGTGCCTTTAAGATTTTTATCGGAAAATTTAGGCGCTAAGGTGACGTGGAACGAAGAAACCTTAACAGCAGATATTTCTTCAAAGAATGCTTCTGTTCCCACTCATTTAAGGGGCAGTGCCGACTACACAGAAGATGAGCTTTACTGGCTTTCACGAATTGTAAGTGCCGAAGCACAGGGAGAAGTCAACCGCGGTAAAGTGGCTGTTGCAAATGTCGTTTTAAATCGTGTAGAAAGCCACGATTTTCCCAACACAATTTACGGTGTTATTTTCGACAGAAACTACGGCGTGCAGTTTACGCCTGTTTTAAACGGCACAATTTATAACGCGCCGACTCAGGAAAGTATAATTGCCGCAAAGCGAGCGCTTTTAGGGGAAGATGTTTCTTCTGATTGTCTTTACTTTTTAAATCCCAAAACAGCGCAGAGCAGCTGGATTGCACAAAATCGAAGATTTTATAAAACCATAGGCAATCACGACTTTTATTTCTAAAATTAATAGGGCTGTAGCAATGCTACATCCCTTTTAATTTTATTTTATTCTTCTGTTGCTTCTTGTGGCTCTTCTGCGATTTCTTCGGCTTCTTGCGCAACCTCTGCTTTTTCCACAACTTCAGCTTCTTCAGCCTCTTCAACTTCCTGTATCTCTTCTGCTTCTGGCGCAACCTCAACAGGCTCTTCAACTATCAAAGCCTCCTGCGGAGCTTCTATGCTTTCTTCTGCCTTTGGTGCTACCGGCTTAATTGCACGGTAGAAATTCATATATGTTGTCTGCATATATGGTCCTACATAAATGTAGGCAATACCGAATGTAATCGCACACAAAAGTCCCCAGCCTAAGAACGAAAGAGCTAAAACAAACAAGTCCATTTTGTGTCCGTGCATCATTTCTTTAGATTTACGAATTGCTTCTAATGCGCCCATATCCTTGTTTTCGGCATATATGTAAAATGCCATTGAATATGAATATGCCTTAACAATACCAGGGATAACGAAAAGCAATGACCAAAGAAATGTAAAAAGACCAACTAAAAAGGTTATTTTAAAAGCACCCCAGAAATGATAAAAGCCTTCAAAAATATCGCCTACTTTTATTTCTTCATAATCTGCGACCTTCATATAAATCATAATTAAAGAGATTGAAAATGCAGGAGCTATCACTATAGCATTTGCAAGCGAACCGATAATCGGCACATAATTTACTAAAATCGAAATGCCTGCTACTATTATGCTCATCAAAAACAGAATACCTATTTTTCCCTTAATTTGTTGCTTTGCCTGCTGTTTTAACTGTTCTCTTGCTATCATTTAAACCACTCCTTAAAAATTTTTTTGTACCACATATTTATTATAATATATTCGGAAATATTTTGTCAATAAAAGTATCTTTTTGTAGATTAAACCAATATTTGACAAATTCCACTGTTTACGCCTGTTTTCAGGTTTTTTATGAAAAAATATAGCTTTTTTGCACAATTTTTACCCGCTAATTTTGTTATATATTCACGCATATAATATAAAGGAAACTAAAGTATAGGCGTCGAAATAAGTATTATAACCGGTTACGGGACTAAATTTGCCGAATGGCTTATATATCAAGGAGGATACAGTTTATGATTAACACCGAAAACATCAGAAATATGTGCATACTCGCACATTCAAATGCAGGTAAAACATCGTTGGTTGAAGCGATGCTTCATAAAGCAGGTCTTTTGGACCGAATCGGCTCTACCGAAGAAGGCAATACTGTTTCAGACTTTGACCCCGAAGAAATTAAGAGAAAAATCTCATTAAATACATCGGTTATCCCTATAGAATGGAACGGAGCTAAAATAAATCTTTTAGATACCCCAGGAACACCCGATTTTATTGGCGAACAGTTAGAAGGTGCATCTGTTTGTGGCAGTGCTTTAATTGTTGTAAGTGGTAAATCAGGGGTTTCTGCAGGTACTGAAAAAGCCTGGAATATCGCTAAAACAAAGGCAAAAATCGTTTTTGTAAATAAGCTTGATGATATGAAAGCCGACTATGCTAAGGTTGTTGAAGAATTGAATTCTGCATTTGGTCGCGCTATTGCCCCGTTTACATTCCCAATTAAAGAGGGCGAAACCTTAACAGGCTTTGTTGACGTTATTAAAATGCGTGCAAAAATGTTTTCACCCGATGGCGACACCCACAAATACGAAGAAATACCTGATGCTTTTAAAGAAATAGCAGAGCGCAGCCGTGATTTGTTGTTAGAAGCCGTTGCCGAAGTTTCAGACGAACTGATGGAAAAATATTTTGCAGGCGAAGAATTTACCGAAGAAGAAATTAAAAAGGCTCTGAAAATCGGTATAAAAGACGGTACTGTTGTTCCTGTTATTTGCGGTAGTGTAAACGCTAAAATAGGCATTACACACCTTTTAAACACAATAGCAGACTATATGCCTGCTCCTAATGAATTTACATATATAGAAGGCGAAAATAAAAAGACTGGCGACATAGAAGAAATAATTTGTGATAGCGCTAATAAAACAGTTTTACACGTATTTAAAACAGTTGTTGATAACTATATCGGCAAGCTTTCCTATTTTAAAGTGTTGTCGGGTACAATAAAACCGGATACAGTTCTTATTAATCCTGCTAAGGGAAAGGAAGAGCGTGTTGGCAAAATTTACGTTGTTTGCGGTAAAAAGCAAACAGAAGTAAAGGAACTAAAAGCCGGCGATATTGGTGCTACAGCCAAGCTCACAGTTACAGAAACAGGTGACACACTGTGCGATACAAGTTTTCCCGTTGCTATTGGTGCTGTTTCTTTCCCCAAACCCGTTTTATCTCTTGCTATTGAGCCAAAAGCAAAGGGCGACGAAGAAAAGATAAGCGCTTCATTAGCTAAGCTTGCCAGCGAAGATAAAACCTTTACATTAGAAAGAAATCACGAAACTCACGAGTCTGTTATTTCTGGTGTTGGCGAGCAGCACATCAATGTAATTTGCTCTAAGCTTGAAAGTAAATTTGGTGTTTCAGTTAACTTAAAAGAGCCTAAAACTCCGTATCGTGAAGCCATTAAGAGCAAGGTACGCGTTGAAGGAAAGCATAAAAAACAATCGGGCGGTCATGGTCAGTACGGTCACGTTTGGATTGAATTTGAGCCGGCTTATGATGCTCCTGAGCTTATATTTGAAGAAAAGGTTGTTGGCGGTGCTGTTCCTAAGAATTTCTTCCCTGCAGTTGAAAAAGGTTTAAAGGATGCAATGCGCGAAGGTGTTTTAGCAGGGTATCCGATGGTTAATTTAAAGGCTACTCTTGTTGACGGTTCATACCACGCAGTTGACTCATCAGAAATGGCATTTAAAACAGCCGCATCCATTGCTTATAAAGAAGGCTTACCAAAGGCAAACCCTGTAATTTTAGAGCCTGTCGGCACAGCTAAGGTTTTGGTTCCTAATCAGTACACAGGCGATGTTGTAGGCGATTTAAACAAGCGTCGCGGCAGAATTTTAGGTATGAATCCTATAGATAATATTAATACCGAAATTGAAGCTATCGTTCCTGCTTCTGAAATGAAAAAATATGCAACCGACCTAAGAGCATTAACAAACGGACGCGGAAGCTTTGAATATGAAATAACAGATTACGAAGAAGCTCCCCAGGTAATTGCAGAAAAGGTAATTGCAGAAGCAAAAGCATAAATTAAATATAAAAAGAGATTGGGGCTGCAGTTTAAAACTGCAGCCCCTTTTGTGTCGCAACATTGTATGCCAGTTTCGGTGTAAATTAAAAAAGGTGCGCTCAACCAAGGTTAAACGCACCGAAAAACGCAAATCCCTGATTGTCGCCAAACAAATCATAACAAGCAAGGAAGTATCCATCTACTACACGCGCATTTAGAATTTGCGTTTTTACACAAATTTAATACGCGTATAGCAAATAAAGCAATCTTTCTATAAAAAAAAATACTTTCCCTAAAGCTTGTTATTCAGATTTGTTTGGCATAATCATTATATCATATAAGTTTTAAAATTGCAAGTGTTTTTCTACAAAAAAAGCCGTGCAGCTGCACGGCTTTTTAATTTGTTTCACGTGAAACCTTTTATTTTTTTATTAATGCTATAATTCTTTCAAAGTCTTCTGTTGAAGAATACGGTATTTCTATTTTTCCTTTATTTTTCTTATTTATAATCTTTATTTTTGTTCCGAGCTCTGATGATAAGCTTTCTTCTAAAGCTTTAATATGACGCGCAATTTCTATTTCTTCTTTTGTAGGTTTTTTAATGGTTTTTACCTTTGTTAAGCCATTTATATAGCTTTCTAATTGTCTTACACTCATTTCTTCCGCGATAACTTTTTTTGCTATCTCTTGTGCTAAAATATTATTATTAAGTGATAGCAGTGCTCTTGCGTGCCCCTGTGAGATTGCTTCTTCTCTTACCATTTTTTGAACTTCTTCGGGTAAATTTAAAAGCCTTAATATATTTGCAACATAAGGTCTGCTTCTGCCTATTTTTTGAGCAACTTCATCCTGAGTTAAGCCATAAACATCAATTAATTCCTTAATTCCTGCGGCTTCTTCTAAAGCATTTAAGTTTTCACGCTGAATATTTTCTATTAAGGTTATTTCTTTTTCGGTTTGTTCCGATACATCCTTAATAACAGCAGGTATTTCCTTTAAACCTGCAAGACGGGATGCTCTCCAGCGTCTTTCTCCCGCAATTATGGTATAAAATCCATTTTTATTAAGCTTTACAACAATTGGCTGAATAAGTCCGTACTCACGGATGGATTCTGCCAGTTCTTCTATTTTTTCTTCGTCAAAATCTGTTCGTGGCTGGGTTTTATTAGGTTCTATCTGTGTTATTTTTACTTTTTTTACGTCTTTTTCTGTTTCTGTGGTTGTTTCTATTACACTGTTTGCATCAAGTAGCGCGCCTAAACCCCTACCTAAGCCTTTTTTTACTGCTGCCATTTATTTTTACCCCTTATTTATTGTTTTTTATAACTTCTTTTGCAAGTGATTTGTATGCGTGTGCACCTTTTGAAAATCTATCGTAAGAGCAAATAGCTTCGCCATAGCTCGGTGCTTCTGAAAGCCTTACATTTCTGGGAATTACGGTTTTATAAACCTTATCAGGAAAATATTTCTTTACTTCATCATAGACTACTGTTGAAAGATTTGTTCTTTTATCAAACATTGTAAGAAGTATTCCTTCTATTTCAATGTCAGGATTTATGCTTTGTTTAATAGTAGAAACTGTTTTTGTTAACGAGCCTAAGCCCTCTAAAGCGTAATATTCGCATTGAATAGGAATTATTACGCTGTTTGCTGCTGCAAAGGCATTCAATGTAAGCAATCCCAACGACGGGGGGCAATCAATTATTATGTAATCAAACTCTTCCTTTACATCGTTTAATTTTTTCTTTAATGAAAATTCACGTTCTGGAATTGATACTAATTCTATTTCAGCACCTGCCAAATCTACATTTGATGGCACAATTTTTAAATTTTTATACTGAGTATCTATTATATTTTCACTGATATTTTCGTTATTTACCAAAACATCATAAACTGAAGCTTCAACATTTTCTTTATCAATTCCAACACCGCTTGATGCATTTCCCTGAGGGTCACAATCTATTAAAAGTGTTTTTTTCTTTAAATCTGCAAGATATGCACTTAAATTAATTGATGTTGTAGTTTTTCCTACGCCACCCTTTTGATTGGCTATTACAATAACCTTTCCCATTATAAACCATTCCTTTACTTAATTTAATTTAAGTATACCATAATTACTTTTTTAATGCAATATTTTCATTTAAAAATGTATGTTTCACGTGAAACAATTTTTACATAAAAAAGAGCTGTAGATTACACTACAGCCCGTTTGCTTCTTATTATTTTGTAATTTCTAAAATTTTAACCTCATATTCACCATTTGGTGATGTTACCGACACAACCTGCTCTGGAACAGCACCGAGTAATGCTTTACCTAATGGAGATTCGTCTGAAATTTTACCAACTGCAGGATTTGCTTCGGTTGAGCCTACAATTTCATAAACAATTTCTTCGTCAAAATCCATGTCTAAAATTTTAACCTTTGTGCCAACTACAACCTTACTTGTATCTATTTCATCTTCATCTATTACTTTGGCATTTTTTAGCATTTTTTCAAGGTTTATAATTTTAACTTCAACTTCGCCCTGTTCTTTTTTCGCTTCGTCATATTCAGCGTTTTCAGATAAATCACCAAAGCCTCTTGCAACCTTTATTTTTTCTGATACTTCTTTTCTTTTTTCTGTTTTTAGATATTCAAGCTCTGCTTCTAATTCTTTTAATCTTGTGTAAGTAAGAATAATTTCTTTTGACATTTTACTTCCTTCTTTCATTTTCCTTTAACCATAATAACACTAATTTAGTATTATAAGCTATTTTATATAAATTGTCAACATCTATTTTTTAACGCTTACAATTTTTACTTCTTTTAGTTCTTCTTCATTATATAAATATTCCGCCAAAGGCAGAGAATAACAGCATCCGAGCCTTTTTATATATTCTTTTTCTTTGGCTTTTGCTTCTAATATTATAGTAGTATAGGCTTCATCATATACATTATAAATATCAAGCATATTTACATTTTTAAATAAATGCTTTTCAAAAACTCTGTTGCTTCCGCAATTTATATATAATTTGTTATGTTTTTTTAATTTTTCTTTTTTTGTTTTTATGTTGAGTAAAGCCCCGTATTTTGATAACACAAAATCCTGCATACTATCATAAAGAAATGGTTTTTCAGTTAAAACTGATACACCTTTTACTTTTTTAACTGATTTTTCTATCATTTCTTTAATTTCTTTTATATTATCAGAAATAAATATTAACTCATACTCACATAAGTTGTTTTTTGTTAAAAATTCTAATATATTTATAAATTTAGCGTAATATATATTTTTACCATTAATAACACTAAAACTGTTTTTAAAAGCTTTATTTATTTCTTTATCAAACGATAAAAAATGTGTTATTTCTTTTTCTTTTAAATAGTCCTTTAAAGCCCTTAAATATGCATCACTAAGCCTTTTTTTAAAGGGTAAATTAAATATTT
>JAZNDH010000021.1:0-44464 GCA_045587965.1 Congzhengia sp.
CAAATTCTATTCTACAATTCTCCACTTCATAGATTTAGCAATAGCATATGCCCCTTCTTTTAATTCATCCATATTGACATAAACACCATCCGACCAAACAATCCAATGACGATCATCAAACATAACGGTAGTATCTGTAATACCCCACTGGTTGTCTTTTATCTGCCACTCAAAAAGATTTTCAAACTCAATTTCTACGATAGTATCCCAAATGCTGGTGACTAATATTTGAAGAACTAACTTTGCTTGCTCTGGATTAAAAGAGTGTCCATGCTCAACTTTTGATATACCATTATTGATATACTGTACTCCAACGATGTATCCATCATGCAATGAGTTGGTTTTATCAAGAAAATTACGTATATCTTCGATTGATTTTATTGAGTTATACATCATTCTTCTCCCTTCGTCAAAATCAAGATTTTATGAACTTTTCGACATATTCAAGTTTGATGGTTAGTTCGCTTTTATTTTTTGCTTCTTTCATAAGAAATCATATTTAACTCCTTTGCGCTCTAATCAGCCTTTTTCCTATTTAAACACATGACAGTTTCAACGTGTTTCGTTTCCTTTTGCAGTGGTTATAGAAGCGATGAGTCTGCGCCTGATTGACCCGCATTTGTTGCGTAAATCCTTGTAAGTTGCCTCGGTCATTTTACCTTTTCTGAAAATCAGTTCGAGCCAATATTCCGTTTCCGAGCATTCCTTCAAAGAAATTTCCAATTTACTTATAAAATCAGCTTTACTTTGAGCATATTTTGCTTCGTGAAGATTTGCGCCGATTGAAGAGGAACATCTTAAAAGTTGATTTATATACACTGAACAACCTTTAATATTATCGCATATATCAGAAATTTCTATAGCGAAAACGATGGTTTCTTCTCTTAATAAATTTTTGTTCTGTTCCATTTTTATTCTCCTTTGTCGATATACACGCTTTGCGTGTTCCATATATTTTACTTTGTAAAATTCGATATAAACTCGCCATGCTCGTTTTCGATATGATATAAATCTCGTTTCCGCAAGGAAACATATCGAGTGCTTTGGCACATATCGAATCCTTTAGGATATATCGAAAATCTCGCAAGAGATTTATATCGATGAGTGCTCGTCGCGACATAGTCGCACGACGCACTCTACGTGCTCACTGTTCGGAAACATATCTACAGGAGTTGCGCACTTAAACTTATAGCCGTTTTCTTCTAAAAATTTAACGTCGCGGGCCAAGGTTGCAGGGTTACACGAAACATAAACAATTCGCTCAGGCTGCGCTAAAGCTATAGCGGACAGCGTTTTTTCATCACTGCCTTTTCTTGGCGGGTCAATTATTACAACATCGGGCTTTTCGCCTTTTTCTATGAGCCCTGGCACGATGTTTTCTGCTGCACCGCAGAAAAATTCTGTGTTTAAAAGCCCATTGTTTACAGCGTTTTTCTTAGCATCTTCTATTGCTGCATCAACAATTTCCACGCCAATTACTTTTTTGGCTTTTTTTGCGGCACATAAAGAAATTGTACCTATGCCGCAGTAAATATCTAAAACTGTTTTTGCATTGTCGATGTTGGCAAGCTCTATTGCCTTCTTATACAGCTTTTCAGTTTGTGTTGGGTTTACCTGAAAAAAGCTGTGGGGCGAAATTGAAAAGTCAAGCCCTAAAATGCTGTCAGAAATAGTGTCCGTTCCCCAAAGAGTGATATTTTTATTACCTAAAACAAGGTTGTTTTTTTGAGTATTAATATTTAAAATAATGCTCTTTAAATTATATGTGCCAAAATCTGTGTGACACAACGTATCTGTTAATTTCTCGAGATTTTTGATTTTTTCTGTGTTTGATGAAATCACAATCATAAGCTCACGGCTGTTATAGCCTGTGCGGACAAACACACGCCTTATTGCACCCTTGTGGTTTTTTTCGCTGTATGCAGATATGTTTTCTCTATTCATAAATTCAATGACAGCGGACAAAACTTTTGCTGCACAAGGCTCTCCGACACGACAGATGTTAAGCTCTATTACATTGTGACTGCGGGGAGCGTAAAAACCGCCAATGACTTTTTCGTTTTTTGTGCCTACAGGAAATACCATTTTGTTTCGGTAATTTTCGGGCATGGTCATTCCTAAGGTGCTGGATACCAGTTCATCAGCATTTTTTATACCGCCTATGCGCATAAGCGTATCTACAACGTGCTCACGCTTTATTTTTAACTGGTGTGCATAATTTATGTGCGAAAGCGGACAACCGCCGCAATCAGAAGAATGTGGGCAGTAATCATATTGTCTTTGTACAGATGCTTTTATGATTTTAGTTGCCCCTGCTGTAATGTATGACTTGTGTATGGTGTAAATTTTTGCCTCAACTGTTTCGCCCTCTAAGGTATTGGAAACAAAGCAGATTTTGCCGTCTATATAGCCTATACCTCTGCCGTCATGAGATGTTTTTTCTATATTTAACTTTATAATATCATTTTTGTTCATAAAATCACCATTTATAATTTTATCACAAAGCGGACTAAAATACAATAAAAAAGGAATTTGCATTGCAAATTCCTTTTTTATTAACTTTGCTTTTTCATTCTTCCTGCCATTTTATCTCTGTCCTGTTTTGATAAAACTTTTTTACGGAGTCGTATATTTTCAGGTGTGATTTCAACGAGCTCATCATCAGAAATAAACTCTAAGCATTGCTCTAAGCTCATATTTATTGGCGGTGTTAATTTTACTGTGTCATCACTTCCCGCAGCACGCATATTGGTAACGTGCTTTTTCTTGCAGACGTTTACAGTTAAATCTTCGTTTTTTGCATTTTCGCCAACAATCATACCCTCGTAAACTTCAACGCCGGGTCCTAAGAAAAGTGAGCCACGAAGCTCGGCATTTAAAAGTCCATAAGCGACTGTAGTGCCGTTTTCCCAGGCAATCATAGAGCCACGGCTGCGCGTTGCAATTTCGCCCTTATATTCTTCAAAGCCTTCAAGTAATGAGCTCATAACACCGTTGCCCTTTGTGTCGGTTAAAAATTCACTTCTGTAGCCGATTAACCCACGGGAAGGAACTTTGAACTCCAGTCTCATATAGCCGTCATTATTAGGGTACATATTTTCCATTTGTGCTTTTCTTGTACCTAACTTTTCAATTACATTTCCTGAAAATTCTTCAGGAACATCAATAACTAAGCGTTCCATAGGCTCTAAAGTTTTGCCGTCTTTCTCTTTGAAAATAACCTGTGGGCGCGATACTTGAAATTCATATCCCTCGCGGCGCATTGTTTCAATTAATATAGACAAGTGAAGCTCGCCACGGCCTGAAACCTTAAAGCTGTCGGCACTGTCGGTTTCTTCAACCCTTAAGCTTACGTTTGTTTCAAGCTCACGGAAAAGTCTGTCACGCAGGTGTCTTGATGTAACAAACTGACCTTCTCTGCCTGCAAACGGGCTGTTATTAACAATGAAATTCATAGAAATTGTAGGCTCATCTACTTCAATAACAGGTAGTGGGTCGATGCAATCTGTTGCACATAGTGTTTCGCCTATATTAAAGTCGCCAAGACCTGAAACAGACACGATATCGCCTGCCTGCACTGATTCAGTTTCTGTTCTTGTTAAGCCCTCAAAGGTGTAGATTCTTCCAATCTTAACATTTGAAGTTGTGCCATCGGCACGGCAAAGCGCTACTGTGTTACCGTAGTTAAGAGTACCACGTGAAATTTTACCTACTGCAATTTTTCCAATGTATTCGTCGTAGTCAATATTAGAAATTCTGACCTGTAACGGCTCTGATGCAACACCCTGTGGTGCAGGAACGCTTTCTAAAATGACATCAAATAAAGGCGTCATATCATTTTTGATATCGTCTAATGACAAACCGCAAATTCCCTGCTTTGCCGATGCGTAAACAACAGGAAAATCTGCCTGGTCATCATTTGCACCAAGGTCAATAAATAAATCTAAAATTTCATCAATAACTTCTTCGCAACGAGCCTGCGGACGGTCAATTTTGTTGATTACAACGATTGGCTTTAAATTAAGCTCTAATGCTTTTTTTAAAACGAATCGAGTTTGTGGCATTGCACCCTCAAAGGCGTCAACAACCAAAAGTACGCCTTCAACCATACCGAGCACACGCTCAACCTCGCCACCGAAATCGGCATGACCCGGGGTATCAACGATGTTGATTTTTGTATCGTTATGAATAACTGATGTGTTTTTTGAAAGTATTGTGATACCACGTTCACGCTCTAAATCGTTTGAGTCCATAACACGCTCGTGAACCTGTTCGTTATCACGAAAAATACCGCTGTTTTTAAACATTGCATCAACCAGTGTTGTTTTACCGTGGTCAACATGGGCAATGATTGCGATATTTCTTATATTGTTTTTTTCCACAAGGATTCCTCCAATTTACTTCTGTATAAAAATCACAAATAATATTTTAACACAAAATACCTAAAAGTCAAATAAAAATTGACATATCGGCTCACTTTTGGTAAAATGAATAAATAGTCTCAGAAAAAAGGAGAAAATATAGTGATTTTAGAGCATTTAGGAATAGAAAACAACAACTTAACAATCGGTGGAGTTAATACTGTTGCTTTGGCTAAAGAGTATGGAACTCCGCTTTATGTGTTAGATGAAAATACAATAAGAAACAACTGTAAGGCTTATGTTTCGTCTATGGAAAAGCACTATGGCGGAAACGGCAGAATTTTATTTGCAAGCAAGGCTATGTGTATCAGTGAGCTTTGTCGCATTGTGAATAGCGAAAACCTCGGCTTAGATGTTGTATCGGGTGGGGAAATGTACACAGCCTGCAAGTCAGGCTTTCCTATGGACAAGGTTTATTTTCACGGAAATAACAAAACTGTTGACGAAATTAAAATGGCGTTAGATTTCGGCGTTGGCAGATTTGTGGTTGATAATGAAAATGAGCTTGAAACTATAAGCAGACTTGCAAAGGAAAGGAATATTACAGCAAACGTAATTTTCAGAATTAAACCGGGAATTGATGCCCACACTCACGATTTTGTAAGGACAGGGCAAATTGATTCAAAGTTCGGTGTTGCTTTAGAAACTGGTGAAGCGATTGAAATAATTAAAAAGGCTCTTGAAACTGATAACATAAATTACTGCGGTGTACATTGTCATATTGCATCTCAGGTTTTTGAAGCACAGCCTTTTTGTGAGGCTGCGGAAGTGATGATGAACTTTATTAAGGAAATTAAGGACACTTGCGGCGTGGAAACAGACGAGCTTAATCTGGGCGGCGGCTTTGGTGTTGCATATACAGATAAAGATTCTCCTATTGAGTACGATAAATATATGGAAGCAGTAAGTGATATAATTCACAAAAAGGCAGAAGAATTAGGTGTTTTGCTTCCTTTTATATTAATGGAGCCCGGAAGAAGCATTGTGGCAGACGCTGGCATTACACTTTATACAATAGGAAACGTCAAGGAAATTCCAAATATCCGTACTTATGTTTCGGTAGATGGCGGTATGGCAGACAACCCAAGATATATTATGTATCAGGCGGAATACACTTTCACTGTTGCAAATAAGGCGTCAGAAGAAAAAACCGAGACCGTGACAATAGCAGGAAAATGTTGCGAGTCGGGTGATTTGCTGGGAGAGCATATAAAGCTTCAAAAGGCAAGTGCCGGTGACATTTTAGCTGTTTTAACGACAGGTGCCTACAATTATTCTATGGCAAGCCATTATAACAGAATTCCAAATCCCGCTGTGGTTATGGTGCGTGATGGTGTGTCAAGAGTTGTGGTAAAGCGTGAAAGTTACGACGATATAATTAAAAATGATTTATAAAATACGGGACACAGAAAAATTCTGTGTCCCGTATTTTATAGTAATATTAAAGAATATATTTGCATACATTTTAACAAGAATTAAGAAAGTGGGTGCAAATATGCAAATCAATAAGGGAAATATAAACCTAAAGGAACAAATCGCCGGAGCAGCAACAAGTGTTTTGGTTGAAGGAGATGTTATTCTATCAGACGGAAATCCTGATGTGGCAGAAATATTGTGTGCCGATGCCAAGGTTAAGGTTACAGATACCGAATACAGAAACGGCAGGCTGATAGTTTCAGGCTATGTGGATTTTACTGCACTTTATATGCCAGATGGTGCTGATTGTGAATTGAAGAAAATGTCTCGTCAGCTCGATTTTTCAACTGCTGTTGAAATGAAAGGCAATGAAAATGCAAGCTTTAAAACAGAGGCTACTACTGAACATATCGGCTTTACATTAGTAAATTCACGAAAGCTTACAGCAAAAGTAATGGTGTCGGTAAAAGCGTGGGCAACAGAAGAAAGAATCTATGAGCCTATTGTAGAAATTAACGGAGATGAAGCAGAATTCATTGAAAAAAAATACAGCATATATATGCCTATGTCTGACGCTTTGGGCTACATCGAAATAAATGATTTACTTACTGTTCCCGAAGATATGCCGGATATCGCAGAAATTTTAAAGGTAGATGGCTGGGTTACATCAGCCGATGTACGTGTAATGACTGATAAAGTTATGGTACAAGGGGATTTACACTTAAATACAATCTATACAGCGGCAACAGAAAAAAGAAATGCGGTTTGTGTTTCACACACGATACCATTTACAGAAATTGTAGAAGCACCTGGTGCAGATGAACAAAGTGTTGTTAAGGCAGATTTTGATGTTTGTGATATTTTAGCATCTATCAAGGGCGATTTGAACGGCGACACAAAAATAATAAGTGTAGAAGCTACACTTCGTGCTTGTGTTAAGGTATCAAAAACAGCTGCCCAGACTATAATTGACGATTGTTATTTCTTATCGGGAAAAACTGAGCTTAAAGAAGATAAAATGAGAATCTGTGAATATGTAACATCAGAAAATACAAGGCTTACAGAGCGACAGACAGCTGAAATGCCAAAAAATGTTCAGCCAAAAGAGATTGTGAGCTGTGTAGCAAGGCCAATTTTAAAAAATGCATATTGGGAGAACGGGACAGCACAGGTTTCGGGTGTGTTGGTCAGCTATCTTATATATCGTGACGAACAGGATAATATCAGGTGTGCAGTAGTCGAAAGTGAGTTAAACTGGAAAAAAGCACTGTCGGAAGAGTGCGTTATTGATGCGTGTATGAGTTTAGAAAGCGTAGATGCTGTAATAGAAGGAAAAGAAGCAAAAATATTAGCTAATATTGGTTTGTTCGTTAAGGCTTTAAAATGCAGAGAAGTAAATATTCTGACCGATTGTGAGCAAAAAATGGAAGAAATAAATGGAACAAAGCCAAGTATGGTGGTTTATTTTGCAAAAGACGGGGACACAGTATGGAATGTGGCAAAGAAATACTGTACCAAAGCAGAAAAAATCAGACTTGCAAATGGATTGGAAAAAGAAACGATAGAAAAGGGAAGAAGACTTTTAATTCCTATGGCATAAAAAACAAGGTTCGCACAATTATATTGTGCGAACCTTGTTTTTATTTTAGTTTTCAGCTAAGAATGCGTTAATTCTTTCAACTAAAGCATCGGCATCTTCACCGTGTACTGCGCAGGCTTCTGCAACAGATTCTCCTGAAGCTGAAGGACAGCCTAAGCAATGCATACCGATTTCGAAGAAAAACTGTGCTGTTTCGGGATTTAATCTCAAAACGTCAGCGATAATTGTTTCTTTTGTGATTTGTGCCATAGTAAAATCTACCTTTCTTATTCATTATTTTCATATAAATTATTGCCGTAGCTGTCAATAATGACAGTCACAGGCATATTTAACACAGTAAGCTTTTTTATTGATTCAGGACCTAAGTCGTCGTATGCGATTGTCTCTGCTGATTTTATACACTCGGCGTAAAGAGCGCCTGCACCACCTATTGCGGCCAAGTAAACAGCGCCGTTTTTTATGATTGCTTCTTTAACGACCTCGCTTCTGTCGCCTTTGCCAATCATAGCAATTAACCCTAAATCCAAAAGCTGTGGGGTGAATTTGTCCATACGGCAGCTTGTTGTAGGACCGCACGAGCCTATGATGTGTTCAGGCTTTGCGGGGCAGGGGCCGGCATAATAAATTGTTTGATTTATAACATCAAACGGGAGAGCTTTTCCCGATGCATAATCATCTGCCATTCGCCTGTGGGCTGCATCACGGGCTGTGTAGAGTGTGCCTGATATTGTTATATTATCTCCTGCTTTTAAGGATTTAATTATATCTTTTGTAAATGGGAGCTCGATGTGCAAAAATAACACCCTCCGTCATATTTTTTTAACCCGAACAATATTATTATATTATAAATGTTAATTAATTTCAATAGGGTAAAAAATTTTTTAATGAAATCAGTGAAAAGTAATGATTTTTTAAAAATATTATGTAAACTAAGGTGATTTTTTCAAAAAAGTTATTAACATTGTCAACAGGGTTTTCAACAGGAAAAAATGTTGAAATACCCATTTTTACTGGAGTTATCAACATTATCAACAGGTTATCAACAGTTTTTGGTTACTTTTTATCTCGAACGTAACAGCTTTGTAACGCTGTTTTAACCGAGAAAAAACAAGAAGTTTACATAATATTGTTACAGGGAGGTTAAAATGAAGACTGCAAAAAGCTTATTAAATATTTTATCTATTGCACTAATTTATTGTGGTGCCGTATTTGGCGCAGGTTTTGCATCTGGCAGAGAAATTTTTTCATTTTTTTCGTGTTACAAAACATGGGGAGTTGTGGCGTCGATTTTTGCAGGTTTTTTGTTTTCTTTTTTTGGTTACTTTATTTGCAGATATGCAAATAAAGAAAAGATTGAAAGTGCTGATGAATATTTGCAGAAATTGTTTCCTGCAGGTGTAGCAAGCTTTTTTTCTATTATAATAAACGCATTTTTGGTGCTTTCATTTTGCATAATGATAACAGGATGCGGAACACTTTTTAATGAGCAGTTTGGCGCGCCTGTTGTTTTGGGCTCGGTTTTATCACTTTTGGTGTGCTTTTTAGTTTTAAAAAACAAGGTATCAGGGCTTGAAACGTTTAATTTTATTGCAACACCATTTATGATGGTCGGTGTTGTGGTGTTGTGTGTTTTGTGTATAGGATTGCCAAAACAGTCGGCGGTGTACCCATCTGAAGTATTTTCACCCGCAGTATCTTGCTTTTTATATGTGAGCTATAATATGGTTTCGGCTGTGGCTGTTTTGGTATCTGTTGCAAAAATAGGTCAAAATGAGTATGAATCGTCATTTGGCGGTTTGCTTGGCGGAGTTTTAATTGCTGTTCCTTTGGTGCTTTTAAGCTTTGTTTTGGCGTATCATTGGGAAGTGGCAAGTATGCCGATGCCGTTTTTTGCATTAATTCACAATAATTTTCCTAAACTGGGCGCTGTTTGCGGTATAGTTCTATATTTTGCAATGATGACTACTGCGGTTTCGTCGGGTGTTGGTGTGCTTGCAAATATCGAGAACGGAAAAAGCGGAAAATACGCTCTGTTACTGTGTTTGTTGGCGTTTTTTGTGTCGTTTTTGCCTTTTACTCAGCTGGTTTTAACTGTTTATTCAGCGTTTGGTTTTATTGGCTGTGCACTCGTTATAAGAATTATTATAAAAATTTTAAGAAAATAAAAGAAAATTGGGTATAATACGTATAAAAAGAGAGTAAATGAGAGATAATTTAAAAAAATGGGTATAAATAGCTATATTTTATGGTTGCAATAGGTTAATAAAAATGCTATTATAATTAAGTGCTTCGGGCCGATGGATATCGGGGTTTGGCGCAGTTTGGTAGCGCACATGGTTTGGGACCATGGGGCCGGGGGTTCGAATCCCTTAACCCCGACCATTTTTTAAAATCAAGTTTAATATTTATGTGCTGGCGTAGCTCAGTTGGTAGAGCAGCTGATTTGTAATCAGCAGGTCGCGGGTTCGAGTCCCATCGCCAGCTCCATTTTTTTAATATTACGGAAGAGTTCCCGAGTGGCCAAAGGGGGCAGACTGTAAATCTGTTGCTTGTAGCTTCGGTGGTTCGAATCCACCCTCTTCCACCATACACACAAAAAACCGCTTAGTTAAGCGGTCTTTGTTTTTTTATTCCCGAAAAATCCCCGAATTTTATTGAATAATTTTAAAAAGTGTGCTAAAATATTTACTGTAAGGAGTAGGTGAGTAAATTGTTTTTTGCAAAAATTGGAGAGTTTAATTCATGCGGAGTGTTTACTTTGGGGCACTTAGCTCTTTTTTTAGTTACGGTTTTTTTAATTTATGCTGCTCTTAAATTCACGAAAAAAAGGAGTAAATCAGAAATCAAAAAAAATATAAGAATAATAGTATGCGCTATGTGGGTGCTGGAAATTTTCAGAATAGGGTACAAATTATACTGTGGAGATTTACTGTTTTTAGAAAGCTATATGCCGTTATTTTTTTGCAGTATTTTTCTGTATTCAGGGCTGTTTAGTGCGTTTGGGGAAGGCAAGCTTCAAAGGGCTGGAGATGTTGTTCTATCAACAGGCTCGTTCCTTGGTGGCGTTGTGTTTTTGATTTATCCCGCAACGTCGTTGCCTGATTATCCTGCTTTTCACTATGTGAGCATTCACAGCTTTTTGTACCACGGCTGTATGGTGTATGTGGGGATTTTGATGTTGGTAACCAAGTATGTTAAATTAAAAAATACTGATATATGGATTTATGCGGTGTCGGTTTTGATATTATGCTTCGTGGCTCTTTTGGTAAATTTCTGTTTTGATTGTAATTTAATGTTCATATCAAAAGCTTTTCCGGGTGTTGCGGGACAAGTGATATTTAATGCAACAGGTGTATTTTACACGCCGCTTATGATTGTAATACACGCGTTTTTGCCTTTTTATTTTGTTTATGGAATATATAAATTAAAAAAATAAGGAGCTTAAGCTCCTTATTTTTTTAACTTTCTACGCCTACTAAAATACCTCCTAATTCTGCATAGTAAGAGCAAAGTGCACCGCAGGGCTCTATTGTTATGTCTGATGTTGGAAAATCGTTTAAAATCAGGTTTTTGAGCTCGGTAGCAAGCTTTAGATTGTCGCAGTGAGCTATTCGTATTTTGCCACCGCAAAAGCCTGTAGCTTTTATGTGTTCGTAAAGACTTAACAGGGCTTTCCTTTCGCCCCTTGGCTTAGATAATGGCTCTAATGTGCCAACATCTGATGCTTTTCCGACTACCCTTACTCCAAACAGTCCTGCTAAGTGAGCAACTGCGGGGCTTATACGTCCGTTTTTAGCTAAGTTTGTAAGTGATTCTAAGCAAAAAAGCAGGTGTGTGCGCTTTTTATATTCATTTATCTGTTCAATGATTTTTTCAAATTCCAATCCGCTTTTTATAAGTTCGCATAGTTTTTCAATTATAAGTCCCATTTCAGGGCCTGCCGAGAGCGAATCAATTATGTGAATTTTTGTGTTTTTATTGTCTTCCTGATAGAGCTTTTTTGCATTAACAGCAGATGTATAGCTGCCTGATAGCTGACTTGTAATGGTTATTGCAAAAACATTTTCTGCATCATGAAAGCTTTCCTGCCAATCGTATATATTTGGACAAGATGTGCCGGTTTTTTCAGTTGAGGTTTTTAGCTCACGAGCTAAAGAAAATGCATCGGTTTCTTTATTATCAACATACTCATTTTCGCCCACTAAAACCTTAAGTGGTACCGAGCAAAAATCGATGTCTTCCACGTTATAAACGTTAGATGATGAATCTGCTACTATTTTATATTTCATAGATGTCCTCCAAGATTAAGTATCTACATCTATTATACATAGTATTGAATACTATGTCAAGAGATAAAAATAAAAACTCGGCAAAATATGCTGAGTTTTTATAGTTTTTTTATTCTGCTATTGAGAATGTTTTTGTGATTACCTTGTCATTAAAGCTTATTAGCTCCTTTATTTCGACGTTAATATCCGTTGTTGTATCATTTAGCTCGTATGCAACTTCCACGTCTAAGGTAGCCCCCTTTTTGATTTCTTTGAGTTGGTCGTTGCTGTTGTAATTTGCGCTGTCGGCTACGAAATATGATTCATTAAGACCAATTCCGTTTTGGTAAACGACATCATCGAATGCAAAAGAGAAAGCTGTAGAATTTTCATCGGAGTTGTTTGTAAATGTATATTTTACAATTACAACTGGCTTTCCTTCATAATCCTTTGCTAGTCTGCAACTGTCTATAATAACGGAATATTTGCCTAATTCTGTGTTTGCCTCTGAGGAAGATTGCGCTTCTCCTGAGCCTTGATTTGCTGTTTCGCTATCTCCGCTGCCTAATGCAAATAAGCAGAAAGAAAATAGCAAAAGTGTAGCTAAAAGTAAACTGAGTTTTTTCATTTTTTATTTCTCCTTTTGTAGTATAGTGTTGTTGCAAGTATGCTTGCTGTAAGATACATTAGAATGTCCCAAAAATCAAATGTCCCATTTACAACACTGATGTGCTGAAGTAGTTCCCAAATTGTTCCGTAAATGAATGTAATTACTGAGCAAACTAAGGCTATTCGCAAATTGTTGCCCAAAATAGCAAACAGACCGCAGCAAAGCCCAAATGCCCATAGAAAATCAGGTATGTAATAACTGATATTTCTCAGCAAAATACTATTTGCAAAAAATGAAATATTAAATGATATAAAATTTTGCAAAAGTATTGTTATATAGGAGTGTTGGCGACACAAAACATATATAGAACCGCCAATGAAAAGGGAACTACTTCCTATAAAACAGAAAAACATTCGATTAGACATATATATCTCTCCATCTACATAACATTATAGTCATAATTATGACTATTGTCAAGTATAAAAATTGAATTTACACTTAATATATAATGTATAAGGTGGTGTTATTGTTGATAAGTTATGAACCATTTTGGAATACGCTGAAAAAGAAAGGTATTACCACGTATGCTCTTATCAATAAATACAACATCAGTAGCGCTACAATTGACCGAATGAAAAAAGGCGGGGGAATAAGTACTATGAAAATAGATGACTTTTGCCGAATATTAAATTGTAAGATTTCAGATATTATAATATACAAAGATGATGAAAAATAAAGAAAGAGGCTTGTGATACCACAATCCTCTTTCTTTATTTTTACTTACTTTTTAAACATTGTGCCGATACCGGTGTCGGTGAAGATTTCTAATATTATTGAGTGCAGGATTCTTCCGTCTATTATATGTACTCTGTTTACGCCTTTATTTACCGCATCCATACAAGCGCGGCTTTTTGGAATCATACCGCCTGAAATTGTGCCGTTTTCAATCAGTTTTTCGGCGTTATCTGTTGTTATTTCGAATATGATGTCGCCGTTTTTGTCCTTTACGCCTTCGACGTCGGTTAAATAGATTAATTTTTCAGCTTCCATTGATGTTGCTACTGCTGATGCTACTGTGTCGGCGTTGATGTTGTAGCTCTGTCCCAATTCGTCTGTGCCGATTGGGGCTATAACAGGAATGTAACCGCCGTCGCACAGAGACTTTATAATTGTTGAATTTACCTTTGTTATTTTACCGACAAAGCCCACATCGATTTTGTTGCCTTCGGTGTCTTCTGTTAATGGAACACACTCTATAATTCTGCCATCGATACCGCAAAGACCGACAGCTTTGCCCCCGTTTATGTTGATATTTGAAACGACTTCTTTGTTTGTTTTGCCAACTAAAACCATCTGTGCGATTTTGATTGTGTCGGCATCTGTAACGCGTAAGCCGTTCACAAATTCGCTTTCGACATTGTGAGTTTTTAACTCTGCAGAAATATCAGGACCGCCACCGTGTACTATAACAGGGTTCATACCTACATATTTTAAAAGAGTGATGTCTTCCATAACTGTTCTTTTTAAATCTTCGTTAATCATAGCGTTGCCGCCGTATTTTATAACTATGGTTTTGTTATAAAGCTTTTGAATATAAGGCAGCGCTTCGGTCAATATACCTGCACGCTTTATGAGTTCTTCTATTGTATGCATTGGTTTTCTCCTTTATATTATAAGTAATAACCTGCAAAGTCTAAGCCTTCATATTCAGGCAAATCAAAAAGCAGGTTCATATTTTGTAAAGCCTGACCGGCAGCGCCCTTAACCAAATTGTCAATCACGGCAACTACAATTACACGGTTTAATCTTTCGTCCACTGTAATGCCGATGTCGACGTAATTTGAGCCTGTAATATTTTTGATTTCAGGCAAGGTATCTAAAACCCTTACGAATTTTTCGCCCTTATAGAATTCCTTGTAAATTTTTAAAAGCTCTTCCTTACTATAGGGCTTTTTAAGATTTGCATACTCTGTTACTAAAATACCACGCTTCATTGGGACTAAATGCGGTGTAAAGGACAGTACGATATCTTCCCCTGCGAGTAACGACAGCTCCTGTTCGATTTCTGATGTGTGTCGGTGTGTTGCAATTTTGTAGGCTTTCATTGTTTCCGTACATTCAACAAAATGTGTTTGTAGTGACAGTCCACGACCTGCGCCTGAAACGCCTGATTTTGCATCGATTATAATATTTTTTGTTTCTACGATTCCTTTATCAACAAGTGGCGCTAAGCCTAAAATTGAGCAGGTTGTGTAGCAACCTGGATTGCCTATTAAGGCTGATTTTTTAATTTCTTCTCTATGTAGTTCACAAAGTCCATATACAGACTCAGCCAGAAGCTCGGGGCAAGCGTGTTCAACACCATACCATTCTTCGTAAACCTTAATGTCGTTATATCTGAAATCGCCTGATAAATCAATTACCTTTAAACCTTTAGAGTGAAGCTCCTTAATAACTTCATGCGAAACGCCGTGCGGAAGTGCGGTAAATACCACGTCGCACTTTTTTGCTGCAACGTCGGCATCTGCATCTTCTAAAACGATATCGCAAATTCCACGGAGTGATGGAATTACATCAGACATTTTTTGTCCTGCATAGGATTTTGATGCGAGCATTGTAATTTCTGCATCCTTATGTGAGCAAAGCAGGCGAACTAACTCTACACCTGCATATCCTGTGGCGCCTAAAACACCTACTTTAACCATAGTAAAACTTCCCTTCAAAAGTAATATGTGAATTATTATACATCATAATGCATAAAAATGCAAGAAAAATTTATAACAATTTTTCAGTTTAAAAAAACAAGAAAATGTCTATAATTTACAGTATAAAATGAAACTTGGAGTGGTGGCTGTGAAAAAGGGCTTTTTATCAAAATGTATATTTATTGCATTTTTATTATTTTTAGCTGTTGTGTCGATATGTGAACGGCTGCATACAGATATTTCAAAGGAAATTGTACGCTTACACATTGTGGCAAACAGCGATAATGAATACGACCAGAATGTAAAGCTAAAGGTACGTGATGCAGTAATTATGGCTCAAAAAGAAATTTTTGACGATGGAATAAAAAAGGAGCTTACAAAAACCGAAAGAGAAAAGCTTATATCTGTTGTGAATGAAGCTTTAGCAAATAACGGGGCGCATTATGGCGCAGATATACAAACAGGAAAATTTTATTTTCCGACAAAAGAATACGCAAACATAACTCTGCCTGCGGGTAACTACGATGCGGTGAGAGTGGTGTTGGGAGAAGCAAAGGGGCAAAACTGGTGGTGTGTTATGTATCCGCCGTTATGCTTTTCAGAAATTGCGATAGGAAAAGCAGAAGAGGAAAGTATTGATATATTAAAGGAAAGTATGACGGAATTTGAGTATGAAATAATATCGGAAGAAAGTATAAAAACTGTTCCTGCATTTAAATTGGTAGAAACCTGGGAAAAGTTAAAAGAAAAAATCAGAAATTCTTTGTAACAAAGAAGAAATATAAGTTTAATAAAACTATATTTTGAAAAAGAAAAAAGAAACACACAATATAGTGTATAAAATGCCTGAAAAGAGCGTGGTATGCGGGTTTTTAGCCGTTAGCATATCTCGTTCTTTTTCTTTTTTCAAAGGAATATTCCACACAATATCTTGTATGTTACAGTTGTATTTCAAAAAAATTAAAGAAAATGTAAAAAAACACTTGCAAAATTGATAAAAATGGTTTACAATATAATTAAAGTGGTTCAAAGTGGTGAAAAAAGGTTGAAAGGAGGCCGAAAAAATGTTTTTTGGAGAATATCAGCACACCTTAGATGTTAAGGGCAGAATGTTCGTTCCTGCTAAGTTTCGTGATGAGCTTGGCGAAAAGTTTATAGTTACTATCGGTCTCGACAGATGCCTGTTTATTTTCCCGCTTGAGACCTTTATGATTTACAAAGAAAAGTTAGACGCAATTTCTTTAGCTAACCGTGATGCAAGAGAATTTACAAGATTCTTTTTTGCAGGTGCAGGAGAGTGCGAGCTTGATAAACAGGGAAGAATAATGCTTCCGCAGAAGCTTCGTCAGTATGCGGGGCTTTCAAAGGATGTTACTGTTGTCGGAGTTTCGGGCCGCGTTGAAATCTGGGATACGGATTCATGGGAAACAACTCACGGCATCGAAAACTTCAGTCCTGACGAATTTTCAGAGAAGATGGAGCTGTTGGGCTTTTAGTGGAGGGTGCGATGGATTTTCATCATATTTCAGTTCTTCTAAACGAGTCAGTTGAGGGGCTCAGAATTTCTCCTGGCGGCATTTATGTCGACGGCACAATGGGTGGCGGCGGACACAGCAGAGAAATTTTAAAAAAGATAGATACGGGAAAGTTAATAGGCTTTGACCGTGATGATACTGCGATTTCTGTTTGTCGTGAAAGGCTTTCTGAATTTTCGGGCAAAGTAGAATTTGTAAACAGAAATTTTTTTGAAATAAAGGACGTTTTAGCGGATTTAGGGATTGAAAAAATCGATGGTGCTGTTTTGGATTTGGGAGTATCGTCGCATCAGCTTGATACCGCTGAGCGTGGATTTTCATATCAGCATGATGCTTCGCTTGATATGAGAATGAACAGAAAAGACACGCTCACAGCCAAAGATGTGGTTAACACATATTCTGTTGAGGCGCTTGCCGACATTATTTTTAAATACGGCGAAGACAGATGGGCAAAGCGAATAGCTGAGTTTATTGTTGCTGAGCGTGAAAAGGAAGAAATACTTACAACAGGAAAGCTTGTTGAAGTTATAAAAAAAGCGGTGCCTAAAGGCGCAAGGCAGGATGGTCCGCATCCTGCTAAAAGGACTTTTCAGGCAATAAGGATTGAAGTAAATGGAGAGCTTTCAGGCTTAGAGCAGGCAGTTCGCGATTTTATAGATGTTTTGGCACCGGGCGGAAGAATTGCAATAATCACATTCCATTCACTGGAAGACAGAATAGTAAAAACTGTTTTTCAGGAGGCATCAAAAGGTTGTACTTGCCCCGCATCACTTCCGATTTGTGTTTGCGGTAAAAAATCACAGGGCAAGGTAATAACAAAAAAAGCAATTTCTGCAAGTGATGAAGAATTAGAAAAAAATCCGAGAGCAAGGAGTGCTCACTTAAGAATATTTCAAAAAGTAATTGATTAGGAGGACTTTTAAATGCTTGAAAATAATTTAGCGTACAATAGAGAAGTAACTTATAACGATATACCGGACAGTCCTCTTTTAAATAAAAAGGCGAATCAACGTACTAAGGGTGGAGTTATGATAAAGATAGGAAAGAATAAAAGATTAAAACTTAATACTTCCCTTGAGAACTCTAAAAAACAGACGAAGCACCATATTTCACGTAGCGGTATTTTGTCTGGAGCCGTGCTGTTAATTATGGCATTTTTAGTACTTTTCCGCGGGCTTATGATACAAAAGGGCTACGATGATTTAGAAGTTAAAAATCAGCAGCTTGCAGCAATAATTGCAGAAAACGAAAAAATTCAGGTTAAAATTGACCAGACGCTTGACCTTCAGAATATAGAAAATATTGCAAAAAACACATACAATATGGGAGAACCCACAAAGGCGCAAACTGTGTACATAAATTTAGAGCAGACAGAACAGGTTAAAAAAGTGAGTGGCGGTAACTCTTTATTCAGGGGAATTGCCAACTTTTTCAGCGGAATAGTGGAATATTTTTCTTGATAAACAAATAACAATATATAGAAAAATTTTAGGTAGTGTGAGAGCTTGACTTTCACACTTACTTTTGTAAAGCAGAAGAATTAAAGGGGGAGAACAAATGGCAATAAACGCACCGAAAACCAGTTTAAGAAAAAGAGCTTCGTACGTTTTTATAGCTTTTTTTGTTCTTTTTTGCATACTTGCGGTTTATATTTTAAAAATAAATATTATAGATGGCGAAATGTTGAGAACAGGAGCCATTGAACAGCAAACAAGAGATTATCAGGTGTCGTCTGCCCGTGGCACAATTTATGACAGAAACGGAAAAGCCTTGGCGGTCAGCTCTTCTGCCGAGACGATTTCTGTTAACCCGAAAGAAATTGCAAAGGCAGGCTATGGAATTGACGAGCTTGCACAAAAGCTGGCAGAAATTTTAGAACTTGATGTAGAAGCTGTTAAGAAAAAGCTTACAAAGGAAGCTTTAGATGTAGAATTAAAGGCAAAGGTTGAGCCTGAAATTGCAGACCAGGTACGAGCACTTGATTTAACGGGAATATACTTTAAGGAAGACACAAAAAGATACTATCCTTTTGGTTCATTCGCTTCGCACGTTTTAGGCTATGTAGGTAAAGACAACCAGGGTCTTGGCGGAATTGAAATGGTTTATGACGATGAATTATCAGGTGTACCGGGACGTGTTGTGACGTTAAAAAATGCACACGGAACAGATATGCCCTTTCAGGAAGAACGTCACATAGATTCTGAAAATGGTTTAAATGTGGTTCTTACAATAGACGAAACAATTCAGCATTTTGCTGAAAAGCACTTAGAAGGCGTTTATAATGATGCAGATGCAAAGGAGGGTGCTGCCTGTATTGTTATGGATGTAAAAACAGGTGAAATTTTAGCTATGGCTACAATGCCGAATTTTGACCTTAATGCTCCGAATGAAATAACTGATACTGATGTTTTAAATTATCTTGATGACATTAAAGAAGATGATGCCTACACAGACGAAGATTACAACAAGGCGGTTGCGGCTGCAAGAAATAAAATGTGGCGAAACAAAGCTGTTGTTGACTCTTACGAGCCTGGTTCGTGTTTTAAAATATTAACAATGTCTATGGCATTGGAAGAAGGCATTGTAACACCTGAAGACCACTTTTTCTGCCCGGGTTATAAGGTAATTGAAGACAGAAAAATTCACTGTGCGGAACGCTCAGGTCACGGTGCACAAACATTCCGTGATGGTGTTAAAAACTCCTGCAACCCCGTATTTATTGAGGTTGGTCAGAGAGTTGGTATAGATTTATTCAAAAAATATTACGAAGCGTTTGGCTTCCGTGATAAAACAGGCTTTGATTTGCCGGGTGAAGCGAGCGGTGTATTCTACACAGATGACCAATTCAACATCGTTGAACTTGCCACGGCGTCTTTCGGTCAGGGACCTAAAATCACACCATTGCAGCTTATTTCTGCAGTTAGTGCGGTTGCAAACGGCGGAACGCTTATGAAACCGCATTTAGTAAAGCAGTTCACAGATGAAAATGGCACAATAGTAAAAACAGTTGAGCCTACAGTTGTACGTCAGGTTGTTTCTGCTGAAACATCAAAGACAGTTTGTGATTTGTTAGAAAATGCCGTAACAAACGGCTCTGGTCAGAATGCTTACATCAAGGGATATCGTGTTGCAGGTAAAACAGGTACATCAGAAAAGCTTCCGCGTGGAAGTCATAAATATACAGCATCGTTTATAGGCTTTGCACCTGCTAACGACCCCAGGGTTGCGTGTTTAGTTGTAGTTGATGAACCTACAGGCGGAGCATATTACGGTGGTTTGGTTGCAGCACCTGCTGCAGGTAAAATATTGCAAGACACTTTGAATTATATGGGTGTAGAACCGCAATATACTGAAGAAGAAAAGACAACTATTGATGTTGGTGTGCCTGAGGTTTCTAATTTAGAAATAGCAGCGGCAAAGAAAAAGCTCTCTGATATGGGTTTAAAATACACAATAGTAGGCGGTGGAGATAAGGTTATCCGCCAGATGCCAGCATCTTCTGCCATTGTAAATAGTGGCTCGGTTGTAGTTTTATATACAGAAAATGTAGAAAGTAATATGGTTACTGTTCCTGACGTTACAGGAAAATATTTAGCGCAGGTAAAATCGTCACTTTCGTCACACGGGCTGAATTTAAGTATAGTCGGTGCAGGTGCTACGGGTTCGTCTTCCGAGCGAACTGTGGCAGCAACTCAAACCCCTGCAGCAGGAGCGCAAGTTCCGCAAGGCAGTGTTGTTAAGGTTGAGTTCAGATTTAAAGATGTTGAAGGAACGGTAGACTAAAAAGAGGTGAAACGAAAATGAGATTATCTGAGCTTTTGGATGAAAAATTAGTAACGAAAATTTCAGGTAATTCTGAAACAGAAATAGAAAAAATTTGCTATGATTCACGAAAGGCTTGCGAAAACTCTGTTTTCGTTTGTATTGTAGGCTTTGAAACAGATGGTCATAAATATATAAAAAATGCGATAGATAAAGGAGCAACTGCTATAGTTGTGCAGGAAGGGAGCGAAATTCCTGAAATTCCTGAGGGTATAACTGTCGTTACTTCATGTGACACAAGAAAAATGTTGGCGAAAATGTCGGCTTCGTTTTTTGGAAATCCACAAAAAAAGCTGAAAATGATTGGTGTTACAGGTACAAACGGTAAAACCACAGTCACAACATTAATCAAAACTGTTTTGGAATTTAAAGAAAAAAGAGTGGGATTAATAGGCACAAATGCCAATTATATAAATGGTAAAGAACTCCCCGCAGAGCGCACAACTCCTGAGTCTTATGAGCTTTTTGAGCTTTTGGCTAAAATGGTAGAAGAAGATGTAGAATATGTCATTATGGAGGTATCTTCACATTCCTTAGAGCTTGACAGAATTTACGGAATTGAGTTTTTGGTTGGAGCATTTACAAATCTTACTCAGGATCATTTGGATTTCCATAAAACTATTGAAAACTACAAAAATGCAAAGAAAAAATTGTTTAATATTTGCGAAAATGCAGTTGTAAACGTTGATGATGCTGCAGGAGCAGAATATGCAGATGACATTTTGGTGCCGCTTTTGACGTATGGCATTGAAAACAAAGCAAGTCTTAAGGCGTATGATATTAAAATTTCTGCCCGCGGCGTTATTTTCAATATGGAATACGAAGGCAAGGTATATAAGGTGCGTTTGGGCATCCCCGGAAAGTTTTCGGTTTATAACGCACTTACAGCTCTCGGCTCTGTTATAGCAGCAGGCATTTCTGTAGAAAAGGCTATTGAAGCACTTACGTTTGCTAAGGGTGTTATGGGCAGATGTGAAACAGTATATACAAATACCGATTATACAGTAATTATAGATTACGCTCACACGCCCGATGGATTAGAAAATATTATAAGCACAGTTAAAGAATTTTGCGAAGGAAGAGTTATTACTCTGTTTGGTTGCGGTGGTGACCGCGACTGCACAAAGCGTCCTGTAATGGGCAGTGTTGCTGCGCGTCTTTCCGATTACTGCATAGTAACATCAGACAACCCAAGAACAGAAAACCCTGCAAAAATCATTGAAGATGTTATGGTTGGCGTAAACGAAACTGATTGTGAGCATATTGTTATTGAAAACAGACGTGAAGCGATTGGTTATGCACTTTCTTTTGCGAAACGTGGAGATTGCATCATTTTAGCGGGCAAGGGACACGAAACCTATCAGATAGTAGGAAAAACAAAAAATCATTTCGATGAAAGAGAGATTATAGCGGAATATCTTAGTGAAGCGAAGTAGAGGTGCGATATGATACCGTTAAAAATATCAGAAATTATAGATGTATGTTCTGGAGAGCTTCTTTGCGGAAATCCCAACGGCATAGTTACAAGTATCACAACAGACAGCAGAAAATCAGAAAACGGGGCGCTTTTTGCCGCAGTTTCAGGAGGAAATGTCGATGGGCACGATTTTATAGAAAGTGCTTTTTCAAACGGTGCTGTTTGTGCTTTGTGCGAAAAAGATGTTGCTCATACCGGTACAATAATAAAGGTTGAAAACACCATACAGGCACTTGGAAAAATAGCAAGAGCTATTATGAGAAAAATATGTGTGCCTGTAGTTGGTATTACCGGAAGTGTGGGTAAAACAACAACAAGGGATATGACATATTCTGTTGTTTCTAAAATGTTTAATACCCTAAAAAATCAAGGGAATTTCAACAACGAATTAGGTGTTCCGTTAACAGTATTTTCTGCTGATGAGAGCATTGAAGCGGCAGTAATTGAAATGGGTATGGACCATTTTGGAGAAATAGACAGGCTTTCATATATTGTAAATCCAGCAGTTTCTATAATAACGAATATCGGTATGTCGCATATTGAAATATTAGGCTCACAGGAAAATATTTATAAAGCAAAATCAGAAATTTTTAAGAATACAAAAGCAAGCGGCACTGTAATTTTAAACGGCGATGATGAAATTTTAATGCGTCACAAGGGAGAAATTCCGCAACGTGTTATTACAGTAGGCGTTAAAAATCAAAAGGCGGATGTAGTGGCGTGTGATATTACAGCTACTCATAACAATGTATCGTTTGTAGCAAAGGGTATGGGTAAGGAATTTAAGGTTTTACTTCCGATTCCAGGAGAACACAATGTTTTAAATGCACTTTTAGCTATTGCTACAGGTCTTGTTTTTGAAATTCCTGAAAACGAAATATCAAACGCTTTGTCGGACTTTTCGATGACTCAAATGAGAATGGATATAATAAAATGTCCGAGAATTACAATTATAAATGACTGCTATAATGCAGCACCGGCGTCAGTCGAAGCTGCACTTTCTGTTTTAGGAAAATACGAAGATAAAAAGGTGGCAATTTTAGGTGATATAAAGGCGCTTGGTAATTACAGTGAAAAGGCACATTATGATTTAGGTGCTCACGTTGTAAAAAATGGCATAGATGTATTGGTAACGATAGGAGAGCATGCAAGAAATATTGCTCAGGGTGCTTATGAAAATGGTATGGACGGACAGAACATAGTTTCTTTTGATACTGTTTCTGATGCATTAATTTCGCTTTCTGATTTTATATCCGATAAAAGTGTTGTTTTAATAAAAGCGTCACGTGCAATGGCTTTAGAGCAGATTACAGAATTTTTGAAAAATAATTTTTAGTTTATCACAGGAAAAGGGAGCTGATTTTTTTGAATACGGGTGCTTTGCTTTTGGCAATGGGGTTATCACTTTTAATATGTGTTATTTTAACACCAGTTTTAATTCCTATTTTAAGAAGGCTGAAATTCGGTCAGGAAATAAGGGAAGAAGGACCATCCTGGCACGCTAAAAAAAGCGGAACACCGACAATGGGCGGTATAGCTATTGCGATTTCCGTTGTTGCAGCAATGATAATAGCAGCTCTTGTTTTTGGCTTTAATATACACTCTGTTGTAACTCTTGCTATTGGCTCTGTTTTATTTGGTATTGTAGGATATGCCGACGATTATATAAAGGTTGTTAAAAAAAGAAATTTAGGGCTTACTTCCCGTCAAAAATTTTTAGCACAGCTTTTAGCTTCGGTTTTAATTGCAGTTTATGCGATAAATACAGGTGTTATAAATAATGAAATAATTATTCCTTTTATAAAGGTGCCTGTGAATTTAGGAATACTTGCACCGATTTTAATTGTTTTTGTTGAGCTTGCTGTAGTAAACAGCGTGAATTTAACCGACGGTTTAGATGGACTTGCTTCATCTGTAACCTTTATAGTTTCAGTATTTTTAATGATTTGTGCAATTAAGCTTTCAAATACTGAGGTCGCAGTATTTATGGGTGCGGTGTCTGCTGCCTGCTTAGGATTTTTATTCTTTAATGCAAATCCTGCGAAAATCTTTATGGGCGACACAGGCTCGCTGTTTTTAGGCGGTTGTGTGGCATTGGGGGCAATTATGTTAAAGTTGCCCTTAATTTTAATTGTTGCAGGCGGAGTATTTTTAATGGAAACTTTGTCCGTCATTTTACAGGTTGCATCATTTAAGCTGACTGGTAAAAGAATTTTTAAAATGAGCCCTATACACCATCATTTTGAAATGTGTGGTTTGAATGAGCGACAAATTGTACTACTGTTTTCTTCGGTAGCGGCTATCCTTTGTATTTTAAGCTATTATATATTTTTATAAAATTTAGGAGGATTTTTTATGGCTGTTAAGGCTCGTAAATCCAAAAGAGTTGAATATAGTTCCGAAGAACGTGCGGTTATTAAAAAGTCCGGAATTGATGCAGGCTTTTTAGCTACTGTAATTACACTTGTGATTTTAGGACTTTTAATGGTTTTTAGTGCAAGCTATCCTTCTGCTAATTACAGGTATGGTGACGGTCTTTACTTTATTACCCGTCAGGCAATATATGCTGTGGTTGGCGTAGCTTTTATGTTTTTAACATCAAGAATTGATTACAGGATATATAAAGCTGATAAAATACAAAAGCTGATAATGGGCGTTACATTTTTATTATTGGTGCTTGTTTTATTTACAACTCCGCTCAAAGGCGCAAGGCGCTGGCTGGGTTTTGGTTTTGCTACAATTCAGCCATCAGAAATTGCAAAAATCACGATAATTGTGTTTTTTGCCAAGGTAATAAGCGAAGCAAAAGGAAGAATAAAGAACATATCGTATCTTTTTAAATATGCACTGGTGTTGCTTTTTATGTTCGGACTTTTGCTGGCAGAGCCGCATCTTAGCGTATGTATAATTATCTGTTTTGTTATAGCTACTATGCTGCTTGTCGGCGGTTTCCCGATGAAATGGTTCTGGATGGCACTTGCTGTTGCTGTGCCGCTCGTTATAGCTTTAGCCTTTGGTGCTGACTATCGTGCAGACAGAATGAACTCGTATTTTGACCCGTTTGCAGATAAACAGGGCGACGGCTGGCAGATAGTACAGTCATTATACGCTATTGGCTCGGGCGGATTTTTTGGTTTGGGCTTTGGTAATTCAAGGCAGAAATTTATGTATGTTTCAGAGCCGCAGAATGACTTTATATTTGCTATAATTTGCGAAGAATTGGGAGTTATCGGTGCATTTGTTATAATAACACTTTTTGGTGTTTTAATTTGGCGCGGTATTAAAATTGCTGTAAATGCTCCCGATAGCTTTGGTACAATGCTTGTTGTAGGAATTATATCACTTGTTGGCTGGCAGACATTTTTAAATATTGCCGTTGTAACGAAACTAATACCAACAACGGGTATCAGTCTGCCGTTTTTCTCGGCAGGCGGTTCTTCACTCATATTTTTGATGGCGGCAATGGGCATAGTGCTGAATGTTTCAAAGCATAAGCGACAGGTAATATCTGTTAAACAGAAAGGACTAAGACATTGAAAATTTTAGTTTCAGGCGGTGGCACTGCAGGTCATATTAACCCTGCTATTGCTATTGCAAAAAGAATGAAAAGAGAATATAATGCCGAAATTCTTTTTGTAGGTCGCGAGTCGGGTATGGAAAAAGACTTAGTGCAAAAAGAAGGCTTTTTGATTAAATTTATTGAAGTTGAAGGCTTAATAAGAAAGCTTACATTTAAAAACGTTCAGGTTTTGATTAAATATATAAAGGCAATCAAAAAAGCAAAAAAAATCATTAAGGATTTTGCTCCAGATGTTGTAGTTGGAACCGGTGGATATGTTTGTGCGCCTGTTATGAGTGCAGCAAATGCTCTTAAAATTCCAACATTAATCCACGAGCAGAATGTATTTCCGGGAATGACTGTAAAAATGGCAGCATCTTTTGCAGATGTTGTAGCTACAAGCTTTGATGATATGAAAAAATATGTATCGGATAAGGTTTCAAAAAAGTGTGTTTTAACAGGCAATCCCTTGCGTGAAAATCTGTTTGATTTGTCTTATGAAGAAGCAAGAGAGCGTCTTTTTATTAAAGACGAAATTTTTATCGTAACAGTTGGTGGCTCACTCGGAGCGCGCACGATTAATAACGCTCTGTGCGACATTGTAAATAATATAGATTGTGAAAATGTAAAAATTTTAGGCGGCACAGGCGAGCGCTTTTATAATGAAGTTATAGAAAAAATTGATAAAAACAAGTTAGCTAAAAATATAGAAATAGTGCCCTATATTCATAATATGCATGAAGTCTTACCAGCAGCTGATTTGGTAGTTGCGCGCTCAGGTGCAGTAACTGTAAGTGAGCTTTGCGCCTTGGGAAGAGCATCTATTTTGATACCGTCTCCCAATGTGACACACAATCATCAGGAATACAATGCAAAATCTATTGCTGACAGGGGCGCGTCAATTATGATTCCTGAGCGTGACATTCGTGAGAATACAATTTCAGATAAAGTAAATGAACTTATAAATAACAGAGAAAAGCTCAAAGAAATGTCAGAAAAGGCAAAAGCACTTGCAATTTCTGATGGCACTAAGAGAATTTGTGATATAGTTGAAAAATTAGCCGAAAAGTAACCAAAAAAACACAACCGCATACTATGGTAATGAATTTTATTTATTATCAGGGAGGTGCGTGTGTTGTCAAAAATTGTGGTAAACGGCGGCAGAAAGCTTTCGGGCACGGTAAGGGTGCACGGAGCAAAAAATGCAGTTCTTCCGATTTTGGCGGCAACAGTCATGGCAGAAGGGGTGCATACTATACATAATTGCCCTTGTCTTTCGGATGTTTCGGTAACCTGTGAGATATTACGCGAGCTGGGGGCAAAGGTTACAAGAGAAAAAGACACGTTAACAGTTGACACAAGCGGTCAGATGAACAGCTTTATTCCTGAAAGCTTAATGCGGAAGCTGCGCTCGTCGGTTATATTTTTAGGTGCAATTTTAGCAAGGAAAAAGGAAGCAAAAATATCATCGCCCGGTGGGTGTGAGTTAGGTCCAAGACCTATTGATTTACATATTAAGGCACTTCGTGAGTTAGGTGCAGAAATTAAAGAAGAGCACGGGTATTTAATTTGTCGTGCAGATAATTTAAAGGGCACGGATATTCATTTGGATATTCCGAGTGTAGGGGCAACTGAAAATATTATGCTTGCAGCGTGTGCAGCAAGCGGTGTAACTGTAATTTCAAATGCCGCCAGAGAGCCTGAAATAGAAGATTTAGCGCGCTTTTTAAATTCTATGGGGGCTAACATTTCAGGCGCTGGAACATCTACTGTTACTATTGAAGGAGGATGTGAGTTTAAATCTGCCACACACAAAGTTATGCCCGACAGAATTGTAGCGGCAACGTATCTTTGTGCTGCTGCGGCAACTGGAAGTGAAATAACTGTAACGGATGTTTGCACAGAGCATTTATCGGCAATACTTGCGGTGCTTTCTGACTGTGGCTGCGAAATAGAAAAAGAAAAGGACAGAGTAAGAATTAAAGCACCTGATGTTATAAAAAGTCCGGGTAATATAAAAACTATGCCTTACCCCGGGTTTCCTACTGATGCTCAATCGCTCTTTTTGGCAATGCTTTTAAAGAGCGAGGGAACAACTCTCATTACAGAAACAATATTCGAAAGCCGTTTTAAATCGGCAGGAGAGCTTATGCGGATGGGGGCAAAAATCAGTATAGATAGTCGTGTGGCTGCGGTTTTTGGTGTAGAAAAGCTCTCCGGGGCTTGCGTTAAAGCCGAAGATTTAAGGGGTGGAGCATCACTCGTTGTGGCGGCACTCTCGGCAGAAGGTAAAACAGAGATAAATTCTCCTGAATTTATCTATCGTGGATATGAAAATCTTGAAGAAAATCTAAGGGCCCTGGGGGCAGATGTTGTGTACGAAGGGTAGATGATGATATGCAAAAGAAAAGGCTTACAAAGGCGGAAAAGTACAAAAGAAAAATGAGAACAAGAAGAATTGTAGCAGCAAGTGTTTTGGGGCTCGTTGTTGCTTTATGTATCTGTCTCTTTACGCCTGTTTTTGGTGTAACTGAAGTTGTGGTTGAAGGCAACAACGCTATTCCGACCGAAGAAATAATAGCTGCTTCAAACATTCAAAAAGGACAGAATATTTTTAGAATAAACACTAAAAAGACAACGGCAAAGCTAAAAGAAATGCCTTATGTTGAAAGTGCTGAAATTATAAGAAAATTTCCGGCAAAAATAAAAATAGTGTTGGTAGAATCCAAAGAAGACATAATTATAGATACACCTAAAGAATTTGTAATTACAACTATCGACGGCAAGGTTTTATTTAAAACAACTGATGTTACAGAGCTTCCGATTCCGATTGTAAAGGGTGTTTGCGTTAGCAAGGCTGATGTGGGACAAAAAATCACATCTGAAAATTATGAATTAACAAAGCAGAATATGGAATATGTAAAATGCTTTTATGAAAGCAACTACTGGTCGGAAATTGACGAGTTTGACATCAACGATTCTTCGAATTTTATGATGATTATGCGCTCAGGAATGAGAGTGACATTTGGTCCGATTGACACAATAGAATCACTCCAGAGAAAAATCAAGATGTTAGATGCTATTATTCCGCAAATAAAGCAAACAGAGCGCAGCTATCTTGATTTGACGACGGACAAGGGTTACTTCGGTACATACACGGTTGACGAGTACGAAAACATTAAAAAGCTCCGTGAAGAAGGGGAACTAATCAAAAAATTGACTGAAGAAGAAAACACAGAAGAAAACGAAGAGCAAAAGACAGAAAATAAAAATAGCGAAAAAAGTGCAGAATAATGGCTTTTTAAAGCATTTTAAGATATGTGGCAGAAAATTTAACAATTTTGTAAAAAAATTTAATTTTATGCTTGTAATTATCTATATGTTGTGGTATAATTAATTGTGTTTAGAATATATGCATAATTTTATTGTATGCATTTTATAAATTTTTAAAATTAAACAGACAGTTATTACATACAAAAGAGGAGGAAAAAGCAAGTGTTTGATTTTGATAATGGCGGAGCAAGTATTGCTCAGATTAAAGTTATTGGTGTTGGTGGCGGCGGTAACAATGCTGTAAACAGAATGATTGATGCAGGTTTAGGCGGCGTTGAATTCGTATCTATTAACACAGATAAACAGGCACTTTTATCATCACAGGCAAATCAGAAAATTCAAATTGGCGAAAAATTAACAAAAGGCTTAGGCGCAGGTGCTAACCCAGAGGTTGGCGCAAAGGCTGCTGAAGAAAGCTATGATGAAATTGCTCAGGCAATCAGTGGTAGCGATATGGTATTCGTTACAGCAGGTATGGGTGGCGGCACAGGTACAGGTGCGGCTCCTGTTGTTGCTCAGATTGCAAAGGATATGGGCGTTTTAACATTAGGTATTGTTACAAAACCATTTATGTTTGAAGGCAAGCAGAGAAGCAACCGTGCAGACGAAGGTATTGCAGCGCTTAAAGAATCTGTTGACGCTATTGTTACAATCCCTAACGACAGACTTATGCAGATTTCTAATCAGCATACAACAGTTATTGATGCCTTTAAAATGGCTGATGAAGTTTTACTTCAGGGTGTTAAGGGTATTTCAGACCTTATCACAGGCAAGGCACTCATTAACCTTGACTTTGCTGACGTAGTTACAATTATGAAAAACACAGGCGTGGCTCACATGGGTGTTGGCCGTGCTTCAGGCGAAAAGCGTGCAGAAGATGCAGTTAAAATGGCAATTTCTTCTCCATTGCTCGAAACAACAATCGACGGTGCTCGTGGTATTTTAATTAATATCACAGGTGGTCCTGACTTAAGCTTATTCGAAGCTAACAACGCTGCAAGCTTAGTTTCAGACGCTGTTGACCCGAATGCAAACATCATCTTCGGTGTTATGATTGACCCAGATATGAAGGATGAGGTTTCTATTACAGTTATTGCTACAGGCTTTGAAGGTGTTTATGGCACAGCAGTTAACGCTCCTACAACATTATTCTCATCAGCTCCTGCTTACAAAGGCGGCGCTATGACACAAAGACCTGCAGTTAATGTAAATCGTACAGAATCAAAACCTGCTGCTCCTTCTGAAGTAGAAATTCCTTGGTTTTTAAGAGATAAAAAATAATTTTTCTAAATAATAAAGAACCCTGCGCAAAGCGCAGGGTTCTTTATTATTTGGTCATACGTTTAAAAAATCAGTTGCATTTTTTATAAATTATTTTTTAGCCTTTGCTTTATTTACAAGCCCCAAAACAAGTCCGCCTAAACTGCCAACTACAATGCAGAACACCATTCCGATTGCAAAGCCAGTGGTTTTCATATCACCAAACATCTGATTAATTAAAAGATTACCCAATGAAAAGCCAGCGGCAAGACCAAATGCAAAGCCTATGCCGATAAAAGCACCAAGCGGGAGCTTTTTAACTTCTTCATATTCGATTTCTTCATTATTTTCTATATTTGATTGAATGTTTTTTGTGTTTTCTTCCATAATTGCCACCCTTTCAAAAAAATTACATTTTATAAATTAATTCTAACATAAACAAATAAAAAAAACAAGAAATTTTTAGCTTTATATTTTTTTGAGAAAATGTAAATGCTAATTACGGGGTGATTTAATGGAAAATGAAAAAGAAAAAAGACCTACAGACGAGCAATTAGACAAATTTGATTTAGCTAATGCCTGTTCTATGAATGAATGTACGGGACTTGTTACACATTTTGCCACAGAAGAAGAATTGGAATCTTATATGGATATTTACAGCTTTCAGGCGACACCTGTTTTAGACGAAACAGAAGAAATTAAAACGGGTAAAAATAAATTTTAAACAATTTATGAAATTCATTGACTAAAAATATCCTGAATAGTATAATTATGTTGTAGTATAGTTTTTGCTGCAGCGAATGCCATTTTTGTAAAACAAAAGTGGCTCTTTTTTCATAGAATGGAGATAAAAATTATGAAGCGTTGGCTAAAATATGTAAAACCGCATTTGATGTATTTTATTTTAGGGCCTTTGTGTATGATAGTTGAAGTTGTAGGCGAAGTGTTAATGCCTAAATTTTTTGGTTCTGTAATAAATTCGGTAAATAGCGGTATGAGCGTTTCGCATATTGTCGGAATTTGCGCTATGATGGTTGTAACCGCTTTTTTAATGCTGGCAGGCGGTGTTGGGGGCGCATATTTCGGCGCTCGTGCATCGGTTAATTTTGCGGCAGATTTGCGTGATGATGTGTATAAAAAAATTCAGGGCTTTTCATTTGCGAATGTTGATAAATTTGAAACAGGCTCACTTGTTACAAGGCTTACAAACGACGTAACACAGCTTCAGAATTTTGTTAATATGCTTTTACGTATGTTTTTGCGCTCGCCCGGAATGTTGATAGGTGCGCTTATTATGGCAATAATGCTGAGCCCGTCGCTGTCGGTTATATTTTTAGCAATTATTCCTGTTGTTGCAATAGGAATTTTTTCGGTTGTAAGAATTGGCTTTCCGAGATTTTCAAAAATGCAAAAAAAGATTGATGCACTTAACACAAATGTGCAGGAAAATCTTACTAACGTAAGAGTTATAAAGTCATTTGTAAGGGAAGATTATCAAAGAGAAAAATTCAAAAATGCAAACAGAGATTTGAAAAAATCGGCACTTTCTGCTCTTATGGTTATGCTTTTTATGCATCCTATGATTATGCTTTTTATGAACGTGACAACAGTTATCGTTTTGTGGGTTGGTGGAAATCAGGTTGTTATTGGCAACCTTTTAGTTGGAGATTTAACTGCATTTATTACATATGTAACGCAGATTTTATTTTCACTAATGATGGTTGTTATGATGTTTATGACATCTTCTCGTGCGCTTGCCTCTGCTAAAAGAATTTCCGAGGTTTTAGACGAAGTGCCTGATTTGAATGATTTTCAAGCTATAGAAAAGGAAAAAACTATTAATTACGGAAAAATAGAGTTCAAAAACGTTTCATTCAGGTACTACAAAAACAGTGAAAATGCCGTTTTAGATAATGTGAGCTTTGAAATTTTGCCCGGTGAAACTGTTGGAATTATCGGCTCTACAGGTTGCGGTAAAACAACATTAGTGTCACTTATACCGAGATTTTATGATGTTGATAGTGGCAGTGTTTTGATTGACGGCACAGATGTAAAAGAATACAGCCTTAAAAATCTCAGAAAAGGCATTGGTATGGTATTGCAAAAGAATGTGCTTTTTTCAGGTACGATCTACGATAATATCCGTTGGGGAAATGATAGTGCCGATGAGGCTACAGTTCGTGAATTTTCGGACTACGCTCAGGCGGATACATTTATAAAGGATTTTAAAGAGGGCTATGAAAGTGAGCTTAGTCAGGGCGCTACTAACCTTTCAGGCGGTCAGAAGCAACGTCTTTGTATTGCAAGAGCTCTTATTAAAAACCCTAAAATTCTGATTTTAGACGACAGCACAAGTGCTGTTGATACAGCGACAGAAACAAAAATTAAAGATGCTTTTTTAAACAAGCTTTCCAATATGACAAAAATCATTATTGCACAGAGAATTTCTTCTGTTTGCGATGCTGATAAAATTATAGTAATGGACGAAGGTAAGGTTGTCGGCATTGGCACGCATTCAGAACTCTTAGAAACAAACGAAGAATATCGCGAAATTTACTATTCGCAAAATGAAAAAAAGGAGGCGAATAGTTAATGGCAGCAAGAGATTTAGAAGCTTTAAAAAGGCAATATAACAAATATGGTGCGGCAACGCCTGCTGGTCCTGGCGGTCACGGCCCTGGTCCAAGAGGTGGTGGTCCTGCTGCTCGTGCAAGAGCAATGGGCGACGGAAAGCCGAAAAAAACCAGGCACGTTATATCAAGGCTTTTAAAATATATGGCCGAGCATAAGCTGGCTTTGATTGTTGCGATAATTTTAGTTATTATCCGCTCGGTTGCCAATATTGCAGGCTCTTATATGTTAAGACCTATAATCAACAACTATATTGCAGTAGGTAAGCTTGAAGGCTTTTTGTATGCAATATTGGTGCTTTTGGGGGTTTATCTTGTTTCTATTTTTGCTGAATATTTCCAAAGGAGAGCTATGCTTATAACATCAAGAAACGCCATTGAAGACATCAGAAACGATTTATTTGCCAAGTTTCAAAAGTTGCCCGTTAAATTTTATGATTCCAACAGCAAGGGCGAAGTTATGAGCCGCTTTTCAAATGACGTAGATAATGTGGGAATGATGTTGGACACTTCTATAATGAGCATTATTTTGGGTGCAATTTCTGTTGTCGGCACACTTTTTATGATGCTTTATACAAATGTGTGGCTGTCATTAATCACTATTGTCTTTATACCTGTATTTTTAAAGGGTGGCGGAGTAATTGCTAAGTTCAGCTCGAAATACTATAAGCAGCAACAGGCAGCTTTAGGAGCTATAAATGGCTATATTGAAGAAACAGTAACAGGTCAGAAGGTAGTTAAGGCGTTTTCACACGAGGATGATTGCTGCTGTGAGTTTGCTCTTTTAAATGATGATTTAAGAAAAAAACAAATGAATGCACAGTTTTTTGGCGGTATTATGGGTCCTGTTATGGGAAATATCAGTCAGATTTGCTATGCACTCACAACCGGTATTGGTGGCGTTTTGGCATTACTCAACGGATTTGATATTGGAGGACTTACGGTTTTTGCAACGTATTCCAAGCAATTTTCACAGCCTATTAACGAAATTTCTATGCAGATGTCAACTGTTTTTTCGGCACTTGCCGGTGCTGAACGTGTGTTCGATATTATAGATGAAGAGCCTGAAGCAGAAAGTGACGAAAATGCAATAAAAAGCGGGGAAATTCGTGGAGATGTTGTATTTGAAAACGTGACATTCGGCTACAGAGACGATAAAGTTGTATTAAAGGATTTATCACTATGGGCACACGCCGGTCAGAAAATTGCTTTTGTTGGCTCAACAGGTGCAGGAAAGACCACAATAACGAATCTGCTTAACAGATTTTATGACATAAAAAGCGGTAAAATAACCATTGACGGAATTGATATTTTTGACTATAATCGTGAGTTTTTGCGCAAAAATATCGCTATGGTATTGCAGGATACACACCTTTTCACAGGCACAATTATGGAAAACATAAGGTACGGCAGACTTGATGCCACCGACGAAGAAGTAATTGAAGCTGCGCGTGTTGCATCGGCACATTCGTTTATTATGCGCCTTTCTGATGGCTACAACACTATGATTTGTGGAGATGGCTCAAATCTTTCACAAGGTCAGCGTCAGCTTTTAAACATTGCTCGTGCATCCCTTTCAAAAGCACCGATTTTAGTGCTTGATGAAGCAACAAGCTCGGTTGATACAAGGACTGAAAAGCACATAGAAAAAGGTATGGACAGACTTATGGAAAACAGAACCACCTTTGTTATTGCTCATAGGCTGTCTACTGTACGAAATGCAAACGCCATTATGGTGTTAGAGCATGGGGAAATTATTGAGCGTGGCACACACGAAGAATTGATAGCTCAGGGCGGAAGATATTATGAATTATATACAGGACAAAAAGAATTAGATTAAATTTGAAAGTACCATTGTGTAAATGGTACTTTTTTCTTGAATTTTTTAGATGTTTGTGATACAATATATAGTAGATTATTATGGGAAAGTATACTTGTGAAAGGTATTGATAATATGAACTTATATAAAGACCAGAGCGTTGTGTCGGCTTTAGAGACAAACTATATGCCTTACGCCATGAGTGTAATCGTATCTCGTGCTATCCCTGAGATTGATGGATTTAAGCCGTCGCACAGAAAGCTTTTATATACTATGTATAAAATGGGGCTGTTAACAGGCGAGAAGACAAAATCTGCCAATGTTGTGGGACAAACTATGAAGTTAAACCCACATGGTGATATGGCAATTTATGAAACTATGGTAAGACTTACTCGTGACCACGGAGCACTTTTGCACCCATTTGTTGAGTCTAAGGGTAATTTCGGTATGCACCAGTCACGCGATATGGCTTTTGCCGCATCGAGATATACTGAGGCAAAGCTCGGCTCGATTTGCTCTGAAATTTTTAAGGATATTGATTCAAATACAGTTGATATGGTTGACAATTACGACGGCACCATGAAAGAGCCGTCATTGCTTCCTACAACTTTTCCGAATATTTTAGTAAACTCAAATATGGGTATTGCTGTTGGTATGGCATCAAACATCTGCAGCTTTAATCTGGCTGAGGTTTGTGCCGCTGAAATAGAGTATCTTAAAAACGAAAATGCAGATTTAATGCCTCATATTTTAGCACCTGATTTTTCTACAGGTGGTCAGCTCATTTACAATGAAGCAGAAATGAAAAATATTTTTGAAACAGGCAGGGGCAGCATTAAGGTTCGTGCAACATATAATTATGATAAGAAAAATAACTGCGTTGAAATAACAGAAATTCCTTATTCCACAACGATTGAAGCAATAATTGATAAAATTATTGAGCTTGTAAAAGCAGGAAAATTAAAAGAAATTTCAGATGTTCGTGATGAAACAGACAAAAAAGGCCTAAAAATTGCAATAGATTTAAAGCGTGGCACAGACGTTGAAAAGCTTATGGCAAAGCTGTTCCGTCAGACGCCTTTAGAAGATACCTTTAGCTGTAACTTTAATATTTTAGTTGATGGCACTCCTAAAGTTATGGGTATTCGTGAAATTCTTTCTGAGTGGACAAAATTCAGAATGGAATGTGTTAAAAGATGTCTTAACTTTGATTTGGATAAGAAAAATCATAAGCTTCATTTGTTGTTGGGGTTGGAAAAAATCTTAGTTGATATTGATAAAGCCATTGCTATAATCCGCAACACCGAAGAAGATGCTATGGTTATTCCTAACCTTATGGAAGGCTTTTCAATTGATATGCTTCAGGCTGAATTTGTAGCGGAAATAAAGCTTCGTAATTTAAATAAAGAGCACATCTTAAAGCGCCTGGCAGATATTGCAGATTTACGTGCAGATATTGCAGATATCAGTAAAACACTTTCAAGTAATTTAGCTATTAAAAAAGTGATTATAAAAGAGCTTTCAGAGATTTCCAAAAAGTACGGAAAAGAAAGAAAAACACAAATCATATCGGCTGATGATGTAATTGAAGAAAAAATTGAAGAAACAGTTGAAGATTACAACGTAAGAATGTACTTTACTGAACAAAACTATGTTAAAAAAGTGACGCTCGCTTCACTTCGTGCAAGTAATGTTCATAAGTTAAAGGAAGACGACAGATTTATATGTGATGTGGAATGCTCAAACAGAGATGATGCATTGTTCTTTAGCGATAAGTCGAATGTTTACAAAATGAAAATTAATGACATCCCAACCTGCAAGGCGAGCGATTTAGGGGAATTTTTGCCCAATATTTTAGGTCTTGACGATGGAGAGTCCATTCTTTATATGGTTGTGACAAGTGATTATAAAGGATATATGCTCTTTGCCTTTGAAAACGGGAAAATTGCAAAAGTTCCTATGTCGGCATACGAAACAAAGACAAACCGCAAGAAGCTGACAGCAGCGTATTCTGACAAGTCGCGACTCACAGATATGAGAAAAATTGATACAGACTGCGAGCTTGTAGCTTTTTCAAGCATCAATAAGGTTTTGATTTTTAACACATCTAAAATTGCTGAAAAATCCACAAGAAGCACCCAGGGTGTTGCTGTTTTAACACCTAAAAAGGGAAGCACGTTAAAGAAAATTACAACGCTTGATGAAGTGACATTTACAGATTTTGATTATTACAGAACGAAAAATATCCCTGCTCGTGGGGCGTATTTAAAGGATGATGACTTATCAGGCGAGCAGATTTCACTAATTTAGGAGAAAAGTATGGTTGAGACAATTTACACAATTCCTTTAACTGAGGCACTTGATGAAAATTCGGATTGTCCATTTTGTTTTTTAGAAGAAAAGCTTGAACGTGAGCAAATCGAATACGCTCTCGGGGCAGCTATGATGGAGCCTGATTTTCGTATTTTGTCAAACGAAAAGGGCTATTGCCATAATCACATTGGAATGATGGCAAGGGCAAAAAAGGCGTTGCCGCTTGCCTTGGTTTTAGATACAAGGTGTGATTATGTTATTAAAAGAATAAAGCAAGCAGGAGATTTTTCTAAAAAGAAAGGTTTTTTTAAAAAAGAAAAGTCCGCTCAGGAAACTCTTTGTGATGTGGTAAATGGTTTAACGGGCACCTGTTTGGTGTGCGAAAGAATTGACAAAACTATGAAAAAATTTATTAATACCTTTTGGTATTTATACGGCAAAGAGCCTGATTTTAAAAAGCGCTTTTTAGAAAGCCGTGGTGTGTGTCTTTATCATTATGCAAAGCTTTTATCAGGGCTTGACGGGGTTTCTAAAAAAGAGGAATTTGCCAAAGAGCTCTATTGGTTAGAGCTAAAAATTTTAGAGCACGAAAAGGAAGAGGTTCACGGATTTACAAAGCAATTTGATTACAGAAGCTCAAAGTCCGACTGGAAGGTTGAGCGCGACGCTCATCTTTCGTGTGCTGCTCGTTTGTCAGGCAACTTTTCAAGGGAGTGAGTTTATGAGGGTAGTAGGTATTACAGGCGGAAGCGGTGCGGGAAAAACGACCATAACCGAAGTTTTTAAAAGCTATGGTGCCGAAATTTTGGATGCTGATGTTGTGGCAAGGGAAGTTGTTGAGCCTGGGTGTCCTGCTCTTTCAGAAATTAAAAAAGAGTGGAATTCCGTTGTTACAGGTGGCATCCTTGACCGCAAGGCTTTAGCAAAAATTGTTTTTAATGATGCAGCCCAGCTACATAAATTAAACACTATTACGCATAAATATATTATTGATGAAATTGAAAAAAGAGTTAAAAAATCAACTGCACCAATCTTTGTTATTGATGCGATTGCACTTTTTGAAAGCGGTCTGGCTGATATTTGCGACACTACTATCTGTGTGGTTGCCGATAAAAGAGTACGGATTGAGCGGATTATGAGGCGCGACAGCTTAACAGAGCTTGAGGCGACGGAAAGAATAAATGCCCAGAAGGATGACAGCTTTTACATCGAAAATTCCGATATTACCATTTACAACAATGATAAATCGGAAAATGCAGAAGAAATTATTGGGCGGATAATTAAAGGGTGTTAATTTGAGAAATTTTTTAGTAAGGCTTATGGTAAGTTTTATCATTTTGATAGCGCTTTTTATAGGTGTTTTGCGGGTTGGGTGCTTTTTATATCCAAAAGACTATGAATTGACCGTAAAAAAATATGCCAGAGTGTATGATGTACCGCAAGAGCTTGTGTTTTCTGTAATAAAAGCGGAGAGTAATTACGACGAAACCGCCAAATCAAGCAAGGGTGCAATCGGTTTAATGCAGATAATGGAGCCTACAGGAAGGTGGGCGGCAGATAAAATGGGCAAGGAGGAATTTTCAGAATATCTTCTTTATGACCCTGTAATAAATATTCAAATAGGCTGCTTTTATCTTTCGTATTTGATGAATTTATATGAAGGAAATCTTGAAAATGTTTTAGCCGCGTACAACGCAGGGCCTGCAAATGTAAATAAATGGCTAAATAACAAAGAATACAGTAAAAACGGAAAGGTTTTAGAAAAAATTCCCTTTGAAGAAACGAATGATTATGTTAAAAAGGTAAAGAAAAACATTAAAATTTACGATTTTTTATATTAGGAGAACAATATGAAAAAGCTTTTAATCTTAGATGCAAACAGCATAGTAAATCGTGGCTTTTATGCGGTGCGCCCACTTACCAACAAGGATGGGCTCAACACCAATGCTATTTTTGGATTTTTAAATATTTTCTTTAAATATTTTGATGAAATCAAGCCCGATTACGTTGCTGCTGCCTTTGATTTATCGGCACCGACCTTTCGTCATAAAATGTTTGACGGCTATAAGGCAACACGTCACAAAATGCCTGACGAGTTAAGGGAACAAATTCCTGTTTTAAAAGAAGTGCTTCGTGCTATGAATATCACAATTTTTGAAAAGGAAGGCTATGAAGCCGATGATATTATAGGCACTGCAAGCAGAATTTGTGAAGAAAAAGATATAGAGTGCTGTGTTTTAACGGGCGACAGAGATGATTTGCAATTAGCATCTTCAAGAACTCATATTCATTTAGTTATCACAAAAATGGGTAACACCGAAACCACAGTTTATGACGACAAAAAGGTTTTTGAAAAATATGGAGTTACACCAAAAGAGTTTATAGATTTAAAGGCTATTATGGGCGATTCTTCTGATAATATTCCAGGCGTTCGCGGAATAGGTGAGAAGGGTGCAACAACGCTTATTTCTGCCTTTCATTCTATTGACGGAGTTTATGAAAATCTAGATGATAAAATTATAACAAAATCAATGCGTCAGAAGCTTGAAGAAAGCAAAGACGATGCTTATATGAGTAAGGTTTTAGCTACTATTGACAGATTTGTTCCGATTGATATAGATATAGAAAAAATAGCCGTTATACCGTATAATGAGCCCTTATTATATGAGATTTTATCACGACTTGAGTTTAAGTCCTTTATTAAAAAAATGGGTTTATCGGGAGAGGCTCAAGAAGAAAAACAAGCAGGCTTTGATGCTGTCTTTTCTACATTATCAAAAGAAAAATTAAAAGATTTTTTGTCGTTTGATAATGTTTGCTTTTACTACGATGAAATGTCGGACAAGTTTGCATTTGCTAAAGATGAAAAGAAAGCTTATGTTGTAGATTTTTATGAAAATATTGAAGCTATAAAAGATTTTTTGGAAAGTGACACAAAAAAAACTACCCACAATTTAAAGGGCTTAATTGCTTGTATGGAAAAACAGGGAATTACAGTTGAAAATGTCGATTTTGATACGGAAATTGGTGCTTATTTAATTGAGCCGTCAAGAAAAAGCTATGATTTAGAAGGGCTTTGTGCCGACCTGTTGGGAGTAATACTAAGTGACAGCGCAAAAGATGGCGCGCAGATTTCTTTAGACAATATGCTGGATGCCAAAAATGACGATAGTCTGGGAGCTTTTGCAATAGCAATTTTAAAGCTTAAAGAATATGAAAAAAATAAGATGGCTGAGCGTGGAACACTTACGCTTTTTGATACAATCGAAATGGCGCTGGTTTATGTTTTGGCATCTATGGAGCGTGAAGGAATTTTTGTTGACGTTGAAAAGTTGTCTGAATTTGGAGAAAAACTAAAAAAAGCGCAGGCAGAGTTAACAAGTGAAATTTATAATTTTGCAGGCCACGAATTTAACATAAATTCACCTAAACAGCTTGCAACCGTGCTTTTTGAAGAACTAAAATTAAAGGCGCAAAAAAAGACAAAAAGCGGTTACTCTACAAATGCTGAAGTTTTAGAAAAGCTTAAGTGGGCACACCCAATAGTTGAAAAAATTTTAGAATACAGAAAAATTGCAAAGCTTAATTCTACCTATGTTGAAGGTTTAATTCCTGCCATTGATAAGCGTGACGGAAAAATCCATTCGAGCTTTAATCAAACAGTTACGGTTACAGGAAGAATCAGCTCAACAGAGCCGAATTTGCAAAACATCCCTGTTAGAACCGAATTGGGCCGTGAAATGAGGAAAATGTTTATAGCTAAGTCGGACGACTACGTTTTGATTGACGCAGACTACTCACAAATTGAGCTTCGCGTTTTAGCTCATATTGCAAACGATAAAAATATGATAGATGCATTTAACTCTGATTTTGATATACATTCATCAACCGCAGCTAAGGTTTTTAATGTAAAAACGAGTGATGTAACTACTGATATGAGAAGTGCCGCTAAGGCTATTAATTTCGGTCTTGTTTATGGTATGGGCGAATTTTCTCTTTCGCAGGATTTAAAAATAAGCGTAAAAAAAGCAAAAGAATATATAGAAGATTATTTAGGGAGCTATCCGAATGTGCAAAGATATATGAAGGATACAGTGGAATTTGCACGTGATAACGGCTATGTTTTAACAATGTTTGGAAGACGTCGTGATATTCCTGAAATTAAAGCGAGTAATTTTAACACCCGTTCCTTTGGGGAGCGTGTTGCCTTAAACACACCTGTTCAGGGAAGTGCAGCAGACATTATTAAGCTCGCTATGATAAATGTTTTTAACAGATTAAAGAAAGAAAAGCTGGCATCAAAGCTGATTTTACAGGTGCACGACGAATTGATTATTGAAGCACCTAAATGCGAAGTTGATAAGGTTTGTGCACTTTTAAAGGAAGAAATGGAATCTGCAGCAAAACTCTCTGTTCCGCTTAAGGTAGATATGGCGGTTGGTCGCAGCTGGTATGACACAAAATAGAAAGGCAAAGAATTATGTCATTTACGATTGATGTTAAAAATGAATTATGTAATGAATTTCCAACGTCACGTTGCTGTGTACGTGCACATCTTGCAGGCATTGCAGGCTTTTGCGGTGCGTCTGTTTTTGAAAACGGAAAGAATATATTTCGTATGAGAACAGAAAGCAAGGTTGTTGCAGAACGTGTTGTGGCGCTTTGCTGTGAGCTTTTTGATACAGAGCCTGAAATTTTTAAAACAGGCAAAATTTATTATATTGATATAAGTGAAAATCTTGAGCGTTTTTTGGCAGAATTAGGCTTTTTAAAGGACGGTATAACAAGATTTTTAGCAGACCCGTTTGTTGTTCATGATGATTGCTGTAAGGCATCTTTTGTGTCGGGTGCTTTTTTGGGTGCGGGATATGTAAAAACTCCTAAAAACGGCTATCATTTTGAAATTAAAACACATTATCGTGATTTGAGTCGTGATTTGGCAGAAATTATGACCGACATAGGCTTCGAGCCTAAAAGTGTAACGAGAAAATCAGAGTTTGTATTATATATTAAGCAGAGCGATATTATTTGTGACATTTTAGGCCTTTTTGGCGCAACAGAGTCTATGTTTGAGCTTTGTAACATTAAAATCTTTAACGATATGAAAAACAAGGTGACTCGTCGTGCAAATTGTGATATTGCAAATATCAACAAATCGGTTGCAGCCGCAACTGAACAATTAGCCGCAATAAACAAAATTAAAGGTAAAATAGGTCTGTCGGCACTTCCTGATGTGTTGGAAGAAATGGCGAATCTGCGACTTAATAACCCTGATGCTAATTTAAAAGAATTGGGCGAACTGGTAAATCCGCCGATTTCAAAATCGGGAGTAAACCACAGACTCAAAAAAATAATTAAAATCTCAGAGGAATTGTAAGTGGAAAGTATTGGTGTAGTTATATCTTTAAACGGAAATATGGCAACAGTTAATGTGAGAAGAGTTTCTGCCTGTGGGGAAAACTGCGCAAGTTGTAAAGGTGGTTGTGTTGCTACAACTATAAAAACAACTGCAGAAAATCTTGTTTCGGCTGACGTTGGAGATACTGTAAAAATTGAAAGCAACACAACCGATGTTGTTCGTGCGGCTTTCTTTTTATATATGATGCCTGTTGTTGTGGCTTTGATTTTTGCGGTAATTACTTACGCAATGAAAATCAGTGACATTTTTGTGATTTTATCATCGGTGGCTGCCTTTTTTGTGGGCTTTAAAGTAATTAAACGGTTTGAAAAAAAGCTTATACCAAGAGCGTATATAACTAGAATTTTATATAAGGGCGTGAAATAAAATGGCAATGGACGGCGTGAGCGTAGCAGCGCTTGTCAATGAACTGAATATTGGTCTTTTGGGCTCGCGCGTTGATAAAATTCAGCAAACTGAAGCTGATGAGCTGTTGGTGTCATTTTATGGCGGAAGCGGTGGAGCTAAAAAGCTCAGACTTACTGCAAACTCTCAGGTTGCGCGTGTGTGCATAACAGAAGACAGAAAAAAGAGTCCCGATGTTGCACCGCTTTTTTGTATGCTTTTGCGAAAGCATTTGTCGGGTGCTAAATTTAAAGAGGCAATTCAGCCAGGTTTTGAGCGTGTTATAAAGCTCGTTTTTGAAGGCACTAATGAGTTTGGCGATGTATGTGAAAAGTGCTTAATTTCAGAGCTTATGGGCAGGCACTCAAATATTATTTTGGTAGATGAAAATGGTAAAATAATTGATGCAATTAAGCATATTGATTTTTCTGTAAGCTCAGTTCGTCAGGTTTTGCCCGGTCTTTTGTACGAAAATCCGCCAAGTCAGGATAAAGCAAATATTTTAACAGTTTCTCTAAATGAAATTGTTGAAATACTAAAGGCGCAAGATAAATCATTAAAAGCAGATAAGGCGCTACTTTCGTCATTTTTGGGAATAAGTCCTTTGCTCGCCCGTGAAATTGTATATAATGCTTTTGGCATTTGCGATATATATTTAGATGAGCTTGATTATTCTAAAATTTTAGACCTTGCCGCCTGTTGCTTTGAAATGTTTAAAAAGGTTAAGGATAAAGAGTTTACCCCTTGTTATTTAGTGAGAAACGACACAGAAAAGCCGTTTGAGTTTTCAGCACTTTTAATTAATCAATATAAAGATGCGGCAAAGGTAGTTTTTGGAAAAAGCCTGAGCGAAGTGGCTGAAAATTTTTATAGAGAAAAAGACAAGCGTGAGCGCATAACAAGGAAAAGTGCGCATTTGGTAAAGCTTGTTTCTAATAATTTAGAGCGTTGTGCAAAAAAGATTATTGTTCAGAAAAACGAGCTTGCAGACACCGAAAACATGGAAAAATACAAGCGATATGCTGAGCTCATAACCGCAAATTTGTATGCGTTGTCTGACGGGCAAAAGCAAGCAGTGGTGGTCGATTATTATGACCCTGAAATGAAGGAAGTAACCATTAGCTTAGATGAGCGGTTAAGTCCTTCAAAAAATGCCCAAAGGTATTTTAAAAAATATAATAAGGCAAAAGCTGCCGCGGAAGAGTTGGCAAAGCAAATTAAAATAGCGACAGATGAGCTTGATTATTTATATTCGGTTGAAGAAGAATTGCGAAAAGCTGAAACAGAAGAGGACTTAACAGAAATTGCAGATGAGCTTTTTGAACAGGGCTATTTAAAAAGACCTAAAGACATAAAGAAAAGAAAAAAAGAAACAACAAAGCCTTTAGAGTTTGTTATTGATGGCGGGTTTGTGGTTTTGGTTGGCAAAAACAACAAGCAGAATGATTTATTAACTCAAAAGCTTTCAAAAAACTCTGACCTTTGGTTTCATACTAAGGACATTCACGGCTCGCACGTTTTACTTAGGTACGAGCACGGAAAAGAATTTACTGATGACGCTATAGTTGCTGCTGCGAAATATGCCGCTAAATATTCCAAGGCTTCCGCTTCTGCCAACGTGCCTGTTGATTACACCTATGTTAAATATGTAAAAAAACCATCAGGTGCACCACCAGGAAAAGTGATATATACTAATCAAAAGACAGTAAATGTAAAGCCGTAATAAAAAACGCTGTAGCTTAGGCAACAGTCACATAGGGAAGTATTAAAGGCAGAGCATTTTGCTCTGCCTTTAATTTTTGTGCATGGGTGCTGTTTTAGAAATTAGCTTACTACCACTGGCATAAGCACTTCTTTAAACTACAGATTAAAAGCTGTTTTTTAAAGGGGGAG
>JAZNDH010000022.1:0-23040 GCA_045587965.1 Congzhengia sp.
TTCCCCTTTATATCCCCTTTTCCTATCGCTTTTACGCTTGGTTTTGTAATTTTTTTTGCCCAAAAACAAACTCGCGACATTCGCTCGAACATGTTTTTGGTAAATTGATGCGGGCAGCAAAGGAAAAGAGTAAACGCATCAATTTACGGCAAAATTACAAAACCGTTTACTTTGGTACTATAATAAAATTTTATCTCCTATCATACTTTGGGTGCTTTTGCACATATAATACAGATAGTAGAAAAAAGTATAGTAAACGATATAACTATATAGGTCACAAGGATTTTATTGTAAAACGATTTATCGTTTTTAGAAAAAACGTGTTTGAGTGAAACGAGTTTGTTTTTTCTAAAATAAATTCCTTGTGACCAAGCGTAAGAGTTTTGGGGAAAGAGGTGGTTAAAGGGGGAGAAAGGGAACACTCGAAAAACTTTCCTTTCTCCCCCTTTAAAAAACAGCTTTTAATCTGTAGTTTAAAGAAATGCTTATGCCAATGGTAGTAAGCTGATTTTTTCAGCACTTTTACACAAAAATTAAAGGCAGAGCAAAATGCTCTGCCTTTAATACTTCCCTATGTGACTGTCGCATAAGCTACAGCCTTTTTTATTTATGATAAATCTTCTACATATAATACTCGCTCTTTGTTGTCTGCTGTCTGTGTAACAGGAGCAGGAGCTTCGCTTTTGCCATCACGTGAATCAAAGAATTTTTTTGCAACCTGTGGGAATAATGCATAACTTAATACATCTTCTTCTGACTTTGCAAAATCCTTTGTTTCTTCTCTGTATTTATCAAGCTCTGGCGCAATCAAGTCAGCAGGACGGCACTCAATTACTTCATCATCGCCTATTGCTTTCTTTCTTACCTCTTCATTAACAGGAGCAGGTAAGCGACCGTATTCGCCGCGTAAAAGACCTTTTGATTCCTTGGTAATCATCTTGTATCTTTCGCCTGAGAGAACATTTAATACTGCCTGCGAGCCTACAATCTGTGATGTAGGTGTAACTAAAGGCGGATAACCAAAGTCTTTACGAACCTTAGGAATTTCTGCTAAAACCTCATAATATTTATCTTCAGCATTCGCCTGCTTAAGCTGAGAAATAAGGTTAGATAACATTCCACCCGGTACCTGATATAAAAGTGTATTTGTATCAACATTTAACACCTTAGGGTCTAAATCGCCTGATTCTTTTAATTTTTGCGCAACCGAGCGGAAATGAACTGCAGCTTGACTTAATTTTTCTAAATCCAAGCCTGTGTCACGCTCTGTACCCTTTAAGGTTGCAACTAAGCTTTCAGTTGTTGGCTGACTTGTGCCGTTAGATAAAGGAGACAGTGCACAGTCTACAATATCAACACCGGCCTGTGCTGCCATTAAATATGTCATATCGCCTGTACCTGATGTGTTATGGGTATGAAGATGGATAGGAGCACCTACATTTTCCTTAAGCTTTTTAACTAAGCTGTAAGCGTCATAAGGAAGAAGCAGATTTGCCATATCCTTGATACAGATAACATCTGCACCCATTTTTTCCAATTCGCAGGCAAGACGAACAAAGTAGTCTTCATTGTGAACAGGGCTTGTTGTGTAAGAAAGTGCAGCTTCAACCTTGCCGCCGTATTCTTTAACGTATTTGATTGCTGCTTCCATATTTCTTGTATCGTTTAAAGCATCAAAAATTCTTACAACATCAATACCGTTTTCGATTGATTTTTTGCAAAATTCTGCAACAACGTCATCAGCGTAGTGCTTGTAGCCTAAAATGTTCTGACCACGGAAGAGCATCTGCAGCGGTGTTTTTGGCATTGCTGACTTTAACGCTCTTAATCTTTCCCATGGGTCTTCATTTAAAAAGCGCATACAGGAGTCGAATGTTGCACCACCCCAGCATTCCAGTGACCAATAACCTATTTCGTCTAAGGCACGGCAAGCAGGGAGCATATCTTCTGTTGTCATTCTTGTGGCTGCCTGTGATTGATGAGCGTCACGAAGAATTGTATCTGTAATATATAATTTACTCATAATATAGTCCTTTCTGTGAAAATCTCAGATTACTGGAACAATGCAAGCAATACACCTGCAGCAATAGCAGAACCGATTACACCTGCAACGTTGGGGCCCATTGCGTGCATAAGCAGGAAGTTTTTGGGGTTTTCTTTCTGACCCACAACCTGTGATACACGAGCTGCCATCGGAACGGCAGAAACACCTGCTGAGCCGATTAAAGGATTGATTTTCTGCTTTAAGAACAGGTTCATAAATTTAGCAAGCAACACACCGCCTGCTGTACCCATACCGAACGCTACAACACCCATTGCTATAATACAGAGTGTTAATGGGTTTAAGAAGGTGTTCGCCGTTGCTGTTGCACCAACTGAAATTCCTAAGAAAATTGTAACAATATTCATAAGCTCGTTTTGTACAGTTTTAGCAAGTCTGTCACATACGCCTGATTCTGTTAATAAGTTACCAAGCATAAGTGAGCCAACAAGTGGAGCTGCTGACGGAACTAACCAAGCAACAAAAATTGTAACAACGATTGGGAATAAGATTTTTTCTGTTTTTGAAACCTGGCGCAACGCCTTCATTTCAATCTGTCTTTCTGCCTTTGTTGTTAAAGCCTTCATAATAGGCGGCTGAATAACAGGAACTAATGCCATATATGAATAAGCCGCAACAGCGATTGGTCCTAAGAAATTAGGAGCAAGCTTTGATGTAACGAAAATTGCTGTAGGACCGTCGGCACCACCGATGATACCAACTGATGCCGCAAGTTTTTCTAATGGTGTACCGCCTAAGAATTCACCTAAATTGCTGATGATAATAGGGAATAACTCACGAACACCTAAGAAGGTAACAAATATACCAAGCTGTGCTGCAGCCCCTAATAATAAGCTTTTGGGGTTTGCAATTAAAGGACCAAAGTCTGTCATTGCGCCTACGCCTATAAAGATAAGGCAAGGATAAATCCCTAACTTTACACCTAAGTACAAAATATCAACAAGACCTGGTGTAATAACCTTGCCGGCTTCGTTTGCAGCCCCGCCAAATAAATCCCAATGAACGTGACCGCCCGCAAAAAGCTCTTCGTGGAAAACTTCTGCACCAATTAAGTTTGTAAGTAACATACCGAATGCTATTGGTAATAATAAGAGTGGCTCGAATTTTTTAACAATAGCTAAATATAGTAAAACACAGGCGATTGCAACCATTAAAACGGTTTCCCAGTTGCCCTGGGCAAGCATATAAAAACCTGTTTGCTGTAAAAAGTTTGTAATTGCTGTCATTTGTTTTGTCCTCCGAATTATTTAATAGAACAAAGAACGTCGCCCGAAGAAACGGCTGCACCCTTATTTACATTTATTGCAGCGATTGTACCTGATACAGGTGCCATAATTTCATTTTCCATTTTCATTGCTTCTAAAATCATTAAAACCTGACCTTCTGAAACTGTGTCACCTACAGAAACCTTAACGTCTAAGATTGTGCCGGGCATTGGGCTCTGAACTGTTTCGCCGCCTGCTGGAGCTGTTGCCGGAGCCGGAGCTGGTGCCGGAGCTGGAGCAGAAGCTGGTGTTTGAGCAGGAGCGCTTGTGCCGTCAATAAGTTCGATTTCTACCATGTACTGTGTGCCGTTTACATTAACCTTATATGTTTTCATTGTTTTTCTTTCCTTTCAAATGTCATTTTTTAATTATAGTTTTTTAACTGATTTAATACGTATTCCTGTGATTTCTGTACCTAAATCTTCTGCGATTGCGGCTGAAACTGCTGCTGCAAATTCGCCCTTGTTAGGTATTTGTGCTGATGCCTGAGCCGGAGCCTGTGGCTTAATTTCTTCGTTTGTTTCTTTTTTTGTAAACATTTTTACAAATGTGCTCATAATGTAGCAAATCAAAACCAGGCAAATAAGACCAACAAAAACTGTGCCTATGCCAATTCCGACTACTACTGCGCTTGAAATTTCCACGCTTGTTCCTCCCTTCGAAGTCTTTGAGTTTAATTTTAACTGAATCGTTTTTTTGTGAGCAGCTTTACACTTCTCTCACAAAAAAGCCGAATTTCTCACTAATATCATTTTAGCAAATAGATATTCAAATATCAATACCATTTTTCCACAAATTTAAAATTTTTTTCCTTTATCTATTGTATTTTTTGCCAAAAAACATTATTATATTTATAAAGAACAAAATTTGGGGGTTTTTTCCGTTATGGATATTATTTCACAAATTGATAAAAATTATGATAAAATGAGCAAAAGCCATAAAAGGCTTTCGGACTATATCCGCGAAAATTACGGAAAAGCCGCATTTATGAACGTTGAGCAGTTATCGCTTGCCACAGGTGTTTCAGAAGCTACAGTTGTGCGATTTTCAGCAGAATTAGGCTATGAAAAATACAGCCGTTTCCAAAGGGCGCTAAATGATTATGCAAAGTCAAAGCTCACAAGCGTTCAGCGAATGGAAAACGCGCATTCGCAGTACCACGATTCTGATATTTTATCATCTGTTTTAGAATCCGATATTGATAAAATCAGAAGAACACTCCTACAAATTGACAGACAAGCCTTTAATGGTGCTGTTGATGCTTTAATTAACGCAAAAAAAATCTATATCATAGGTCTTCGAGGCTCGTCTGCGCTTGCCAGATTTTTAAGCTATTACCTGAACTTTTTGTTCCCCCATATTAAGCTCGTAAACGGCACATCAGTTGGTGATATTTTTGAGCAGATGTTCAGAATAAGTGAAAACGACGTATTAATTGCTTTTTCATTGCCAAGGTACTCGCTTCGTACCATTCGTGCCGTAAAGTATGCAAAGAAAAACAATGCAAAAATCATAGGCATTACAGATGGCGAAAACTCCCCTATTTTAGAGCTTTGCGATTATCCTTTGATCGCAAAAACCGATATGGAGTCGTTTGTTGATTCATTGGTTGCTCCTATGTCTTTAATTAATGCACTTGTTGTCGCAATAAGTATGAGACTGCCCGATGAAGCGACAGCGTCACTTTACAAATTAGAAAGCATCTGGTCGGATAATGAGGTATATGACAATGGAGATAAATAATTTAACACTTTCTGATTTTGACTATTTTCTTCCCGAAGAATTAATAGCTCAAACACCACTCTCTGAGCGTCCGTCTTCACGCCTTTTAGTACTTGATAAGGAAACAGGAAATACTACCCACGGTACATTTCGTGATGTTATAAATTATCTTGATGAGGGCGATTGCCTGGTTTTAAACGACACAAAGGTATTGCCCGCACGCCTGTATGGAACAAATAAAACAGGAGCGGCTATAGAGTTTTTACTGCTTCAGCAATTAGAGGGCGACATCTGGGAAATAATTGTTCGCCCCGGAAGAAAATGTACTGTAGGAAAGGAAATTTCCTTTGGCGACGGAAAGCTTACAGGCGAAATTTTAGAAGTTAAGGAAAACGGGAACAGAGTTGTTCGTTTTTTATACAATGGAATTTTTAACGAAATTTTAGACGAACTGGGAGAAATGCCGCTTCCACCATACATTCACGAGAAATTAAAAGAAAAAAACCGCTATCAAACGGTTTATGCACGTCACGAAGGGTCCGCTGCAGCACCCACCGCAGGACTTCATTTTAACGAAGAATTTTTAGAAGAAATTAAAAAAAAGGGTGTAAAAATTGCTTTTGTTACACTGCACGTAGGGCTCGGAACATTCCGACCTGTTAAGGTAGAAAAGCTTTCAGACCACGTTATGCACAAAGAAAACTATGTGGTAACAAAAGAAACCGCCGATATTATAAATGAAACTAAAAAAAGCGGCAAAAAGGTCGTTTGTGTGGGCACAACATCGACTCGTGTTTTGGAATCTATTGCAGATGAAAACGGTTTTATTTCGTCGTGCTCAGGAGAAACAGGAATTTTTATTTACCCAGGTTATAAATTCCGTTGTTTAGACGCTTTAATTACCAATTTCCATTTGCCGAAGTCAACTCTTATTATGCTTGTTTCGGCACTTGCCGGCAGAGAAAATGTGCTTAATGCCTACGACATAGCAGTAAAGGAAAAATATAGGTTTTTCTCATTTGGCGACGCAATGTTTATTAAATGATAGAATCATTTAATAAGCAAGTGAAGAGATAATATCAAAAAGTGAAAACATAAGGAAAAATCCCGCAATACTGATGTATTACGGGATTTTGTTTTATACGGGGGACTAATCTGAATTTTTTACTTTTTTCCTGTTGAGCCGAAGCCTCCTGCTCCACGCTCGGTGTCTTCTAAGCTTTCTGCTTCACAAAATTCCGCCGCAATATAAGGCGCAATTACAAGCTGTGCCACTCGCTCATTCGGTTCAATTTCCTGAGGTGTGTCTGAATAGTTATGAAGTGCAACCATAATCTCGCCACGATAATCTGAATCGATTACGCCTACACAATTTGCAGGTGCAAGACCCCTTTTACAAGCTAACCCGCTGCGAGCATAAATCAATCCTACCAAGCCGTCAGGAATTTGGGTTGCGATTCCTGTGTGAATAAATACTGTTTTGTGTGGTTCTATTGTTATATTTTCATCCAAAAGTGCGCGCAGGTCTGCACCGGCTGCAAAGGGAGTTCCATATACCGGAGCAGATGCGCTTTTGTCTAACTTTGTAAATTTAACTTTTACTTTTTCCATTTTATAAATCCTTCCACCAAACGATTTCGTCGCCATTTAGGGTTTCTTTTAAATCCATAATTCGCTGGTTGCTGCTGCCACGGAAACGAAGTCTTAAATCCTTTAAATCCTCTTTAAATTCCCCATCTACTAAAATATCGATATATGAAAGCATCTCATCGGTCACTTCGCACCTTGCACGGCTCTCTTTTAAAAGCTCGTCATCTAAAAGGTACCCTGTGTAGCACCAGACTGTCTTTTGGGGATAAGTCTCTTTAATTCTTTTTAAGAGTCCTACCAAAACCTTTTGATTTGATGGCTCAAAGGGTTCTCCGCCGAGTAGTGAAAACCCACTTATATATTCAGGCTCTAAGAGCTTTATTATTTCATCCTCCTGGTCTTTTGTGAATTCGCTTCCGAAGTTAAAATCCCAGGTTTCTGCGTTAAAACAGCCCTTGCAATGGTGTGTGCAGCCGCTGACAAACAGCGAAACTCTAACCCCTGGGCCATTTGCGACATCGCATTTTTTTATAGCCGAATAGTTCATTTTCTTTCCTCTTATAAGTGCAGTACTCTTGCCTTTATTTCTTTTGTTTTACCTACATTCCAGAAATTTTCGCCAAGGTATCCGCAGGTTCTTCTTGTAACATTCATTTTTGCGTGGTCACGGTTATGACAAGCAGGACACTCCCACTCGTTTTTATCATTGATAATGATTTCGCCGTCGTATCCGCAAATATGACAGTAGTCAGATTTTGTGTTAAATTCAGCATACTGAATGTTGTCGTAAATAAATTTAACTACTTCTTCAATACCGTCTAAATTGTGGCGCATATTTGGAATTTCAACGTAAGAAATCGCACCACCTGAAGAAATCTTTTGGAACTGGCTTTCAAATTCAAATTTAGAAAAAGCATCAATATTTTCACGAACATCAACGTGGTAAGAGTTTGTATAGTATCCCTTATCTGTGATATCGTCGATTGTGCCAAACTTTTCTTTATCAATTCTTGCAAAACGATAGCATAAGGACTCTGCAGGTGTACCGTATAAAGCAAAGCCGATGCCTGTTTCTTGCTTCCATCTGTCTGTTGTTTCTCTTAAATGGTTCATAACCTTAAGCGCAAATTCTCTGCCTTCAGGGTCTGTATGAGAAACACCCTTCATTGCTTTTGTTACTTCGTAAAGTCCGATGTAGCCTAAAGAAATTGATGAATATCCGTCGAACAGGTATTTGTCTATTGTTTCGCCCTTGCCAAGACGAGCTATTGCGCCGTATTGCCAATGAACAGGGCTTACATCTGATTTTGTGCCGAGAAGCGCACGATGACGACACATTAAAGCTTCAAAGCAAAGCTGTAATCTCTCATCAAAAATTTTCCAGAAAACTTCTTCGTTCCCTTTAGCAACGATACCAATCTGCGGTAAGTTAATGCTTACAACACCCTGGTTGAAACGGCCCTCAAATTTGTAGTTGCCGTTTTCGTCCTTCCAAGGAGATAAGAAGCTGCGGCAGCCCATAGGACTGAATACATTGCCCTCATAATTTTCACGCATTTTTTTAGCTGAGATGTAGTCAGGGTACATTCTCTTTGCAGAACACTCAACTGCAAGCTTTGTAACATAGTCGTATTCGCCGCCGCGTAAGCAGTTGTGTTCATCTAAAACATAAACAAGCTTAGGAAACGCTGGCGTTATGTAAACTCCTGCCTCGTTTTTAATACCCTCTAAACGCTGACGAAGAATTTCTTCAACAATCATAGCGTTTTCCTTAACATACTCGTCATTTTTATCGATATATAAGAAGAGTGTAACAAAAGGAGACTGACCATTTGTGGTCATAAGGGTGTTAATCTGGTACTGAATTGTCTGAACACCTGCTTTTAGCTCGTCCTTCATACGCTCATAAGCAAGCTTTTCAATAAGCTCAGGAGCAATTTTGCCATCTGAATTCTTTTCTATATTATTTTTAAACTTTTCATAGCTCTTTCTTAAATATTTGCCCAGGTGACGAATATCTACAGACTGTCCGCCATACTGACTTGATGCAACAGAAGCTATAATCTGTGTTACGATTGTACAGGCAACCTGGAAGCTCTTAGGTGGTTCAATAAGCTTTCCGTTCATAACTGTGCCGTTATCGAGCATATTTCCAATGTCAATCAAGCAGCAGTTAAATATAGGCTGAATGAAGTAGTCGGCATCGTGAAAATGTAAAACGCCATCCTGATGTGCCTGAGAAATTTTTTCAGGAAGCAGGATTCTTTTGGTTAAGTCCTTTGACACTTCACCCGCAATCAGGTCACGCTGAGTTGCCGCTGCAACCGCATTTTTGTTGGAGTTTTCTTCCATAACGTCCTTGTTTGCGTTTTTAATAAGGCTTAAAATGGATTCATCTGTTGTGTTCGCCTTACGAACAAGGGCACGGTTATAACGATACACAATGTATGTTTTAGCCAAAACGAATTTGTCGAGCTCCATCAGTTTCTGCTCAATAATATCCTGAATGTCTTCAACTAAAATTCTTGATGATTTTCTCGCTTCAATATAATCTAAAATTTCTTCAACATCTGCTTTAGGCACACGCTCAGAAGCAGGCACCTCATTGTTTGCCTTTTCAATTGCAATTTCTATTTTTTTTCTGTCGTATTCTACTGTAGAACCATCTCTTTTAATAACTAACACTTATAGCACTCTCCTTTTCTTCCGTTAACGATTTATATTATACTCTAAATGAAAATAAAAAAAAGTTGCATTTGCAACAAAAAAGTAGTATAATACTAAATATAGGGACACTTGAAATATTTAAGCACAATATAAAGGGGTAGATAAAAATGGAAAATTTGGCTTTATTTCGCGGTTTTAACGATTTTGAACGGCAGAAAATGATGAAATGTCTGAGTGCAAAAATCAAAAACTGTAACACAAATGAAACAATAATGTTACATAAAGAAGCATCCGACTACCTATATATTGTGCTCAGTGGAACAGCAGAATTAGCCGGCTACGATTACGACGGAAACAAGTCCGTTTTGGAGCAGTATTCTGCTAATTCTGTGTTCGGAGATATGTTTTTTCAGGCTTTGGGCAGTGACCAATTTATGGTTTCTGCTACATCTGAGTGTAAAATTTTATCCTTTCGATATCAAAAAGCACTTTCCCCTTGTGAAAATCTATGCCCACACCACAAACAATTTACCCAAAATTTGTTTCACCTGATATCCGAAAAGCTTATTTATCAAACACAGCATTTAGAAATTTTAACAAGACGCTCAATTCGCGAAAAGCTTTTGGCATACTTTAAATCACAAGAGCTGAAAAACGGCTCATTTTCTTTTCTGCTCCCGATGTCGCTTTCTGCTCTATCGGATTATATAAGTGTCGACAGAAGTGCAATGCAAAGGGAAATCAAGCGATTAAACGACGAAGGTATAATAGAATCAAAAGGAAAGAAGATTGTTTTAATTAAAAAATAAAAAACAGAGGCTGTAGCAAAATGCGCAGACCACACAAGGCAAAGAAAAACTCATTATAAAACCTTCGCATTCCAACGACAAGAAAAAAACAGGATAAAACTTAAGGAAGAAATTCGTTATTCGATGAATTTCTTCTGTTTTTATTGCCTTGTGTTTCGAACAAACTTCGCCACTTGGCGTACCAACGTACGCTTTCGGGTAACCGAAAGCAAGGTGTAGCCTTACTTTCGCTCAGTTTGTCCAATCTGTGCTATTTTCCGTCCAGCCCAAAAAGGGACTGTAGCGTAACGCTACAGTCCCTTTAAATTTAATATTAGCCTAAAATTGAAAGCTCTGTTTCTTTGTCGAATAAGTGGATGCGGTTCATATCGAATGCAACCTTGATTGTGTCGCCAACCTTAGCTGTTGAACGTGGGTCAACTCTTGCAATGAATGAGCTTCCTTCTATCTTTAAGTAAAGAAGTGTTTCAGAACCCATAAGTTCTACAACTTCAACTGTAGCTTCAACGATGCTGTCAGGTGAAGATGTTAAGTAAATTTCTTCGTCGTGAATTTGTTCAGCTCTAACACCCATTACAACTGTTTTACCAATATAATCGTTGTCAATAATATTTGCGCATCTGCCTTCAGGTAATTTAACCTTTGAATTACCAAATACAAAGTAAACGCCATCATCAGCCTTTTCCATTGTGCCTTCAACAAAGTCCATTGTTGGGCTACCAATGAAACCGCCAACGAACATATTAACAGGATGATCGTAAAGTGTTTGTGGAGAGTCTATCTGCTGAATGAGACCGTCCTTCATAACAACGATACGAGTACCCATTGTCATAGCTTCTGTCTGGTCATGTGTTACATATATGAATGTTGTTTGTAATTTTTCGTGTAATTTAGAGATTTCTGTTCTCATCTGGCCACGGAGCTTAGCATCAAGGTTAGATAAAGGTTCATCCATTAAGAATACCTTAGGATTACGAACGATAGCACGACCTAAAGCAACACGCTGTCTCTGACCGCCGGAGAGTGCCTTTGGTTTTCTGTCGAGCAAGTGTTCGATATCAAGAATTCTTGCAGCTTCTAAAACCTTTTCTTTGATTTCTGCCTTAGGCATTTTACGAAGCTTAAGACCGAAAGCCATGTTATCGAAAACTGTCATATGTGGGTATAACGCATAGTTCTGGAAAACCATTGCGATATCTCTGTCTTTAGGAGCAACATCATTAACTAATGTGTCGCCAATCCATACTTCACCTTCAGAAATTTCTTCAAGACCTGCAATCATACGAAGTGTTGTTGATTTACCACAGCCTGAAGGACCAACTAAAACGATGAATTCCTTGTCTGCGATGTCTAAGTTAAAATCGCTAACAGCTGTTACGCCACCGGCATATTTTTTATATACGCTATTTAATTTTAATTCTGCCATATAAATGACCTCCAAAATATTATTATCATATTACTACCTTGACACATTATAACATAACTTTTTTATAAATATAAGGTTATTTTTGAACAAAAAAAATATTTTAATTTTGTTAGCCTTGCACAAAAGCCGTCAATCTGCCAAAACTCCGCCCTTTTTTGCAGATTTACAACTGGATTTATTGTGCAAATTGCAACAATTATAAGGAAATTACATGGTTTTGCAAGGGAAAATACTTTCAAAAAAATGCCACCGTTTTTTATGGTGGCATTTTTTTGTTCTATTTATTTGAAATATGCATATATTTATTGTTCTCCATAGCCGTTTGGATTTTGACTTTGCCAACGCCAAGTGTCTCTGCACATATCTTCTAAATTTCTTTTTGCAACAAAACCAATTTCGCGGTTTGCATACGACGGGTCGGCGTAGCAGGCATCAATGTCGCCTGGTCTGCGGGCTTCGATTTTATAAGGAACATCGTGACCGCACGCTTTAGAAAACGCTGCAATCATATCTAAAACGCTGTAGCCGTTACCCGTTCCTAAATTGTATGTAACAACACCAACAGGATTTTCAATTTTCTTTAAAGCAAAAAGGTGTCCATCGGCTAAATCCACAACGTGAATGTAGTCACGAACGCCTGTGCCGTCGGGAGTGTCATAATCGCTGCCGAAAACGTGAACGTATTCGCGCTTACCGATTGCCGTTTGTGCAACATAGGGCATTAGGTTGTTCGGGATATCCTTTGGGTCTTCGCCTATCATACCGCTTTCGTGGGCGCCAATGGGGTTGAAATAGCGAAGAATTGCTATATCCCAGCCGTTGTCGGAAATGTATAAATCTCTTAGCATTTCTTCAATCATAAGCTTTGTTCTGCCGTAAGGATTTGTGCAGGAAAGCGGAAAATCTTCGCGTATTGGCACTGTCTCTGGCTTTCCGTAAACTGTTGCGGATGAAGAAAACACCAATTTTTTTACATTGAATTCTGACATAATTTCGCACAAGTTAAGAGTGCTTATTAGATTGTTCTGGTAATATTTTAAAGGAACAGCAACCGACTCGCCAACTGCCTTTAATCCTGCAAAGTGGATTGCCGCATCGAATTTATTTTCGGCAAAAACTGCTCTTAAGTCTTCTTTATTTACTAAATCTGTTTCGTAAAATTTGATTTTTTTGCCTGTAATTTTTTCAACTCTGCTGATAGCTTCATAAGAGCTGTTTGAAAGGTTGTCAACCACAGTTACATCATAGCCTGCTTCGAGCAACTGAACGCAGGTATGACTTCCGATGTACCCTGCGCCACCTGTTACTAAAATATACATAAAATCTTCCTTTCCTTATTTAAGCACTTTATAGTATTATACTAACATAAGTAAGTAAAAAAGTCAACGAAGTACATCCGCATTTCATTTGTGCAGGAACTAAAGAAACAGACCGCCCAGGGTTCCCGAAAAGCCCAAAGGCTTTTTGGGATAAAGGAGTCGCGACGAAACGGTGACGCGATGATTTTGAAATAAAAAATCGTCGCAAACCATTACAGTCCGCGACGACGTGGAGCTGATGAGCGGACTTGCCTGCCTGCGGGCAGTGCTGTGGTCGGCTCTGACTGCCACTGGCAGTCATTCACTACCGACCCTTCAAGTCCGCTCAATGCGGAACAAAACAAAAGACACGAACCGCCCAAAAGGGCGTTTCGTGTCTTTGGAGCTGATGAGCGGACTTGAACCGCCGACCTACGCCTTACCAAGGCGTTGCGCTACCTACTGTGCCACATCAGCATATTCACTTTGTACCTTGTTATTCTATCATAAACTGCAATGGTTGTAAAGGGGTTTTTAAAATTTTTAAATTTAAAAAATCAAAAGTATTGCAATATTATAACATTTCTATCATTCGTAACTATAAATTTCCCAATCTGCAATACGTAGAAAAATAAGTTTTAATTTTTCATCATCAGGTTCATTAAACTGAACAAGGTTGATTTCGCCTTGTTTGTAGCATTTTGATATTTCTAAAACTCTTTCTGAAAACAGAGATTCTTCGGGATATTTCATCCCTGCCACAAAGGTAGAACACCCCCAATCTATTGCATGGAATATTTCTTTGTCAAAATGCTTTTTTAAATCTTTAGCGTTTTTCTGCTCATGTAAATTCATAAAACAACAAATCATAATTCTCTCCTGAAAATAAAAAAGGTGCGTAGCCGAAGCCACGCACCATAAAAATGTGACATCCGATTTGCAACCAATAGACTAAGTCTGCACAGAGAATATTGAATCAGAGCCACACTTTTTACAAAGTGTGCCCCTGTGCAGATAACTATATTCACCTATTGGTTGCATAACAATAATATCACATCTTATAATAAATTACAAGTTTTTTTGACAACAGTCACCCTTTGTGACAAGAAAATCTGAATTTATAAAATAAAAGGGTGCGCAGGGAAAAACCTACGCACCAGAATTTTGTTATGATAATTTTTCAGGATAAATGCCATCGGCAACGAGCTTTTTAATAGACTCAATTACAACAGGCGCGTCTTCTTTATATGTTACGCCGAACCACTTGTCGTTGGTTGGTAAAACCTTGACTGTTGCCTTGCCTGACTTAATCATATCGTCAACGATTGTTGGAAGAAGATATTCAGCCTTTATGTCGCCTTCCTTAACATTTTTCAAAAATTCGATAAAGCCTTCTTCCAAACCTTCGATAAATTCGGGAGTTAAGCCCCACATATTCATTGAAACGTAAGAGTCAGCATCAATTTCGCCGTTGGGTGTAGCCGCACCTGTGGCTGTTTTTACGATGTCGCCTGTTTCATCAACATCAACTAACATATTGCTTTCATCAACCTTACATACTCCGCGTGTAACACCGCCGTTGTCGGATAATGTGTTCTTTAAGATAAATCCTGCCATACAAAAAGCGTAGGGGTTGTTCTTTACTTCGTCGGATACTAAATAATCGTGAATTTTTATAAATGCTTCTTTTCCGTAATAGTCATCGGCATTTATTACTAAGAATGGTTCTTTTACAATGCCTTTTGTAGAAAGAATTGCATGGCCTGTGCCCCAGGGCTTTTTGCGGTCAACGGGTGTTACAAATCCGCCTGGGAGATTGTCGTTTTCCTGAAAGGCATATTCAACCTTGCAGATTTTTTCAATACGGTTGCCTATGATTTCTTTAAAATCTTTTTCTAAATCACGTCTTATAATAAACACGATTTTGTTGAAGCCTGCGGATATGGCATCATAAATTGAATAATCCATAATGATTTCACCATTTGGGCCGACGGGTGCTAACTGCTTGATACCGCCGCCAAAGCGTGAGCCTATGCCTGCTGCCATAATAACTAATGTTGTATCCATAATTTTCCCTCACTTTTAAAAATAATACCATATAGTAAAAGTATATCACACAAATTCTTCTTTTTCAAGCATAAAAAAAGAGAGTACCGAAGTACTCTCTTAATTTATTAGATTAACTAATTAAGTATTAGTCGTTAGGGTTAAGTTCCCATGTAGCTGTAGAACCATTGATTACGCCAAAAGCATTGAATACTGATGGATCAAGAGCTACAAGAACAACGTCTTCAACTCTACCATTTTCGTTAACCTTAGCAACTGCTGCGTAAACTGCGTTTGCTCTAACTGTTTCTCTGAGACCATCGATTGTGATGATGCTAACAGGGTTGTTAGAACCAGCTTCTTCATACCAAGCGTATGTTGCGCCTTCAACTTCTGCAAACTTAAACTTCTCTGAAGTTGTAGGAACGAGGTTAGAATCTACTTGAGATGCTAATACGATGTAATCATCGAGTTCAGAGATAACACCGAATACGAATGCTACGTCATCGTTAGGAAGGTCAAGACCTGTTGCGTATGTAGTATCAAGAGCTCTTGCGGCTGCATTGTATACGAGTTCGAAATCTGTGATTTCGCCAGCTGCGTTAACAGCGTACTGGAATACATCACCTACTGCAAGACCTGTTGCTGAAGGATATTCATCATAATCAACCTTTAATGTTTTAACAGTACCACTCTGTACAAATGTGATGCTCTCAACTGAGTTGTCATCATCATTTAACTTTGTACCTAATGACTTAACAACTGCTAATGGTGTGTGAGCGAATGCTAAGCCTGGTTTAGCGTCTAAGAGAACTGCTGCGAGTTCTTTTTCGCCATCTACTGTGTAAAGCATAGCGTTGTATGTGTCGTCTTCGTCAAGTGCTGCGAAGTTAGCGATTTCTAAATCATCAGCGTCAACGTTGAACTTGTGGTTTGTTGTATCAATTTCAGAAACTTCTGCTACGAATAAAGGAGCTTCTCCGATGTCTTCGCCACCGAATTCATTGAATTCAGCATTGTACTTCTTACCTGCCCAACCTACAACTTCAATAGCTGTGTTAGCAGCTGCAAGTCTGATTTCTGTGATTTCGTTAGCTGAGTTTGTCTTATATGTTACAAATCTGTCAGCTAATTTAGCTTCAGCTGCTGCTTTAGCTGCATCTTTGTGTGTGTCTGATGCTGATGCTGCTATTTCGTCAGCTACTGCATCATAGAAGTGACCACCAGATGTGCCGAATTCAGCAATCTGTGTTCCGTCTTTTCTCTTAAGAATTGTAGCTGTGTCTGAACCATCAAAGAATTTAAGTGTGTCAGCAACTACTAAATCTTCTATTGTACCGTCAGCCTTGAAGATTCTTAATGAATATGTTGTAAGATCAAATACTGTATCAGAATCTACATTAATGATAAATGCAAAGCTCTTAGAAACTGTTGTTGCAGCTTCTTTATCCATAATCTTACCATCGATTGTGAGGAAGAATGTACCTTCTTCGCCGATTGTTAAGCCTGTTGTTGAAACATAAGCTTCGCCATCGATTACGTACTGACCTGATGTCTTAAGTTCGTCAACTTTACCTGTAACTGTTTCGTTTGTTACATAGATATCTAAGTAACCAACTGAGAAGTAATTACCAATTGTTGTGCTATCTAATGGGCAAACAATGTTAAGAACGTCGCCTTCGTTGATGTCAGCGATATCCATAGCTTTACCATTAGCATCGTAGATGTTGTAGATAAAGTCTTCGTCATTTCTTGATTCTGCATCTAAGTCTAAAGAACCTGTGCCTTTGAACTTGATGAGCTTTTCATCAGCGTTAACTGACTTAACTCTCTTGTAGAGATAATCTGTTACGAAAATCTTGTCATAAGCTGCATTCTTAGCACCCATAAATGTAATGCTGTCAGCTTTTTCAGCTAATAAGATAGCTAAACCGTTTGTATCATCATAAGGTGTTGCGCCATCATCTGAACCTTCAGCAAATACTGTATCAATAACTGATGTTGCTTCAACGCCGTTGTAGTAAACTGTAGGTGCTGTAGCAATTTCGATTTCTGTTGGTTTTCTGTCTTCTAAGTTAGCATAGTATGAAACTTTGCCTGATGTAACAACGATTGTATTAAGGTTTTCTGCAATTGTTTCTTTAACAACAGCTTTCTGTTCAGCAATTGCTGCTAAGATAGCGATATCATTTAAGTTATCATCTTCAGCAACGTAAGCTTCGAATGTGTAACCTAAGTAGTCAGCTACATCTGTTTCGCCAACATAGAACTTAGCAACCCACTTGTAATCTTCAGCTGCAGAAGGATCTACATCTGTCCAAGTTGCACCTATCTTTTCAGCTACACGAGAGATGTCGTAGTAATCACAAGCTTTGTCAAGATAAACTTTAACCATTTCGTTGCCGTTCTTATCTACACATACTGTTGGAGCTGATTTAGGTGTTGATACAACTTCCATCTTAACTCTGTACATATCGTTAACATCTGTTAAGAGGTTCTTTAATGCACGGTTTTTGCCGTTGTAGATAACATACTTGTCGTCTTCAACTGTATCACCGTATTCTGTAACGTCAACCATAGCTGCTGTTAAACCATTGAAGATTAACTGAGCAATGATTTCTCTTGTTGCTGCTGCCTGGTTGTCATAACCAGCATCTTTTAATACGCCGTACTGAGAAGCTAACTTTAAGTAGCCAACAGGATAACCGCCGTTTTCTTTTCTCTGAGCGATTCTGTCATAACCTAAAGCACGCATAATCATAACAACTGCGTCCTGGTAAGAAACTGATGCATCAGGTGCGAATGTGCCGTCGCCCATACCATTGATGATGCCACGGTTAACACCCCATGCAATTTCGCCAGCTGCCCAGTGGTTAGCTGCTACGTCTGTGAAAGCGTTTGTTGCTGAGCCTGCAGCGACATCTTCTTCGCCCATAGCTCTGCAAATAAATGCAACCATTTCTGATCTCTTAACGTCGTTTTTAGGGTTGAAGTTACCTTCGTCATCACCCTTAGCGATGCCAAGACCAGAGAGAACCTGAATAGCTTTTGCATAGCTATTTGTGGATTCAACATCTGCGTAATCTGCAGCTGATACTGTAGCAAAAGAGCCAACAATCATAATAACTGCGATGATTACAGAGATTAATTTTTTGAGATTTTTCATAATTTCTCAAATCCTCCCTTATAATAAATTTAAAAATTTAAAAATCGAAAGAGATATGTATTCCGCCGAAGTTGTTCCTCTTTCAAAAACAACAACAGCGAGTCGACAGGTAATATACCTATCATTAATATACATTGATTATAACACTAAATTTTAGCATAGTCAATGTATAAATTGTAGTTGTAATAAAATTGTAAAATTTGGCACAAATGTTACGATTTTATTGCAACTTTTATATGCAAACGTGCCATTCGGCACGGCGTTGCCCAAAATAGTTTGAGTTTCTTCCTATATAATATATAGCAAATGCAGTCTTTTTTATTACAAAGCCACTCGGGGACACAACCCCTCGATACTATATTTACTTTAACTATTTTACTCTTTTAAGAGGAAAATGTCAAGATTTTTTTTGTTTTTTTTGAAAATTTAGGTAGTTTTGATGTAAAAAAATCAGAGAAATACTATATGTTGTGGCTTTTATAATAAACAACTATGCCAAGGTTCCCTGCGGAATTGAAAAAGATTTTATTTTTTTAAAAACATTCAAAAAAATATTGCGGTTTTTTTTAAAACGTGGTATTCTTTTATTGTAAAAATTTTAAAGGAGTTGATTTGTTTGAAAATTGCTATTGCCGGATACGGAAATTTAGGTCGCGGTGTGGAGCTTTCGATTACCCAAAATCCCGACTGCGAGCTTTTTGGCGTTTTTACAAGGCGCGCACCTGAGTCTGTTAAAACAGAAACGGGCGCTTTAGTTTATCATATTGACGATATTTTAAATTACAAGGAAGAAATTGACGTGGTTGTTATTTGCGGCGGCTCTGCAAAAGACCTACCAGAGCAGACGCCAGAGCTTGCGAAGCACTTTTGTGTTGTGGACAGCTTTGACACCCACGCTAAAATCCCCGAGCACTTTGCCAAGGTTGATGAAAGTGCCAAGGCTTCAAAGAAGATTGCAGTTATTTCTGCAGGCTGGGACCCTGGGATGTTTTCTATTAACAGGCTTTACGGCTCCTGCATTTTGCCTGACGGCTGTGACTACACATTCTGGGGAAAAGGCGTAAGTCAGGGACACTCCGACGCCATAAGGCGCATTGACGGCGTAAAAGATGCCAAGCAATACACAATTCCCGTTAAAGAAGCGTTGGATGCTGTTCGCTCAGGCGAAAATCCCGAGCTTACAACCCGCCAAAAGCACACAAGGGAGTGTTTTGTTGTAGCAGAAGATGGTGCGGATTTAGAAAGAATTGAAAACGAAATCAAAACTATGCCAAACTATTTTGCTGATTACGACACAACCGTGCATTTTATCTCACAGGAAGAGCTCATGCGCGACCATTCAGGTATTCCGCACGGCGGTTTTGTTATAAGAAGCGGAAAAACTGCTGGGGGTAACAATCATATTATTGAATACAGCTTAAAGCTTGACTCTAACCCCGAGTTTACCGCATCTGTTTTGGTGGCTTGTGCAAGGGCGGCTTACAAAATGAACAAGGACGGACTTTGCGGTGCTAAAACTATTTTTGATATTGCTCCTGCGTATTTGTCGGCTAAGTCATCAGAAGAATTAAGAAAAGAAATGCTATAAAAAAAGGCAGGGGGACGATGTCCCACAGCCCTTTTTTATAAAAATTTCCTTATATCTACTGCCAGCTTTTCTTCTAAGTTTATAAGTCTTTTTGTGATGTCTTTTGAGACTTCGTCTGCAGCCTTATATTTATTAAGGTATTTGTTCAAAGATTTTACACCCATATTTGAGCCATCTGTCATAAGGTCTGCTATGGTTTCATCGCTGTCCTTAACAGAAAGCATAACGTTTGTTTTAAGCCACGACATCCCCTTTGCCATTATGGCAGGCTCTTTGCCGTCGTCTTCGTATTTGTCGAGCAGTGTTTCTATTTCGTTTTGTAAAATTTCGTGCTCCGTTTTACATTCACACAAAATTTCTCTAAACTCCTGATTTTTTATGCTGTTTAATGTGTCGTTTATAGAAGAAACACCCATCTTTACCCCTGCATCACACTCGCGCAGGAGCTTTATTGTATCTTGTTCTATCATCTTTTCGCCTTCCTTTTTATTTGATACAATAAGTATTGCCAAAAAAATATTTTTTACTCAAAATAATCATTTTTTGGTGCTTCATCATTTTTTTAGAATATCTGATACTTTTTTTCATAAATATATTGTGGTGATGTTTATGAAAAAAATAAGATTTGTGATGCTTGCAGGAATAATAATTGTATCCGTTTTGGGAACACTTTTACACTTCGCTTACGGTTGGTCAGGGGAAAATGCAATAGTCGGACTTTTTACTCCCGTAAATGAATCAACCTGGGAACATATGAAGCTTCTATTCTTTCCTATGCTTTTGTTTTCTTTTTATGCAAACAGAACATTAAAAAAAGAATACCCCTGCATCGGCTCAGCTATGGCTTTGGGCACTTTGATCGGAACACTTTTAATTCCTGTACTTTTTTACACATACTCAGGAGCGCTGGGGTATAATGTTGCAATAGCCGATATTGCTACATTCTTTATAAGTGTTATAGCTGCATTTTTTGTTGTTTATAAGGCGACGCTTTCGTGCAGTGTTGATTCTTACAAAGAATTTCTGGATATTCTGCTCTTTGCATTTGCTGTTTTGTTTATTGTATTTTCTGTTTTTCCACCTGATATCGCACTATTCAGAAGCCCGTAAAAATCACATTTTACATTATCATACATAAGATACTGTGAGACTATTTTAAAGCAGGTGATTTTTTTGAACTTTTTGTCATTGATGTCACAAAAGCCAAATGCCGTTGCCAAAATTTTTGGTAACCCAAACTACCCCGACTTAGACGGCACGGCAAAGTTTTATGAAACCGACGCAGGTGTAGTGGTTATTTCGCTAATATCGGGACTCCCTGAAAGCAACGATGTATGCAAACAACCCATCTTTGCATATCACATTCACGAAGGCACAATCTGCAGCGGTAATAACGATGACTTTTTTGCAGATGCCAAAACTCATTACAATCCGAATTCCTGTCCGCACCCTTATCATGAAGGGGATATGCCGCCGTTATTTTCAGCAAACGGGCTTGCTTTTTCCGCATTTTTGACAGACAGATTTAAAATCAGTGAAATAATCAGGAAAACTGTTATTATTCACGATTCCCCCGACGATTTTACTACTCAGCCGTCAGGAAATGCAGGAACTAAAATCGCCTGTGGTGTTATTGAAGAGTATTGAGTTTATGTTGTTTGAACCTGATGGGGAGAAAAATGAAGCTGTGGCCAATGCCACAGCTTCATTTTATTAAATCACGGCTTACATCTGCCGCACGCTGCATATCCTTTTTTTAATAATTCTTCCTTTGTACCATTAAAGGTTTCCCTGTTTTTTTCCTGAATATCCTCTACAGACGGACAGCTCGGATAATGAATTTTCTTTGTTTTTTTATTCAATACATACTCCGTGCCATTTTCAGGAGACACCAACCCATCTTTTTCGCTTACATCAAGTAACTCACTCGTTCCGTCAGCATAATTTATCTTAATTCCGGGTTGCACATTAAAAACAAATACATTAAAGCAGACGCCCTCGCCGTTATCTTCTACCGAAAGTGCCTCCATCTGAACGCCCTTTGCCAAAAGATTGTTTCCGTCATAAACAGGCGTTACTCTGTACATTACGTGGTTATTTGTCTCTTTCACATAATCAGCAACCATATTTTCATACGGCAGCATTCCGTCTACATTCATTGAGCGTGTGCCGGTTATCAGGTTTTTTTCATTGGCATTTTCGCCTGTGAGCTGATAGCCGATTAAATGACATCTGTTATAAAGATACTTTCCGTCTACAATATCATATTTCACAAGCTGCCAGCCTGATGGTTTTACTTGACCTATTGCTTCTCTTTCTTCTGTTGGCATTATGTCTTTGCCGATGCACGCAAGTGCCGTTCCGCACCTGCCCAAATAATCCAATCTGCTGTATCTTTCAAAGGACTTTGTGGTTATCTCACTCTCTTTAAACTGCGGGATATTGCTAAAAATTTCAACAGAGCTTTCCTGCTTGTATTCAATATTTATTAATTCTGTTTGTTGTGTAGCAGTTGTGCAGGAAGTTAAAAGCAACACTAAAAGCACAACTAACGACAGCCATTTAAAATTCTTTGTGTTTATACTCATCACACCTTCTTTAAAATATTGTAAAAATCTGTATATGCCAATTATAGAATTGATGCACAATTTAGATGTCAATTTTACCAGGAGTAAAAATGTTTGCTTGCAAGGACATTTTTACGACGCCGTCAATTGACACAGTGCTCAACCGAGCACAAAAGAGCGTTAGCTCTTAAGAATTTTATGAAATAAAATTCTGTATGTGTCAATTATAGCATCATATTATAAAAAATTCAACCAATAAAACAAGCAATTGTGGTTTGGTGGATAAAAGGATAAAAAGCGAGTTGCACAATATACACCGCAAAGATTTAACATATTGGCTATTCTATCTTCTTGGCTTTCCCAATCTGATTGCGGTAGCATCTCCATAATCTGGCCAAGTACGCTTTATTTCTTCGGTTACACGAGGCGAATATCTATAATCTTCGCAAATATTTTTTGCCAAGACATTCGCCACGTTTCATTACCATACAATTTTTACAGCTTTTATGCAAATGTGTGCAAAACCCACACATGTTATAATCCTGCTTAATAAATAAAAAAATAAGAGCCTATGCCTTTGGCATAAGCTCTTATCTTTGAAAGACCCGAATGGTTTAGATGCACTATATTTTTAGTCGATATGCAAACTTTGTTTGCTCGATATTTTTGTTATCACAAAATCGATATGTTTTCGCTTTGCTCAAACTGTATATGATATAAATCTCGTTGCCGTAAGGCAACATATCGAGTGCGCCAGCACATATCGAGTCATTTATGACATATCGAAAATCTCGCAAGAGATTTATATCGATGAAAAAAGCCATTTTTCTTTGT
>JAZNDH010000023.1:0-78346 GCA_045587965.1 Congzhengia sp.
TGTGAAGAAAAAGAAATTACATTTGCTGAGAAAGACATAGCAAAGATTAACAGGGCAATTATTTGGAATTGATTTTATCGGAGGTTGTAGAAATGAGTGCAGAATTATTATTTGCCTTAAATGAATTGGAAAAAGAGAAAGGCATTGACAAAGAAATTATTATTCAAGCTATTGAAGAAGCTTTGAATACTTCTTACGGACATGAGGAAGATGATACAAATACACGTGTTGAATTCAACCGTGACACAGGAGATATTAAGGTGTTTGCTCAAAAAGAAGTTGTTGAGACAGTATGGAATGATGCTACAGAGCTATCAATTGCAGAGGCACGAGAGATTGACCCGGAATTTGAGATCGGTGATTTGGCTGAATTTGAGATCACTCCCAAGAATTATGGTCGTCTTGCAGCGCAAAAAGCAAAGCAAATTATTATTCAAAAGCTTCGTGAAGAAGAAAGATCCAAGATTTACGGACAGTTTATTGCCAAAGAGAAAGAAGTAGTTACAGGTACTGTTCAGCGTATTGAAATAAAAGAAAACCGTGATGGTACTAAAGAAAAGATTATACATGTTGATCTTGGACGTATTGAAGGAATAATGTTACCATCTGAACAGATTCCGGGTGAAACATACAAAGTGTATGATAGAATTAAGGCATATGTACTTGAGGTAAAGGATAAGGGCTTTAAGAGTAAAGAGCCTGTTGTAATGATCTCAAGAAGTCATCCTAATCTTGTAAAGAGACTTCTTGAAATGGAAGTACCGGAGATTGCTGATGGTACTGTTGAGATAGTAAATATTGCACGTGAGCCGGGATCCAGAACAAAAATATCAGTATACTCAAAAGATGAAAATGTTGAGCCGGTTGGTGCGTGCGTTGGTCAGAAGGGTATGCGTATCCAGGTAGTTGTTGATGAACTCAAAGGCGAGCGCATTGATGTAATTAAATGGAGTCCATATGCTGATGATCTTATCGCCAGCAGTTTGAGTCCCGCAAAAGTAGCAAGAGTATTTATTGAAGAGTCAGATGCCAGTGCAACTGTAGTCGTAGAAGATAAGCAGTTATCACTTGCTATTGGTAAAGAAGGACAGAATGTAAGACTTGCAGCAAAGCTTACAGGCTGGAAAATAGATATCAAGGCGGAGGCGTAATATATTGCTACACACACCAATCAGAGAATGTGCTCTTTGTCATCAAAAGTTTTCAAAATCGGAGCTTTTGCGTATTGTAAAAGGTAAAAACGGAATTGTTCTTGATGAAAATCAAAAAGAAGAAGGCAGGGGAGCATATATTTGCTGTAATTGTAAAAATTCAGAAAACCTTATAAAAAAACGTGTGTTGGACCGCGCTTTTCGTCAAAAGGTACCCGATGAAATTTACAGCTTATTAAAAGGAGAATGAGATGGATAAGGTTTTAAATCTCATAAGCATAGCAACTAAAGCAGGCAAAGTTAAAACGGGCGAGTTTTTAACTACAAAAACTCTGCAGGAGGGACTTGGCTGTTTAGTTATCATAGCAAAGGATACATCTGAAAAGTCAACGAAAAGACTTATGGGGATATCCGAAAACTATGAATGCTGTGCAATAGTTTACGGCACAAAGGAAGAGCTTGGCAAATTTACAGGCAAAAAAGAAAAGAGCGTTATTGTAATTACGGACAAAGGTCTTGCTAATGCAATACAAAAAAGCGCAGAAAACAAATAAAAAAGGAAAAATGCGGTAAACTATTACCGTTTTACTTACAACATTTCGGAGGTGGCATATATGGCAAAAGTAAGAGTTCATGAGCTTGCAAAGGAGCTCGATTCAAACTCTAAAGAAATAATAGGACTTATGTCGGGCTTCGGATTTCCTACAAGAAATCATATGAGCTCGTTAGAACAGGAAGAGTTAGACGTATTATTTGAACGTTTAACTCAAAGCTATGATGGTAAGGTGGCTATTCCTGTATTTGCAAAGGTAAAGGAAGAAGCACCAAAGCCTGCTAAAAAGAAAAAGGAAAAGACAGCAAAAGAGTCAACAGAAGCTGTTGAGATATCTGATGATACAACAAAACTTGATGAGCCTATAGGCAGAAAGGTTCGTCACGTTGACACTCGCCAGACTGTTGTAGAATTAAATAAAATTGACGATGAAATTATAGAAGAGCTTATCCCTGAAAATATTTCCGACGATGGCATTAAAAAACAGAAGCTTAAAAAGGGCAAGGATAAGCTTCGTGATAATAATCAGGTTAAAAATAAAGCTAAAGTAAACAAAGAAGAAAAGGTTAAAAAAGGACTTTTAACAGTTAAAATTCCTGATGAAATCGGTGTTGGAGAGCTGGCTGAGCGATTACAAGTTCCTGCAACAGAAGTAATCAAAAAACTTATGATGTTGGGCGTTATGGCTTCAATCAGTCAAAGTGTTGATTACGAAATAGCTTCACTTATTGCAGAAGATTTTGGTGCAATCGTTGAAAAAGAAATTATTTTAACTCGAGAAGACATTCTTTTTAATGACTTTGAAGATACTGATGACCAGTTAGAAACACGTTCTCCTGTTGTTGTTGTAATGGGACACGTTGACCACGGTAAAACATCTTTATTAGACGCTATAAGAAGTACAAATGTTATTGACACAGAAGCAGGTGGTATCACACAGCACATTGGTGCTTACCGCGTAAGAATAAACGATAGAAAAATCACTTTCTTAGATACCCCTGGACACGAAGCGTTTACAGCTATGCGTGCCCGTGGTGCACAGGTTACGGATATTGCAATATTAGTAGTTGCGGCAGACGACGGTATTATGCCGCAGACAATAGAAGCCATAAATCACGCTAAAGCTGCTAATCTTGGAATTATTGTCGCTATTAATAAAATAGATAAAGATGGCGCTAATCCTGACAGAATTAAACAGGAATTAACAGAGCATGGTCTCGTTCCTGAAGATTGGGGTGGCGATACAATCTGTGTTGAAATTTCTGCAAAGCAAAGATTAAACATTGAAGAATTACTTGAAATGGTAATTTTAGTTGCCGATATGAAAGAATTAAAGGCTAACCCCAACAGACGAGCAAAGGGTACAGTTATTGAATCCAAGCTTGATAAGGGCCGCGGTCCTGTTGCATCAATTTTAGTACAAAATGGTACACTAAAAGCAGGCGATACAGTTGTTGCGGGTACATCATTTGGTCATATAAGAGCTATGTTTGACGATAAGGGCAAGCCGGTTAAAAAGGCTGGTCCATCTGTTCCTGTTGAAATTTTAGGTCTTGATTCTGTTCCTGAAGGCGGAGAAGTTTTCTATGCTGTTGAAGACGAAAGAATGGCAAAACAGGTTATAGAAGCAAGAAAGCAAAAAATTAAAGAAGAACGCCTGACACAGAGCAATGTAGTTACACTTGATGATTTCTTCAACAAGGTTCAGGAAGGACAAATCAAGGACTTAAATATCGTAATCAAAGCTGATGTTCAGGGTTCTGTTGAAGCTGTTAAGCAATCTTTAGAAAAGCTTTCAAATGAAGAAGTGAGAGTAAATGTAATTCACGCAGGTGTTGGTGCTGTTCGTGAATCAGACGTAATGCTTGCTTACGCTTCAAATGCTATTATCGTAGGCTTTAATGTTCGTCCTGATGCGGGTGCTTTAAGCTCTGCTGAAGATAAGGGCGTTGATATAAGATTATATCGTGTAATTTACACAGCAATCGAAGAATTAGAGGCTGCTATGAAGGGTATGCTTGACCCGACATACAAAGAAGAAGTTACAGGCCACGCTGAAATTCGTCAGACATTCCGTGTGTCAGGCGTTGGTACTATTGCCGGCTGTTATGTAACAGATGGTTCGCTTTCGAGAAATACACAGGTGCGTATTGTTCGTGATGGTATTGTTGTTCACGAGGGTGAGCTTGCTTCATTAAAGAGATTTAAAGATGACGTAAAAGAAGTTAATCAGGGATACGAATGTGGTCTTTCTATTGAAAGATACAACGACATTAAAGAAGGCGACATTGTTGAAGGCTTTAAGATGGTAGAGGTTGAGAGATAATTAAAGGAGAAAGCTATGGGAGCAAATAGAATTAACAGGATAAACGAAGAAGTTCGTCGTGAAATTTCTGAAGTAATAAGAGAGTTAAAAGACCCCAGAATTCCTATGATGACAAGTGTTGTGTCGGTTTCAGTTACAGCAGATCTACGCTATGCGACAGTTTATGTAAGTGTATTTGGCGACGACGAAGTTAAGAAAAATGCACTTTCTGCACTAAAAAAATCGGCAGGCTTTGTTCGTAGGGAATTGGGACACCGACTAAATCTTCGCTATACTCCCGAAATTATTTATAAAGCAGATGATTCTATTGAGCATGGCGCAAGAATTAACGAGCTTTTGCATAAGGGAGGCAAATAATGCTTAAGAAAATTGCCAAAACATTAAAAAAAGCAAAGCATATAGCAATTTTTACCCACTTAAACCCCGATGGAGATGCACTCGGCTCGTCATTTGCCATGAAATACACATTGGAGGCAATAGGGAAAAAGGCTACAATCTATTTAGAGAAGCCAATGCCTGAAAAATTTTCTTTTTTAGGCACCGACTATAAAACTATTGACCAAAATGTTGATAGCTTTATCGACTGTGCTTTAGTTTTAGATTGTGGCGAGTTTTCACGTCTTGGTCAGTGTGAAGAGCTGTGCAGAAATATTCCTACGATTATTTGTATTGATCACCACAAAACAGGAGATGATTTCGGCGATTTTTATTACAACGAGCCGGATGCTGCAGCAACAGCACAGATAGTTTATAAACTGGCGACGAAATTTATTAAAAATCTGCCAAAAAATGTTTGTGAAGCAATTTATACAGGTATGTCAACCGACACAGGTCATTTTAAATTTTCAAATGTTTCCGCAGAAACCTTTGAAATTGCGGCTAAGGTTTTAAAAAGTGGCATTGAGCACCGCAAAATTACAACTATCATTTATGATACTGTAAAGCGTGAAAAAATGATTTTTTTAGGTGCGGCAACCGAGCGTGTAAGGTTTTACCTTAACGGAAGGGTTGCTGTGCTTGAGTGCTATGACGACTTTTTGAAAAACTTCGGACTTACTTATGATGATGTGGAAGAGCTTCCTAACATTCCCTTAAATTTAGAAGGGGTTGAGGTTGCAATAACAGTTAAAGATTATGACGAAAATTCTCGTCGTGTAAGCTTCCGCACAAAGGATGTTATTGACGTTTCTTCCATTGCAGCACAGTTTGGCGGCGGTGGTCACAAGTCGGCTGCGGCTTGTATCATTTCAGGAAATATAGAAGAAGAAATAGAAAGAATTGTAAATTCAATAGTTAAAAAACTACAAGAAAAATAAAGTATTATAATATTCTAAATATACATATAGGAAAAGAGGCTTTTTGTATTATGAATGGTATATTGTCTGTTTCTGTTGCTTTATTATCAGGCTTATTAATGACACGACTTTTTAAAGTTTTTAAACTACCTGCGGTAACTTCATATCTTGTGGCAGGTGTGTTAATCGGGCCATATTGTATAGGCGCACTTAACTTGAGCAGCTTTGGATTTCACTCCGCTGAAGAAGTAAATAAATTGTCAATGCTGTCAGAGGTTGCTTTAGGCTTTATTGCTTTTTCAATAGGTAGTGAGTTCCGTAAGGATGAGCTTAAAAAAACAGGCAAGCAGGCATTAGTTATTGGCATTTCACAGGCGCTTGTTGCAACTTTGTTTGTTGATTTGGCGCTTTTAGGATTTCATTATTTAATGCCTGACAGACTATCTGTTCCACAGGCTATAACACTTGGTGCAATAGCCACAGCGACCGCTCCTGCTGCAACCTTGATGGTTGTAAGGCAGTTTAAGGCAAACGGTCCTCTAACAAAGCTTTTGCTTCCTATAGTTGCGTTAGACGATGCTGTAGGGCTAATTATATTTGCGGTTTCATTTGGTGTGGCAAAAACGATGGTTGTGGGCAATGCAGATATTTTATCAATCGTTTTGAACCCGTTGATAGAAATTATATGCTCACTGAGTCTTGGAGCGATTATGGGATGTGTTCTCACATATCTTGAGAGGCTCTTTAATTCAAACACGAACAGACTTAATTTAACAATTGCATTGGTTTTATTAACAGTTGCACTGACTTCTGTTAAAATTGAAATCGGACCAATACACATAGCCTTTTCATCGCTTTTAACATGTATGATGCTGGGAACTGTATTTTGCAATATTTGTCCTTTATCTGAAAATCTTATGGAAGCATCGGATAAATGGACGTCGCCACTTTTTGCGGTGTTCTTCGTAATGAGTGGCGCAGCGCTCGAGCTGAATGTATTTACAGATATTATTATTGTTGCGATAGGCATAATATATATCGTTTTCCGTTCAGCAGGAAAGTATATTGGAACATTTTTCAGTGCTAAAATCACAAAATGCTCTGAAAATATCTGCAAATACCTTGGAATTACACTTCTGCCTCAGGCGGGTGTTGCTTTAGGTATGTGTATAACAGCTATGCAACTTGGAGAACAGGGCAATTTAATCAGAAATATAACATTGTTTGCGGTACTTATTTATGAGCTCGTTGGTCCTATGCTCACAAAAATGTCACTTGCTGCAGCAGGAGAAATCACTCCTATGTCTGATGAAGTTAAAAACCGCAGAAAACACTTGCTTAGTAAAGAAAAATAAGATTCCCATTAAAGTTTGACTCATAGAAATGGAGCTTAATATGTTTGAGAAAGGTTTAAAAACTGTAGATTTATACACCGATGGTGCCTGCAGCGGAAATCCGGGTCCAGGTGGATATGGCTTTATTTTAAAGTACAATGGTCACGAAAAATGTGGCTCGCGTGGTTTTTCTCTTACCACAAATAACCGTATGGAAATTTTAGCTGTCATTGAAGGCTTATCTTCTTTAAGGGAAACCTGTAATGTAAATCTTTACAGCGACTCTAAATATGTTATTGATGCTATTCGTGAGGGCTGGGTTTATAAATGGGAAGCAAACGGCTGGATGAGAAATAAAAAGGATAAGGCGGTAAATATCGACCTTTGGGAGCAACTTTTAGTGCTTTTGGATGAGCATAATGTTGAGCTTCATTGGGTAAAAGGTCACGCAGGCCACCCTGAAAACGAACGCTGTGACAAGCTGGCAGTTTTAGCATATCAAAGCGATAATCTTATAGATGACGAAGGATACACACCGGAGGAAAATTAATGTTTTTTGATACTCACACACATTTAGACGATAAAAAATTTGATGCTGACCGCGATGAGCTGATTGCATCTTTAAAGTCGCAGGGTTTAAGCCTTTTAGTAAATATCGGTGCTGACATAAAAAGCTCGAAAAAAAGTATTGAACTTTCAGGAAAGTATGATTTTATTTATGCATCAGTCGGTGTTCATCCATCAGATACTGGAAAGCTTACCGATTCAGACATTGTAACCTTAGAACAATTAGCAGCTCATAAAAAGGTAGTTGCAATAGGCGAAATCGGACTTGACTATTACTGGGATGAGCCGGACAGAGAAATTCAAAAGCATTGGTTTAAAAAACAGTTAGAGCTTGCCAAAAAGCTTAATATGCCATATATCATTCACGACCGCGATGCCCATGCCGATACATTAGAAATAATTAAAGAATCAGGCTACACAAACGGCGTAATGCATTGCTTTTCAGGAAGTGTTGAAATGGCAAAGGAAGTTGTGAAAATGGGTATGTATGTGTCATTATCGGGCACAGTAACCTTTAAAAATGCAAAAAACATAAAGGCTGTGGCAGAAATTGTACCCCTTGAAAGACTTTTAATAGAAACCGACAGCCCGTATCTTACACCTGAGCCTTATAGGGGACAAAGAAACAACTCGGGTTATGTGAAATATATAGCGAAAGAAATAGCAAAAATTCGCAAAATGACTGTAGAAGAAATAGCAAAGATAACCTTGGAAAATGGTAAAAGGTTTTATAATATAAAATAGAAAGGACCAGTAAAATGGAAGAAGCAAAAAAGAGAATTTTTTCCGGAGTTCAACCCTCAGGGGACTTGACTTTGGGTAACTATATAGGAGCAATAAAAAATTGGGTGGGCTTACAAAACGATTACGAGTGCCTATATTGCATAGTTGATATGCACGCAATCACAGTTCGTCAGACACCAGCAGAATTAAGAAAAAGAACATTAGAAGTTTTAATGCAGTATTTAGCAGCAGGTATCGACCCTGAAAAATCGTGTGTATTTATTCAGTCACACGCAAGCACTCATGCAGAGCTTTCGTGGGTATTAAGCTGTAACACACAAATGGGCGAGCTTTCCCGTATGACACAATTTAAAGAAAAGTCAAGAAGCCACGCAGACAACATAAATTCAGGACTTTTTACATATCCCGTTTTAATGGCAGCCGATATTTTAGCATATCAGGCAGATTTAGTGCCAGTTGGTCATGACCAGCTACAGCACATAGAGTTAGCCAGAAATATTGCTCAGCGCTTTAACCATTTTTATGGTGACACCTTTACGGTGCCTGAAGCGTATATTCCAAAAGTTGGAAAGCGTATTATGAGTTTGCAGTCGCCTGAAAATAAAATGTCAAAGTCAGACCCTAACCCTAATGGATATATTAAACTCTTAGACGATACTGACACCATTATGAGAAAATTCAAGCGTGCAGTAACAGATTCTGATAATACAATTAAAGCATCAGAAGAAAAGTTAGGTGTTACAAACCTTTTATCTATTTACTCTGCGGTAACAGATAAAACAGTAGAGGAAGCAGAACGTGAATTTGAAGGGTTCGGCTATGGCGAATTTAAGCTCGCGGTAGGTGAAGCGGTAGCAGATGCTCTAAAACCTTTGCAGGCAGAATTTGACAGATTATCAAAGGATAAAGCTTACGTTGAATCTGTTTATAAAAAGGGAGCAGAAATAGCAAACTATCTATCGAACAAAACACTCCGCAAGGTTTACAAAAAAGTTGGCTTTGTGGCAAAATAAGAGGGTAATATGAGAATAGATAAATTTTTAAAGGTTTCAAGAATTATAAAAAGAAGAACCTTAGCAAACGATGCCTGTGATGCAGGCAGAATTTCAGTAAATGGTAATGTGATAAAAGCGTCCTATGACGTTAAGGTGGGAGATATTATAGAGCTTCGTTTCGGCGAAAAATCATCTCGCTTTGAGGTTTTAAAGGTAGCAGAACACACAACAAAGGACGGAGCAACAGAGCTGTACCGCCCAGTTAATTAGAAAGGAAAATGAAAAATGGCTATAATTTTAATTGCTGCAGCATTATATCTTACTTATAGTGCATTTGCTACAAATTTCTATTTAGGTATTGTTGTATTGATAGCGTTTTTGGTTTACGGATATTTTAAATGGTATCCTTCATTTACAGTTTTGCACGCAAAAAAGATTTATAAAAATGATGCACAAAAAGCGTTAAAGTGCCTTAAACGTGTTGAAAGACGAATGAATATACAACAGCTAAAGGTTTATGCTTATTACCTTTTACGTGAAGGACAGCCCGAAAAAGCAGAAGAAATTTATGACAAAATTTTAAAAACAGGACTAAAACCCGATGTTCGTCTTAAAATACGAGCAGACCGTGCTGTTTTATATACTAAAACAGGCAGAATAGATGAAGCTATATCAGAGCTTGAAGAGGTTACACTGAATTTTAACACAACAATAACCTATGGCTCGTTAGGATATCTTTATATTTTAAAGGACAACATAAGAAAAGCTGTTGACTACAACTTAGAAGCCTACGACTACAACAGTGACGACCCTGTAATTTTAGATAACATGGTACAGCTCTACATTAAGCTTGGAGATTACAAAAAGGCTTTAAAGTATGTTGATGAATTGCTTGAAAAGAAACCGTATTTTGCAGAAGCCTACTACGATTCAGCGTATGTTTGTTTGAAAATGGGCCATATTGCACGCGCAAAAGAGCTTATAGAAGATGCAAAATGTTGCAGAATTACATTTATGTCAATCGTAAAGCAGGATGATTTAGATGCACTCGAAAATGCGATAAAAACAAACGATTCACAAAATTTTGAGCATAAGCTTGGTAAATTTTCAGGTGAAGAAGAAATCACAGAAGAGGAAACAAAAAATCTTCCTACATTAGAAGACGAAGCAGAAGAGTATGAATACGATGAAGATGACCCATTCATCTAAAAGGTGGATATATGAACAAAAAAACCTATAAAACTCTTGAATTTAATAAAATTTTAGATATGCTTTCAACATACACTCAAAATGAAAGCGTAAGGGAAAAAATTGCCGCCTTAGAGCCGTCGACAGACTCTCGGGCGGTTCGTGCTACCTTGAAAGAAACAACGGAAGCAGTTGGAATTTTAACAAGACGCGGTCCAACGCCAGGGTTTAAAATAACCGATGTAACCCATGCTGTTGCCCGTGTTGAGCGCGGTGGTGTAATGACAATGGGCGAGCTTTCTAAATTGTCATCAGCCCTGAATACAGCAAGAAGAATAAAGGCGTACATTGATGATGACAAAATGAGTGAAGAAACGCAAATCTTTGGCATTGCATCAACAATTACTAATCTTAAAAATGTTGAAAATGAAATTAATGATAAAATAATAAATGAAGAAGAAATGGCAGATGCCGCAAGCCCCGCACTTTTTTCTATACGAAAAAAAATAAAATCACAGGCTGAGCGTATTCGTGATACACTAAACAGCATTATTTCAAGCGGAACTTACTCAAAATATTTACAAGAGCCTATCATCACAATGCGTGGCGATAGGTATGTAATTCCTGTAAAAGCTGAGCATAAAGGGGAAATTAAGGGTATTGTCCATGATGCTTCGGCTTCCGGTTCAACTGTATTTATTGAGCCTGCAAGCGTTGTTGAAATGACAAACGAAACTCGTGAATTATTATCAAAAGAAAAGGAAGAAATTGAAAAAATACTATCAGAATTATCGGCTTTTGTTGTTGAATATAACCACGAAATTTTTGTAAACACTAAGGCTGTTTTAACGCTCGATTTTATTTTCTGTAAGGCAAGACTATCAATAGACCAAAAAGGAACAGAGCCACAAATTAATACTGATGGAATTGTCGATATAAAGGGTGGCAGACATCCGCTTTTAGATAAAACTAAAGTTGTGCCTGTAAATATTTCATTGGGTAAAACCTACGACACATTGGTAATAACCGGCCCTAATACAGGTGGTAAAACTGTGTCGTTAAAAACAGTTGGCTTATTTACTCTTATGGCACAGTCAGGCCTGCATATTCCCGCATTGGAAAATTCCGAAATCGCAGTTTTTGAAAATATTTTTGCAGATATCGGCGATGAGCAGAGCATTGAGCAGAGCTTATCAACCTTTTCTTCACACATAGTAAATCTGGTTGACATTTTAAATAGCGTAACACCCGACACATTAGTTTTGGCCGATGAGCTTGGCGCAGGAACAGACCCTACAGAAGGTGCGGCGCTGGCTATTTCTATAATAGAGTATCTTCGTGGCTTTGGTGCTAAGGTTTTGGCAACAACACACTATAGTGAGCTTAAAATGTATGCCCTAACAACTAAGGGCGTAGAAAACGCTTCGTGTGAATTTGATGTTTCGACATTATCTCCAACCTATAAGCTTATGATAGGTATTCCCGGTAAGAGTAATGCATTTGCTATTTCAAAGAGACTCGGAATATCAGATACAATATTAGAAAAAGCAAAAAGCAGGTTAGATAGTGAAAATATCAAGCTTGAAGACGTTATACAGAGCTTGGAAGAAAGCAGAAAAAAAGCAGAAGAAGATAAAGAATCGGCAGAATCGGCATTTCGCGATGCAAGGATTTTTAAAAGCAACATTCGTCGAGAAATGGAAGAGCTCGAAAAGAAAAAAGCAAAAATAATGCAGGATGCAAGGGCTGAAGCGTTAGCTATTATAGAAAGTGCGAAAAAACAGTCTCAGGATGTGCTTAAAGAAGTTCGTAAAATTAAAGCATCCGAAAGCTATAATGAGCTTGTTAAAAAGGCGGAAAAAGCAAGAAATGCACTAAAATCAGAAAGTGATAAAATACTTTCAGGTGCGGGCGAAGAACAAATTAAAAGAAAACCGCTAAAAAATGTAAAGCTTGGAGAAACAGTCCACGTTGTTTCGCTCAATGCTGATGCTCAGGTTTTAACCTTGCCCGATAAAAAAGGTGCCCTAACCGTTCAGGCAGGCATTATGAAAATAAAAACCAATCTTTCTGATTTGATTCGTGCTGACACTTCAAAAGAAGAAACTAAAAAGAAAAAGACTATACAAACAACATTTAAAACGGACAAAAAAACAACGGCGTCGTTAGAAACCGATGTTCGTGGTATGACGCTCGATGAAGCAATTTTAGTGGTAGATAAATTCATTGATGATTCCTATTTATCAGGGCTTCACGAGGTAACAATAATTCACGGTAAGGGCACAGGCGTGCTTCGTTCGGGAATTGCAGACTTTTTAAGGACACACCCAACTGTAAAATCTTATCGTGCAGGTCGATTCGGCGAAGGAGAAATGGGCGTAACTGTAGTTACATTAAAGGACAAATAGTAAAATTAATTTGCTTAGTTTAAGGAGATAAATTATGACAAAACCTATTGCTGCAATTATGTATGATTTTGATAAAACCTTATCCACTAAGGATATGCAGGAGTACGCTTTTATCCCCGGAATCGGTATGACAGCAGACGAATTCTGGGGAGAATGTAACCGCTTAACAAAGGAAAATAAAATGGACCAGATTTTGTCTTATATGTATGTTATGCTGAGTGGAGCAAGGGGCAAAAAGCTTTTAAACCGACAGGAGTTTAACAAACTTGGCGAAAGTGTTGAGCTTTTTTCGGGTGTTGAAGGTTGGTTTGAAAGAATAAATGAATATGGAAAAAGTATAGGTGTTAATGTAGAGCACTACATAATTTCTTCAGGCATTAAAGAAATCATTGAAGGTACACCAATAGCCAAACATTTTAAAGAAATTTATGCGGCAGAATTTTTATATGATGCTGATAATGTTCCTGTTTGGCCTGCTATGGCTGTTAATTATACTTCAAAAACGCAGTTTTTATTTAGAATAAACAAGGGAGTTTTAGATGTTACAGAGCATAGAGAGTTAAATGAATACACACCTGAAGAGGAGCGTCGCATACCATTTACAAATATGATTTACATAGGAGATGGCTTCACGGATGTTCCGTGTATGAAGCTTGTTAAGGTAAATGGCGGTCACTCTATTGCGGTTTATAGTGAAGAAGATGATTCTGCTCGTGACATTATGAAGCAGGGAAGAGTAGATTATATGGCACGGGCTGACTATACCGAAGGCTCAAAGCTTGAAAACACCGTTTTTGCTATACTTGATTCAGTAAAGGCAAATCACACAACAACACAACTTAAATTACAAGAAAAAAAATAAAAGACGGCTTAGCCGTCTTTTATTTTTACCAGTATTTTCTGTCAAGACTTCTGAAAAAAATTGCCTGTGCTATATGTTCAACAGCGATGTTTTCACTCCCTTTTAAATCGGCAATGGTTCTTGCAACCTTTAAAATTCTGTTGTGAGCACGGGCTGAAAGCCCTAAATTGTCAAAGGCTTGCTTTAAAACAGCCTGTTCCTGCTCACCTAAGGCACAATATTCAGAAACCATTTTTTCTGTCATCTGTGCATTACAGTAAACGCCCTTGTCATTTTTAAAACGCTCTTTTTGTATTTCTCGGGCTGCCTCAACACGTTTTTTGATTTCAGCAGAGCTTTCTGCAGGAGCTTTATCTGTTAATTCCTGATATTTTACCGCAGGAACTTCAATATGTAAGTCGATTCTGTCGAGTAACGGACCGCTGATTTTTCCTAAATACTGTTTAATTTGTCCCTCCGAGCAAGTACAACGCTCTGTTCCGTCGCCGTAGTAACCGCATTTACAAGGGTTCATTGCTGCAATGAGCATCGTGTTACTGGGGTATGTAAGAGTGGCGTTTACTCTTGCTATTGTTACAATACCATCTTCTAACGGCTGACGCAAAACCTCTAAAGCGTCCTTTCTGAATTCGGGAAATTCATCTAAAAATAATACGCCGTTGTGTGCAAGACTTATTTCCCCAGGTCGTGGAAACGTTCCACCGCCTGATAAGCCGACTGCTGATATTGTATGATGAGGACTCCTGAACGGTCTTGTTGTTATTAGGGAGGTATCACTCGGGATAAGTCCTGCTATTGAATGTACCTTTGTTACTTCTAAAGCTTCGTCAAACGAAAGAGAAGGTAAAATCGAAGGCAGTCTTTTAGAAAGCATAGATTTACCTGAACCGGGCGAGCCTATGAGCAAACAATTATGACCTCCTGCAGCTGCAATTTCTAATGCAAATTTTGCATTTTCCTGCCCCTTAACATCAGAAAAATCAAGTGAAGCTTCTGCTTGTTTTTTAAAAATTTCATCAATGTCTATTTCAGTTTTTATAAGCTTATTTTCCGTGGTAAAGTGCGCATAAATATCGGTTAATGATTTTGCACCAAAAACATTAAGACCATTAACAACGGCTGCTTCCTGAGCATTATTGACAGGTAAAATAATATTTTTAATTCCTGCTTCATAGGCTGCAATAGCCATAGGTAAAGCACCATCAACAGGTCTTAACTCGCCTGATAGTGCGATTTCCCCGATTAGTGCATAGTCGGACAAATCGGCTTCTAATTGGTCGGAGCTTACAAGTAAGCCCATACAAATCGGCAAATCGTATATTGCACCTGCCTTTTTTATATTGGCAGGAGCAAGGTTTACAGTTATGCGCTTTGTTGGAAATTTAAAACCGCAATTTTTTAAAGCTGAGCGCACTCTCTCGCGAGATTCTTTAACAGCTGTATCGGGTAAACCTACAACGTCAAATGCGGGCATACCATTTCCGATATCCACTTCAACCGTAACTAAATAACCGTCAATTCCTATTAAGCCTGCGCTTGTTGTCTTAGATAGCATTATGCCACTTCCTTAAATTTCAATTAATTCTTTATTTGAGTTTGTATAGTTTTCAAATCCATTGTTAGTCACACACACTAAATCTTCAATTCGCACGCCGCCAAAATTTTCGATGTAAATTCCCGGCTCTACCGTCATTAACATATTTTCTGTTAAAATATCGCAAGATTTAGGAGAGCAGGATGGCGACTCGTGAACTAAAAGTCCTAAGCTGTGCCCAAGTCCGTGACCAAAGTTTTTGCCATAGCCGGCATTTTCTATAACACCGCGTGCTGCTTCGTCAACCGCTTTTGCAAGCTCACCTGCACGAATTGTGGAAAGTGCTGATTTTTGTGCTGATAAAACTACATCATAAATTTCTTTTTGCATATCGGTAGCACGGCCTAAAACTACTGTTCTTGTCATATCGCTGCAGTAGCCCTTATATTTGCAACCAAAATCCAATGTTAAAAAATCACCATTTTCAATAATCTTATCAGTCGCAGTGCCGTGTGGCATAGCGGAGCGTATGCCTGATGCTGAAATTGTGTCAAACGAAAGACCATCAGCACCATGACTTAACATAAAATATTCTAAATCCAAAGAAATTTCACGCTCGGTTTTTCCAACCGCGATTTTATTTAAAATATACGAAAAAGCACTATCGGCAATTTCTGCTGACTTTTTGATTAATGAAAGTTCGAAGTTATCTTTTATCATTCGTATTTTGTCGATTTGTGAAGAAACGGGCGAAAATACGGATTTGGGCGATATTCTTTTTAGGCTCGCAAACTTTGAAAATGTTATATAATCGTCTTCAAAGCCATAAGCCTTATCGCCCTGTGATTTTAAAAATTCTGAAACCGAGGTTTTTGCGGTATCGATAATTTCAAAATCGGGGGCTTCCTTTTGTGCCTGTATTGTATAGCGTGAATCGGTAAAAAGCAAAAGCTTATTTTTGTCAATAAAAAGCATAGCTTCGCCACCTGTAAAGCCTGAAAAGTAGTATAGATTTTCAGGGGAAAGTATTAAGGTAGCATTTGCAGGAATGACAGATACAAGCCTTTCTAATCTTTTTATATACATAATTTCACTTCCTTTTGCATATATTTTTACCAAAACAATAAGGAGAAAAAATATGCGAGAGTTTATAAAAGAAAACATAATACATATTTTAATTTTAATTTTTGTTTCATTGCTTTTGATTTTAGGCGGACAATTTATGTCGCATAAGTTTCAAAAGGCGGCTTTTTATGAAAATTTAACCACACTGGACGACAGAATACGTTGTGCCAATTCTTTAGGGTGGGAAGTTGACAAATCAAGCGAAAGTGTCAGAAATGTATATATTCCCAAAGAAATCACAAAAGAATTTTCAGAGTATAATGAAATGCAAAAAAACTGCGGCTTTGACTTATCATCTTATATGGGTAAAGGCGCAGTAACCTATACATATCGCATACTTAATTTTCCTTCTGAAAATGAAGTTAATGCCTTTTTGAATTTAATCATTTATGATGATAAAATGATAGGTGGTGACTGTGAGGTTTTAGAGTATGATGACTTGTATCTTCCTGTAAAGTTAGCAAAATTTGATGCTTACATCCCCTGAGTCGAGCGTGTGAGTGACGCCGTTAATTTCAACAACTAAACGGGCGTAATCATCGATATCCTTTGCTAATGCAAAGCCTTTGTGCTCGCCTGATAAAATTTCGATATTTTTTCCTATTAAGCACGAATGCTCTTTATATTCTTTGATATATTTCTTTTCTTTATCAGAGAAAATATTATCAAAAATGTTTATAAATTCCCCGATTAACTGTTGCTTCTTCTCTTCGGTTACAATGTGTGTGATTTGTTCTAAATTTGTAGTTTTATAAGCAAATTCATCCGGGTAACCATCGGGTGGATTTTTAATGTTTATACCTACTCCCAAAACGGCAAAGGCAAGCTTTCCGTTGTTTAAAATACTGCCTTCTGTTAAAATTCCGCAGAGCTTTTTATTGTCAAAATAGATATCGTTTACCCATTTAATCTGGGTATCAATCGAAAAAACTTTTTTTAATGCGCGTGCCATTGCAACTGCTGCTGCAACCGTTATAAAAACCGCATCACTTACCAATATGTCAGGTTTTATCAAATAGCTTAAATAAACACCACAGCCTTTAGGCGAAAAAAAGGTTTTTCCCAGTCTTCCGCGTCCTGCTGTTTGGAATTCTGAAATTAAAATGGTGTTTTCAGCCTCGCCCTTTTGTGCACGTTCCTTTAAAACTGTGTTGGTTGATGTAATTTGTTCAAAATATTCTATTTTTTTATTTTCTTTTAAATATTTATTCAAAAAATTTCCACCACCTTTTTCTATCACACATTATATCATACATTATCCAAAAATAAAAGTGATAAAATTCATAAAATGTTAAAACTATAAATAAAATATACAATAACAAAAAAGGGGACAAGATTATGAAAAGGGGATATTATCACAGAACAATAGTAGTAAAGGATATTTTTTCGGGACTTTATATATACACCGTAACGGTGCTTTTATTAATAACATCAGTTGTTTTTTTGCTTGGAAAATTTAATATAAAGCCGAGTGATGCTTATGTTGTAAAATCATTTAAGCAGATTTTAGCACAGGAGTCGTTTCTGACTTTAGAAAAAAGGAATATTTACGATATTTTTTCAGAGATTATACCATTGGTAAAATCGAGTGATGAAATGATGAAAAAATATGAAGCATATTATGGCGGTGTAAAAAAAGAAAACTCATCACTTGAAAAGAAAAAAGGATTTTTATATGGAAAAAATGTAGAAAATATTGATATGTCAAGACAGGGGATAGTGTTTAACAACGCCACTACATATCCAATGAATTTAGAGAGCTTAAAAAATATGCCACTTGATTTTTCTGCCCCTACAGTTTTAATAGTTCATACTCACACATCAGAAGCCTATGCTGATAGTCCTGATGCCAGAAGTACAAATAACGAAGAAAACGTTGTGGCTATAGGGAAAATAATTAAAGAACGGCTCCTGCAAAATGGCATAAAGGTTATTCACGATACAACGCAAAACGACTATCCTGCCTATAATGGTTCATATAATAAGGCACTTGGTGTGATACAAAGAAACATAGCTGAAAATAGCAGTATTCAGGTGGTTTTAGATGTCCACCGCGACTACACGGCAAGAACAGAAAACGGAACAGAAACCCAGCTTAAGCCTGTTGGAAAGGTAAACGAGAAAGATGTATCGCAGGTAATGCTTGTAGTAGGTACTAATCATAGCGGATTAACTCATCCCGATTGGCAACATAATTTAGCTTTTGCGGTAAAAATTAACGAAGAATTAGATAAAATTTCAGAAAAAATTGCAAGGCCGATAAATATAAGAAAAGAACGCTTTAATCAACATTTAACGAAAGGTTCTTTAATAATTGAAGTAGGTTCTGCATCAAATTCTCTGGCTGAAAGCAAGGCTGTGGCTACTCATATAGGCGATGCTGTTGCTCGGGTTTTGAAAAAATATTAGGATAAAAACAAGGTTTTTTTAAAATACTAAAAACAAAAACCTTAGGAGTTAAAAGATGCAAGTATCGAAAAATCTTGAAGAAACAAAAAAAATAATGCACGATATTCTTCCTTTGGGGAAAAGCTATGATTTAATTGAAAAGGAAGTAGTCATCGGGGGCACAAAAACCTGTATGTATTTTATTGACGGCTTTGCAAAAGACGGAGTTTTATCAAAAATGATTACGTTTTTGTTCAGCTTGACGCCTGAAAAAATGAAAAATGTAACAACAGCCAAGGAGTTTGTGGCGAACTTTATTCCTTATGTTGAAGCTGATACTGAAAATGATTTTGAAAAAATAATACAAATGTATCTGTCGGGTGCTACCATTCTTTTCCTTGATGGCTTTTCAGATGCTGTCATAATAGATGCACGGACATATCCTGCCAGAAGCACAGAAGAGCCTGAAAAGGAAAAGGTACTTCGAGGCTCTCGTGACGGTTTTGTGGAAACTCTTGTTTTCAACACTGCGCTAATGAGAAGACGTATCCGTGACCCGAAATTTACTGCAGAAATTGTAACTGTCGGAAACCGCTCAAAAACCGACATTGTAATAACCTATATAAAGGATTTAGTAGATGAAAAAATGCTTGAAGATATAAGAAAAAGACTTAAAAGTATTGATGTTCGCTCGCTTACTATGAATCAGGAAAGCTTAGCTGAATGTTTAATCCGAAGAAAATGGTACAACCCCTTTCCTAAGGTGCGCTACACAGAGAGACCTGATATTGCAGCTGCCTGTGTTTTAGAAGGCAGCATTGCAATTTTAGTGGACAACGACCCGTCAGCACTTTTGCTTCCAAGTTCAATATTTGATTTTATACAGGAAGCAGATGATTTTTATTATCCGCCCGTAATTGGCGGATATATGCGCATGGTACGAAATCTGGTTTTCTTTTCTACGCTTATCTTAACACCTTTGTGGCTGTTGTTAATAGAAAATTTAAATACACTACCTCCATGGCTTCAATTTATAAGAATTGCAGAGCCAAATGATGTTGCACCTATAGTTCAGCTGTTGATTTTAGAAGTAGCGGTCGATGTGTTAAGATTTGCATCGGTAAATACACCTAATATGATGGGTAATTCATTAAGTATTATAGGTGCTTTGATTTTGGGAGATTTTGCAATCCAGTCAGGCTGGTTTGTGCCTGATACAATACTTTATATGTCAATAGTTGCAATAGCAAGCTTTTCTCAGCCGAATATTGAGCTTAATTACGCATTTAAATTTATGAGAATAATCATTTTGATTTTAACCTACCTTTTAGATATATGGGGCTTTATATTGGGACTCGTTATTTCAGTAGTGTTAATAGCAACAAATAAAACCGTAACAGGCAAAGGCTATTTATATCCTGTAATTCCATTTAATTATCACGATTTTAAATATAAATTTTTAAGACTAAAAATACGTGCAAACACCAAGAAAAATTAGAAAAATATGTAATAAAAAAGTAAAAATATTATAATTGACTAATGGCTCCTCCGTATGGTATAATTTATGATATCATAAAATAGATTTTTATTTTATAAGATAAAATTATTATACGGAGGAGAAAGTTATGAAAAAGACAACAAAAATCATATCATTACTTTTAACTTTAGTAATGATGCTAACAGTAGTAGTTCCTGTAACAGCTTCAACATCATTCAGCGATGTGTCATCAGACCACACATACTATGAAGCTATTACTAATTTAACATCAGAAGGCATACTAAATGGTATGGGTGATGGTACGTTTGCTCCTGAAGGCCCTGTAACAAGAGCACAGTTTACAAAAACCATTTGCTATGCTCTTTCAATGGGCGAAATTACATATTCAGACGCAGAAAAATCAATTTTTACCGATGTCGCTCCTGAACATTGGGCTGCTAATAACATAGTTACAGCTTACAAGCAGGGAATTATTAATGGTATGGGTGATGGCACATTTGCTCCTGAGGCAGGTGTAAACTACGAACAGGCTGTTAAAATGGTAGTTTGTGCATTAGGCTACACAGAAGCAGAAGCAAATGCTAAGGGCGGCTATCCCGGTGGATATATGTCTATAGCAAGCTCAGCTAAAATTTTAAAGGGTATTAAGGATGCCATGATTGGAAAACCTATGACCCGTGGTGGCGTAGCTCAGCTTATTGACAGTATGCTTGATGCAGACCAAATTGTAGATGGCGAAAAAACGGCATCTATCCGTGAAGAAAGAAATCAGGGTAAAAGGCTTGAAGGTAAAGTTGTGGCAGGCTACGGCGTTGCACTTGAAGCAGGTTACGTAAATAATTGTGGAAAAAATGAAATCGCAGTAAGAGGTGCTACAGGGGAAACAATTTTTGATGTTACCGACCTTAAAATTGATATTTATGATTTCTTAGGCAGAAGCGTTATTGTTTATTATGAAGAAGAAGCTGGAATGACAGATATTGCTACAAATATAGCCCTTCAGCCTAAAAAGAATGAAGAAGTAAAAATCGATTTTAATATGATTGCAGATTACGACAGTACATCTATTGAATATTATACTGATGAAAATTATTCAGAAACTGAAACAGTAGACTATGATTCTAATATTGATATCTTATTCAATGGTCAGTCAGCAGGTGCAAACACAACATTATCAGCTTTAATCCAGGCTAACCAAAACAAGCCAGGACACATAACATTAGTAAGCTCTGAAGCAAACTCTTCAGCAGATGCTGCTTTTGTTAAAGCGTATGAAACCGTTATTGTACAGAAAATAGATAAGGTAAACGAAAAAGTATTTGGTAAAAATATTTATACCCAGGGTGCAGGCTTAGATTTAAGCGATAACACCAAAGAAGTTATTATAACAAGCGGCGGCAAGGCATTTGATTTTGAATCAATCAGTGAAAATCATGTGCTTTCAGTTGCAAGTGATGTAAACAATAAAAGAGTTGAGGTTTTAGTTGCAGCCTTTTCCACAAAATCAGGTACAATTAAAGAAATGCCTGATTTGCAAAGATTAGTATTAAGCACAGACAATAAAACCTATAATGTGATAAAAAATGCTTCCGAAGGTCTTCCTTATTGTTCTAATAACGCAAGCGGAAACTTAGAAACGGGTAAATCTGTAACACTATATTTTGATGCTTTCGGTAATGTAATAAGATACGAGGTTGCTGCTGCTGCAGCATTAAGCTATGGGTATCTTTCACAGCTTGAAGAAGATGACGATTTAATTCAGGTTGCAGTTTATAAAGCAACATCATCAAATTCAACACCTAACTTTATAGTGTACGATTTGGCAGACAGGATTACAATTAACGGAACGGTATATAAAGTATCAGAAAATGCCAGTGGAGTTAAATCAGCATTAAGAGCATCAGCAGACAAACAAAATCCTCAGAATACAACATTATACGAGTATGCTCAGCCAATCAGATATTCTGTAAGCAAAAGCAACAGTAATGTAATTGATAATATCATTACATCAGCCAAAACCGGTCAGATTGTAGATTCTCTTAATATCGTCAGCAAAACAGGGAATAACGGTGTAGTATGTGAAGCAAATGGTCAGAGATTTGCAGGCGGATATTCAATATCGACATCAACACCTGTTATTTTGATACCGCATACCGAATTAGCATTCAGCCACGATACAGCAACTGTGGCAAGCGTTGATAAGTTCCAGACAAAGCAGAGCAGTTATTTCAAACAAGGCACAAGCTACTATGTGAAGTTTGCAAACTCATCAGCATTAGGTGTTGCTTCTTGCGTATATGTTTATGCTTCAACAAATGGTCAGGCCGATATATTTGATGCAGCTATGGCACCATATATTATAACAAATATCGGTAGCAAGGTAAATCCGAAGGACGATATGTCTTCAGATTATTATACAATGGAAAACATTGCAACAGGCGAACCATTATACTGCTACAGAGGAACCTATAACATAACAAATGTTAATATGAACAATCTTGAAATTGGTGACGTTGTTCGCGTAGTTTTAGACGATAAAGACTACATTGAAGCAATAGAATATGCAGCAGACAGAAGTGCAATTGCGGTGGATATAACCGATAACGTTTCAGTTGGTTCATTTGCATACACAATAAACGGAAACCAGCAATCATACACCTATACACAGGGCGAAGGCACAGGCACAGCTGCAGATTACTGCACAAGAATAGGTGTTATAAAGACAAAAGATGGAAACAGCTTTATTCTTGCTGAAGGTTATACTGTAGGTGGAGCATCTGAATTAATAAATACAACATCAAATACACCTATTTACGAAGTAGACTTAACAGCACAGGTTAAGGTAGACAAGGTTACAAGCGGTAACCTGGTTTCAAGTGGTGGTGCTACTACATCTGCTCCGATGTCAAGAGTTATGATTTATACAAAAGATGGCGTGACTCAGGCAGTTGTAATCTTTAAGTATAAAGATTTAAGAACACCACAACAATAAATTAATTGAAGTAAAAGGGGGGCGGATTTTCGCCCTCTTTTTTATTGACAAAAAGCATATTCAGTATTATACTTAAATGGTACAAAAAAGGGGGATGGATATGAACAGAGAAGAAGTAATGAGTTTTATAGACAATTCTAAAAAGTTTGGCTCAAAGCTTGGCTTAGAAAGAATTAAAAAGCTCTGTGAATTATTGGGTAACCCTCAGGATGATTTAAAATGTATCCATATAGCAGGAACAAACGGCAAGGGGTCAACATCTGTATTTTTAAATAATATTTTGACAGATGCAGGATATAAGGTTGGTCTTTATACATCGCCCTATATTTATGAATTTAACGAGCGTATTCAAATTGGAAATATGCCTATAGATGATTCTGACCTTACAGAAATTATGTCAGAAATTTCTAAAAAGGTAAATATAATGCTTGAAAGTGGTTATGAGCATCCTACGGAATTTGAACTTATTACCGCGGCGGCTTTTTTGTATTTTAAAGAAAAAAACTGTGATTATGTAGTTTTAGAAGTGGGCTTGGGCGGAACATTTGATGCTACAAATATAATTAAAAAACCGCTACTTTCCGTTATAACGTCGATTAGCCTTGACCATACTGATTATTTAGGCAATACAGTTACTGAAGTGGCAAAAAATAAATGTGGAATAATTAAAGAAAATTGCCCGACGGTAACATATATGAAGCAGAAATATGAAGCACTTGATGTTATAAGAAAAACCGCAAAGCTTAAAAATTCTTATCTTACAGTTTGTGAGCCTTCAGTAGATATTATAAAATGCGGTTTAACAGGAAACGAATTTTTGTATAATGGTGAACTTTACAAAACATCATTAGTTGGAAAATATCAAATATATAACGCCATAACTGCTATAAATGCGGCGTGGTTGTTAAAAGAAAACGGGGTAGTAATTTCACAAAAAAACATAGAAAACGGTTTATTTTTGGCAAAATGGCCTGCGCGATTTGAAATATTAAAAGAAACTCCCACAATAATTGCAGATGGCTCTCATAATGCAGACGGAATGAGTTCATTTGTAGAAACCGCCAAGGAAATTTTGGAAAATAAAAAATTGATTTGCGTATTTGGAATGTTAAAGGATAAGGACTATGATTTCTGCCTTTGTAAATTGGCTGAAATTACCGATACAATAGTGCTAACAGAAGTAGAAAATCCAAGACGTGAATTTGTTGAAAATCTCGCTAAAACGGCGAAAAAATACGTTAAAAATGTATATTCAGAAAAAGAAAACAGTAATGCCTTAAAAAAAGCACTTGAAATAGCAAAAAAAGATGATGTTGTTATAGCTTTAGGCTCACTATATATGATGAATAACATAAAAAAATGCTGCGAATAATCGCAGCATTTTTTTTATAATAGAAAATCTTGAATTGTATTTCTTGCACGCGTTCTTGGTGCAGGAGTGGTTTCTTTTCCCAATAACCACGCTTCGAAGTCTGAAGCGTCTAAGCTGCCCGCCTTAAAATCAGCATACTTTGATGATGCTTCATTCATCCAGCTGCTATACTCATAAGCCGACAACGAGCCTTTTGATTTTAAGTACCTGTTGTGCTTTGTAACTTTATCATAAAGCTTTTTAATATCACTTTGTTTGCTGTTTTTTCTGTACTGCCTGTGAGCACCAATTTTTTTACAGGGGTAGCCGCTTTCTGTTATTCTGTCGCAATAAACCGAATCTGCCCTTCCAGACGGGAAGAAGAACTCGCCACAGTTTTCGCATATTTTCAAAGGCTTTCCAATAGCTGCAGCACTTAAAATTTCTAATGCAAAAAGCTCTTTTGCAGATGAAAGTAAGAAGCAGGGCATAACGGTTTCTTCCTGTTCTAATGACATTGTAAATGTTTTTCCAATATAGAGCTTCAACTTCCTTGAAGTGTCAAATTCGGATAATGAGTCTAAGTTAAAATAATCCAGTAAAATTAACTTACTAAGCTCGGACTTTGCAAGTTTTGCAAGCTCAACTTCGTTGTAATCTGAAAATAATGCATAAGGATTTTCAAAATCCCATTTTCCGCCTAAATTTGTGACTGCTGCACCAACAGTGTATGTAATTGCTTTTTTTCCTGACGATACGGTTAACTCGCCGTCGTTTATATAAGCTTTAATCAAAATGATAACCTTCTCTCTGTCTTTTTACTTATAAGATAAGATTATCAAAAGTTTCTTGTGTTGTCAATAGTTTTTAGCACCAAAACTAAAATTTTTATCTTTCGCACTCAAGTAAGGTTTTCAGCTTTTCCAATATTTTTTTCTCAAGTCTTGATACCTGTACCTGTGAAATTCCTAATTTTTTCGCAACATCCTTTTGTGGTTTGTCTAAAAAATATCTCATTGTTATTATGGTTTTTTCTCTTTTTTCAAGAGAAGAAATAGCGTTTTTAACATCTATTTTTGTTAAAATTTCACTTTCATTTATGCCTGAAGTCAGAAAATCCTCAAGCTTAAAAGCACCATCGCTTCGCTCTGCATATATCGACTCAGGCATACGGGTTGCTTCTTGTGCCGAAATTATGTCTTCAATTTCTAAGTTTAGGGCAAAAGAAATGTCCTGAACACCTGGTGCTGTGCCTTTCGTTTTTTGCTCGTTCTCTATAAAACGGGCAATGTTAGACGCTGTTTGCTTAATACTTCTACTCACTTTTATTGGTCCGTCGTCGCGTAAAAAGCGTTTTATTTCGCCTAAAATCACGGGAACGGCATAGGTTGAAAATCGTACATTTTGCGACAGATCAAAGCGTTCTATTGCTTTTATTAAGCCAATAGCGCCAAGCTGATTTATATCTTCGTTGTCGTAACCGCGATTGTAAAATCTTTTTGCCACAGAAAGCACAAGCCCCATATTTTTTTCTAAAAGCTCCGATTTTGCTCGGCTATCGCCTGATTGCGACAGTGTAATAAGCTTGTAGGCTTCATCCTTTTTAAATCTTTCCACTTTCCACCTCGACTATTCTTCGGATGTTACTTTTGTGCCAATTTGTTTTGTAAGCGTTACAGTTGTTCCTTTGCCGATTTCACTTTCGACATCTATTTCGTCCATAAAGGTTTCCATAACTGTAAAACCGAGTCCACTTCTTTCTGAGTCTTTCGCACCTGTGTAGAGCGGGGTTCTTGCAAGTGATATATCGCTTATTCCACAGCCTGTATCGGATATTTTAATAACTACTTTATTTTCACAAAGTGCACACGTTATGTAAATTGGACCGATTTTATCATTATAGGCGTGAACTACGGCGTTTGTCACGGCTTCTGAAACTGAAGCTTTTATATCTTCTAATTCATCAAGCGTTGGATTTAATTGCGAAACAAAGGCTGCAATGGCCGTGCGTGCGAATCTTTCGTTTTGAGATAAGCTTAAAAATTCTAATTTCATACTGTTGTTCATTAGGAAATTTCCTCCTGTAAATTTTTAACTGCATTGTCAACACAATCAAATGTTTCTATAATTTTGTTTATGCCCGACATGTATAAAAGCTTGCTTACATTCTTTGTAGCACCTGCAATTACGATTTTTCCGCCTATTGAACGAATAAGCTTATATCTGCCAACAACAACACCAATTCCTGAGCTATCCATAAATGTAAGGTTTGTAAAATCAAACACCAGATTTTTAACAGAACGATTTTTAATAACCTCTTCAACCAGAGTTTTTACTTCCTTTGCGGTGTGGTGGTCAAGTTCACCTGAGAGTGATACCACTAAAATTTTCTTTTTTATAGTGATTGTAATTTCCAACACTATTCCTCCTTTGTGTATTTTCTGCCAAAACTATATACGCTATAGAGTATATCCAATCCTTTGATGAAATATACATCTTTATGTCGAAAATAAAGCAACATTTCGACAATAAAAAAAGACTCGGCTGTGCCGAGTCAAAAAATAAATTATAAAGGTTTTTTTTGTATTTTTCCTTGTAGTCTTGGATAGATATCAGGTGTGCATTTTATCTTTTTAATAACTATAATCGAATGAGTTATATCTGTTTTTGGAATTGTGTATTTAAATACATCATCTACTTTGCCACCTAAAAGCTCAATGGCGTTAGCCGCATTTGATAATTCCTCTTCAAAATCCCCGCCCTTATATGCTAAAAACACTCCGCCTTTTTTTACATACGGCAGACAGTACTCTGCCAAAACAGAGAGATTTGCAACAGCACGGGAAACGGCAACGTCAAAATTTTCACGAAGCAAAGATGTAACCTTAGCACCGTCTTCTGCACGGGAATGAACTAAGGTGACATCTGAAAGGCTGAGCCTGTTTTTTATTTCTTTTAAGAAGTTGAGCCTTTTATTTAACGAATCGAGTAGTGTAAGTGAAAGCTCAGGCTTTGCAATTTTTAAAGGAATGCCGGGAAAACCGGCACCTGTACCTACATCAATCAGTGTTTTTGCATTGTTTATAAAATCAAGACCATATAAGCTGTCGGCAAAATGCTTTGATGCAATTTCTTTCGGCTCGGTTATTGCGGTAAGATTCATTTTTTCGTTCCATTCAAGGAGCAAATCTTTATACAAATCAAACTGCTCTAACTGATTTTGCGTAAGGTTAAAGCTTGTATCACTGATTATATCAGATAAATAATGAGTCATCGGCAGTTTCTCCTGTTTTCGCGGTTTTTATGATATTTAAAACTTCATCTGTGCTTTTTATATACTTAAACGACGGCGTTTCTTTAATAAATTTTCTTAAAAAAATGTCGAGTCCTAAATCATAAATAATATCGCCACTCGGGTTAGTGTCAGAAAAGAACAGGGTGTTTTTATAAACAGCAGGGCAAATATCAGCTAAGCTTAAATCAAAAAGCACATCATATCGCATAGTGTCAAATGCAAAAACACGCTTTTCGGTTACAAAATACCTTTGGCTGTTTATTCGCTTTTTTCTGTAAAAAAATCTGAAAAATAAAACATATACACCTATTAAAAGGAATGTTATGCCAACAAGCGGAAACATAGCACTCTTACCATTTATCATAAGAATAGCGCTCATTACAGCATAAAAAATCAAAAATCCGCCAATAATAGCAGTAAGCGGTATTAATAAAATATCTGATTTATTGAATAGGGGAGTTTTAAAAGGATGCCCCTGCCAAAGAATTTTTTCGTTTTTTAAATGTTTTTTTATAATTTCTTCGTTTTGCATAAATTCTCCTGAAAATAAATTATGCGACAGCATAACGGCTGCCGCAAATATTTTAATTTAAAATGAACCGGATGAACGCTTATAGCTTGAACCACGCTTTGAATCCATTGCTTTTTTAACGTCGTGAAGCTTTTCGTCACTGTCCTGCTTAAATTTTGCAAGCATATCTTCAAAGCTTGCAGGCTGTGAAGGTTTTTTTGCCCAATCATAATCGTCAGGCTTGTGCTGTACTTTTTTAGGAGCTGACTTCTTAGCAACTTTTTTTTCATCAATTAAAGCCTGTTTAACAGACAAACTGATTTTACCGGCGTTATCAACAGAAAGCACCTTAGCTTTTATGGCATCTCCTTCTTTAAGATGGTCTTTAATGTCTTTTACATATTCTATGGCAACCTCGGAAATATGGACGAGTCCTGTTTTTCCGCCCTCGAGTGATACAAAAGCACCGAACTGTGTAATTCCTGTTACTTTACCTTCAACTATTGTTCCTGGTTCTAATACCATTAAAACCTTTCCTCCTGTAATTTTTAAAATATTAACACCTTATTTTGCGGCGTCAACAAAAACCTTTTCGTTTGGTCTTGTATATCCAAGCTTTTCGCGTATTATACGTCTTATAAAATCTTCAGAGTCGATTGCCTGAAGCTCCAAATTAAGACTTTCCTGCTTACGCATTGCTTCTTCTAGCTGAGCATCTACCAGGGCGTTTTCTCTTTTTAAAGCGGCAAAATTAAATTGCTGTGAAATAAGAGAAACGAGCAAATAAATGAATAAAAAGACAATAAACAGCCTTCGTACCATAAGCTTGATATTCACTTGTTTTTTAACTGATTTTGTAGGGCTGTTCATAGCGCACTCCTAAGTTTTTTTAAGTGAAATTTTAATAAGTGACAAACCGCGCACACACTTTTTAAAAAAAGGTGTTACACAATTATTAGCGACACGGCACAACACACTTATACTATTATACATAATTTTATACATAAATCTAATTGGTGTCAATAGTATTTTGAAAAAAAGTTGAAAAATAGCAAAAAACCCGTAAATAATCCTGTAAAAGAGCGGTTTAAATAAGCGACTCAGCGTGCATTTATAAAAGAAAGCCCCTATAAATGCGCCTAAAAATTCATAGAAACGGATATATCCGTTTGAAACACTAAGCATAATAAAAATCATAATCGAGCTGGCACAGGTAATAAAAAGGGCATCAAAAATATTGCATACCAAAACAGAATAGGTGTCCTGATTAGTGAAAATACAAAACACATCGTATGCTGTCATAATGATTGCACCGCAAAGGATTGACCACATAAATATACTAATTTCACCGCTTGTATATGAAACCATTGCGCACCTCGTTATTTAAGCATTTTTTTAAAAAATCCCTTTGAGCCTTTTGTGCCTTGTGCTGAGCCTGTGTAGGTAAGGGAATAAATTTCTCCCTCAATCAAGAGCTCTCCTGATGACACATCGAGCTTTTGAATATGTAAGTCGTCACCGTCTATTATTAAGGTATCGTCGGGTATAAAAAGAACGATTTTATTTTCATCAAATGTATCCACATCGCTGACGCCTGAAACTGAGAGTCTTTCCTTGTTTTCGAGTATAATATTGTGTGGTAAATTATAATCTGCCATACTAACCTCCGCAGTGTTTTTTATCAGTTTATGAACTTTTTGAATTTATTATGACTGCGGGAAAAATATCGTTGACTAAATAATGTTAAAATGGTAAAATATTTATTATAAAATCGTTCGATTTGTATACAGGAGGAAAGTATGTTTATTTGCGATAAATGGAAAGATTATAAAGTGCTTGATTTGTCAAACGGCGAAAAGCTTGAAGACTGGGGAGAGTACAGACTCATAAGACCAGACCCTCAGGTTATCTGGAATGAAAAGCAAAAGCCTGAATTATGGCGTACTTCAGCCGCTCATTATCACAGAAAAAACACAGGAGGCGGCTTTTGGGAAATACATAAAAAAATCCCTGAAAAGTGGAAAATTGAGTTTGAGCCTTTAAATTTAAGCTTTTATGTAAAACCAATGGGATTTAAGCATACAGGCTTATTTCCTGAACAGGCTGTGAATTGGATGTGGTTTTCAGAGCTTATTAAAAATGCAAAAAGACCAATTAAGGTTTTAAACCTTTTTGCCTATACAGGCGGTGCAACCGCAGCAGCAGCGGCTGCGGGAGCATCAGTTGTTCATGTTGACTCATCTAAGGGCATGGTCGCATGGGCAAAAGAAAACCTTGAATGCTCAGGACTTCGCGAAAAGCCTGTAAGATTTATAGTTGATGATGTAATTAAATTTGTAGAGCGTGAAGCAAGACGGGGCAATACTTACGATGGTATTATTATGGACCCCCCATCTTATGGCAGAGGACCAAACGGAGAAATATGGAAATTAGAAGATGAGCTTTTCCCGTTAGTTGAAAGATGTATGAAAATAATGTCGGATAAGCCTTTGTTTTTCTTGATAAATTCATATACAACAGGACTTCAGCCAACAGTATTGGCTGACATCTTAAAGCTGAAAGTAAAGAAAAAATATGGCGGAACAGTAGCTTCGGAGGAAATAGGTATTCCTGTTTTAAATTCAGATATCATATTACCTTGCGGTGCTTCGGGTAGATGGAGTGCAACACTTTAGAAAGGATGAAAACGCTATGAACAACCAGAGAATTTTAGTAGTTGATGATGATAAAAATATATGTGAAATAATAAGACTCTATTTAGAAAAGGAAGGCTTTGAGGTTATTATTGCAAATGATGGTCAAAGAGCTTTAGAGCTGTTTAAAGAAAACACACCGTCGGTTGTTGTTTTAGATGTTATGATGCCTAAAATGGATGGTTTTCAGGTTTGTCGTGAAATAAGACGTGTAAGCACAATACCTGTTATAATGCTAACAGCTAAGGGTGAAACCTTTGACAAGGTTTTAGGATTGGAACTGGGCGCTGATGACTATATGGTAAAGCCTTTTGAAAACAAAGAGCTTGTTGCTCGCATAAAGGCTGTTTTAAGACGTTCAATCCCGACTGATGCGGGCGATAAGGAAATAATTTATCCAAATATAGTGATAAATCTCACAAATTATGAGTTAAAAATTAACGGAGATGCAGTTGACATTCCGCCTAAGGAATTAGAGCTTTTGTATTATTTAGCAACAAACCCAAACAAAGTTTTTACAAGAGAACAGCTACTTGAAACCGTTTGGGGATTTGACTATTTTGGTGACTCAAGAACGGTTGATGTTCACGTTAAAAGACTGCGTGAAAAATTAGAAATTGCAGGAGAAAATGTAAACTGGCAATTAAAAACAGTATGGGGCGTAGGCTACAAATTTGAAGTAAAATAAGGTGAGTATATGAGAAAAAAGAGTTTATACTTAAAGCTCTTTACCTTTGTTCTGGCAATATTCTTAGTTAGTTCAATTCTTTTGGGGGCTATGTCATTTAGTCTTTTGGGAAGCTATTTCAACGAAAAACAGGAAAGAGATTTAAAAAGCATTGCTAAAGAAGTAACAGATATAACACTGTCGCTTGCAGCAACACACGTAAGCGGTGCAGTTTATGGTGTGAGTGTAAAAACTCTTGCCGATGCCACAAAAACCGATATTTTTGTAATTGACAGAAGGGGAGCAGTTGTAGTATCAAGCATAGGAAATTATAACGGCACAGTAAAGGAAAAATTTTCAAAAGGTGTTCTTCAGGGGAAAAGCGAAATTTTTCGTGAAAAAATCAGCGGAGAAGCGTCGGTTACAATGCTTGCGGTTTCTGAACCGATAAAACACAACGGAGAAGTTGTTGGTGGTGTCATAGTAAGCGTACCACTACACGAAATAGCAATGGCAAGAGGAGAGGTTTTTAAGTACTTTTTCTGGAGTATATGTGTTGCGGTTGTATTTATGATTGTTATGGTTTATTTTCTTGCAAAGAAAATAACAAAACCTATTTTGCGCTTAAACAATGCTGCAAAGTCAATATCAAAGGGTAACTTTAAGCAACGTGTAGAAATTGATGAAATAGAAGAATTGGGAGAACTCGGCGAAACCTTTAATGAAATGGCAGAGTCAATCGAAGCCTTTGAAGCCACAAGAAACAGCTTTTTAGCTAATATTTCTCACGATTTACGCACGCCAATGACAACAATTACAGGCTTTGTTGAAGGTATACTCGATGGCACAATTCCAAAAGAAAAGCACGAGTGGTATTTGTCTATTGTTTTGGATGAAAGCAGGCGACTTTCACGAATTGTAAATGACCTTTTAGATATTTCAAAACTTGAACAGGGAAGCTTTAACTTAGAAATGCAAAGCTTTGATGTAAACGAGCTTGTGCGATTAACGGTAATAAAATCCGAAAAGAGAATTACAGATAAAAATATTCAGTTATCTGTTGAATTTGAAAAAGAGAGCCTTTTAGTTAAAGCGGATAAAGATGCAATATCAAGAGTGTTTACAAACCTGTTGGATAACGCAATAAAGTTTACAAATGAAGCAGGCTTTATTGATATTCGTGTCGGAGTAAAAAATCAAAAGGCGTATGTAAGCGTTCAGAATTCTGGTCACGGAATAGCAGAAGAAGAGCTAAGACATATTTTTGACAGATTCTATAAAACAGATAAATCAAGAAGCCTTGATAAAAATGGTGCAGGCTTGGGCTTATATATTGTAAAGAGCATAATGCAGGCACACGGTCAGCGTGTCTGGGCAGAAAGCGAGCTTTCAGAGTTTGCGCGCTTTAGCTTCACTTTAGATTTGGCAGACGATAAAAAACAGAATACAGAGGAAAGATAATGGCTTTAAAAATTATTCATTGTGCTGACATTCATTTTGATTCTGTAATGTCAGGGCTAAAAGACACATCAAAACTAAATATCAGGCGTGAAGATATAAAAGAAAACTTTAAAAGAATTATAGCTTTAGCAGAAAACGCCGATTTGCTTTTAATATCAGGGGATTTGTTTGATGCAAAAAATGTGTCAACAAAAACGCTTGAGTTTTTGCACAATGAATTTGCAAAAATTCAAGATACTAAGGTTTTTATTGTTGCAGGAAATCACGACTATATGAGCAAAGCAAGCGTGTACAAAAGCTTTGATTTCGGCAAAAATGTGTATGTTTTCGGAACAGAAATGGAATGTGTTGAGTCAGATTGCTATGACGTTTATGGCATATCCTTTAAAACGGCAAACGATGAACGGGAAATGCTTTCAGGCTTTAGCGTGAAAAATACTAAAAAATTAAACATCTGTGTTATGCACGGCAATTTAGCAGGCACAGATTACAACCCGATTAAAATAGCAGACATTGAAAAAAGCGGTCTTGACTATTTAGCGCTTGGTCACATTCATAAATCAACACCGGTAGAGAGGGCAGGAAAAACATACTATGCTTACCCCGGATGCCCTGAAGGTAAGGGAAATGATGAAACTGGAGAAAAGGGTGTTTATGCCTTGGAATTAGAAAAGGGAAGCATTGTGAGCTCTCAGTTTGTGCCAATATCTGCAAGAATGTATTTTGATGAAGAGATTGATGTAAGTGGTGTCTTTACCTATGATGAGATAGTTGAAAAAATCAAAGAAATATACGAGGGCGAAAAGCATCTTTACAGATTTACTCTTAAAGGGAACTGTAACATATCTATTGACACAGAAGTCATAAAAGAAAAAATCCCCGCATTTTCTGTTACAATACGTGATAACACCGTGCCGTGTGTAGATTTGGAAAAAATGGCAAACGATTTTTCACTAAAGGGACTTTTTGCTAAATTTGCCTTAGAAAACAGAAAAAATTTAACCGAAGAAGAATTTAACGAAACGATAAAAGCAGGGCTTTATTACATAGAAAAAGAGGAAAACAATGAGAATAGATAAGGTTGAAATTGACGGTTTTGGAAAACTGAATAATTGCTCTTATACTTTTTCTGATGGTGTAAATCTTATTTATGGAAAAAACGAAAGCGGAAAAAGTACGCTTTGTGAGTTTATACTTGCTATGTTTTATGGTCTTCCTAACGATAGCAGAAAGGTGACAGACGATATTTCTGCCCGCAAAAAATACCGCCCGTGGAGCACAGAAAGTTTTGGTGGGAGAGTATATTTTACGGATAACACTGGCAAAAAACTTGTTTTGGAGCGTATCTTTAAAGCTACAAAGCGTGGGGATAAGGTAACACTTCGTGATGCTGATACCTGGGAAGAAACAGGCGATGCTGAAAATATAGGAGAGCTGTGCTTTGGTCTTACGAGAGAAGCGTTTTTAAAGACTCTATATGTAAAAAGTTTTGGTGCTGACAGCTTAAAAAATGATGATGGCGAGATAATGTCAAGGCTTTCAAACCTTGAAACATCAGGCGATGAAGACCTGTCATATTCTAAAATAATAAATGCTATGGAAAGAGATATATTCTCTTTAAAGACCAAAACGGGTAAGGGTGGAAAAATTGCAGCCTTAGAAGAAAAAATTGTTTCTTTAAAAAACGAGCTTTCAATGTCGGCTATGGTACACGCTGCATTAGATAATGAAAAAGAAACAGCAGAAAATTTAAAAAATGCAGCCTTTAGCAAAGAAAATGAAGCTAAAAAGCTTGAAGAACAATATACTCGTGCTCTTGCTCATGAAAAATATCTGTCACAGCAGAAAATAGCTGAGACAAAGAGTGTGATTTTAAAAAGAGTAGAAGCTGAAAAAGAAAAGCTAAAAAGTATAAAATCACAGCTTGAAAATATTGAAACAGGCAATGAAAAAAGCGTTTTACCAGAAGAAATAAGCCGTGCAAGAGCATTGGAAACAAAAAAGCTTTTAGCAGAAGAAAAGCTTGAGACAATATTGAAATCGCAAGAAACAGAAATTAAAAAAAATAATATTTCTGTTATGCTGATGCTTGTAATAATAGGCGTTGTTCTTGCAATTTCGGGCGCTTTCTTTAGTGTTTTTGCTTTAATTTCAGGAGTTGTTTTAACGGCTGTCGGAATAGTGCTTATAGCTTTAAAAAAGTCTAAAGAAAAAGAAGAAGTAAAACAAAAAAGCAACAAAATAAATGATTTAAAGGAAGAATTAGAGCAAATAGAGAAGGAACTAAAAAATATATTTGCGCCATACGGCGTCAATATTTCAGAAGAGCTTGCTACAATCTATATGGCATCACAAAACAAAGAAAAGACAAAAGAAGATTTAAAAAAGAGGTATATAGATTGCCAAAAAGAAATTGAAAGCCTAACAGAAAGTATATCGAAAAAAATTGAAAATGAAGAATTTTCAGAAGAAGCAATAGACTATATCGGAGAAAGTGCCGATAAGCTCTTTGAAAAAATAAATTTGTTAAAATCAGAAATCAAGCAAATGTCAGAACAAGCCCACGAAATTCTCGTGCACATAGCTAAAGAAACTGCAGAAATAAGAGAAAAAACAGAAATAGAAGCCGAATTAAACGAGCTCTGCGAGGAGAAAAATGAACTTGTAAAACGTTATACTTCGTTAACCCGTGCGGCAGAGTGGCTCACATTGGCGCATACAGAAATTAAAAACAATTTTGCACCAAGACTTAATCAAAAGGCTTCAGCGCTGTTTTCGCAGTTAACACAAAACAAATATCAGGATATACGCTCAAATGATAATTTTGACATCAACCTAAAGTCAACGAGTGGCGAAATTGTAGAAGCAGGCTTTATGAGCCGCGGTACTTATGATTTACTTTATATATCACTTCGGTTTGCGGCTATGAGCGTATTAACAGACGGTAAAATTCCCCCTGTAATTTTAGACGATGCATTTTCGCAGCTTGATGAAACAAGACTTCTTGCTGCTGTTGATTTGTTAGAAAACAGCGGAGAATTTTCTCAGGTGCTTTTCTTTACATGTCATGAAAATTACAAAGAAATTTTAACTACGGCTCATAATATTGTGCTTGAATAAGGAATAACAAAGAAAGTGATTTTAAAATGAATATAATAACACTGACATTAAACCCCGCCATAGACATTCACTGCGAAACAGAAAGCTTTGAGCCGTTTTGTGAAAATCTTGTAGGTATTACGTCGAATGATGCGGGCGGCAAGGGAATAAACATTTCCCGCGCATTAACTGAAAACAAAATCGAAAATAAGGCGTATGTTGTGGTGGGCAATGAAAACGGAGATGCATTTTTAAAACAACTTTCATCTGACAATATAGAGTATAAAGATTTTTTTGTTGACGGAAGAATAAGAGAAAATATAACAATACACTCAAAAAATCAGCCTGAAACAAGGATAAGCTTTTCGGGATTTTGTGCAAATGAAAAGCTTTTAGAGAGCATAAAAGAAGCACTAAAACAAGAAAAAATCAAGGACTCGATTATAACTTTTACAGGAAGAGCTCCTGATGGTATTGGTATTGAAACAATAAAAGAATTTTTGATAAGCTTAAAAAGTGAAGGGGCAAAAATCGTGATTGATTCGCGCTCCTTTTCAAAAAAAGACATAATCGATGTCGGACCATGGCTAATAAAGCCAAATGAAGAAGAAATAAAAATGTATAGCGACGAAGAAATAACCGATGCAGAAAAAGCAAAAGAAATAGCAAACACACTTAAATGCCAGGGGATAGAAAATGTAATAATAAGCCTTGGTGCAAAGGGCGCTGTGTTGGCATGTGTTGATGGTGTGTTTTTTGTAAAATCACCCGAAATCAATGTAGTATCAACAATAGGAGCGGGAGATAGCATGATTGCAGGCTTTATATCAGCAATATCTGATGGAAAAAGCTATGAAGATGCATTAAAGACGGCTATTTCCTACGGGAGTGCGGCGTGTCTTACAAATGGCACAAAACCGCCGCGGAAAGAAGATATTGAAGCGATTTTGCAGAATATAGAAATGTGTTAATGAATAAACGAGCAATACAATAAAAATATCTTGCAATAAATATTGTATTATGTTATAATTATTTGATATTAGATATTTGTGAAAAACAAAGGAGAAATCAAAAAATGCAGAATGTATTTGACACCTTAAAAGAGCGTGGATTAATCGCTCAGACAACACACGAAGAAGAAATAAGAGAGCTTTTAGGCAAAGAAAAAGTTACTTTTTATATAGGCTTTGACCCAACGGCTGATAGTTTGCACGTTGGTCACTTTTTACAGATGGTAGTAATGCGCCACATGCAAAATGCAGGCCATCGCCCTATAGCTTTGGTTGGTGGCGGTACAGCTATGGTTGGAGACCCGTCGGGCAGAACAGATATGCGTCAGATGATGACAGTAGATATAATAAATCATAACAGTGAGTGCTTTAAAAAACAGCTTTCCTGCATTGTTGATTTTTCTGATGATAAAGCAATTATGGTAAATAATGCTGATTGGCTGAGAAGCTTAAACTATATTGAATTCTTACGTGAAATCGGCTCGTGTTTCTCTGTAAACGAAATGTTAAGAGCAAAATGTTTCCAGACAAGACTCGAAAAAGGCCTTTCATTTTTAGAATTTAACTATATGTTAATGCAGAGCTACGACTTTTTAGAATTATATAAGCGTTATGACTGTAAAATGGAGCTCGGCGGCGATGACCAGTGGAGTAACATTTTAGGCGGTATTGATTTAGTAAGAAGAAAAGAAAACAAGCAAGTTTACGGTATGACATTTACACTCTTAACTACATCAGATGGCAAAAAGATGGGTAAAACCGCCAAAGGTGCACTTTGGCTCGACCCTGAGAAAGTATCTCCTTATGAATTTTATCAGTATTGGAGAAATGTTGATGACGCTGATGTTGTAAGACTTATTAAAATGATTACCTTTGTTCCAATGGAAGAAATATATGAAATGGAAAAATGGGAAGGTGCAGAGCTTAATCGTGCAAAGGTTCGCTTAGCTTATGAAGTTACAAAGCTCGTTCATGGAGAAGCTGAGGCCGAAAAGGCCAAGGCTACAGCTGAAGGAATTTTTGCAGGCGGTGCATCAGGCGATATGCCAACAACTGAACTTGACTCAGCAGAAGAAGAAACACAGCTTTTAGATTTAATGCTCACAGCAAAGCTTATTCCATCAAAAGGCGAAGGCAGAAGATTAATTCAGCAGGGTGGTGTATCTGTTGATGATGTTAAAATCACAGAACCTAACCACACCATTAAAAAATATGAATTGAAAAACGGAATAGTTATTAAAAAGGGTAAAAAGGTATTCCACAAAGTGATTTTAAAATAATCGAAAGAAGGTATAAAAATGAAATTAGATACAAAATGTATCCATGCAGGGTACACACCTAAAAATGGTGAAGCAAGACAAATCCCAATATATCAGAGCACGACGTTTAAATACGACACAAGTGAAGATATGGGAAAGCTCTTTGACTTAGAAGCATCAGGATACTTTTATACACGTCTTCAGAATCCTACAAACGATTATGTTGCAGCGAGAATTGCAGCTTTAGAAGGCGGCACGGCAGCAATGCTTACATCATCAGGTCAGGCTGCAAACTTTTACGCAATATTTAACATTGCATCCTGCGGCGACCACGTTGTTGCATCATCTGCAATTTATGGCGGAACATATAATTTGTTCGCAGTAACAATGAAGAGAATGGGCATTGAATTTACATTTGTATCCCCTGATGCAACAGAAGAAGAACTCCAAAAAGCGTTTAAACCTAATACAAAGGCAGTGTTTGGTGAAACAATAGCAAACCCTGCACTAAATGTTTTAGATATTGAGCTGTTTGCCCGTGTTGCTCATAAAAACGGAGTTCCTTTAATTATTGACAACACTTTCCCAACACCAATTAACTGTAGACCTTTTGAGTGGGGAGCGGATATTGTAACACATTCAACAACAAAATATATCGACGGTCACGCTTCATCAGTTGGCGGTGTTATTGTCGATTCAGGTAAATTTGACTGGACAAAATACCCTGAAAAATTTGCAGGATTATGCACACCTGATGAAAGCTATCACGGTGTAACATACACAGAGCGCTTTGGTTTAGAGGGTGCATTTATCACAAAGGCAACTGCACAATTAATGCGTGACTTCGGTTCAATACAGGCACCGCAACACGCCTACTATATTAATTTGGGACTGGAAAGTCTTTCACTTCGTATGAAAAGACATTGCGAAAATGCACAGAAAGTTGCAGAATACTTAAAAGACAATGAAAACATTGCATGGGTAAGCTATTGCGGTCTCCCTGACGACAAATACTATGACTTAGCACAGAAATATATGCCAAACGGCGGATGCGGTGTTATAAGCTTTGGTGTCAAGGGTGGAAGAAAGGCTACTGAAAACTTTATGAAAAAGTTAAAGTTAGCATCTATCGAAACTCACGTTGCAGATTCTAAAACGTGTTGCCTGCATCCTGCATCAGCAACACACCGTCAGATGAACGACGAAGAGCTTGCTGCTTGCGGCATCACACCTGATTTAGTAAGATTTTCCTGCGGATTAGAAGATGTTGAAGATATCATTGCAGATATTGAGCAGGCACTTAAAAATTAATTTTTGGGAGGCTAATCTATGCCTATTAAAATACCAAACGAATTACCTGCGGTAAAGGTTTTAAACAGCGAAAACATATTTGTTATGACAGAAAAACGTGCTATAACACAGGACATACGTCCGCTAAAGCTTTTAATTTTAAACCTTATGCCATTAAAAATTGATACAGAAATTCAGCTTTCAAGAATGCTTGGTAATACCCCTTTACAGATTGAAATAGAGCTTTTAAAAACAAGCTCTTATAAATCTAAAAATACGTCATCTGAGCATTTACTGACATTTTACAAAACATTTGATGAAGTTCGCCAAAGAACCTTTGATGGTCTTATAATCACAGGAGCACCTGTTGAGCAAATGGAGTTTGAGGATGTTGAATACTGGCAAGAGCTCTGTGAAATTATGGAATGGTCAAAAAAGAACGTAACAAGTACATTTCACATCTGCTGGGGAGCTCAGGCAGGGCTTTATTATCACTACGGAATTAAAAAATATCCGTTAGAAAAAAAGCTCTTTGGAGTTTATCAGCACACTGTTGAATATAAAAAATCAATCCTTATGCGTGGATTTGATGACACCTTTTATGTGCCACACTCACGATACACAACAGTAAAAAGGGAAGATATAGAGAGTGTACCTGATTTAAAAATACTATCTTCGTCGGAAGAAGCTGGCATTTATGCTGTTTCTTCTAAAAACGGAAGACAAATTTTTATTACAGGTCACTCAGAATATGACCCTGACACATTGCAAAAGGAGTATTTAAGGGATAAAAACTCAGGAATTCCAATAGATATTCCTGAAAATTATTTTCCGGACGATGACGACACAAAAAAGCCTGTTTCGACCTGGCGAGCTCATGCGAACCTTTTATATACAAATTGGCTCAATTATTTCGTTTATCAAACGACACCTTATGATATTAAAGACATTAAATAAAAAGAATGGGTTCTGTATATAATTATACAGAACCCATTCTTTATTAAAGGTGCAACACTTATTTAGGAAAGCTCTCTAACGATTTAAAGCTATATCCTTGCGATTTTAGGTCTTTTATTACTTTGTCAAGAATGTTTGCGTTATCAGAAGAAACCGCGTGTAGTAATAAAATGGCACCGTCGTGCACACCATCCATTATTTGATTATACGCATATCCCGTACCTTTTTGATTTTTTGTCTCCCAATCCTTGTAAGCAAAGCTCCAAAACACATTAGTGTACCCTAAATCACTTGTTACTTTTAAAGTGTTTTCGGAAAATTCCCCCATTGGCGGTCGGAAAAAGTTCATATTTTTTCCTGTTAGTTCACTAAAACTTTTATTCAGATTTTCTAATTCTTCTTTTATTTTTTCGTCGTTAATATCGGGCATACTGGGATGATTTACTGTGTGATTTCCTACAATGTGCCCCTCGTTTACCATACGTTTGATTAAATCTTTTTCTTTTTTTATGTATGGTCCTGTTACAAAAAAAGCGGCAGGAACTTGGTTTTCTCTTAAAATATCCAATATTTTTGCAGTATAGCCATTTTCATAGCCTTCATCGAATGTTAAGTAAAGAACTTTTTCTTCGTCGCTTTTGTAAATTGCTCCGTATTTTTTTAAAAGCTCTATTGTGCTTTTTGGGATGTCGGGTGGTGCATTTTTGTTTTTCTTTAATCCCCAGCCCTGTTTTTTGCTTTCCGATATTGATGAATTAACAAAAACTACGTCGTCAATTTCAGTTATTTCGGTTTTAAAAACACTTTTATCAGTACAACCGCTAAAAAGAATAACAACTATGAGTATTGCAGATAATATTTTCATATAATCCCCCAGGTCTTTTTTATTATCATAGTAGAAAAAATCTAATATTATTACTTTTTTAATTATTATGTAACATTTATATTGTATAATAGTTATAAAGAGGTGATTTTTATGTATTTGAAGATAAAAGGAAAACGTTACAAATTCACTCCCAACAAAAACACGCTATATGTTTTTGTTGCGTTTGTTATGATTATTGTTTTGGTTTTTTCCATAACCTCTTGTGGCAGACATAATAAAAAAATACGCGGTGCAGAGTATGAAGATGTCGCAGTAACCTTGCCCGTATATCAGGTAAAGCCTTGTGTTGCTCCTGACGGCACGCCAACGAGTGACTATTTTTCGATTTATCCGCCTGAAGACGGGGATAAGGTAATGTATCTTACATTCGACGATGGTCCGTCATCAAAAATCACAGCTAAAGTTTTAGACACTTTAAAAAAGTATAATATAAAGGCAACATTTTTCGTTTTAGGACAAAATGCTGAAAAAAATCCCCAGATGCTTGAGCGTATGGCAAAGGAAGGACACGCCATAGGAAACCACTCATATTCTCACAATATGAACTATATCTATTCCGATACTGAAGCGTTTTTATCAGAAATAAATAAAACACGCGATATTATTATAAATACAGTTGGCGAGAAAAAATATGCCGGAGTTATTCGTTTTCCGGGTGGCGCGTTCCGTGAAGAACGTGCAGAATTTAAAGAAGTATTACTAAAAAACGATATTCCCTATGTAAACTGGAATTGCCAGACGGGCGATTCTGAAACGCAAAATCCGATTTCTGCAAACTTATATAACAGAGCAATCAGAACGGCAAACGATTCGGGCAGAGAGTCTTTGGTTTTATTAATGCACGATACAAAGCAAGCTACAGTTGATGCATTGCCTTCAATAATAGAGTATTTTAAGGGCAAGGGATATAGATTTGATGTTATAAAAAGAAAATAAGAGCTGTAGCTACAGCTCTTATTTTATATTTTGAAGCATATTTTCAATTAAAATTCCATACCCGCGGCTTGGGTCATTTACGAAAACGTGTGTCACAGCTCCAACCAGCTTTCCGTCCTGAATAATGGGGGAGCCGCTCATTCCCTGAACAATACCGCCTGTTTTATCTAAAAGTCTTTTGTCAGTAATTTTTATAATCATATTCTTAGAATCAGGAGCGAATTTCATTAATTTTGAAATTTCTATATCATATTTTTCTATTTTATTTCCGTCTATATTCGCATATATTTGGGCGTTTCCCGTTTTTACCTGCTGGCTAGATGCTACAAGCAAAGACTCGTTATTATAGCTTAACTGACAGTCTGAAATTTTTTGCCCGAATATTCCCTGATTTGTGTTTTTTATTATCACACCGCAGTCTTTGTTTCCGCCAAAAACACCATAAAGCTCTCCAGGTGTTCCTTTAGCGCCTTTTTCTATTCCTACAATTTCAGCACTGCTGATTGTACCTTTATCGATAGGCATTAGGGTTCCTGTATCAACGTCTGTTATTGGATGTCCCAAGGCTGCAAAGGTTTGTGTTGCAGAATCTATAAAAGTAACTGTTCCAATACCCGCCGTACTGTCACGCACCCAAAGTCCTAATTTGTATCCGTCATCTGTTTTTATGGGTGTTGCAACCTTTGTTTCGGTTTTTGTACCGCTTACAACATTTAGCGTTACAGGGTTGCCGTTTGAATTTTCTATTATTTCAGAAAATTGTTCTATGGTGTGAAGCTCTGTGTTGTTTGCACTTATTATCATATCTGCTTCTTTTATATTCAGCGCTTTTGCTATGTTGTAATTTTCGCCGTTTTCTCCCTTTATGCTTTGTGTTCCTACACATATAAGACCTTTAGTAAACATTTTTATACCAACAGCTTTACCGCCAGCTACCAGCTTTAATTCCGGTAAAACATTTATGGTGATATCTTTTACGGGAATAACGCCGAAAAGTTTAACCGTTGCATCGTAGCTTCCAACGGTTTCTTTATTGGTTGCGGTTTCCAGGGTGTATGCAAAGCCCTGTGGAATTTCTATATTTTCCCCGTTTAAAACTTTTATTTCTTTAGGAAAATAAACATTACATTCAACAAATAAAATTGTTGAAGCAACAACAAGTAAAACTAAAAAAATCTTAGCTCTCTTTTTTATGTTCAAATAATCACTCCTTAAGCTCATATATCTATATTATTAACAAAAGGAGTAAATTTACTTAAAATAATTTTAAAATTAAATAAAAAAAGAGCTATAACGAATGTTATAGCCCAATATGCATTTTTTTAGATGATTTGCTCGTTTGTTTCGGTTAGAACCAACGAAAGCTGACCTGTTAAAATGTCAGCATAATTAAGAGAAACTGCACGCTGGTTTTCAGCAAACGTTGAAATGTTTTCCAACAACACATTAAATGTATAAGGATATACGGCCTTGATAGTACCGAAACGGATAGTAACACGCTTGCGACCTTTTTTAACCGTTATTTTTACACGATTTCCTATATTATCTTCTATAATTTTTTTTACGCGGGAGATGTCACTTTTATTAATCACAAAAACACCTTCTTAATATTAATCGAAAGAACCAAATTAATATACCTTTATCATGATATCATAAAAAGTAGTATTTTGTCAAGTATTTCCCATTTACACAAAAAATACTGGATATTTTTCATTATTTATTGTATAATGTAATCAAAAAATAAACTTGAAAGGATGAGAATATGAAGGTAGGAGTAATAGTCGCTTTAGATAAAAACTTAAAAGAAACATTTAAACAGTTAACAGATATTGGAATTTATACCTGTCAGTTAAATTGTTGGGAGCCAAGCCGTTTTACAGATGAAATGGCAGATTTGGTAAAAGAAGCTTGTAGGGAATATGGTGTTACAGTAACTGCTCTTTGGTGCGGTTGGACAGGACCGTCTGTATGGGACTTTTATTCAGGACCGATAACGTTAGGTCTTGTGCCTTGTGAATATCGCTTTTCACGTTTTAATGAGTTAAAGCAGGGCTCTGATTTTGCAGAAAAAATAGGGATTACAGATGTGGTAACTCACGTTGGATTTTTGCCTGAAAATCCTGCAAGCAATGAATATAACACGCTGATTCCTTTACTTAGGAGCTTGGCGGAGTATATGAAAGCAAAGGGACAGTATTTTCTGTTTGAAACAGGTCAGGAAACTCCTGTAACGCTAAGGCGTGCCATTGAAGATATCGCAACAGGCAATCTGGGTATAAATTTAGACCCTGCAAACCTTATTTTGTATGGTAAAGCAAATCCTGTTGATGCTTTAGATGTTTTTGGGGAATTTGTAAGAAATATTCACGGAAAAGATGGTTGCTATCCGACAGACGGTAAAAACTTAGGAAAAGAAACAAGAATGGGCGACGGAAAGGTAAATTACCCTGAATTTATAAAAAAATTAAAGGAAATCGGTTATGATGGACCGATTACAATCGAGCGTGAAATTGCAGGAGATGAGCAAATAAAAGATATAATTTACGCCAAAGAAATGTTAGAAGAACTTTGGAAAAAATAAAAAATGAGTTGTAGCCTTGGCTACAACTCATTTTTTATTTAATGCTTTGGAATAACGATTTTTTTCCATTTTCCTGTAGTATAGAATATAGTACAAAGAGCGAGTGCTGCAACAGATGCAACAGGAGCACCTAAACCAACACCTGCAAGACCATGCTTTAGAGCGATACCAAAAATAAAAGATGCAGGAATTCTGAATAATATAGAAGAAAGCACACCGTTTATTAAAGAAAATGTTGTGTGGCCTGAGCCAATAAATAAACCATTAAAGCAGAAAAATACAGGTGCAATTAAGTAGTCATACTTAAATGTTTTAATGTAGTCAACCCCACACTTTATGAATTCAGGGTTATCACCAAACATTCGCATAAAGAGTTCGGGGAAAGTTCCTACCAAAAGGAAAATCACAACGCTTATTCCTGTGGCAACTGCAATACCTGTATACATAGTGTGAGATGCGCGCTTGTATTCGCCTGCACCGATGTTTTGTGCACTCATAGCAGAAACAGATGTACTCATAGCAACGCCGGGAAGAATAGCAAAGCCGTTTAATTTTCCCACAGCGCCCACAGCAGCTGACGCCATAACGCCCATAGAGTTTACCAAGGTGGTTAAAAATAAAAATGATAGACCTGATGCTACGTTTTGAATTGATGTGGGAATACCAACTTTTAATATCAGCTTTAACTGTTTTTTTGAAAACGCTTTAAATGAATCGATACTAAAATCAAAGATGAAATTATTTTTTGCAAGGTAAATAATACATAAAATCATACTTATAGCCTGAGAAATAATTGTTGCCCAGGCAGCGCCTGCGGCACCTGTTTTAAATTTAGCAACAAATAACAAATCCAAAAATATATTTGTAACACAGGCAATAGCCACGAAAATAAGCGGATTTTTGCTGTCACCAAGTCCGCGCATTAGGGCACTTAAAGCGTTATATCCAAAAATAAACACAGTTCCGAGCATACTTATAATAAGGTAGCTTTTTGCTTCTGCAAAGGATTCTATGGGTGTTTGAATAACACGAAGTATTGGCTCAGCGAACGCAATCATAACAACTGTCATAAAAATTGCCAGTACTGCTAAAGACGTTAAAAGTGTGGCAATTACCTCGTGTATTCCCTGTCTGTTATCAGCTCCCTTGTACTGACCTATTAAAACCGTTGCGCCGACAGATAAGCCAAACACCATATTTGTTATAATAAATGAAACCTGACCGCCTATATTTACACCGGACATTGCAGCTTCGTTTGCAAACTGACCAACAACAAGCATATCAACCGTAGCATATAAAGATTGTATAATATTAGAAATTAAAACAGGCAACGAAAAGAGAATTAGTTGTTTTACGACATTTCCCTCAGACAGATTTTTTTCAAATTTTGCCATTTATAAACCACCTTTTATTCGTTTTAAAACACTATGGTATTTTAACATTTAAAATGAAAAAAATCAATACTTTTATAAGGAATATTTGCATTTTACATTTAATTGTGCTATACTACGAATGGAAGAAGTTTAAAAATTGAGGTGTATTATGAGGGAATTTATAAAATCAGTTGCAGAAAATGAAAAGGAAAATCTGATAGCACTAAGAAGAGAACTTCATAAATTTCCCGAGCTTTCAGCACAAGAGCATAAAACTGCAGAATTTATCGAAGAATATTTAAAAAATATAGGCTATGCACCAAAGAGATTTGTAAAAACAGGTGTGATAGCATATTTAGACTGCGGTTTTTCAAATACTACACTTTTGCGCGCTGATATTGATGCACTTCCAATAAAAGAAAAAAATAATCTTGATTATAAATCACAAAACGAAGGTGTTATGCATGCCTGCGGTCACGATGCCCATACAGCAATTTTACTTATAACTGCAAAAATCTTATGGGAAAATAGAGAAAAATTAAAAAGCAACATACTTTTTGTATTTCAGCCTGCAGAAGAAACAGATGGCGCAGCAAAATCTATGATAGATGCAGGGATAATTAAAGACTATAATGTAAAAATAGCCTTAGGGTATCATGTAACAAATGATGTACCTGCAGGTAAAGTTATGATTAAAGGTGGTGCATTAATGGCATCGCCCGATGATTTCGAAATTAAAATAAAAGGCTGCGGCGGACATGGGGCACTGCCTGAAAAATGTATAGACCCATTAAAAGTGGCGTCTTTTATCGTGCCTAAATTAAATGATATTACAAATAAAGTGATTAAAGAAAATGAAAAACAGGTTGTTCAGGTTTGTGCAATAAACGGTGGTACAGCTTCAAATGTCATACCTGATGAATGTGCTTTGCTCGGAACAGCAAGATGTTTTAGTGAAGAAGTAAGAAACGAAATTCCAAAGCTGATAGAACAGATAATAAATGAAGAAGCAAAAAAATCAGGTGCCGTAGCAGAGCTTACATTTAATTATCAGTATCCGCCGCTTGTAAATGATGAAAAGCTTGCAAAAAATGTAAGAGAAAGTGTTGAAAAAAATATAGGTAATATTGTAATTACCTGGGATGAAGGTCAAATGACGGGGGAAGATTTTTCGTATTTTGCAAAGGAAGTGCCGTCTTTGTTTATCTTTTTGGGAACAGGAAATAAAGAAAAAGGAATAGATATGCCGCTACATAGTGAAAATTTTATGCTTGATGAAGATGGATTAAGCGTTGGAATTTGTGTGTATATGGCGCATCTTTTGGACGAAAACTAATTTTTAAAAAAATATAAAATTTTTCTTGACAAGAGTTATAAACTATAGTATAATAACTCTTGTCGCTGAGGGACAAAGAGAAATGTGGGCGCATAGCTCAGCTGGGAGAGCATCTGCCTTACAAGCAGAGGGTCACAGGTTCGAGCCCTGTTGTGCCCACCATATTTTCTTGAATGGCTCGGTAGTTCAGTTGGTTAGAATGCCAGCCTGTCACGCTGGAGGTCGTGGGTTCGAACCCCATCCGAGTCGCCAACACGCCTCTGTAGCTCAGTCGGTAGAGCAGGGGACTGAAAATCCCCGTGTCGGTGGTTCGATTCCGCCCGGAGGCACCATTGACTTAAATTTAATATCTGCGGGAGTGGCTCAGTGGTAGAGCGTCACCTTGCCAAGGTGAACGTCGCGAGTTCGAATCTCGTCTTCCGCTCCAAAAAGAAACGACAATTTTCGACAAGAAAGTTGTCGTTTCTTTTTGTACTCTTAACTATTCACTTTTCTCTCTTCACTTTTCGCTAAAGTAAAGTTAATACTTAACTTAAAAAATTATTAAAAAATGTATTGACAAAATTAGACATAGTTAGTATAATAAACTTTAAGTTGATATTGTGTTAAGTGAAGATTGCAGGAAATAAGGCTTAAAGCCTTTCCGAAGGAGTAACACTCTCAGGTAAAAAGGACTGCAGGCGGATAACATTCTGGAGAAGCTCACGCGAGTCGTGAGTGCCGAAGGTGCAAAACATTTAATATGTTAATCTCTCAGGCAAAAGGACAGAAAATATTAAAACACTTATTTAGTGTTGTTTCCTTTTGCATTGCCTTTTCGCAATGCTTTTTTCTTTGCTTAATTAAAATGTTTAAACAAAAAAATTAGGAGGCAATCAAAAATGGCAAACATTGAAACAGCTTTGCTCAAAGTCATGAATGTAATCAATACATACATGGCAGACTATGTTCTTATCGTTTTATTGGTAGGCGTAGGTTTATTTTTCACATTTAAGACAAAATTCGTACAGGTGCGTTGCTTTGGCGAAGGCTTAAAGAATGTATTCGGCGGTATGAAAAAAGGTAACAAAAAGTACAGCATCAGCTCATTCCAGGCCTTTGCAACTGCAGTTGCAGGTCAAGTTGGTACAGGTAATATCGTTGGTGCCAGCGGTGCTATTTTAACTGGTGGTCCAGGTGCTATTTTCTGGATGTGGGTTATTGCATTCTTAGGTATGTCAACAATCTATGCTGAAGCAGTTTTAGCTCAGAAAACAAGAAAAGTAGATGAAGAGGGCAATGTTCAGGGCGGTCCTATCTATTATATCAAAGCAGCGTTTAAGGGCAAATTTGGTACATTCTTAGCAGGCTTCTTTGCTGTTGCAACAGTTATCTCATTAGGTTTTATCGGTGGTATGGTACAGTCTAACTCAATCGGTGCGACAATCAACACAGCATTTGGTATTCCAACATGGGTTACAGGCTTGATTGTTGCATTGGTAGTTGCTTTTATCGTTATCGGCGGTGCTAAGAGAGTTGCATTAGCGGCAGAAAAAATTGTGCCATTTATGGCAATTCTCTACATCGTAGGCGGTTTAATTGTTCTTGCGGTAAACATCACAAGCATTCCTGCAGCGTTTGCAGCAATCTTTAAGTTTGCGTTCCAGCCACAGGCTTTAATTGGTGGTGGTATTGGTTATGCACTCAAAACAGCTATCAGCCAGGGTGCAAAGCGTGGTCTTTTCTCAAACGAGGCTGGTATGGGTTCTACACCACATGCTCACGCTTTAGCAGATGTTAAGACAGCTCATCAGCAGGGTACAACAGCTATGATTGGTGTATTCCTTGATACATTCGTAGTACTCACTATGACAGCTTTAGTTGTTATTACATGCACATACACAGGAGAAGGTGCTTTAGCACTTGCTAACGGATCAAATTACGCTGATTTAATTACAGCAGCAGGTATTAACAAAACAAATGTAGCACAAATGGCGTTTGGTAGTGTATTTGGCACGACAATTGGTAATGCTTATGTTGCTATTTGCTTAATGTTCTTCGCGTTTACAACAATCATCAGCTGGAATTTATTCGGTGAAATCAACTTCAAATACCTTTTCGGTAAGAAGGCAAAGATTTTCTATTCAATCATCGCGGTTATTTTTGTATTCATTGGTACTGTCGTTCAGGAAAATGAACTTGTATGGTTGACACAGGATACCTTTAATCAGTTTATGGTACTTCCCAATGTTATCGGCCTTATAGCTTTAGCCGGTATCGTTACAAAGGAAGCAAAGACCAGGGGTATCGAAAAAGACGAAAATGACAAGCTTTAAATTCTATAAAAAAAGGACCGAAAGGTCCTTTTTTTATGCCCAAAATATGTTACACAGAACAAGAGCTGCTACGATTCCTACAACATCGGCTACGACTGCAGCAAAAACAGTATAGCGAGTATTTTTAACCTTTGTTATGCCAAAATATACGGCGAGTGCATAAAATGTTGTTTCTGATGAGCCAAGCATAACAGATGCTAATTTTCCCGAGTAAGAGTCGACACCTGATGCTTCAAATATGCTCTTTACCATAGCTAAAGCGCCTGAACCTGAAACAGATTTTAAAAGTGCAAGCGGCAAAACGTCTGTGGGTAAACCTATGTATTTAAGTAAAGGGGATAAAAGTTGTGATAAAAATTCCAAAAAGCCAGATGCCCTTAACATAGAAACTGCAACAACAAGCCCAACCAAAGCAGGCAATATTGAAAAACATGAACTCGCACCACGTTTTGCTCCTTTTAAAAATGTATCAAAAATCGGTACTTTTTTAATTAATGCGTAGAGTAAAATCGATATAAAAACTGCAGGAAAAATATATGGCGTCATATCTTTTTCCCCTTTGCACAAGCCTTTGCACACACTATTGCAGAAAAAAGTGTAATTACAGACACAATCCATACAGGCACTAAAATTTCAAATGGAGCCAAGGAATTATAAGCTGTGCGCAAGGTCAGGAGTGTGGTTGGTATAATAGTTATTGAGGCTGTATTAATAACTACAAACATACACATTTCATCAGAAGCGGTTTCCTTCGTAAGATTTCGCTTTTCCAATTTTTCCATAGCAGACAGTCCTAATGGAGTGGCAGCGTTTGAAAGTCCTAACAGATTTGCTGTTATACTTGCAGCAATATCTCCTGCAACGTCACTTTTTATATCAATAGTAGGAAATATCCAGGAAATTATAGGAGATAAAAGCCTTTTGATTTTTAAAACCAACCCTGAAGATTGTGCGATTTCCAATAAACCTGTCCATAAGCACATCATACCCAAAAGCGATATAACGAGTGTAACTGCGCTTCCGCAACCGTCAAAAACGCTTTTAGTAACAGCGTCGGTTGTTCCTGTAAAAAAAGAAAAAATATAAGAAATAATTATCATAAAAACCCAAATATAATTCATATCATACCTCCTGATTTAAAAATATTAGCAAAACAAAAAAAATATACTGATGAATATTGATTTTTTAATATTTTTAGAGTATAATAGAAAGGTAATTTAATTCTGATTTAAGGAGATGAGCTTATGGAAACAAATAAACCTAAACCCCGAAGTTTTAAAACAGCGGAAATCTGTAAGCTTTTCTATTTTTCTATCTAAGAGCATTTTTAGATTTCCCTGTTTCGTTGTGCAAAAATTAAAAAGGGGGAATTTAAAAAATGGAAATCACAGAAAACATCATTGAAACCATTATTGAAACAAAAACAGAAGATATAATTGAATTAATAGAGCAGGACCGCTATATCGACGCGAGGAAAATTTTAGTAACGATGAACGCTGTAGATATTGGTCTTTTGTTTGACGAAATACCCAAGGAAAAAACTGTAAGGGTATTTAGAATGTTGCCTAAAAATCTGGCGGCAGACACTTTTGCATATATGCGTGCAGAGCAACAGCAGCATATAGTTGAATCAATAACTGACAGAGAAATCGTAAGCATTGTTGATGAGATGTTTATGGATGATACGGTCGATTTCTTGGAAGAAATGCCTGCAAATGTTGTAAAAAAGGTACTAAAAATAACTGACCCTGAAACCAGAAGACTCATAAATCAGCTATTAAAATATCCTGACGATTCTGCAGGCTCTATAATGACAACAGAGTTTGTGGACTTAAATAAGGAAATGACAGTAAAAGATGCTATTCGTCACATAAGGGCAACAGGTGTTGATAAAGAAACAATTAATACCTGCTATGTTATTGACGAAAAACGTCATTTAGAGGGCACAGTATCGATAAGAAAATTGATTTTAAGTCCATCAGATGAAGTAATTTCAAATATTATGGTGGAAGAACCTATATATGTTTATACTCATGACGACCAGGAAACAGGTGCACAGTATTTCAAAAAATATGACCTTTTATCACTTCCTGTAGTTGATGGAGAAGCACGATTAGTGGGAATTATTACAATTGACGACATTGTGGACGTTATTGAACAGGAAACCACCGAAGATATCGAAAAAATGGCAGGTATGACACCGTCTGATAAAGCTTATACCGATGAAGGTGTAGCAGAAACCTTTAAAAAACGAATTTTATGGCTTTTGCTGTTAATGTTAACCGCAACACTCACAGGCGGGATTTTAGCAAGATTTGAAAATGCTTTAGCAATTTATCCTGCTTTGGTTGCGTTTATTCCAATGCTTATGGGTACTGCTGGTAATGCAGGCGGACAGTCATCAGTTGCTGTTATAAGAAGTCTCGCACTTGAAGAAATAGAATTTTCGGATATTTTAAAAATTGCCTGGAAGGAAGCACGTGTTGCCGCGATTTGTGGTGCCGTTATGTCGTTTGTGTGCTTTTTTAAGGTTTTATATGTGGATAGTTTGTTCACAAATGGTATAAACTTAGTAGTAGCGGCTGTTGTAAGTGCTGCAATATTTACGACGGTAGTTTTAGCAAAAATTGTAGGTAGTACACTACCTATGCTTGCCAAAAAGGTAGGCTTGGACCCTGCGGTTATGGCGAGTCCGTTTATTACAACAATAGTTGATGCGTTGTCTTTAATTATTTATTTTGTTATCGTATGTGTGGTTTTACCACTATAGGAGGAAAATATGTTTTTTTATGACAATTACTATTTGATTTTAGTAGTTCCTGCAATACTTATATCACTTTTTGCGCAAATGAAGGTAAAAGGAACTTATAGTAAATATTCCCAGGTAATGTCAGGTGGCTCAAAAACAGCTACAGAAATTACGCGAAAAATTTTAGATGCGAACGGCTTGCAAAATGTATCTATTGAAGCTGTGGGCGGAACTCTTTCGGACCACTACGACCCGCGTACGAATGTTATAAGACTTTCTGACAGTGTAAGGCAAGATGTGTCGGTTGCCTCAATCGGTGTAGCAGCACACGAAGCAGGCCACGCCATACAGTATGCTCAAGGGTACGCGCCTATAAAATTGCGAAATGCCATTTTGCCTGTTGCAAACATTGGCTCACAGTTATCAATACCGCTTATACTTTTAGGAATTATTTTATCGTTTGAGCCTTTGGTTTCAGTAGGAATATTGGCGTTTTCTGCGGTAACTTTATTCCAGTTAATAACACTTCCAGTAGAATTTGATGCAAGTCGCAGGGCACTTGCTGCGCTTTCTCAAAATGGCATTTTACAGGGAGATGAACTAATCGGTGCTAAAAAAGTATTGTCGGCAGCGGCAATGACGTACGTTGCGGCGGTACTTGTGTCACTGATGCAGCTTTTAAGGTTAATATTAATAAACAGAAGAAGAGATTAATACGCTTTTAAATAATATTCCGATTTTTTTGGGAATATTATTTTTTTGTAATATTTTGCATAGGGTATTGCAATTTACCACTATATGATGTATAATATTATCGTATAGATGTATTAAGCTATTCATTCAAATACATATTCAGGAGGAAAATAAAATGAAAAAGGTACTCTCACTAATACTTGTGGTAACAATGTTGTTCTCAATGGCAACAATGGTATCCGCTGCCAAATTTGCCGATGTTGACCAAAATTATTCATGGGCTGAAGAAGCAATAGAAGTTTTATCGGAAGAAAAAGTTATTACAGGCTATGAAGACGGAACGTTTAAACCAGGCAAAAGCATAACAAGACAAGAAGCTATCACACTTTTTTCTAAAGCTTTAGGAGCAAGTGCGGAATCTAATGTAGCTATTGTTGATTTTGCTTACGCTTTATACGAAGCAGACTTAGAAGAATGTGCAGACTCCTACGCTGTAGAGCAGGGTGCATATTTAGTTTACAGAAAAGTATTTACAATCGATGAAGTGATTGATTATTTATCGAGCAGCAACAGAAATAAGGCTTTAAAGAGATATGAAGCTGCAACACTAATTGCAAAGGCATTAGGTGCAGATTCATGGCTTAAAAACAACGAAGATACCGACACCAGCTTATCATACGCTGATAAAAATGATGTTCCTGCTAAGTATGTAGACTACGTTTATTATACAACAACACTGGGAATTATGGGTGATATGGGTGCAAACAAATTTGGTCCTAATGAGCTCGTAACACGTGCCCAGATTGCAGTAATGATTAAAAGAATTATGGATATGATGGAATTCGAATATGTTAGTGGTGTTATAGCAACAGTTGACACCTTAAACAACAGCATTACCGTAAAAACACAAGACGGCGAAACATTGAATGTGGCTGTAAATAATTCTGATGTTATTTACATAGATGCAAATAAAGTTTCATTAACCGATGTTACAGCAGGTATTGAAGCAGCTCTTATTTTCTCTAAAGGCGCTCTTTACCAGATAGATGCAATTTCTTACACAGAAGATGAAACAGTTTCAGGTTCATATAAGGGACAGATTACAAACAACTCAGGCACAACAATTAAGATTGCTGATGTTACACAGTCAAATCAGCCTGTTTCAAATTACAAATTAGCTTCAAATGCAGTTATATTTGTAAACGGCGAAACAGTAGAAGATATAAAAACCGTAAAAGCAGACGACTACGTTACAGCTCAGATTTCAGGCGGATTAGTTGTAAGACTTTCTGTACTTCCTAAGGAAGAAACAATCCAGGGCCTTAAAATTACAGCGATTGATGCAGCGGCAGCTCAGGGTGTAACAATCACAGTTGCAGACAGAGATGGTATTGAAACAGACTATATCTTAGCTGAAAATGTTTCTGTTTTAAGAAATTCAACAGCAACATCTGTTACTGAACTGGCAATTGGCGACGGCGTAACACTTATATTAAAATACGGTGCTGTTACAACTGTTAAGGCAACAGGTGTTTCAAAAACGCTTGAAGGTGTGATTGAAGAAATCACAATTTCTAATGCCACATCATATATCACAATAGCTAAAGACGGCTCAAAATCCAGATATGTAATGGCTCGTGACTGCACATTTACAGTTGAAGGACAAACAGCAACAGTTTATGATTTAAGATTAGGCTCTTATGTTAAATTAAAAACAGAGAGCGATACAGTAGTTAAGGTTACAGCTGAAGCTGTAGAATCAGCGCTTCAGGTAACAGGTAAAATCAAAACAATCAACACAGCATACAATATGGTAGTTTTAGAAATTGAAGCAGCTGGCGGCGGAATTGCTGAAAAGCAGTTATTTATAAAAGATTCTGCTAAGATGTTAGATTCTTTAACAGGTAAGTCTGTTACAATTAAGAACCTTAAGGTAGGTAATATCGTTACTGCAGCAGGTGCAGAAAAGCTTGGTGTATATGAAGTTAATACACTTATGGTGCTTCAGTAATAGTTTTGAGTTAAAAAAGGTCTGCCGTTTTCGGCAGGCCTTTTTAATAAAGTGAGGAATTTATTATGGAAAAGATATTTGTATATGACACAACCCTTCGTGACGGAACACAAGGGGAGGGCATCGCTTTTTCTTTGGAGGACAAGCTAAAAATAATCAAGATGTTAGATACTTTAGGCGTTGATTATATTGAAGCAGGCACACCTGCATCAAATCCAAAGGACAGAGAGCTTTTTGAAAAAATTTCAAAGCTTACCCTTAAAAATGCAAAAATTGCAGCCTTTGGTAACACACACAGAATAGGTGTAGATGTTAAAGATGATATGTCTATAAAAGCGCTGTTAGATGCTAAAACCCCTGTTGTTACAATATTTGGTAAGTCATGGGATATGCACGTTAAAGAAGTTATTCACACAAGTTTAGATGAAAACATACAGATAATCAAGGATACAATATCATACATAAAATCCCACGGGAAAAAAGTTTTTTTTGATGCAGAGCATTTTTTTGACGGATATAAGAATAATAAAGAATATGCGATGAAGGTGCTGATGGCAGCTTGTGATGCAGGAGCAGATGCAATATGCCTGTGTGACACAAACGGCGCAACATTCCCTGATAAAATTGAAGAAATAGTAAAAGAAGTCAAGCAAAAAATGTGTGATATACAAATTGCAATACATTGTCATAATGATGTTGGTGTTGCTGTTGCGAATACATTGATGGCGGTGTTTGCAGGTGCACAACAAATCCAAGGTACAATAAATGGCTTTGGTGAACGTTGCGGCAATGCAAATCTTTGCACAATTATTCCCAATCTTCAATTAAAAAGGGAATATAATGTTGTACCATACGAAGCTTTAAAAATGTTAAAGAGCATATCACGAAACATTTATGAGCTTGCAAATATTGTGCCGGATGAAAGAAAACCCTATGTTGGAAATATGGCGTTTACTCATAAGGCAGGTATGCATATTGATGCAGTTTTGAAAAACCCCGTTACGTTTGAGCATATAAAGCCTGAAGCTGTCGGCAACGAAAGACGACTTTTGATGTCTGAAATGTCAGGCAGAGCAATGGTTTACGAAATAATCAAAAAAATCGAGCCCGATATCAAAAAGGATTCAGAAGTAATAACTGAAGTTTTGGAAGATATCAAAAAATTAGAAAAAGAAGGCTATCAGTTTGAAGGTGCTGAAGGATCTTTAGAGCTTATGATTATGAAAAAACTCGGTTATTATAAGCCACAGTTTGAGCTTGAACAATTTAAAGTAATTTCTATTGCTCCTACAACTTCGAAAACAGCTTCTGCTATGATAAAAATCAGTGTAGACGGCAACTATGAAATCACGGCAGCCGAAGGCGATGGTCCTGTAAATGCATTGGATAAAGCCTTAAGAAAAGCACTTTACAGGTTTTACCCTGAGCTTAAGGAAAGCAGATTGATTGACTTTAAGGTAAGAGTTTTAGATGGTATGGCAGGAACAGCAGCATTAACAAGAGTTTTAATTGAAACAACCGACGGCAAAACAAACTGGAACACAGTTGGCGTGTCGGAAGATATTATTGAAGCCAGCTGGCAGGGACTTGTTGATTCAGTAGAGTATTTCCTGCTTGATAGAAAATTAAAGGGCGATGTAAAATAATGAAAGAACTGTTCAAACTATATAAAGCGTTTTTCGTGATTGGGGCATTAACTTTTGGCGGTGGATACGCTATGCTGCCTATGCTTGAAAAGGAAATAGTTATAAAGCATAAGTGGGCAACAATGGAAGAAATAACAAACTATTTTGCAATAGGACAATGCACCCCTGGTGTTATAGCTGTAAATACAGCAACCTTTGTGGGCTATAAGCAAAAAAAGGATATAGGCGGAATAATTGCCACATTAGGCGTTGTTACACCGTCGATGATAATTATTTTAGTGCTTGCAGGAATTTTGCAGCAAATTTTTGCCTATCCTATAGTGAAAAGTGCTTTTGCAGGAATATCTGTCGCAGTTTGTGCTCTTATGATAAATTCGCTGTATAAGCTTGCAAAATCAGGAATTAAGGACGTATATACAGGAATTATTGCCGTTGTGAGTGCATTAGTTTCAGTAGTTTTCGAAATTTCCCCTGTGATAATAGTTGTTGTTGCAGGAATTGTAACGGTAATTTATAAAAAAATCACAGAGCGAAAAAGGGGAGGTAATGAATAATGAGATTACTTACTCTTTGCTATGAGTTTTTTAAAACAGGACTTTTTTCCGTCGGCGGGGGACTTGCAACTATACCGTTCCTTAAAGCCATGAGCGTAAAATATGAGAATTGGTTTTTAATTTCTGACCTTACCAATATGATAGCGGTGTCAGAATCAACACCTGGTCCTATCGGTGTAAATATGGCGACATACGTAGGAAGAACGGTAGAAGGTGTACTTGGCGGAATTTTGGCGACATTATTTCTTATTTTGCCGAGCATAATAGTTATTCTTATAATTTCACGTGTGCTTGATAAGTTTAGCGAAAACAAGCTTGTTAAAGACATTTTCTACGGACTTCGTCCTGCAGCACTCGGTATGATATTTGCAGCAGTGGTTAGTATATTTAAAGAGACGCTCATCATCGGATTTGATATAAGAAAACTATTGCTGTTCATAGCTCTGACTTTCGGAGTTTTTAAATTCAAAAAGCACCCGATTCTCTATATTGGAATAGGTGCTGTTGTTGGTATGATTTTTAAATTTTAAAAAAGTTCCATAAATATGGAACTTTTTTTCTTTTACTTCGTCTGTATTATTGAAAGATAAAAAGCACATAGCTAAAAGCTTGACTTAAAAATCTTTATTCAAACCTTAAACCCAAACAAAAAACACTGAAAAGTAATTTTTTCAGTGTTTTTTGTTTTATACTAATTGTAATTTTTTACTTTTAAAAGTCTTACGATAGCGGGGGATAAAATAATATTTATAAGCATCTCAAACAAGAAGTTGCCACCCACAAGACCGTAAATTATATAATTTCCTGTTGAAGCAAAGCCTAAAGCTTCGCCCCAGGCTCTTATTGTTTCCATAAAGAAAAGTCCACAACCTATCAAAAATATACCTGTATTTACAATAGGACAAACAATAGCAGAAACTATTATTGCAACATATAAACCCTTTGGTCTTGCAAGCTTATAAATAAGTCCTGTAAAAAGACCTGCCAATGCACCTTTTATGAGTACAGTAAGTACAGTTCCAAAAACATCGACAGCTAAAAATGCCGCCGCATCGCCCGAAATAAGCACGGTTACGCCAAATACAAATCCTAACCAGGCGCCTGCCTTAAAACCCAATAGTGCAGAACCAATGACAATCGGCACTAACACCAAAGAGATTGAAAAAGGTCCTAATTTTATAAAAGAACCCATAAACTGCAATATAACAACAATCGCAGTAAGTACGGCATACATCACTAAATTCTTAGTTGACATTGCCCTTTTTCGTGTTTTTTCCATATTGAATTTTCCTCCTTGACTGCCGTCTTAAAACAAGTACAGCGTCTAAAATTTATTTTTAGTTCCTGCGGTTTTTTTCGTACATAATATACAAACCGTCAAGAATTAAATTCTCATCAATTTTAATTTCACTATTGCAATGCGGAACAACAGCTTTAGCATATCCGCCTGTTGCGATGTGGGTAGTTTTTTTGCCGAATTCTTTTTCTATTCGTTCAATCATTCCGTCAACCATAGAAGCGTTGCCGAAAATTACACCTGATTTCATACATTCAACCGTGTTTTTGGCAATAACTCTGCTTGGTGCATCTAAACTGATTTGCGGAAGCTGTGCCGTACCGCCTGAAAGCGCACGTAATGACAACTCTACACCGGGTATAATGGAAACGCCCATAAAGGTTGCGTTTTCATCAACAACCATAATTTTTGTGGCTGTGCCCATATCAATAATCAAAGTGGGGGAGCTGTATTTATTATATGCTGCAACACAGGCACAAATCAAATCTGCACCCACCTGTGACGGATTGTCAACTAAAAGGTTAATCCCTGTTTTAATGCCGGGTCCTACAATTAGTGAATCAACGGAATAAAGCATATTTATTGCATTATAAATGATTTTCGTTAAAGGTGGCACAACAGAAGAAATAATAGCACCGGAAATTTTCGTATCGTTATTTTTATCTAATGATAAAATGCTCTTTAAAATAACGGCATATTCGTACTCGCTTTTTGCAGAGTCTGTCATAAGACGTGTCACATAAACGAGGTTATCTTCTTTGTATTTGCCTATAACGATATTTGTGTTTCCGATATCTATTGTAAGTACCAAAAAAATTCCACCTTTCGTAAGAATTTTACCACAGTAAAAAAACAATGTCAAATTAATATTTCTTTACAGACCTTATATGGCGAAATGTTTCCTTTTCACCCTTGTCACGAAGCATAACAAGCCAGCTTTCCAATAACTCAGAAGTCTCAGGATGAATTCTTCTTCTTGCCTTTCCGCTTTCAAAGTAGGTAATCGGATGAGCGTTTGTGTAGTTTTTTCCCTGATAAACCTTGCTTGCTGCAATTCTGTCGCAAAACATTTCTTTAACAAAAACAATAGGCATTTTAACAGGCTCTACCTGCTTGGATACAGGGTTATAATCTGTCCAATATTCAAAATGATGGCGATTTACACCCTTGTGATGCATCCATGCCTGAGAATAGCCGTGTTTTACACGTTCAGCTTCGTTAGGACTGCGGTTTCCTAAAAAATATTTAACACCTGCAAAAAACTCAGTAGGGGAATATTTTGATAAGTCGTGCAAAAGTCCGCGACGGAGTATTCCAACCTTGGCGCAATGGTAAATTACCTTGCGCCTGTGCTTCATTACAGTATTTAAGTGTCCGAAAAAATTACTAAACATTATAAGACCTCATTTTTTTAATAATACAGGTTAAAACCAATACCAAAACAGGAAAAATCGTACAAATTGCCAGTCCTGCGCGCAAGGGTGAACCGTTAAGTGAAAAATATTTAGATAAAGCAGTAGCAACAGCAGGTCCTGATGTGCAGCCAATGTCGCCGAAAATGGCAAGATAACCAAACATAGCAGTACCGCCTAAAGGAAACTTTTCAGAAGCAAGCGACAACGAGCCAGGCCACATAACGCCTACAGAAAAGCCGATTATACCAACAGCAACTAAAGAGATGTAGTTGCTTTTATCAAAAGCCATGGCTAAATATCCTAAAATACACACAAAAGCACAAATTATAATGTAATTTGAAAGATTGATTTTAGTGCTTAATTTAGCATAAAAAATTCGTGAAATACCCATAAGTAATGCAAACATACAAGGGCCTAACAGGTCGCCCATAGTTTTTGAAACACCAAGAGCAGTTTCAACAAAGAGTGATGACCATTGTGAAATGGTAATTTCAGATGCCCCTGAAACTGTCATTAAAATTAAAAATGCCCAGAATAGTTTATTTTTAAATATATGAAAAGATGATTTTGTTTCATCCTTTGGCAACTGTTTGATAGGGACACCTGTAAAAAGTAATGCTGTAGTAATGGGAATTAAAGCCCATATAAAGCAAAGAATCCACCAGTTTTTATCGCCGAAAAATGCAACAAAAAGAGTAGTTACCAAAATGGAAAGTAGTTGTCCCCAACAGTAAAATGAGTGCAAAAAGCTCATATTTGCTGATTTTTCGTCGCTTGGTATGGCTTCCATTATGGGACTTACCAAGACTTCTAAAAGTCCGCTTCCTATAGCGTATGTAACAGTTCCTATGCTAAGTGCCAAAAACTTAGAGGCTAATAAAAATGGCAAAATACCTAATAAAATTATCCCTGACGCTACTAAAATATTAGCTGCAACTGCAGAAATTCTATAGCCTATTTTATCAACGTAATTTGCACCGATTATATCTGCAAGCATCTGCACACCGAAATTTAATGAGATAAGTGTACCTAAGGCACCTAAAGAAAGACCATAGTTGTTTTGAAAAATTATGAATAATATAGGTGGAAAGTTGCTGGCTATAGCACTTGTCATATATCCGCCGTAGCAGGCAAGCCTGGTATGTTTAAAGGTAAATTTCATATTGTACTCCGAAAATTTAACAAAAAGCAGGCATAATACCTGCTTTTTGTTAAATTATTTTTTAGGAAAGCTATCCTTTAACCCAACAACACGATTGTAGGTGTTTTTGTATTTTGTGTCCTTAACATAATAACCATCGCGCACAAACTGGAATTTGTCGCCCGAGTTTGCATTTTCAAGCGATTTTTCGAGCATTGCGTTTTCTATTATGGTTAATGAATCGGGATTTAAAAAATCTGTATAAGTTTTTCCTTCAGGAAGTTCTGACGGGTTTTCTAAGGTTGTTAACTGGTCATAAAGTCTTATTGTTGCAGGAACAGCATTTTTAACTGATAACCAATGAATTGTACCTTTCACTTTTCTTCCGTCTGCCGGCATTCCGTTTCCTGTCTCTAAATCTGCGGTACATCTTATTTCTTTAATTGTGCCGTCATCATTTTTAATGATTTCTTCGCATTTGATGATGTATGCTCCCATAAGACGAACTTCGCCATCAGGCTTTAGGCGGAAGAATTTTGGTGGTGGCACTTCACTAAAGTCACTCTCGTCAATATAAAGCTCACGTGAAAACAGCATTTCTCTTGTGCCCATTTCCGGTTTTTGCGGATGGTTCGGAAGTAAGAAACTTTCTTCTTTATCCTCGGGGTAATTTGTAATAACTATTTTAATTGGCTTTTGAATTGCAACACGTCGTGGGGCAGTTTCGTTAAGCTCATCACGAATGCAGGCTTCTAACTGACGAATGTCAATTAAGTTTTCAGACTTTGCAACACCTGCTTCTTCAACAAAACGTAAAATTGACGAGCCTGTGTAACCACGACGGCGCAGACCGCAAAGTGTAGGCATTCTCGGGTCGTCCCAGCCATCAACAACACCGTCTTCAACTAAACCACGCAAGAAACGCTTAGATAAAACAGTGTATGTCAAATTCATTCTTGCAAATTCAATTTGGCGTGGAAAACCTGCATAAGGCTTAGGAACACTTACGTTTTCAATAACCCAATTATACAGGGGTCTGTGAATTTCGTAGTTAATATCACAAAGCGAATGTGTAACGCCCTCTAAGGCATCCTGAATAGGATGAGCAAAGTCGTAAAGCGGATAAATACACCATTTGTTACCCTGACGATGATGCTCAACGTGACGGATACGGTAAATCGCAGGGTCACGAAGCCAGAAATTACCCGAAGCTAAGTCGATTTTAGCGCGGAGTGTATATGCACCCTCAGGGAATTCACCGTCTTTCATACGGCGGAATAAATCAAGACTTTCTTCAATAGGTCTGTCACGATAAGGAGAAACCGCAGGATTCTTTAAATCGCCACAGTATTTTGGGTCACGCATTTCTTCGGGAGAAAGTGCACAAACATAAGCAAGTCCTTTTTTAATAAGCTCAACTGCAAATTCATAGTCCTTTTCAAAGTAGTCAGAGCCATAGTAGAATCTGTCTTCCCAGTCAAAACCGAGCCAATGAATGTCTTCTTTTATAGCATCAACATACTCGGTATCTTCCTTGGCGGGGTTTGTGTCGTCCATACGAAGATTGCAAATACCACCGAAGCGACGTGCCATACCAAAGTCAATAGCCATAGCTTTGCAATGACCAATGTGTAAGTAACCGTTTGGTTCAGGCGGAAAACGTGTGTGTACCTGCATACCTGGATTGTTTTTAACATCTTCCGTAATGAAATTTGATATAAAATTATTTATTTCTGTTCTGTTTTCTTCCATTGTAAAAAACACTCCTATAATTCTTCTATAGCCAATTTAATTCTTGCAATCGATTCTTCTTTTCCAAAGACTTCCATAAGCTCTGTTGCGCCACCTGGTGTTATACCTAGACGTGCCACAGCAACACGAACAGCCCACATAACAGCGCCCGCTTTACGCTCGGTACTTTCTGCAAATGCTTTTAACTGTTCAAACAGACAGTCATTACACCAATTGTCGATATTTTCTAAAACAGGCAACACTTCTTCTAAAATAGCTTTGCAGATTTCAGGTGTTGTTTTGTTCTTTTTGTTTGTGTATAAATCATCTTCCATAGGAAGACGTGTGCACACAAAACCTATCTGGTCTTTAATATCGTCGAAAGTAGCAATTCTTGTGTGCAGTAGAGTTGCTAATTTTTTAATGTCAATAAATTCAGGACAAAGCGAAGATAAAATAGGCATTGCCTTTTCTTCGTAATCTTCGTCGCTTAGATTTTTGATGTATTCTGAGTTAAACCAACGAAGCTTTTCGTAGTCAAATACTGCAGGAGATTTGCTTAAACCATCCATTGAAAAAACTTTTTTTAGCTCGTCCATTGTGAAAAATTCTTCATTAGTTTCTTTTGGACTCCAGCCTAAAAGAGCAATATAGTTTATAATTGCTTCGGGCAAATAGCCTTTTTCAACTAAGTCCTGGAAGCTTACAGCGCCGTGACGCTTAGAAAGCTTAGAAACATTACCCTCATCATCTTTTCCCATTAAAAGCGGAAGATGAACGTAGGTTGGTCTTTCCCAACCAAAAGCATCGTATAAAAGGCAATATTTAGGTGTTGATGTTAAATATTCGTTGCCACGAACAACGTGTGTTACACCCATTAAATAGTCATCAACAACGTGACAGAAATTATAGGTAGGGTAGCCGTCGGCTTTAATCATAATCTGATCACGAAGTTCGGAGTTTTCAATAGAAACCTCGCCGTAAACTGAGTCAACATAAGACGTAGCACCGGTTAGTGGCATTTTTTGACGGATAACATAAGGAATACCCTTAGCTAAATTTTCTTCGATTTCTTCTTTTGATAAATCACGGCAATGATTATCGTAACCGCCTATTCCGTTTTCGTCTTTTAAGCTATCTAAGCGCTCCTGAGTACAGAAGCAATAGTAGGCGTGTCCTGATTGCACGAGTTTTTCAGCATATTCTTTATATATAGGCAAGCGTTCGCTCTGAACATAAGGTCCGTGCTCGCCACCGACAACAGGCCCCTCATCATAATTGATGCCTGTCATTTCCAATGTTTTAATAATAACATCTGTAGCACCATCTACTAATCTTACCTGGTCGGTATCTTCAATACGCAAAATAAATTTGCCGTTACGTGATTTAGACAAAAGGTAAGCATAAAGTGCCGTTCTTAAATTACCTATATGCATAAAGCCTGTAGGAGATGGAGCAAACCTCGTTACTATGGTCTTATTTGACATAATTTATTCCTCTTTCTAAAATGTTTAGTGCTTATAATAAACTGCATTTTATTATACCATAACGGCAAAAATAAGTCAACAAAAACCACAAACTATTCCTATGATAATAACGGAAACCAGACAATAAAAACCGTTATGACAACAAAACTTTACTCAAACGAAGCAAGCAAAGATTATTTTATTTCAGGAACAACCAATGAAAATATTGCATTATTTTCCTATAACTGTTATAATCAGCTTATAGAGGCAGACACAAACGGAGTTGTTTCAAATTACAGCTACGCACCTGACGGACTGAGACATTCAAAAACAGTGGGTGAAGATACAACAACCTTTGTGTATGATAACTCAAATGTTGTTGAAGAAATCACGCAAGACGGAACGAATAAATATTACAGAGGCTTTGAGATTATAAAGAACGGCAATAATCTGTATTATATTTATAACGGTCAGGGCGATGTGACAATTTTAACAGACAATGCAGGCACAACTGTTGCAGACTATTCCTTTGATGCCTACGGAAATCAGTCAGAAGAAAATGATGTTTATAATCCCTTTGGTTACAGAGGAGAATATACCGACGAAGAGACAGGTTTCATCTACTTAAGAGCAAGGTATTATGATACAGAGACGGGTAGATTTGTTAGTGAAGACCCAATAAGAGATGGTTTGAATTGGTATGTTTACTGTGGTGGAAATCCGATTGTGTTTGTGGATCCATTAGGACTGTTTGATTATAATGATAGGCTCAGTGTAAGTAACAAATATAATAAGGATGTCGCAGTTTTACAAAATGAACTTGCATATCATGGCTATTATTCAGGGGAAATAGATGGTTACTTTGGGCAGCAAACACTTAATGCTGTTAATGCATACAAAAAAGCAATGGGGCTTGGAAACACAGGCAAAGATTGGGGTGTTGTAGGACTACAAACATGGAATTCGCTAGGACTTACATATCTTACAAAAGATGATGTCGCAGGTGGAGTAACAATCAAGACTATTGGACTAAAACAGTATAAGGATATTACAGAAACTATTAGAAATGCGATTGGTCGAGACTATAATGAATTCAAGAGTAAAGGGTGGAACCCATTTTGGTTTAAAAACCAAGTAGGTGATTATGGAATTTGGAACCTAAAATATCGCGACGGTGATGTGTGTCATTGGGAGATGAACTTAGGTATTACTTTCCCAGGTTATACAACTAAGATGCTTCTTAATGGAAGGTTTGTTACAGTAGAAAATGTTGGAAATATCACTTACGGTTATTTGGGCATGGTCAGTGGATTGCCAAAAGATTTACTATATTGGGGTTCAGGAGCTAATGACAATAAAAATCATAGTAATTCTCAGGATAGTAACGAATTAGAAGATCGCAAATGGATTGACATCGGTATAAGTTGGTACAATCGAGAGCACAGGAGATGATGGTGTGAAAAACGCATTGAGATGGATTATTTGTGGTGTGCTATGTCCTTTGTTGACAAATTTTGTAGACATTATACTTTTGTTTCATGAATATAGTGTGTGGCTTAATTTGTATTTTGTACTTATTTTCTTATTGATATTTGCAATTATAACTTTTTTAATTTATCCAAAGACAATGTTAGAATATGTAGTCGCATTGATAGTTTTTATAGTTGGTAATTACATATCAGAGCAAATTATATTTCATAGCGAAATATATAATTTCTTCTATTTTATTCGGTATCCAACATCGAGTGAGATTGCTATTGGAGAAAGTTTGATAACTGTTTTGATATGGTTATCTAAGCTAGTAGGTGTAATTTGTGGCTTTATCTTTGTATTTATTAGATGCTTGAAATCAAAATGTCAACGGTGTCAAGGGGGGTGTCGGTGTCAAGGGGACGGTTCTGTTGACACACTTGAAAAGGTATGATAAAATGCCCCTGAGGTGATTGAAAATGCCCAGATTGGCACGGCAAAAAAGCGAAACAAGTGTCAATGGGACGGTTCTGTTGACACACTTGAAAAGGTATGATAAAATGCCCCTGAGGTGATTGAAAATGCCCAGATTGGCACGGCAAAAAAGCGAAACAGGATTTTATCATATTTTATTAAGAGGCGTTGGACGTCAAAATATTTTTGAAGATGATGAAGACAAGCAAAGATTTCTTGAAACACTGGAAAGATACAAGAAGGAATTACATTTTGAATTACATGCATATTGCCTGATGGGAAATCATGTACATCTGTTAATTAAGGATGTATCAAATCAACTCGATCAGATTATGAAAAAAATTGCAGGAAGCTATGCATATTATTTTAACAGGAAATATGAAAGAGTTGGACACCTGTTTCAAGACCGTTTTAAAAGCGAGGTTATTCAGGATGATTCGCGGTGTCAAGGGGACGGTTCTGTTGACACACTTGAAAAGGTATGATAAAATGCCCCTGAGGTGATTGAAAATGCCCCGATTAGCACGGCAAAAAAGTCTGTACTTAAAAAGTATATGATCGTAGATAACGAAGTCTTAAACATCTGAGCATAAATTTACTCCATTAACAACAAAACACTTATAGGGAAATCCTATAAGTGTTTTGGGTGGTGCGGCTGAAGGGACTTGAACCCCCACGTCATTGACACTAGATCCTAAGTCTAGCGCGTCTGCCAATTCCGCCACAGCCGCATATCAAATTACCTTGATTAGTTTACCACTTTTTTCTTTGTTTGTCAAGGTATTTTTTTCTTTAATTTAAATATTTGAAAAATGCTGTGATGTGTGTTTTGAAAAGGCTATGTAGCGTAGAACTACATAGCCCTTTTAATGCTTTTATTTAATTAAACCAATTTGTTTTGAAGCTTCCATTATAATAACGGGTACAAGCACTAATACTAAAGCAATAAAATACAACCAAGCAGGTAGAGTTATTAAGCCGAATGCTATTTTTATAGGTGTAAAAATTATTAAAAGTACTAAAAGTGCTGAAATTATTGCAGCTTTGTTCAGAGTTTTGTTTGTGGTAAAACCGATATGGAACAACGAGTGTTCTGAGCGCATATTAAAGCTGTGAGCAACCTGAGAAAGCGCCAAAACCATAAATGCCATTGTCTGACCGCCTGCGAGCTCTCCTGTTGCCTTTTCGCCCAACACAAAAGCAATGAGCGAAAGTGCGGCAAACATAACGCCCTGAAGCACCACGCGAACACCTAAGCCATTTGCGAAAATTCCTTCGTTCTTCGGTTTTGGTTTTTTATCCATAACATCGGCTTCAACGGGTTCCATACCTAAAGCAATAGCGGGTAAGCTGTCGGTCACTAAGTTAATCCATAAAAGCTGCATAGACAAAAGCGGTGTTTTATGCCATAAAAGCATAGCAACAAAAACAGTTATAACTTCACCGATATTTGTACCGAGCAAAAATCCTACAACTTTTTTAATATTTGCATAAATTCCGCGACCTTCACGAACTGCATCAACAATGGTTGCAAAGTTGTCGTCGGTAAGAGTCATATCAGCGGCACCTTTTGCAACGTCTGTTCCTGTAATGCCCATAGCGCAACCGATATCTGCAGCTTTAAGTGCAGGAGCGTCGTTTACGCCATCGCCTGTCATTGAAACAACCTGATTGCGACGCTGCCAAGCTCTGACAATTCTTATTTTGTTTTCGGGAGAAACTCGTGCATATACAGAAATATTTGTTACCAGTGCATCTAATTCAGAGTCGGTTAATGCATCTAATTCAGCCCCTGTTATAGCCTGGTCGCCTTCTTCTAAAATACCAAGTTCCTTGGCAATGGCAGAAGCTGTAACAACGTGGTCGCCCGTGATCATTACAGGCTTAATTCCTGCACGACGGCAAAGTGCAACAGCATCTTTAGCCTCGGGTCTTGGAGGGTCAATCATACCCACGAGTCCGACAAATGTTAAACCATTTTCAAGCTCGTCAGTTGTCGGGTTTTCCGAGATTTCATTAATTTCTTTATAAGCCACAGCAAGCACACGAAGTGCATCCTTACTCATAAGCTCAACTATAGCGCCTGCTGTTTTCATATCGCCATTAACGCACAGCGGCGATAACATATCAAAGGCACCTTTCACAATGACAATCTTCTTGTTTTCAAAAAGATTAACAGTTGTCATAAGCTTTCTGTCCGAGTCAAACGGAATTTCTGCAATTCTCGGGAATTTTTCGTTTATTACTTCATTTGGCATACCATTTTTATGAGCGGCCAGAACAATAGCTGTTTCTGTAGGGTCGCCAATGTGGTTTTCAACACCATCAACAAATGTTACAACACCATCACAGCACAAAGATGAAAGTAACAAAAGATTTTTTGTTGGTTCTGTGCAGTTTTCGGTAATATCTTCAATGTTTTCAATGCCGTCAACATAAGCTTTAACAAGAGTCATTTTATTTTGAGTTAATGTACCTGTTTTATCTGAACAAATTATACTTGCACTGCCTAAGGTTTCTACTGCAGGTAAACGGCGGATTAATGCATTTTTCTTAACCATCTGCTGTACGCCTATTGATAAAACGATAGTAACTATGGCGGGTAGTCCTTCAGGGATTGCAGAAACTGCTAAAGAAATTGAAGTCATAAAGATTTCCATAGTTGGTATTTTATTTACAACACCTACAATAAAAATTATAACACAAGCTAAAATTGCCACAATACCAAGGTATTTGCCAAGTTGGGTAAGCTTTTGTTGCAGGGGAGTGTGTGTTTCTGTTTCTGAATCTAAAAGGTTTGCAATTTTACCCATTTCGGTATCCATGCCTGTTGCAGTAACTATAGCTGTAGCTGTACCGTAAGTAACACTACAACCTGAAAATACCATATTTGTGCGGTCGCCTAAAGGAGAGGCTTCCGAAACATCAGCATCGGCATCCTTTTCCGACGGGACGGATTCGCCGGTTAGTGCAGACTCTTCACTTTTTAAGTTTGCACTCTTTAGAAGTCTTGCATCAGCAGGGATAAAGTCGCCTGCTTCTAATCGGATAATGTCGCCGGGAACCAGTTCGCTTGCATCAACGATTCTTTCTTTGCCGTTTCTTATGACACGAGCGTGTGGTGCACTCATATTTTTTAAAGCGTCTAAAGCTTTTTCTGCTTTGCTTTCCTGCATAACACCCATAGCGGCATTGAGGACTACGATTAAAAGAATAAGTGCAGGCTCAAAAAATTCCTTTGGATTTTTTTCAACACAAGCAACAACAAATGAAACGATAGCGGCAGCAACTAAAATTAAAATCATTACATCCCTAAATTGTGCCATAAATCTTTCAAATGTTGTTTTTTTCTTTTTTTCTTTTAACTTATTTTCGCCGAATTTACTTTTTTGCTCGTCAACCTGCTGTGTAGAAAGTCCAAGCTCCACATCCACAGAAAAGTGATTTAAAACATATTCTTTTGTCTGGTTGTGAAATAACATTTTCATCCTCCTTGTGTGTCAATCAAAACCTTATCACTATTATGTGCGGTTTCGCCTATTAGATGTAAAAACACGGACTTTTTGCCCGTGCTTTTTTATATTTATTTTTTTGCCGGTATTTTTGTAAGTAAATAAACGATAAGGGAAATTACTGCCATAACAACAAATATGCCAAGCATACCTTGCCCCATAAGCTTAAAAGAGCTGCCTAAATCGATCACATTTACTTTTTGGGCTACAAAGCTTCCTATGTTGTAAAAAAAGTTCATCATAATTTGCAACCTCCTTATTTAATAAGCTGTGGAATAAGATTTAAAATCATACCACCGGCTAAAACAGATGCAATCTGACCTGAAACGTTAGCACCGACTGCGTGCATCAAAAGATGGTTTTGTGAGTCGGCCTCTAAGCCTAATTTCTGAACAACGCGGGCAGACATAGGAAAGGCTGAAATGCCCGCAGCACCAACCATAGGGTTAATTTTGTTCTTTGAGAACAGATTTAAAATCTTAGCAAAGAACACGCCTGCGGCTGTATCAAATACGAAAGCAACAAGACCTAAGCCCATAATGAGAAGTGTCTGTACATTAACAAACTGTTCTGCTCTCATACTGAAAGAAATTGTTATACCAAGTAAAAGTGTTATTAAATTAGCCAAAACGTTCTGTGCAGACTCGGAAAGTGTATTTAAAACACCACATTCACGTATTAAATTACCAAACATTAAAAAGCCTACCAAAGCAACTGACTGCGGTGCAACAAAGCCTGCGATAAATGTAACTATAATAGGGAATGAAATTTTTAATGCTTTAGATACATTCGCGGGGTTATAAGGCATTTTAATCTGGCGTTCTTTTTTTGTTGTTGTTGCCTTTATTACTGCGGGCTGAATAATAGGAACTAAAGCCATATACGAATATGCAGCCACAGCAATCGGACCGACATAAGTTGATTTTAATACCTGAGAAACCAAAATTGATGTAGGTCCGTCGGCAGCACCGATAATACCGATTGAAGCAGCGTCCTTTAAGTCAAAGCCTAAAATTACGGCAGCTGCGATAACAAAAAAGATACCGAACTGTGCTGCAGCGCCAAATAAAAACATTTTTGGATTAGAAAGCAATGGACCAAAATCAATCATAGCACCAATACCTATAAATAAAAGTAACGGCATTGCTTCTGATGCGTGAATACCGATATCATAAAGCCATTCAATGATACCGTTTACTTCGCCGATGCCTGCCATTTCGTAATTTACAACACCTGTAAGCGGCAAATTAACCAAAATAGCACCAAATCCCATAGGCAATAGAAGTGAGGGCTCGTACTGCTTTTTGATAGCCAAGTAAATAAGCAGGATACCCACAGCGTACATAATGCATTTTTGCCATGTTACATCTTTAAAACCTTCCAATAAAAATTCCATAAACAACACTCCTTAGTTTCATTTATATTATCTTAAAAAATACTAGTAATAAAAATTTCAAGTCCTATAAAAATTAAAATGCCGCCGCCTAAAAATTGTGACTTTCCGGATAATTTTTCGCTGCATTTTTTTCCTATAATAAGACCAACAGAGCAAATTACAAATGTAACTGCTGCAATAATTAATGAACATACAAAAGCAGAGAATAAGTCGTAGTCTGCAATGGTAAAACCAACAGAAAGTGCGTCAATAGATGTGGCAATTCCCTGTACCAATAAAGAAACAAATCCTAATTTCACCGGTTCTTTTTCGCAGGAAGTGTTTTTTATGCCGTCATAAATCATCTTTCCGCCTATGTATAAAAGAAGAATCAAAGCAATGTACGGAATACATTTTTCAAAGGCATTAAAATAATTTGCAACAGTTTTAATGCATAACCAGCCAATCATAGGCATTAAAGCCTGAAAAAATGAAAACATTCCAGCGATTGTTGCAAGCTTTTTCTTTTTTAGATTCGGTTCATTAAGGCCATTAGCCATAGATACTGAAAAAGCGTCCATAGCTAAACCTACACCTAAAAAAATACTGTTTATAAAAAACATAAAGTCTAAATTCATAATGCCTCCAAAAACAAAAAAAGCATGGCAACTGCCATACTTAGATGTACAAATATTGTGACAAATGTATAGCGAGTGTATACATGAGTCTCGCAAATTAAAACAAGCCAGACCAAAAGGTCAGGATGTTGACTTGTTGCGCAAACGCGCTTGCTACTCCCTCATGGGACATAAAGTCATTTTAGCATAAATTATAAATGTTGTCAATGTATTTATTTGAAAATGTGCTATTATTACCTATTATATATTGATTATTGTTAAAATATCACATTTAAAAATGATAATTATTATCATTTTTGTGCACTTTTTATGGTGCAAAGTGTTGACAAAGTGCATATATTGTGCTAAAATAACACAAGAAATATAAGGGTGCCCAATATATGCTTAGATGCAATATTAGGCACACAGATAATGTTTGTAAAAGGAGGAAGAGCTTATGTCAAATTTTAAGGGCTGGGAAGGTTTTGAAGGACGTATTTGGAAAATGGAAGTAAACATCCGCGACTTTATCCAGAAAAACTATACACCCTATTATGGGGATGCAAGCTTTTTGGAAGCTCCTACAGAAGCTACAAATAAGCTATGGGGAAAGCTCCAGGAATTACAAAAAGAAGAAAGAGCCAAAGGCGGCGTTTTAGATATGGATACAGATATTGTATCCACAATAACATCACATGCTCCAGGCTATATCAGTGAAGAATTAAAAGATTTAGAAACCGTTGTAGGTCTTCAGACAGATAAACCGCTAAAGCGTGCATTTATGCCATTCGGCGGAATTAAAATGGCAATGAAGGCTTGTGAAACAAATGGTTATACACCTGACCCCGAATTAGGTAAAATCTTCACAGACTATTGCCGCACTCACAATCAGGCAGTATTTGATGTATATACACCTGAAATGAAAAAGGCAAGACACAACAAAATCATCACAGGTCTTCCAGATGCTTATGCTCGTGGTCGTATCGTAGGTGACTATCGTCGTGTAGCTTTATACGGTATTGATTTTCTTATCGAACAGAAGAAAAAGGATATGGTTGCTTGTGGCGAAACAAGTATGCGTGATAGTGTAATCCGTGCTCGTGAAGAGGTTGCAATGCAGATTAGAGCTCTGCAGGAAATGAAAGTAATGGCAAAAAGCTATGGTTACGATATTTCAGAACCTGCTAAAAATGCTAAAGAAGCTGTTCAGTGGTTATACTTTGGCTATTTAGCAGCTATTAAAACACAAAACGGCGCTGCAATGAGTGTTGGCAGAATTTCAACATTCTTAGATATATACTTCAAGCGTGATATAGATGCAGGAATTTTAACAGAGGCTCAGGCTCAGGAAATGGTTGACCATTTAGTAATGAAGCTTCGCATGGTTAAATTTGCTCGTACACCTGATTATAATCAACTTTTCTCAGGCGACCCGGTTTGGGCAACACTTGAAGTTGGTGGTATTGGTATGGATGGTCGTTCAATGGTAACAAAAACAGACTATCGCTTCTTACATACATTAGAGAACATGGGACCTGCTCCTGAACCAAACTTAACAGTTTTATATTCATCAGCGCTTCCTGAAAACTTCAAAAAATATTCTTCTGAGGTTTCTATTGCAACAAGCTCAGTACAGTATGAAAACGATGATGTTATGAAACCTGTATGGGGAGATGATTACTCAATCTGTTGCTGCGTATCTGCAACACAGACAGGTAAAGAAATCCAGTTCTTTGGTGCTCGTGCTAACCTTGCTAAGTGCCTGCTTTACGCTATCAATGGCGGTATAGATGCCAAAACAATGGAACAGGTAGGACCTGCATATCGTCCTATTACAAGCGAATACTTAGATTATGATGAAGTAATTGAAAAGTATGTTGCTATGATGGAATGGCTTGCAAAGCTTTATGTTCATACACTTAATGCTATTCATTATATGCATGATAAATATTATTATGAAGCAGCGGAAATGGCTCTGATTGATACAGAATTACGTCGTACATTTGCTACAGGTATTGCGGGATTCTCACACGTTGTTGACTCACTCAGCGCAATTAAATACGCTAAGGTTAAGGTTATTCGTGACCCTGAAACAGGTATTGCTAAGGATTTTGAAACAACGGGCGAATTTCCTAAATATGGTAACGATGATGACCGTGCTGACGATATCGCAGTCTGGTTATTAGAAACCTTCTTAAGTTGCATTAAAAAGCACCACACATACAGAGATTCAGAGCCTACAACATCTATCCTTACAATAACATCAAACGTTGTTTATGGTAAGGCTACAGCTTCAATGCCTAATGGCAGAAAAGCAGGCTCTCCGTTGTCACCTGGTGCAAACCCTGCTTATGGTGCTGAAGAAAACGGCTTGTTAGCATCACTTAACTCTGTTGCTAAGCTCCCTTATCACTGGGCATTGGACGGTATTTCTAATACACAGACAATCAGCCCTGATGCTTTGGGTCACAGTGATGAAGAACGTGTATCTAACCTTGTTAACGTATTAGATGGATACTTTGACCAGGGTGCTCATCACTTAAATGTTAATGTATTTGGCACAGAAAAGCTCTTGGATGCTATGGAACATCCTGAAAAACCTGAATATGCAAACTTTACAATCCGTGTATCAGGTTACGCTGTTAAGTTTATCGATTTAACACGCGAACAGCAGTTAGATGTTATTGCAAGAACTTGCCACAAATCAATGTAAAAATTAAATTTTGGGGCTGTAGATTTTTCTACAACCCTATTTTTTAAAAGAGAGGAAGAAACAGATGAAAGGCTTTGTTCATTCTATAGAGACCTTTGGGCTTGTTGACGGACCGGGTGTCAGATTTATAGCATTCTTATCAGGGTGCGCAATGAGATGTAAATATTGTCATAATCCGGATTCATGGTACTTTGGCGGAGAAGAATATGAAGCAGACGAGCTCTTTAAAAAAGCAATAAGATATAAAAATTACTGGAAAAATGATGGTGGAATTACAGTTTCAGGTGGGGAACCGATGTTACAGCCGGAATTTGTAACAGAGCTTTTTACACTTGCTAAAAATGCCGGTATTCACACCACGTTAGATACAGCAGGACAACCCTGGAAAAAGGGTGAAACTAAATTTGATGAGCTTTTGGCGGTTACCGATTTAGTAATGCTTGATATAAAGGAAATCGAAAATGAAGCACATAAGGAATTAACAGGTGTTACAAATGCCAATATAATTGAATTTGCGCGTTATCTTTCGGATATAGGTAAGCCTATGTGGATAAGACACGTTTTAGTTCCAGGTGTTACTGATAGTGAAGAGTCTTTGAGAGAAACAAAGGAATTTGTTGATTCTTTAAAAACGGTGCAAAAGGTAGAAATTTTACCTTATCATTCATTAGGAAAATCAAAGTGGGAAAAGCTTGGAATTGACTATCCTTTGGGCAACACACCTGCACCTACCGATAAAGAAATTAAATGCGCCCAAGCTATTCTTTATTTGACAAAATAACAAAAAGCACTGCCGAAGGCGTGTTTCTCAAAAGGATGTTTCCGAAAAAAGCCGATTGAGAGAGAAATAAGTACAGTTATTGAAAAATAGCTGTACTTTTTCTTTTGCTCAAAAGGCTTTATGTTAATAAGTTATTAAGTCGTATCAAAATGATGCGGCTTTTTTTAATGCAAAAAGGAGGCATACTTTTATGAAATTATATACTGAAAACTTTACTATTCTACTCAATAAACATATCACAAATAAAAAAATAGATACATACGAGTTTAGAGTGATGTGCTATCTCTTAATGCTGTCAGATAATGATGGCACTTGCTATCCGTCATATAAAACGATTGCAGGGAGAATCGATATAAGTGAAACGAAAGCTAAAGATTCGATTAAGAAACTTATCGACCTTGGACTTATCAAAAAAGAGAAACGAAAAAAGGCTGATGGCAGTGCAAGTTCTAATCTCTATGTAGTGTGTGAAAAAACCACCGTTAAGGTTGATGAGGTCGCAGAAGATACTACCTCTTGTATGCAGGACAACCTGCCCGGTAGTGTGCAAAAAGAACAAGGTGGTGTGTCAGACGGCTGCAATAAATACTCAAATACAAATAATAATTATTTTATTAATAACCATCTATCATCAATAAAAGATGTGATGGATCAGGCAGAAACATATGAACTCGAAGGATTAACAAAAAAGAATTATGAGACCGCAATTGAGATTATGTTTAATTCAAAATCGATTTTAGTCTATGGTGAAATCATTCCCCGTGAAATTGTTCGTGAACGATTACAAAATATCAGCTATGAACATATCGTCTATGTCGATAATAATATGCCAAGAAAATTGGTTGACGGCAAGGTTGAAATTCAAGTCAGAAGTCCTGTTCCCTATATCATAACTGCTTTGTATAATGCACTGCGTTACACGAAAGATGAAATCGTAAGAATGGAATACGGTGATTATGAAATGTCTGGCCGCTTAAGAGAAGATAGTTCGTGAATTGCTAATAGAGCGTATTAAAATTTATTATACCTTAACCAAAGAGAATAGGTTTTGAAGTTTGAACAAAATGACACGCTGTTTCCAATGGTTTTTGAAAGAGAAAATCTGCGGTAAGGTATTTACCCTACCCGAGAAAGTTAACCTCGAAAATCATCGTGTCACAAATAGGTTTGAGACCTAAAATTCGATTCTATGCATATGACCAAGGGCTTAAGCAGGGGTTTCAGCATATAACTATTTGGGGTAAGGTAGGTACACCACCCTGAAAAGTTAATCTCTCGAACCGAAAAGATAAGCCCTATGTTAAGCCCTTAAAATCGATTTAAAAGAACAAACGGAAGTACGAGAAAGCACCTGACGGGGCGCCCCGAAACGGCGAGGCGAGGGATTTTAAAAGAAGCAGGATAAAGCTTGGTGCGCTATTCGCCCCAAGCAGGCTCACATCGCCGTGCAAAGCCCGGCGGAGAGGTTACAAAAGTGCATCTGCTGGTGATGGTTTGGTGCGAAAATGCGGATTTCCCGCACGGTTGAGCCTTGAAATTGGTGCATATTCAGGTATTAATGGTGTTTAACGATAATTTGAGAAAGGTGAGTGTTAAAATGAGTAAAGTTGTATTTAAATCGCCATATGCTCCGAGCGGCAAAGCTGTCGGCGGAGATTATATAAACTATATGGCAAAGCGTGAGAAAGTTGACAAGAGCATCAACACGAAAAGAGTTGAAATTAATCTGAATTATATTGCAACCAGACCTCGTGTTGAAAAGATCGGAGAGCATGGTCTCTTCGGTAGTAAGGACGATGTTAATCTGAACAAAGCAAGGAGTGACATACTAAATCATAACGGAATTGTGTGGATGCCTATCGTATCTTTGAGACGAGAAGATGCAGATAGACTTGGATACAACAACGCAGATGCATGGAGAAATTTGATTTGCTCAAAGCAGTTTGAAATTGCAGAAGCCTATAATATTCCGGCAAAGGATTTGGTTTGGTACGGAGCATATCACGATGAAGGTCACCACCCTCATATACATATGATTGTCTATAACAAGAACACAGGCAGCGAATATCTCTCACGAAAAAGTTGTAACGACCTGCGTGCGATGTTTACAAAAACTATTTTCAAGGACGAACTCAAACAGCTCTACGATGAAAAACAAACGCTCCGAGATAAAATTATTGACGAAGTCAAAGAGAAAGTCAGTGAGTTTAAATCTGACATTGGCGGAGCAAGTGATGAGTTCGTATACGCCTTCAATGAGTTGAAATTCTCTCTCGATGGGTACTCCGGCAAGAGAAATTATAAATTCATTTCACATGAGCAAAAGGAAAAGGTCGATGCAGTTGTAAAAGTTGTCTGCAAGGATGGAAACCTGCAAGAGTTGTATCGTCAATGGTGTCAGCTGCAGCTTGCAAATCAAAGATACTATCGCAAGCATCCTGAGAAAAGTTTTGATGCCCTTGAGAAGAACAAAAACTTCGAAAAGCGTCTGCAAAATGCTGTACTTAAAACTGCATTAAAAGATAACAGACAAGGAAATATTTATACAAATAAAGTTGATGCCTCGCCTGTCTTTGGTGACATTGTATTCAGTCTCTGCAAAATGTTTGAGCAGTCAATACAGAAAGACATTGAGGAAGGCTTCACGAAATCAATTGTCGACTCCAAGGAAAGAGCAAAAGAATACAGACGTGATCATGGCATGGGAATGCATATGTAAAT
>JAZNDH010000024.1:0-26847 GCA_045587965.1 Congzhengia sp.
TTACCATCCTTAATATCAACACCTGCCGTATTAGAGAATGGTACTGTTACAGGTCTTGCTCCTTCTGGTGGATATGCATTTGGTGTAAGCACATCACCAGCTGTGAAACTGATAAATTCAATATCTTCACTAAATTCAAATTTAACATCTAAAGCTGTTAGCTTTGTAGCTGTTAAACTATCAAATGCTACGGGAACGTCTACTATTGCATTTTCTGTTCCCTTATCTACCGTTACTGTTCCTGCTGTAATTGTTGCAATAGCTTCAGCATTTACAGGAACAACAAGCATTGACATTAGTAAGGTGAAAATACAGGCAAAAGACAAAATCTTTTTAAATCTTCTCATAATTTTCTCCTTCAAAAAATTGTTTATTATATGCTATTTTAACAAATTAGGATTATTTTCAGCTATTGATCTGCTAACCCAAAGTGCATCAATAGAATCTATGCCTTCATTACCATCACAGTCAGCATTTTCTAAATTGATTGTGTAGTTTGGTTGACCTGAATGACCTGCAATATATCTGCTAATCCAGAGCGCATCAATAGAATCTATTATACCATCTTCTTTAGCATCGCCAGGGGTACGTGTTGTTGATGCAGGTGCTGTAACTGTAACTGTAACTGAAGTAGAAACACCGCCTGCTGTTGCTGTAATCTGTGCTGTACCGGCGCTAACGCCTGTTACAACGCCGTTTGAAACTGTTGCTACTGCATCAGCACTTGATGCCCATGCAACTGTTTTGTCTGTTGCATTTGCAGGTAATACTTCTGCCTGAAGTGTAACTGTTTTACCAACTTCTACTGTTGGAGCGTTAGGTGTAATTGTAACGCTTGAAACAGGTGTTGTTGCAGGGGCAGATGATATTGTGATATTACCGATTGATGTTGCACCATCTAAATTTCTGCCACCAATGAAAGCTGTTGCTTCAGTTGCTTCCGTTAAACCTATTTCGCCAAATGAAACTACGCCTTCATCGGCCGTTGCCTGGTCGATATAAAGTATACTATTGGCATCTGAAAAATCAATTACCTGTGTGTTCAACCCTTTAACAACTACAAGAGAGTATTCACCATCAAGAGTTTTGTCGAGTGTTGCACCGTCAACTTCGATTGTAACAAAGCCGTTTGCATTTGCTTCATAAGCTGAAACACCTATTGCTGAAGCTAACAACATAGCTACTGTTAAAGTAATGCTTAAAAACTTTTTCATTGTTTACATCTCCTTAAAAATATTAATTTTTTTATATAATAAAATTATATTATATTAAGAATAGTGAGCAACATTTCGTTTGTTGCTGTGATTTCTGCCTGTCTTTCAGGCTTCCAGGGATTATCAACAGGGGTAATGATAACTGCGCTGTTAATAGGCTCCCAATATACATCGCAATCTAAATGCTCAGAAATAAATCTTACAGGCACCATTGTTCTGTCGTGTAACATTTCAATAGGTGCTTCATAGGTATATTTTTCGCCGTTTACTGTAAATTCCGCCGAGCCAAATTCGAACTTAATCTCTTTTTCTCCACGCTTTACAATACATCCGTTCCATCCCGCTTCCCATAAAACCTCTGCGCCTAATGCTTCGCTTATATATCTTAGCGGAACCATTGTACGTTCATTGCTTATATATGGTACAACGAGCGGGTTTTTATCATCGATGCTTATTTTCTTATTATAGGTAACAGTTAAGCTTTTTCCTACTTTAAGACAAATAACATCTTTCTTTCTTTCAGCACTTGTTAAACCATCCTGAATAATTGGCTCTTCATCAGGTTTTACATCAGGTACCTGCTCAGGCTCATTTTCGATTTCTTCATCTGTTGAGTCGCCAACAACAGAAATCACACCTGATACAGCTGTAATTTTATCATCAATATCGATATATTCTTCGTTCATTGCGCATCCTACTGTTACAGTAATAGGGTAGTCCTTAGCTTTTGTAGTAGGTACACTGAGTTCTAATGTTGCATAAGTGCCATCTTTTGCTTCTATACCATACAAGTCATAGAAAGGAATTATCACAGGATTTATACCAACTACGGGTTCTGCTGTTGCTGTAAGCACATTTCCTGATATGTATTTTGTAAACTTTATGCTTTCATCAAAAGAAATTTCAACATCAAAAGCAGTAAGCGTTACATTTCCCTTAAACATGATTGGAAGTGATACTGTCACATTTTCTATTCCTTTATCTACAACTACTGTGCCTGCCGAAATGGTAGCCGCCGCATCTTCTGCAGATACAACACTAAATGATGCTGTTATAACAGTAATTGCACATAAAATTCCGATAATTTTTTTAATCAAAAGAATTCTCCTTTCTTTAAAAATTTGTTTGTCAAAAAACATAGTTCTGCATATGTAATTGTAACATAATTTTAACAATTAGTCAACCTTCATTTATCAATTTTTACTATATTTTTTCAAAAAAACAAATGCACCCAAGCGGTGCATTTGTTTTATAGCTTTATATAATTAAAACTTTACTTTTATCTTATTTAAAATATTGTCTTTTTTAACAATATCTGCACTTGGAAGAAGTGTTTCTAAGTAAGCATCAAATTTTTCTGATGATAAAGTGTTGCGAGCTGAGCTTGCCACTGTTTCGTAATTTTCATTTGTTTCTGCCATTGCACATCTTTTAATGATATGCCAACCATACGTGCTTTCAACAAGCTCAGGATTTACTTCGTTTGGCTTTACAGCAAAAGCGCCGTTTGTAAATTCTGTTACCATCTGGCTCTGACCGTCTAATGTGTAGCCCTGTTCTGTGATTAAGTAACCATCAGGTGAGTTTGTCATACCAGGGTCCTCATTATATTCTGCGATAAGCTTTGAAAAATCTGCACCTGAAACTGCTTTAGCTAAAACTTCTTCTGCTTTTTTCTTTGCATCCTTTGCATAATTTTCATCAGCTTCTGTTCCGTCCTGTGGGGCGTTCATTATTAAAACGTGCTGAACTAAAGCATAGGATTTATCGATATTCTTTTTAACATCTGCATCATCAATTTGAAATGCTTCCGGGTTTGTTGTTAATAAATGAGAATAGTACTTGTTAACAAGACTTGACTTTTCCATTACATCAGCATAAATTCGTTCACTAACGCCGTAAGCCTTTATCTGTTCTTCCATACCATCTGTTGAACGAGCTGATTCTTTTTCTTCATCTGTTAGGAAAAGACCTGCTTCTTTTGCCTTAACAATGGCATATTCGAACTTGGTAACCTTATTTAAAGCCTTTTCTTTAATATAATCGGCAGCAGATTTTTCGCCAATTTTACCATTTTTCAAAAATTCTTTAGCAGTTTCTTCGTCTGTAATGCCCTGTTCGTTTAATAATGTTATTTTTTCCATTTCAACGTAGAACTTGTATTCGTCTTCTGTTATTTCACTTCCATTTACTGTAATAACAGTACGTGTAACATTAAGACCATTAATACTTGCTAAAAATACTGCGACCACACAAATTAACACAATCGCAATAATCCATTTAATTGCTGATTTTAAACCTTTCAACAAAAACACTCCTTTGTAAAATGTAATCGTAAACCATTATACACTAAATTTCTTCACTATGCAAGAGTTTATTATATTCTTTGAGTAATTTTTTAACAGTTTCCAATATTTCTTCCTTACCTGTTGGTTTTGGTTTTAACACAATATGCGGTTCTGTTCCTGCCGACACAAAGAATCTGTTACCAAACAGTGCTACGAGTCCTGACACCGCACGAATATCCATATCTCCCTTAAAATAGCATATTATATTTTTTTCTTTCAGCGTAACTTTTTCGATGCCTGCATCCTTTGCTAAAAACTTAATTTCGGCTATTTTGATAAGGTTTTCCACCGCTCTTGGCATATCGCCGAAGCGGTCACAGATTTCTGACTCAACCCAAAGCCTTTCTTCTTCATTTTCAATAGAAGCAATTTTTTTATAAATATCAAGCCTTGTGGAATGATTTTTAATAAATTCAGGCGGGATATAGGCTTCTATATTAATGTCAATATTCGCCTGCCAGCTCTCTTTAGGCACATCTCCTGTAAGCTCGCTGACGCTTTGAGCCAGTAATTCACAGTACATATCATAACCGACCGTGTCGATATGACCGTGTTGCTCAGCGCCTAAGATATTACCTGCACCCCTTATTTCCAAATCGCGCATTGCAATTTTAAAGCCTGAGCCGAATTCTGTAAATTCCTTGATTGCACGAAGCCTTTTCGCTGCAACTTCATTTAAAATCTTATCAGGTCTGTAGGTAAAGTAGGCAAATGCACGACGAGAGCTACGGCCTACTCTGCCCTTTAACTGATAAAGCTGAGAAAGTCCCATTTTGTTTGCATCTTCTATTATTATTGTGTTGACGTTAGGAATATCAAGACCTGTTTCTATAATAGTTGTACAAACTAAAATATCTATTGCACCTTCGGACATATCCATCATTATTTGCTCTAAGTTGTCTTCATCCATTGCACCGTGAGCAAAAGCCACACGGGCATCAGGGAATGTGTCCTGAATTCTTTTTGCAACCGATGAAATGCTTGCAATCCTGTTATGAATATAATACACTTGACCGCCACGTGAAAGTTCGCGCCTTATGGCATCGTTTAACACCACATCATTTTTTTCCATAACGATTGTTCTAACTGGAAAACGATTTTCAGGCGGTTCAGTTAAAACGCTCATATCTCTTATGTTTATCATTGACATATGAAGTGTACGCGGAATTGGCGTTGCAGAAAGCGTTAAAACATCTACATTGTTTTTGATTTCTTTAATTCTTTCTTTATGCTTTACACCAAAGCGTTGTTCTTCGTCGATTACCAAAAGTCCCAAATCACGAAATTCAATATCCGCACCGAGCAATCTGTGTGTGCCTATGATAATATCTATTTCTCCTGATTTTAGCTGTTTTACGATTTTTGCTTGTTCTTTTTTAGTTTTAAATCGGGAAATTTCCGCTATTTTAATAGGATATTTTTTCATTCTTTCACAGAAGGTGTTGAAGTGTTGCATAACTAAAACTGTGGTTGGCGCTAAAATTCCCACCTGTTTTGAATCCATAACGGCCTTGAACGCCGCACGGAGTGCCACTTCTGTTTTGCCATATCCGACATCTCCGCAAAGGAGTCTGTCCATTGCCCTTTCGCTTTCCATATCCTTTTTAACTTCGGCAATGCTTATTAACTGGTCATCTGTTTCAACGTAAGGAAATGCTTCTTCAAAGGATTTTTGCCACTCGGTGTCGGCTGAAAAAGCAAAACCCTTTGCTTGACTGCGAGCCGCATATAATGCCACAAGCTCACGGGCTAATTCTTCGGTTGATGCCTTAACCTTGTTTTTTTGCCTTGCAAAATCTGCTCCGCCCATACGATTAAGCCTGATTGTGCCTTCCTTGCCAACATATTTTTGCAAAACATCAAGCTGGGAGGTCGGAATATACAGGATGTCATCGCCGTTATATTTAATCTTTAAATAATCGTGACGTTGTCCCTCAACCTCAAGTGTATCAAGCCCTAAATACTGACCTATACCATGGGTGTGATGCACAACATAATCGCCAATATCCAAATCGTTAAAATCACGGATTTTGCTTGCAGAATCAAGCTTTTTTCGTTTCCCTTTTTTCTTGGGAGACCTGCCGAAAATTTCTTCTTCGCCAAAAATTACTATTTTATCTTCCTCATAGTAAAAGCCTTTTGGCAAACCGCCCTTTGCATAGTTTACTTTCGTCTTTAATATTTTTTGTGTTTTATTTATTTTAAAGCCGTGTAATTCCAAATCCTGTGTTAATTTTTCCTGTCTTTCATCGGAAACAGAAAATATTACACTATACCCGTTTTTTTGAAAATCCTTTAATTCTTCGTAAAATCTTTCACGCCCGCCTATTGTTTTTCCCAAATCTCCTACGGCAACACTTATTTCTGCCATAGGTTTTACGTCGCGACACGAAAAGGGCAATTCCTGTAATCCATAAAAAGAATATTTTAAAAGCTCACGCAAAATATCATAATAATCGTGGATATATTTTTCCTTAAATATAAAGTTTGCGTTGTCTTCAGCCAGCGCTTTAACAGTTTCTTCAATATCCCACTTAAGCCCTTCGTAGCGCTCTGAAATTTTTTGCGGTTCGTCGAAAAAGATAATTGCATCATCATTAAAGTATTCTAAAACTGACGTTTCTTTATCTTTTGCGCTGAATGTATCATTTGCAGGGCCAACACACACCGACATCATATTTTCCACCGACACCTGCGTGAATGTATCAAATTCACGAATCGAGTCAACTTCATCACCAAAAAACTCAATTCTTATGGGGTTTTCCATTGCAGGTGCGAAAATGTCAACAATACCGCCACGAATGGCAAACTGACCCTTGCCTTCAACCGTATCTTCCCTTACATAGCCGAGTTTTACCAATTTTTTTGCCAAATCTTCTATTGAGGCTTCATCAGAAACTGATAAACTTATCCTGTTTTCCTTATAGGAATTTAAGTCAACTGTAAACTGCAATAGTGCATCTAACGACATTACAGTTATTGTGTTGCTCCTATCAGTAAATGTCAGCTTTTCAATCACTTCTAATCTCTGGTTTAAAAGCTCGTGACTCTTGGCATCAGCCTTATAAAACTCAAACTCCTTAGACGGATAAAAATAAACATTATCTCCTAAATAGTACATAAGCTCGTCTGAAATTCTTTTTGCTTCGTAGTCGCTGTCGGTAATATATACACCCTGAGCGTTTAAATCCAAACACAAAAATGCGGCAAAATGTGCTTTTGCAGGGCGTGTTAACCCCACTACATTCTTTGCACCTTTGCCTGAATTTCTTATTTCATTAAATGCCTTTATTTCCGTTGCGGCTTTTAACAATAACATTTAATATACCTTTCCGTTAAAGCTGTTCATTGCAGCATCTGTTCCACCCTTTAAAATCATTGGTATTGCTTCTTCAACTATAGCATCAACTGCCTTTGAAAGATGGGCAATTTCTTCTTTTGAAAATCTGCCCAATACCCAGTCTGCCAAATCATAATGCTCTGGAGCTGAGCCGACGCCTACTTTAATTCTTGTAAATTCGTCACTTTTAAGCTGATAAATTATAGACTTTATTCCGTTATGACCACCATCTGAGCCTTTTTTTCTTATTCTCACCTTGCCCACATCAAGACTTACATCATCGTGAATTACAATGACATTTTCTGTAGGTATTTTATAAAAGGTGCAAATTTCTCGAAGACTCTCGCCCGATAAATTTACATAAGTCTGCGGTTTTACCAAAATAACCTTTTCGCCCGCTATATTTCCTTCGCCAATTAGTGCTTTGTGTTTTATTTTATTTATTTTAATGCCGTAGTTTTTTTCCATATAATCCATAGCAATAAACCCGATATTATGCCTCGTACCTTCGTATTTTTTGCCTGGGTTTCCTATTCCTAAAACAATGTGCATTATTATCCACCTACTTTACATACGTTATTGCCACACCATCGCCTATTGGAAGTATGGTTGTTTCAAATCTTTCGTCGTTACATAAAAACTCTAAATACTCACGAAGCTTTCTTGTTATTGTATCGTGTTTTTTCACAAAAAACTCATCACTTGCTGTCATACCGAAATACAAAACATCATCAGTTACAATTACTCCGCCTGATTTTATGAGCCTTAAGCTTTTTTCAAAGTGGTCACGATACTGTCCCTTTGCTGCATCTAAAAAAATAAAATCGTATTTTTTAGTTAAGCTTTCCAAAACTTCTGTTGCATCGCCGAAAATACAGCGTATTCTTTCTTGTAATCCGCGTTTTTTTATGTTTTCCTTTGCCATTTCTAAAACTTCATCATCACGCTCAATAGTGGTGACAAAAGAATTTTTTCCTGCATAATTTAGCATATACATTGAGCTGTAGCCGATTGCCGTTCCTACCTCTAAGATGTTTTCAGGCTTTAAAACCGACATTAAAACAGCCATTAAGCGTTCCACCTGTGGTTTCATAATGTAAATATGGTTTTTTTCAGCATATTCTCTTAACTCACAAAAAAACGGCTCTTCTTTTTTGTGAGTTTTATTTATGTAGCTTTCTATATGCTCATACTGTACGTTACCCATTTAATAGCTCCTTTAAATACGAAAATCTCTTTGCTTCGTAGTCGTTATCAACCATCTTTAAAAGTGCTGGGCGTTGCCCCACCAAAACTACCATATTTTTAGCACGGGTTATGGCTGTGTATAATAAATTCCTTGAAAACAGCTTTTCTGTACCCCAGAATATCGGTATTACTACTGTGTTAAATTCACTGCCCTGACTTTTATGAACTGTTATTGCATAGGCGAGCTCTAATTCTTCTAACATAGCATTTTCATAGTTTACAGTTTTACCGTCATCAAAGGTTACTGTTATTGATGTTGGTTTTACTTCTGTAATTGTTCCTATGTCGCCGTTATATACACCATACCCCTCATCGCCCGAAGACTTTTTCCACTTTATGTCATAGTTGTTTTTAATTTGCATTATTTTATCATCTTCACGAAGCGTCCTGTTTTGAAAAACACGCTCCTGTTTATCAGAAGACGCAGGATTTAACACTTCCTGTAAGCATTTGTTTAAGGAAATTACACCGACTGCCGTTTTTTTCATAGGGGTTATTACCTGAATGTCCGAAAAAGCATCTAAATTATATGTCTGCGGCAATCTCCTGAAAACCAAATCTATAAGTTTTTTTTGAGTTATATTAATATTCTCTGCTTCAACAAAGAAAAAGTCCTTATCACGTGCATTTAAAACAGGATACTCTCCCTGATTTATTTTATGTGCATTTACAACTATCATACTCTCTTCTGCCTGACGGAATACTGTATCTAAAGAAACTGTAGAAACAATTTTAGAAGAAATAATATCAGACAGCACATTTCCCGCACCAACGGACGGAAGCTGGTCACTGTCGCCCACCAAAATTACTCTTGCACCAAATTTTACAGATGAAATCAAAGAGCTCATTAATATTGCATCAACCATACTTACTTCATCAACTATAATTACATCTTCTTCTAAGGGCTCAGCGTTATTTCTTGAATATTCTCTTAAAATGTCATCTTCTGCGTATCCTACCTCTAAGAGTCTGTGAATTGTTTTGGACTCTCTTTCGCAAAGCTCTGTCATTCTCTTTGCTGCTCTGCCCGTAGGGGCACAAAGCGCTATTTTAAGACCGCGCTTTTCAAAAAGCTTTATAATAAAATTTATTGTTGTGGTTTTGCCTGTACCCGGTCCGCCTGTTATTACCGTAACACCTGAATTAAGCGCGCTGGCTACAGCATCACGTTGCTTTTGGGCAAGAAAAACTCCCTCTTCTTTTTCTATTGTTTCTATTTCTTTATCTGTTGATTTATATGAATTTGAAAAGTTATCACAAATATCTTTTATAGAATCAGCTATTAACTTTTCCGCAGAATATAATGCAGGTAAAAATATAGCGTCGTTTCCATCAGACGTTTTTTTGATAATTAGCTGATGCTCAGAAAGTAGCTTTACTAAGGCATTTTCTGCTTCATTGTGCTCAATTTCGAGCATTTTTACCGAATAGAACAAAAGTGACTTACGTGGCAAATAGGTATGCCCCTCGTTTCCTGCAAAGTAGGTTAAAATATATTTTATTCCTGCTTTTATTCTTTCCTGATTGTTTTTATCAGTTCCTGAAAGCGATGCCACTCTGTCTGCTGTTTTAAAGCTTATTCCCTTTATTCTTTCACACAAAATATAAGGGTTTTCCTTTATTTTTTCAACTGAATTTTTACCTAAAATATCATACACTTTAATGGCGTAGCCTGCTGAAATATTGAACTTCTGCAAAAACATAATCAGGTTTTCCTTATCGTGAACCATCATATAGCTTTCGTGGATTTTTAAGGCTCTTTCACGAGAAATTCCCTTAATTTGTGCCAGTCGTTCAGGTGTGTCTGTTATTACTCTTAGGGCATCTTCTCCGAACAAATCTACAATACTTTTGGCTGTTTTTTCGCCTATACCTTTAACAATTCCTGACGAAAGATAAGTTAAAACAGCATCACGATTTTCAGGCTCGATACGTTCAAAATATTCAATTTTCAGTTGTTCGCCGTAGTTTGGGTGATTTACCCATTTGCCACAGACAACTAAAATTTCGCCGCACTTAATATAAGGCACTGTACCTACACAAGTGATTAAGCCACATTCTTCATCATCTAAATCAAAAATTGCGTAGCCATTGTCTTCGTTTATATATATAATTTCATCTACAGTGCCACGATAGGCATCTAATTCTTTCATATACCGAATTCTCCGATGTGTGTTTTTACCTTTTCGTATAAATTTTCGTCAGTACAATCAAACCAGGTGAAATTTTTACGTCTGAACCAGGTAAGCTGACGCTTTGCATAATTTCTGCTGTTTTTCTTAATCAGCTCTATGCTTTCTTCTTCGGTTATTTCGCCCGAAAGTGCTTTTACTGCTTCCTTATAGCCGATGCCCTGCATAGACTGGCAATTCTTTGGAATTCCTTCGCTTAAAAGTGCTTTGACCTCTGAAAAAAGCCCTGCATTTTTCATAATATCTACTCTTTTATTTATTCTTTCATACAAAACTTCTCTTTCAGAGGTAAGAGCTATAAGGCAAAAATCATAAGGGGATTTTTTCTTTTTTGACTCTTTTTCCTGCTCAGTTCTTGTTTTGCCTGTTGTTTCAAATATTTCAATAGCACGAATTACCCTTTTTGTGTTATTTGGGTGGATTGCCATAGCAGAATCAGGGTCTAATTCTTTTAATCGCTCGTGCATTTTATCGGGACCAAGCTCTTCCAACTCTTTTTTCAGGCGTTCTCTTAGTGCTTCGTTTCTTTCTCCCTCGGTAAACTCAATATTATCAACCAACGATGAAATATAAAGCCCTGTACCGCCAACTACAATCGGAACTTTGTTTCTTGACAGAATATCGTCGATTTTTTCCTTTGCATCTTTAACGTAATCAGCAACAGAGTATGTGCTGTCCGCTTCTAAAAAATCCATTAAATAATGCGGTATTCCGCATTTTTCTGCTTCAGTAGGCTTGGCACTTCCAATATTAAGTTTTTTGTAAATCTGAATTGAATCGGCAGATATAATTTCGCCACACAATTCTTGTGCCAGTCTTACAGAAAGAGCAGTTTTGCCTGTTGCTGTAGGACCTGTAATTACAATTACTTTATTCATTTAAACTATCCTTTTAAACTGTTTTTCTATGAAATCCTTGGTAAATTCTATAGTTATAGGTCTTCCGTGCGGACAGGTGTTGATGTTTTCCAACATAAACACCTGATAAAGTAACGTTTCCATTTCTTTTGGGTTTAGCTCTTTATTTGCTTTAATTGCACCACGACAAGCAATGCGGTAAAGCATACGGGAAGCCAGGTCGTCATCAATGTTTTTACGGTTAGCAGAAAGCATTTCTAAAATTTCAAACACGGCTTCTGCTACATTGCTTTCTTCTGCTTCCATAGGAATTTCGCGCACAATTATTTCACGCTCACCATATTCTTCACAAATATAGCCTAATTCGTTAATTGTTTTTTTGTTTTCACAAAAACACGAAAATTCATTAGCAGTTAAGCTTATGATTTCAGGCATCAAAAGAATTTGTGTTGATATGTTTCTTTCTCTGTACTGCACCAAAAGACGCTCATAGCGTAAACGCTCATGAGCTGCATGCTGGTCAACCATAAGCATTTTGCCGTCTTTTTCAACTATTATATATGTATTAAAAACTTGTCCGCAAATTTTAAATATGGGCTTTTCTTTAATTGTGTTTTCTTCTTTTGGTTCTGTTTTTTCACTGCTTTTTGGGGGTTCTTCTGTTTTTTCAATTATGCTTATCAAGGGCTTTACTTCTGCCGGTTTTTCTTCCTGCGGTGTGAATTTATAAGTATTTTCCCCAAAGCTTATTTTTGCCTGCTCCTGTTTTGGTGCTTCGCGGTGTACAACAGGTGTTACCTTGGAAAAATCTATTTTCGGCAATTCCTTAACCTGTGGCTTTACAGCACTAAATGTTTCCTTTACCGCTTGCGGTGTCGGGCGTGTGTAGGGGATTTGCGAAACCTTTTCTTCTACCTTTGGAATATAATTTTTTGAATACAATGCATTTTTTACCGCCCAATAAACAGCATGATAAACTGCCTTTTCATCGGCAAATTTTGCTTCTAATTTTGTTGGATGGATATTTATATCAACCATTTCAGGAGATAATTCTACATTTAAAACACACGCAGGGAATTTTTTAACCATAAGCTCATTTTTATAAGCTTCTTCAACAGCGTGAGATAAAAGAGCACTTTTTATGTATCTTCCGTTTACAAAAAAGTTTTCCATGTTACGATTAGCTCGGGCCGCTTGCGCCTTAGCACAAGCCCCCGAAACCCTAACGCCGTTTTCTTCGTAGCTTGCCACAATCATAGCGTCTTTAATTTCTTTTCCGTAAACTGCATAAATAGCAGATAGCAGCTTATTGTCACCAGGTGTAAAAATAATTTCTTTTCCGTTGTTTATTAATTTAACTGAGATGTTAGGGTTTGAGAGTGCTAAGCGTGCCACTATGTCTTCAATATAGCCCGCTTCTGTATAGTCTTTTTTCAAAAACTTCATTCTCGCAGGAACTGTAGAGAACAGCTCACGGACCAAAACCGTTGTTCCATCGGCACAGCCTGCTTCAGAAACATCTACAATTTCTCCGTTGTGTGCGGTCATGTGTGTACCTATATCGCTATCTTTTGTTTTCGTGTAAATTTCAAGCTTTGATACAGCCGCAATAGACGACAGCGCTTCGCCACGAAAACCGAGTGTTGAAATGCGTGATAAATCTTCTTCTGTAGAAATTTTACTCGTAGCGTGGCGCAGAACAGAAAGCTTCACATCGTCCGCACTCATACCGCAGCCGTTATCTGTCACCCGCATATATTTTATGCCGCCGTTTTTGATCTCCACTGTAATAACAGTTGCACCTGCATCAACAGAATTTTCCAAAAATTCCTTTATAACTGACGCGGGACGCTCAACAACTTCGCCTGCGGCTATTTTGTCGGATACATTTTTTGACAAAACCTGTATTTTGTTCATAACGCTCACCTACCAAATCGTAAAAATATCTTTAAAAGCAATTATTACTGAAAGTCCCAGCAGGAGTACTATTCCTATAAAGTGGACTATTGCTTCTTTTTCTACCGGGATTGGTTTTCTTCTTATCATTTCAATGATTACAAAAAGTATTCTTCCGCCGTCTAAGGCAGGAAGGGGTAACAAGTTAAATACGCCTAAATTTATTGTTAAAAGTATTGTTAATGAAAGTAAAGATTTTAACCCTTCTATACCTGTTTTTTGTGCGGTTTCTACAGCTGTTCCGATTTCGTGGACAATGCCGACAGGTCCCGAAACCTGAGAAAACGAAGCCTTGCCCGTTACCAAATCCACTAACGAATCAACTATAACCCGAGAATAAAAGCCTGTTCTGTAAAAAGAAAGCCTTACTGTTTTAAAGAATGAATTTTCTGCGGTTGAAAGCTTTATTCCGTAGCTTTTGGTTCCGTCTGCATCCTTTGGTGTAACTGAAATTTCACGCTTTTTGCCATTATTTTTTACCACTAAATTAAGTGTGCCGTCAGCATTTTTATTGTTTGAAAGCTCCCAGGAAAAGTCTTCCATAATGTGAACCGTTCTGCCATTTACACGGATAATTTCATCATTGGGTTTTATTCCTGCTTCCTGTGCTGCACTATTTCTTGTAACATCTGAAACAACAGGCTCAACGTAGGTTTTAACAGTTGATGTAAGGGTAACCAAAAGTAAAAAACCCAGCAAAATATTCATAAAAGCACCCGCAACTAAAACAATCAGCCTTTGCCACGGCTTTTTACTGCTAAAGGAACGCTCGCTTTTTGCTTCTTCATCTTCGCCCTCCATAGAGCAAAATCCACCTATAGGAAAGGCCCTTAGGGAATAAACAGTTTCGCCCCATTGCTTACTTATAATTTTAGGCCCCATACCGAGTGCAAACTCCAACACCTTAACACCTAATGCCTTTGCTGCTATAAAGTGACCTAATTCGTGAACAAAAATCAGCACTGCAAATATGATAATTGCAGCAATTATTGTTAAAACTGCATTCATAAAATTCCCTTTCCACATTCTAATTAAAATATGTCAAAGCCTTATATGAAAACATATAAGGCTCATCATTTTAATTTAGTTTATGTAAGTTTTCTATAACATATTCTCTCGCCCAGACGTCCGCTTCTAAAATGTCCGAAATTGTTGGATTTAAAATATTTTTGTGGTTATCCATTGCAAGCTCTACAATGTTGCCAATATCTAAAAAGCCGATTTTTCCATTTAAAAACATTGCTACAGCAGCTTCGTTTGCACCATTTAGAACTGTTGTCATTGTGCCGCCGATTTCCCCTGCACGATATGCAAGGCTCAGGCACTTAAAAGTCTTTTCATCTGCCTTTTCAAAGGTAAGCGGTGATTTTGTCAAATCCAGGATGTTGTTTTCCATAGACAGCCTTTCTGGATAAGTTAGGGCATACTGGATTGGCAGCTTCATATCGGGCACGCCGAGTTGGGCTATAACTGCATTGTCTGAAAATTCTACCATTGAATGAACTATGCTCTGCCTGTGAACTAAAACATCCACCTTAGATAACGGCACAGAAAATAAGCTTTTGGCTTCTAAAACTTCTAAGCCTTTGTTCATAAGTGTTGCGCTGTCTACAGTTATTTTTGCACCCATCGACCAGTTCGGATGCTTTAGGGCATCAGATGCTTTCATATTTTTTAATTCATCAGTCGATTTACCAAAAAACGGACCGCCTGATGCAGTTAAAATTATTCTTTTTAGCTCGGTTTCGTAATTTTCCTTATTGACACGAGCCGCCATACATTGAAATATTGCGCTGTGCTCGCTGTCCACAGGGATAATTTCTGCACCTGTTTTTTTAGCGGTTTCCATTACAATTTCGCCCGCTGTAACTAAAGTTTCCTTATTTGCAAGACCTATTCTCTTTCCTGCTTTTACTGCTGATAACGTAGGAAGTAAGCCTGCGATTCCTACAATTCCCGTTATGACAATATCTGCTTCGGGAAGTGAAGCTATTTCTGCTAAGCTTTCTTTACCAAAAAGCACTTTAGTATTTGTATCTTTAATTTTAACCCTCAATTCGTTGGCCTTAACAACATCCGGAACTGCCGCAAATTTGGGGTTAAATTTTCTTACCTGATTTTCTAAAAGCTCTATGTTGGAATTTCCCGAAATTGCTAAAACTGAAAAATCCTTTTTTTCTTCAATTACTTCTAAGGACTGTGTACCTATAGAGCCTGTTGAACCTAATATAACTACATTTTTCATACTTTTCTCCTACTTTATTACAGGTAAAAATGTAATGAAGTAATAAACAAGCGGTGCGACAAACATTAGTGAATCTACTCTGTCTACAATACCGCCGTGTCCGGGGATTATGTTTCCAAAATCCTTAACCGCAAAGCTTCTTTTCATTAACGAAGCCGATAAATCCCCTAACTGTGCTACTACAGCACATAAAACTGATAAAATCAGTAAATACAAAAAGTTAACAGTATGTCCTGAGTGTTTCATAACAAAGCCGTAAATTACAAACGCTAAAACAGTAAAAGCAACTCCGCCTAATGCGCCCTCTATGGTTTTATTTGGACTTACACGTTCAATAAGCTTATGCTTTCCTATTGTTAAGCCAACAAAATATGCGCCTGTATCTGTTACATACGCACCTAAGAGCGCCAAAACCAAAAGTGCCACACCATTTTCCATTACTCTTATAAATATGAGATGCGAAAGTGTAAATAAAGCATAAATAAGCATAAATACAGATGCGCATACATCTGAAAAGCTTACTCTTTGGTTATCAATTACAGCTATCGACATAAGTGTTACTATGTATAAAACTATTAACAGTGGCAAAAGCGTATATGAAAAAATACCGGGGAATACTAAAAAAAGCGTTGCAAACACGAAATTTGCCGTGGTTAAGGCGTGTTTTTTGCCTAAATTAAACACCTTTGTAAGCTCATACATTACAGCATATATTACACCAAAAACTAAAAGTGCCACACCCCACGGGGGTGCAAAAAACAGCGCAAGTATCACTAACGCTATTAAAACTACTGCACTTAATAATCTTGTCTTTACCTTAGACCACATATTTGCCTCCTGCTCATACTCCGCCAAAACGTCTGTTTCTTGACTGGTAGTCAATTATGGCGCGAGTGAAATCTTCTTTTGTAAAATCCGGCCAGTTGATGTTTGAAAACCAAAATTCACTGTAGGCTGATTGCCACAGCAAAAAGTTGCTCAAGCGATATTCTCCGCTTGGGCGGATAATTAAATCAACATCAGGAATATCGGTATATAAATTTTTTCCGATTAAATCTTCTGTTATGTCATCTGCAGAAATCTCGTTATTTTTTACCATATCGGCTATTTTTTTAACAGAATTTGTGATTTCCTGCTGTCCGCCATAGTTTATTGCAAGGTATAAAATTGTACGTGTTCTGTCCTTTGATTCTTCTTCGGCATTTGCCATTTCACGACGGATTTCTTCTGTTAAAACACTTCTGTCGCCAATAAATTTCACACGTACCTGGTTGCCTTCCAAAAGCTTTTTATCCTTTAAATACTCCAGTAAAAGCTTCATTAAGGCATCAACTTCTTCTTTTGGACGCTTCCAGTTTTCAGTAGAAAAAGCATAAGCCGTTATGTACTTTATGCCCATTTCAGAAGCAAACTCAGTAATTTTCCTTAAGTTCTGAGCACCCACTCTGTGGCCTGCACTTCTTGGAAGCCCACGATTTTTTGCCCATCTTCCGTTTCCATCCATAATTATGCCTATATGGTTAGGAAGATTTGTTTTATCGATTTCTTTTTTTGATTTAAATAAGCGAAAAATTTTTCATCACCCCGAAAATCAGATTTCCATAATTTCTGCTGTTTTCTTTTCAGCTGATACATCAATATCTTTAATATATTGGTCTGTGATTTTCTGAATGTCTGCTTCTGCGCTCTTCAAATCGTCTTCTGTAATTTCGCCGTTTTTCTTCTGTGTTTTATAAACATCAATGGCATCACGACGAGCGTTACGAACTACAACTTTTGCTTCTTCTGCTCTTTTTGAAACTGTTTTAGAAAGCTCTTTTCTTCTTTCTTCTGTTGGAGCAGGGAAATTAAGTCTTATTCCACGGCCATCATTGTTAGGTGTTAAGCCTAAGTCGGAAGCCAAAATTGCTTTTTCAATATCGTGCAGAATACTTGCATCCCATGGCTGAATTAAAAGCTGTCTTGGGTCAGGAACTGAAACTGTACCAACCTGAGCTATCGGTGTTTGTGTGCCGTAATAATCTACTGTAATTCTGTCTAAAATTGCAGGATTTGCTCTGCCTGCACGAATACCATCAAAATCGTGTTCCATTGCTGATATTGCTTTATCCATCTTTGCTTTTACTTCTTCGTACATATTTAAAATCTCCTTTATGATTAATTTTTAATATTAGTTAGAAACTACTGTTCCTATTTTCTCTCCGACTAAAACCTTGATTATATTCTCAGGTTCAGCTATTCCGAATACTAAAATCGGGATATCGTTGTCCATACAAAGTGACGTTGCAGTTGAATCCATAACCTTAAGGCCTAAGTTTAACACTTCCTTAAAGGTAAGCTCAGAAAATTTCTTGGCATCAGGATTTATTGCAGGGTCGCTGTCGTAAACGGCATCAACATTTTTAGCTAAGAGTATTGCATCTGCTTCAATTTCAGCAGCGCGCAGGGCTGCTGCTGTATCTGTTGAAAAGAATGGGTTTCCCGTTCCGCAACCGAAAATTACAACTCTGCCCTTAGCCAAATGGCGCATTGCCTTGCCACGAATATATGGTTCTGCAATCTGGCGCATTTCGATGGCTGTTTGCACTCTTGTTGGTATTCCCGCCGCTTCAAAGGCACTCTGTAACGCCAATGAATTCATAACTGTAGCAAGCATTCCCATGTGGTCAGCACGTGTTCTGTTCATATCTTCACTCTGTCTGCCGCGCCAGAAGTTACCACCGCCTACAACTACTGCGATTTCAACGCCTGATGCAAGGCACTTTTTTACAACCTGGGCAATTTCTGCCAATGTGTCGGTGTCAAGTCCTGTGCCCTTGCCGCCTGCTAAGGCTTCGCCACTTATTTTTAATAAAATTCTTTTGTATTTTGCAGTCATATTACTCCTCCAAATGTAAAAGTCATATCACATTATATTATATAATGTTTATGATTAATATTCAAGTATAAATCGGGTTTGCGCACTTTGGTTTACATAATATTGTTCGTTTTTACCGAGTTATCAACATTATCAACAGGTTTTTAACAGATTTTTAATATTTTTTAATAATTTTATAAAACTTTTGTTTTATGTCTTGTAACGTGACAATTAATGTTTACAGCACAAGGAAGCCCCGCTATATGGGTGGGATAAGCAAGAACTTTTACCGCCAAGGCAGAATTCACACCGCCAAAGCCCTGCACTCCTACTCCTGATTTGTTTATTTCTTCCAATAATTCCTTTTCTAAGTCGGCATACATTGGATTTTCGTTTTTTTTGTTTAAGTCTATAAGCAGTGCCTTTTTGGCAAGATATGTACATTTTTCCATAGTACCACCTATTCCCACTCCTACAACAACAGGCGGGCAAGGATTAGCCCCTGCAGACTTTACAGTATCGATTACAAATTGCTTTATGCCTTCAATTCCATCTGACGGCTTTAACATTTTTAATGCACCCATATTTTCACTTCCAAATCCCTTAGGTGCAACTGTGATTTCTATATTTTCGCCGGTTGTAAACTCGTAGTGGATAATTGCAGGCGTGTTATTTTCTGTGTTTTTTCTTATTAAAGGGTCCAAAACCACAGATTTTCGCAGATACCCTTCAGTGTAGCCCTGTGCCACACCTTCGTTTATGGCATCTTCTATAAAACCGCCTGTTATATGCACATCCTGACCGATTTTAACAAAAACGACCGCCATTCCTGTGTCCTGACAAACAGGGATTTCTTTCTTTTCTGCAATTTTTATATTTTCACGCAAAAGCCCCAAAATTTCTTTTGCGCATTTTTTTGTTTCTTTTTCTTCTGCTTTGCAAATAGCGTTCTTCACATCATCATTTAAGTAGATATTTGCTTCAATGCAAAGCTCTTTTACTGCTTTTGTTATTTCGTCTGTATGGATGTTGCGCATATTTACTCCCCTGATTTTTTGGTGTTAAACACCCAAAATTTATTGCCGAAAAAGTTAATCATCAGCGACAGACACGAAGCTGTCATTTTACAGAACATAATTCCAATATTTCCATTTAATCTGAACGAAATATTTGCAAAGCCGAGCAAATTGTTTACCCATTCGTGAATATGTAAAATATCATGGAAAAAGTTCATAAATATGATAGTAAACGCCATTGATGTCATATTTGTGGCAATAAATTTTACAATCTGCCTTTTATTTGCCCGACCTTTTTCTCCAAAGGTCCAGTTTTTGTTTGCTATATAGCTTCCGCACATTGCAACTGCAGTTGCAAAAAATTGCGATATACTTTTATCGACATCTAAAAAGGTCAGCATTATATAAAAAACAATATAGTCAACTGCAGTATTTAAAATGCCGACCAAACCAAATCTGAACGCCTGTTTTATTCCCTTGCTTCGCATCTGTATATTCCCCCAAAGAAATTCTGGCTACTTGCAAAACTTGTTAACATAGTTTTCTAAAGCAGAGTTAATGATTTTTATTGCAACATCCCTGCCCTGAACCTCGTCAACTGCAGTTTCTTTATTTTCAAGGTTTTTATAAACTGTAAAGAAGTGCTTCATTTCATCAAAAATGTGTATAGGAAGCTGGTCGATATCTGTGTAGTGATTATAGTTCGGGTCATTAAACGGAATCGCTATGATTTTTTCATCGGAACGGCCGTTGTCAACCATAGTAATTACGCCAATAGGATATGCACGCACCAAAGATAACGGCTCTAATGGCTCAGCACAGATAAGCAAGACATCAAGCGGGTCATTATCATCTCCATACGTTCTCGGTATAAATCCGTAATTTGCGGGATAATGCGTTGATGTATATAAAATACGGTCGAGTATTATATATCCTGTTTCTTTATCAAGCTCATATTTTTTCTTGCTTCCTTTTGATATTTCTATTACACAAATAAAATCCTCTGTGTTAATTCGTTTTGGTGAAATATCGTGCCATATATTGTTTGCCAATTTTTACTTCCTCCTTGGTTTTATCAATCTCTGTCATCATACATTTTCATAGTTTCAGCAATATCATCAAAATTATTACAATGACCATTCTTAACATAGAGATACGATGTTGTCATACCTGAAATAAGACAGCTTTTAACATCAAGTCCGCCTAAAAGACCTGCACAAAAACCACTGTTGAAATTATCTCCGCCGCCTGTAGTCTTCTTTGGTTTTTCGCATAATATACCCTGTACTTCAATTTCGCCACCGTCATAAACTGCTGCAGAGCTGTCAACAGGATGGATAACTACTGTGCCAATTCCTGAAAATTCCTTAATTGCTCTGGCAATCGGTAATGAGCCATTATACTCGCCGTCGCATAAAATAGAATGCATAACCATAGCTTCACTCTTATTAAGTCCTAAATAGGTAGGCGCATATTCTGAGTATTTACCAAACATTTTTAATGCCGCCTTGATTTCTTCAGGCTGGCGCTTTGCACAATCGGCAATGTCTATATATACCTTTCTGTCACGCTTTGAAAGTCTTGGCATTACAAGCTCTAAGAATTTTTCGTAAATTTCATGGAAGTGTACAAGATAGCTCCAGTTTACCAATGTAATAATATCGGCATCATCAAAGATTTTTACCAATTCATCAACACTTATACGCTCAATTAAGTCACACCATTTTAACTGACTTATTTTTTCGATATCACTCATTATGATTTTGCCGTCTTCAAATTCGAACAAATATGAATAACCCGGCTCGCTGATGCTTATTGTTTTACAATTTTCATTTAGTGTAAAAGCAGGATGCTTTTCAGGATAACCTAAAGCACCAACGCAAGTACATCCAACACCCATATTGGCAAGACCATTTGCATAGTGCGGTCCGCAACCGCCAAAATCTGTGCTGCTTATAACAAGCTCAATATTTCCGCTTCTGCCTGCAAGACTCGTGATTTTTTCGCCGAACTGGTCAATGGTAGGGTAATATGTACAGTTTTTTTCGTCTTTTCTTGTTTTAACAGGATGAATAAGCAAATCTACAAAACCATCAAAACCAATGCTTACCTTCTTTTTTTGAATTATATCTTTCTTTGATAAAAATTGTTCAGAATACTTCATTTTCTGCCTCCGTTTTTTTTGTTTTTTCATATATAAATTATATTTTAATTACTTATTTAATATATTTTACCATAAATATATTCATTTTTCAACTTATTTTTATAAAGCAAAAGACCTGCTTGAAACCAAGCAGGTCTTTTGCTTTTCCTTTTTTTCAAAAGGAGGGAAAATGAAAAAGTTTGTGTTGTGTTAGTTGTGGTATGCTTATATAATACAACATTTTTCTCCAATTTTCAATACGCCAACTATACAAAAATTATAAAAATGACATATTGTTTTTGTGCATTTTTCACAATTATTCGCCAATAACAACCTTTTTCAGCTTTAATTTAATGGTGGTGCCGTCCTTTGAAGTCACACCTGTGGGTATATCTAAAGCAACCTCCACCTCTCCTGCAGCAGAAATCATACCGCGGGTTATTTTTTGTGTTGATATTTTTTCGATTTTCTCTATTGCATCGGTCGCACCCATAATTTCAATTGTTTTAACCGAGCTGTTATCAAGAACATAATATTCTTTTTCGTTGTTTACACCGTCGGCAAATCTGACATCAATATCCACCTTTTTTTCTTTAGAGATTGTGCAATGAACATCTGCAGTTTCTTGTTCTAATGTTACATAAGGGGTGTTAAACGGCTCTCCCGACGCTCCGATAAACAAAATTGGTGCATCGGCAACAGACACGTCTTCACTTTTTCCATCAACATCGACCTCCGCCGCTAAAACATCTATTGTAGTAACGATTGACTTAGGCCCTTTAATTTTTAATTTTTCAGGAGTTATTTTATAATCACTTACACAATATCCGCCCTTAGGCTCGCCTACCGTTCTTATTATTACATCCTTTTTTGCTTCTACTATTTCATCCACAGTTACTGTAATATGCTGCGGACTCTGCTCTAAGAGCTGTATATTACCATAGGGTAAGATTATATTTGTGCTTATTTGATGAGTTCCTGTTTCTTTAATATTTTTAACATCGGCAACAACGGTAATATCTTCTTTTTTTATGCTTGAAAGATACTTTCTTTGTCCTTTTATTTTAACGTTTATTTGCGCTTCCTTGTCGTTCATCAAGGTCAGCCCACGCTCTTCCAATTCGCTTTTTGTAAACTGAACAGGAATATCCCTTATTGTTTTTTCGATTTCGGGATTCTGCACCTGAATGATGTAAAACCACATAAAAATAGCAAACAGGAGCGATATTATTTTAGTTGAAATGTCTTTTTTCATTTTTATTCTCCTATCCTTTTAATTTTAGTTTTCTACATCTTCATTGTTTTTCTTTTCGACAATCTTTTTAAGCTTATCCTTTTGTTCCTTTATGAAATCAAAATTTTTCTTTACATTTTCGGAAACCTCTTCTTTAGGCTGTAATGCCTTTATCAACAGCTCGGAAAGATTTGCGATAGATAAATTTCTGAACATATTGCCGTTTTGCATAACTGAAATTTTTCCTGTTTCTTCTGAAACAACTAAGCTTATACAGTCTGACTGCTCGGAAATTCCTAAAGCTGCTCTATGGCGAGTGCCGCATTCCTTGCTCAGATTTTTGTTTGCAGAAAGCGGCAGCACACACGCTGCCTTATAGATTTTAGAATTTTTAATAACAACAGCTCCATCGTGAAGCGGTGTATTCGGAACGAAAATATTTTCTAAAATTTCGCTTGTAACATCGGCATTTATAGTTGTTCCGCCAGTTAACAAATCATCTAATGCACTGTCTTTTTCGAATACAAACAGTGCGCCTGTCCTTGTTTTTGACATATTTTCCGTCGCTTTACAAATTTCTGATACTAAATCTGAATAGTCAGACTCCTCATAAGAAAACCATTTTCCAAATTTACTTCTGCCAACATGCTCTAACGCCCGTCTTAATTCAGGCTGGAAAATGATTACAATTGCTATAAAACCAATCTGGATTAAGTTTCCCAAAAAGAAGCTTATCATATTAAGTTGAAACAGGTCCGCCAAATATGTAACAACTAAAAATATTCCTATACCCTTTATAAGCTGTGCCGCACGAGTTTTGCGAAAACCCTTGATAATTGTATTTATAACTACTGCCACAATAAGTATATCTATAATATCTGATATTCGGATTGTGGCTAAAAAAGGTAATATTTGCTCCCTGAAAATTTCCATGCACAATACCTCCATATTTATAATTATAATTATTTTATCACACTTTTTTCTACATTTCAATTTGTTTTAACTAAAAAAATAAAAAAGTGCCGATTTGGCACTTTTTACTTAAACATAGTAAATATAATTTTTTATATCCTAAATAGTATCAAACATTTTCATTCTCTTGATTTATTTCATCACCCGGCAGCTTTTTCAAAAAAATCAAGACCATAGGCAATGCTATTATAAACGCGAAAACATCAGCTATCGGCTGTGCTGCCTGCACACCCCAAAGTCCGAAAAATCGAGTTAAAATTGTGATTACAGGAATGAAAAGCACACCGCTTCTTAATACCGATACTAATGTTGCCTTTTTGTTTTCGCCTATGCTCTGGAAAAGCATATTTGCACAAATTACCAAAGGATGAAAAAAGAGTGCTAAAAGCTGATATTTAAGCGCTATTGTTCCTATTTGTATAACTGTCGGGTCATCTCGGAATATTTCTATTAAATTATTTGCAAAAAGCATACATATTACAACAGTTAACCCTAACAGAACTTCTCCTGCAAAAAAAGTAAAATAAAATGATTTTTTAACTCTTGAGTATATCTTAGCACCATAATTAAATGATGCCACAGGCTGAAAGCCCTGACCGATACCAAGACCGACAGCAAATATAAAGAACGAAATTCTGTTCACAATAGACATAGCAGCCACTGCTGCATCCTGTCCATATATACCTGCGAGATTGTTTAAAATCATTGTCGCAATACTGCTTAAACCTTGTCGCATAAGACTGGGAAAACCCGTTGCCATAATTAAAAATACATCTTTTGGTTTTTCCTTTAATAGTGAAATTGAGAGCTTACTCTGTGTTTTTCCTGTTAAATACATTGAGAACAAAATCAAAAAGCTCACAAGCTGTGACAACGCCGTAGAAAGCCCCGCACCTGCTATTCCCATATCTAAAACGAATATAAAAATAGGGTCGCAGATAATATTTAAAAGTCCGCCGACGATTAAGCCTATCATAGCGAAAAAGGCCTTTCCCTCGTACCTTAAAATATTATTTAAAGCAAAGCTCATCATCATAACAGGTGCCGCTATCAAAATATATACACCATACCCCTTGGCATAAGGTAAAATTGTATCGGTGCTGCCTAAAAGCCGCATTAAAGGCTCCATAAATATCATACCCAAAACACCTATTAATGTACCTGCCAAAAGACACGATGCAATGCTTAACGATGCAATTACACTTGCACCCCTAACATCTCTCTGACCGAGTTTTCTTGCTATTATACTGCCTGCGCCGTGACCAAACATAAAGCCAAACGCCTGAATGATTGCCATAAGTCCAAAAACCACACCGACAGCTCCGCTTGCACTGTTTCCCAATGCACTTACAAAGAAAGTATCAGCCATATTGTAAATATTTGTGACTAACATACTTATTGTAGTAGGAATACCCAGCGAGATTACAAGCTTTGGTATCGGCCACTTTGTCATTTTATAAAAATGTGCATCCTGCATTGTCTGACTGTTTTCCGACACATTCATCGCCCCCAAATTTCCTTTTATATATTATACCACATTCTACGCGACAATACAACGAAATTTTAAAGGAGCTGTAGCACAGCTACAGCTCCTTTTCTTTCAGTTGTTCTAAAAATTTTGTAAATCCCTTACATATCGGTATTTCCATACGACCTGCATTTTCTATAATTGAAATACCCTCGTTTGCTATGTAAAAGCCAATCACTATGTCACGGATTGACTCCTCACCCAATGCCTGTCCCATCAAAGAACCAAGGGCTACGAGCAGGAGTATTACAACCTTTTTTAATATCCCGCGAAACCCCACCTGAGAGTTCAAGGTTTTCGTATATATTGCAGCAAAAATGCCTGTGATGTAGTCAATTGTAACACAAATTATCAGCACCGATAACAGTACATCAAGTCCCCCATATACCCAGGAAAACATTCCGCTTAATAAAGCACACAGCATTTTGATCCAGCTTACCATTCCCGACACATCACACACTCCCTTCTGTTGCTTTTGCAATTTTCGTTACTAATTCCGTACCGAATTTATAACAAAGCAAAAATTCAATGGTCGCATTCTCTAAACCAACCTTATCTTTTAAAATTTTCTTTGCTTTTTCTATGTCCATATCTTTCTCCTTTAATTGCTCTTTAAATTCATTCCAAAGAGCATCATCCACATAAGGTTGGGGACAGCCCTTTCCCGTAACATCATAGTGCCTTATGACATTTTCAACGGAAATATCGTATTTTTGCATAAGATATTTGATTAAAGCGACTGTGTTTTTTATGGTTTCAGGCTCAAAATACCACTTGCCTTCAGGTGTCCTTTTGCAACACATTTCTATACCAATGGAATTTGAGTTGTTGCACTTTCCAAAAAAAGTATGCCCGTTTTTTCCCTGTAAACCTCCACCGCAATGCCATGCACGGTCACAGTCCTTTACACTCTGCCAGATTTCCTGTTCATCAACAAAATAGTGTGCAGATGCTTTTAACTTGTTGTTAAAATAGTAGATAGCATTGTTTTTAGCCGTACTCACAGCACCAACATAGTGAACGACAATATATTGATTTTCTTTATTTTCCATTTTAACAAAATTATACGGCGTTAGTTTTTTCTGTATTGTAATCATTTGGCTATCCCCCCTGATTTTTTATAGCTTATTTTCTTCTTCAGCCATTATTTCTTCATATTCTTTGAGTGTTATTTCGGTAAAATTTTCAGCTGTTTCATTTTCTGCTAAAGATATTGTTGTGCCGTAAATTTTGCCGTCGGTTAAAATCATTCCTTTATCTGCATATAAAGTAATCATCTGCTTCATAAATTCAACTCCTTATACAAAACTTATCGTCCAGTTGTTTTTTGTGTCTCTTAAAAACCAAAATTCATTATCCTTAAAAACATAAGGATAACAACCACACCCCAGCAATTCAGCTCTCGGCTCAACTCCTAAAACTATATCCAATATTGTATCTTCAGTCAGCGTTATCATTTGTGGTTTCTCTGACACATCATAACCCCCAATAGAAACCGACACGTTATAGCCAGGGTCTACATTACAACCAAGCTTATATGTACCCGCTGACAAAGTATATGCATTTGGAACCGTAATGTACTCCATTTCATCACTTGTACTTGTACCCATACACGTTATCGAATCAGACATGCACAGATAAGTAATACCATTTTGAGTAAATGATTCAAAACTATTAAATGCAACATCACACCAAGA
>JAZNDH010000025.1:0-55232 GCA_045587965.1 Congzhengia sp.
AAGGGGGAGAAAGGGAACACTCGAAAAACTTTCCTTTCTCCCCTTTAAAAAACAGCTTTTAATCTGTAGTTTAAAGAAGTGCTGATGCCAGTGGTAGTAAGCTGATTTTTTCAGCACTCTTTCACAAAAATAAAGGCAGAGCAAAATGCTCTGCCTTTAACTTTCCTATGTGACTGTAGCTTAAGCTTACAGCACTTTTTTTATATTATTTTTTAGGATTAACTATATCTCTCCAGTCTAAATCTCCACGCTCTAAGCCGCGAACTAAAACTTCAGCTGTGGCGGCGTTTGTTGCAAGAGGAACATTATGTACATCACACAAGCGAAGCAACGCCGAAACATCAGGCTCATGGGGTTGTGCTGTTAATGGGTCACGGAAGAAAAGCACCAGGTCAATTTCGTTATAAGCAATACGTGAGCCAATCTGTTGGTCGCCACCCTGGGGACCTGATAAAAATCTGTGAACAGAAAGACCTGTTGCATCGGCAATAAGACCGCCTGTTGTACCTGTTGCGCAGAGCATATGTTTAGCTAAAATACCCTTATATGCAATACAGAACTGAATCATAAGCTCTTTCTTTTTGTCGTGTGCAATTAGCGCAATATTCAAAATTTACCATCCCCTAATCTCATCAAATTTTTTGCTGTCCTTATTTTACCATAATATTTTTACCAAGTCTATAATTTTTTCAAAAATCGGCAAAAAATTCATAAATTATTAAATCATTTATGTATATTGCTCAATTTTGATTTCATCGTTCAAAAGATACGCTATTTCAGGCACTCCGGGCAGGAATTTTTTTAAAGCACCGGTTTTTGGTTGGGTTTTTTTGTCAGAAATTGAAATTTCTTCTGCTAAAAGCCGCATTGCAACAACAACCGAGTCGCCTTTTCCTTCACACCCTGCATGAGCCTTGCCCAAAAGTGTGCCCATAACAAAAATATTAGCACAAGACTGTACCGTTGCACCCTTTTCAACATCGCCTATAACAATCAGGTTATGGGTTGTTTTTAAAATTTCTCCTGATTTTACAGTTGTTCTTACAAATTTTGTGATGCCTTCGTCGTCTGCCAAATCATCTAATACTGAATGTTGCTTTGGTAAAAGCTTGGGTGTGTGCTCGATGAATAAAACATTTGTATTAAAAAGTTCTTCGCTCACTATTTGGCGCAGTGAATACACCTCAACATCAGTAAGTGTGGTGCTTGTTAAAAATACCTCAAGACTTTCTTCGTTGAAAAAATCCTTGCTTTCTGAAAGCTTTTCTTTGAGCTGAATTTTTGCAAGCTCTATATCCTGCTCATCAATTAAAATCATTATTCCCTTTGGGGAGCCCTTTAAAGTTACCATTTTAATAGTCCTTTCTTTTCTGTTCTGTATCAACATAATGCGATAATATATTTTTTATAACTTTTGCTGCGGCACTACCTGATTTTCCGCCTTCTATTACAACACAAAAAGATATTTTCGGGTTATTTACCGGAGCAAAGCCTATAAAAAGTCCGTTTGTGCTTTTTTTAACCTGTGCTGTTCCTGTTTTTCCTGCAATTTCTATCGGAAAATCATTAAAAACGTCCTTTGCTGTGCCGTTTTTTGTAACCTTGAGCATACCTTCCTTTATAGTTTGCATTGTTTTTTCGGAAATGTCAACAATATTTAAAATTTCAGGCTCGGTTTTTTTTAAACTTCCGTCAGTGTATCTGATTTCCTTTAAAATATGTGAGCGATATACCTTGCCGTTGTTTGAAAGCGCTGCGGCATAAGCTGACATTGCAACAGGCGTAAAAAGATTGTCGCTCTGACCTATTGCAGCTTGAAGTGCGTCGCCTGCATACCACTTTCCGCCTTTTGCCTCTCTGTTTTCAGGTGTTGCAACAATTCCTTTTGCTTCTTCCTGTGTAAGCTCAAGGCCTGTTAAAGCATCAAGACCAAAGGATTTGGCATAAGAAGAAATTTTATCAATTCCTGTGCGCGCGCCAAGCTCATAAAAAAAGTAGTTGCACGAAACTCCTAAAGCAGTTTTTACATCAATCGTTCCGTGATTTTTCCCCTTTTCTTTATAAATGTTGCAACGAAAGAATCTGTCAAAATATTCGTATTTTCCCAGAGTTTTTATTGTTTCATTTTCCTTTAAATCACCACTTTCCAAAGCCGCAATGGCAGTTATTGGTTTAAAGGTTGAGCCTGGCTCATAAAGACCGGATATGCTTCGGTTAAAAAACGGTTTTTTTTCGTCCTTTGAAAGCTCGGTGTAATTTTTGTTGAACTCTGTTATGTTGTAAGTGGGATTTGAAGCAAGCACTAAAATCTCACCTGAATTTACATCTGTTATTACAACTGCTCCTCCCGAAGCTCCCGGAGTTTCAGAAATTACTCGCAAAAGCTCTTCTTCTGCACGTTTTTGCAGGTTTAAATCTATTGTTAAAAGCACATCGTTACCTGGTACGGAAGGCACATCATCGCAGAATTTTTTTGATTTTTCGTTTACATATTTATCCTTTGCATAAGTACCGTCAGTACCGCGTAAAATGCTTTCAAATGCCTTTTCTGCACCTTGTTTTCCGATGTAGTCGTTTCGGGCATAGGTGGGATTTTTTTCGTATTCTTCTTTGCTGATTATTCCACATCTGCCGAGCAGATGAACAGCTGTTTCAGGGTAAAAATATTCTCTTATGGGTTGTGTTATAATTTCAGCACAGGGGTATTTTTGCGGTTCTTCTTTAATTTTTGTAATAAGCTCAAAATCCGCATCTTCTGTAAAAACATAAGGATTATTATAAGAAATTTTTTCTCTTTTTACTGTGTTTAACAGTTCTTCATAGCTCACACCCGAATACCGCGCTAAATTTTTTATCGTTAGCGCTAATGATGTATCGCTGCCTTTTTTAATCAGCACCATATAGCCGTTGCGGTTGCCTGCCAAAACTTCTCCGTTTCTGTCGCAGATGTTTCCCCTTGGAGCATTTGCAACGGTTGTAAGCGAAAGATATGAAACAACTGTTTTTCGGGCTTCTTTTCCGCAAATTATCTGCAAATAAAAAAGTCTGCCTATTGTGACTGCAAAAAAGAGCACCACAAAAAAATATATACTCAAAATACGAAAATTTTTCTTAATCTTCAAATTTTACTCCTTTTAACACATAATAAAATACAAACGAGAGTAAAGAGTTAAAAATTGCACGGCTTACTGACTCGAAAAGGAATGAAAAGCCTGTTGTAACGTCGAAAAATGTGAGCATATTTATAATGTGCATTGAAAAGTAAAACAGTAAAAATCCTAAAAAGCTTATTAAAAAAACAGTTTTTCCGCTTATATTCAACAATATTTTCTCGCACCACACACACCCTAAGGATATGTATAGATACAAAAATGAAAAGCTTGGCAATGTTTTTGAAATTACATCACATAAAAACCCCGAAAGCGAAAAAATATAAACAGCCTTGTCGCTCTTTACATATAAAGAAAAGCTGATTAAAAGCGATAGTGTAAGTCTTATATTTTTAAAAAAAACGCTGTCAAATAACGTAAATACAGCTATGATAAGCACAAAGCAAAGGTATTTAAAAGCTTTTTTCATAGACTACCTCGAACAAATAAGAGATACTGTACGGATTTTTGTAAAATCCACTTCTGTCATAAGCCTTTTTTTGTCGCCGTCTATATTAATTTTTCCAACCGTTAAGCCTTTTGGGTAAATATCCGAAAGTCCCGATGTCACTATTGTTTCGCCGTTTTTTGCTTCGATTGTGTCAAGGAAAAACGAAATCTCACACATATTCCTTTTAAAAAGTGCAAGACTCCCTGAAATTATACCTGTATTGCCCTCCGTGTCCATTATTCCGACAGTTGAACCAGGGGAAATTATCGGTGTTATGTGCGAAAAATCATCAAAGACTTCCTTAACATAACCAACAAGCGAGCCTCCCCATACACAAACATCGCCTAAGGACACGCCTGATTTTACTCCTTTGTTGATGGTTAGGGTAAAATCCGTTGTTGTGTTAATGTCTATAACCTGAGCGTTTATCATAGGTCTTTTTATTTCTTTATTGAGCTTTAAAAGCTCATATAGCTCTTCGTTCTCCCTTTTTAAGAGCTGATTTTCTGCTAAAAGATTTGTATTTTTTAAAAGCTCTGCTTTTAATTTTTCATTTTCTTCTTTTAGTTGTTTTCCCCGTGCAAGACCGTCAAAAGAATACGCAAATTCCTTTAAATTGAACGAAATTTCAGAAAAAATTTTGTTTGAATAATTTATATATTCTTCTCTAAAGGCTGTTGCAAGAATAAGCGTTGCAAATGTAAAAACAATGATAAATAACCACAATTTTTTCATCAGGCATCTACCCTGTTATAAAACTCAACGGCACCGAGTGCAGTACAGTCAAGTGGGTTTTGCGATATATATGAATGTATTCCTACATTTTTTTCAATAAACTTATCAAGCCCCGAAAGATAAGCTGTACCGCCCGAAAGACATATTCCGTTCTGGCAGATGTCACGCGTAAGCTCAGCAGGGGTGCTCTCTAATGTCAACTTAATTAAATCCACAAGCTCTGCAAGCTGTGGCGAAATAGCGTAATAAATATCATCTGATGTGACAGTGATTTCTTTGGGCAAGCCTGAAATTTCGTCTCTGCCCATAGCGGTAAAGGTTTTGTCACCCGTTTCGCACGCGCCGATTGTTTTTTTTATTTCTTCGGCTGTTTTTTTACCAATTTTAATACCATAATTTTTCTTGATGTAGCTCTGTATGGCTTTGTCCATTTTTATTCCGCCGCAATCTGCGGTTTTAGCAGAAACAACTCCGCCAAACGATAAAACGGTAGCACAGGCTCTGCCGCCGCCGATGTCTAAAACCATATTGCCAAAAGGGTTTGAAACTTCTATTTTTGAGCCGAGTGCGGCAGCAATTGGCGAATTTATTGTGCTTACGTTTTTAGCACCTGAGCGTACAACACACTCAGAAAGCGTTATTTTTTCAACTTCAGTTAAATTTTCAGGCAGGCAAATGGTTGCTTTTGGTCTTATTGCGCTTTTAGGAAATGTGTTTGTTATAAATGTCTTTAAAACGGCGTTAGCAATATCAAAGTCTGCAATCGCACTATTTTCTACAGGAGCAACTATGCGAATATCCTTTGGCGTCTTGCCTAAAAGCGTTTTTGCCTCATTGCCAACACCAACCAATCTGTTTGTTTTTACGTCGATTGCAGCAAGTGTCGGCTCACATAAAACCACACCCACATTTTGTTCTGCTATTACTGTGTTTGATGTTCCCAAATCAATACTTATATGCTTTGCCATACATTTCCCCCTAAAAAGATATGTACGGAAAAAACACTAAAACAAACCAAACTCTTTTTTAAGTACGGTATATAATTTCTGCAGGGGCAAGCCAACAACGTTAAAATAATCGCCCTCAATTTTTTCTATAAATTTTGAGCCTTTTCCCTGAATGCCATAAGCACCTGCTTTGTCACAGGGCTCATTTGTTTTGATGTATGAGTTTATTTCTTCGTCGGAAAGCGTCGCAAATTTAACCTTTGTTTCAACATAAAAGCTTTCCGATTTTGCACTTTTTGTATCTAAAACCGTCACGCCCGAAATAACGCTGTGCCACTTACCCGAAAGGTTTTTAAGCATATTTTTCGCATCGTCGTTATCCTTTGGTTTTCCTAAAATTATATTGTCCGAAACAACAATGGTATCTGCACCGATTATAAGCGAGTGAGAACTTACATTTTTTGCTACAGCCACCGCTTTTTTCAGCGATAATGATTCCGCTATAAAATAAGGCGGTAATGTTCTGTCTGCACTTTCGTCGGCATCGCTTACCATAACTTTAAAAGGAATATCTAAAAGTGAAAGGATTTCTTTTCTTCTGGGCGAAGCTGATGCTAAAATTATTTCCATAAGTAGCTCTCCTTTATTTTTTCTGATTAACCAAAAATTATTCTGCTCCGCGGTAAAAATGTCCACGGGTGATTTTATTAAAAATCCCATTTGGAGTTTTGCCCAAAAGGGCGGATTTGTATGCATCAATTACTTTTTTTGTAACTTCTTTGCTTTCTATTGTAAATTTCAAACGGATTGCATCGACGTTTAAAGAGAGCAAATCCTGTGATTTATCTGCCATAAAAATGGGCACACTGTTTAAAAGAATGTTTTTACAATTTTCACACACAACAGGAAAGCGCTCGCCCATTCTGTCGCATAGCTCATAGCTTCCACCTGATTTTGTGCACGCTCCCTGTGATTTTATAACGCAATTTTCCATAACCATTAAAGGCAGATGCCCATAGGCAATAACTTCTGTTTCGATGTCGGTGTTTTTTGTTATCTCTTTGATTTCTCTTACATTTAACTCAGGCGAAAGTGTCACGCGTTTTACGCCGAAATCTGCTAACACCCTGCATGTAGCGGAGTTAGTAACATTTAAGCGTTCCCCACCGTAAAGCTCTTTTTTAGCATCGAGCTGACCGATATTTTGCACCATAATCTTTGGGGCATTGATGTTTGTAATTTCTCCCTCTTTTTTGATTGCAGGGCAAATCACAAAATCAGCATGCTCATCCCTTGAAAGCTCGTATGAGTATAAAATTTCAACATCTTCAAAAATTTTCGCTGCATCGAGCTGTTCTTTTGTTGAAACCTCCACAACAAGCTTTGGCACACCACGTTTTCTGAACGCAGGCTTTTCAAACGAAATGTCTTTAGCATTTTTTCTGTAGGATGCGCAAATAAGCTGTGAAAGCTCATCACACACCTGACGGCGCAAGCCGTTTATGGCAGAAACGGGCACAAATGGGTTTTCAGAATGCTCAATTTTTGTATTATTCGGAAAAAACACGGTATCGCCTAATTTTTCTAATTGCTCCTTTGCACGCAATACGTCAAATTCTTTTCTTGCCACTTCCAAAGTATCGCCTGTTGCTTCTGCTCTAAATCCCTCGCACTCGCCGATTAAGTGCAGGGGTTTTCCGACATTTGCACTCAGCGTTAAAGTTATAGCTTTCCTTTTTGAAAAATCTTCTTCTTTCATTTTAACCACATCGGTGCGGCTTGACGAAACCTTTTCTGTCACATCGTAATCCATCATATTTTCAAGGGTGCGACCATGAAAATATCCCGACGAGCTTCCACCACGGGAAAAAAACGAAAGAGCTTTATCAATTTCTTTTTGTGTAATTCTTCCACTAAGTGCCCTTTTATAAAGTGCCGTTGCCGATGCGGTGTACTCGGGAGATTTCATACGGCCCTCGATTTTTAGCGAGTCCGCAAGACCTTCTAATTCGGAAAGCTTGTCCGCAAGGCAAATATCCTTTAAGGAAAGAAGCGGGATGTTTTTGCTTATTTCTTTTCCGTCGGATAGGAGTGTATAATTAAGTCTGCAGGGTTGTGCACAAAGACCGCGATTTCCTGACCTGCCACCAATGACAGACGAAATTAAGCACTGTCCTGAGTAGCTCATACAAAGCGCACCGTGAACAAAGGTTTCAAGCTCAATATCGGTTTTTTCTTTTATTGATTTTATTTCCTTATACCCCAGTTCACGAGCTAAAACCACGCGATTTGCACCCAAATTTTTGACAATCTCCACAGCTTCATAAGACGCTATTGTCATTTGAGTTGATGCGTTTATAAAAATTTCATCAGACTGCTTTCTCACCAAGCTCAAAAGCCCTAAATCCTGAATTATTATTCCGTCAACTCCGTATTCTATGAGCTTTTTTGTGTATAAAACCGCATCAGAAAACTCTTTTTCTTTAATTAAAATATTTACGGCAACATATAGCTTTACCGAGTGCAGATGGCAAAAATCACAAGCTTTTTTCAGTTCTTCGTCTGTAAAATTTTTAGCGTTTCTTCTTGCTGAAAACGATGCTCCGCCAATATATACCGCATCAGCCCCTGCACGAACGGCAGAAACCAGACATTCATAATTTCCTGCAGGGGATAAAAGCTCCATTACGCCACCTCCAAAATAGTTAATTCTTTGTTTATTTTATCACAATAATGTGAATATTAAATTACAGTTAGTTTAATTTTAAATTTCAGTAGTTTTCCGCTTGATTTTGTGTCGAAAATTTGTTATAATAATCAAAATAGATAAAATTACTAATGATATATACATATACACACGAAAGGGGTAAAAAGATGAATAAAGTTATTAAAGAGGGGTTAACCTTTGATGATGTTTTATTAGTTCCGCAAAAATCAGAAGTTACACCCGATATGATTAACTTAAAAACTCGCCTTACCAAGAATATCACATTAAATATTCCTTTGATGAGTGCGGCAATGGATACTGTTACAGAATCAGCTATGGCTATAGCTGTTGCACGAGAAGGCGGCATCGGTGTAATACATAAAAATATGACAATCGAAGCTCAAGCCACAGAGGTTGATAAGGTAAAGCGCTCAGAACACGGCATTATTACCGACCCCTTTTATCTTTCTCCTGACCACACCTTAGAAGAAGCTGATAAATTAATGGGCAAATACAGAATTTCAGGTGTGCCTATTTGTGAAAATGGAAAATTAACAGGTATCATTACAAACAGAGACTTACGCTTTGAAGAAGATTTTTCAAGAAAAATCGGCGAAGTTATGACAAAAGATAACTTAATTGTAGCTCCTGAGGGCACAACCTTAGAACAGGCTCAGGAAATTTTACGTCACCACAAAATTGAAAAGCTTCCTATAGTTGATGCAAACGGCGCGCTTAAGGGCTTAATCACAATTAAGGACATTGAAAAGAGTGTAAAATATCCTAATGCTGCTAAAGACTCTAACGGAAGACTTTTAGTTGCTGCGGCTATCGGTGTTACAAAAGACATTTTAGAGCGTGCTCAGGCCTTAGCCGACGCTCAGGTTGACGCTTTCGTTTTAGACTCTGCTCACGGACACAGCAAAAACATTTTAGAAGCAGTTAAATTAGTTAAAAAGACATTCCCTCATATTTCATTAATCGCAGGTAACATCGCAACAGGCGAAGCTGCACAGGATTTAATAAAAGCAGGCGCTGATGCAATTAAGGTTGGTATCGGCCCAGGTTCTATCTGTACAACTCGTATTGTTGCAGGTATTGGTGTACCACAGGTTACAGCAGTTAATGATGTTTATGAAGTAGCTAAAAAGTATGACATTCCTGTTATCGCTGACGGCGGTATTAAATATTCAGGCGATTTGCCAAAGGCTATTGCTGCTGGTGCTAACGTAATTATGGTAGGTTCACTTCTTGCAGGCTGTGAAGAAAGCCCCGGAGATGAAGAGCTTTACCAGGGCAGAAAATTCAAGGTTTATCGCGGTATGGGCTCTATGGCAGCTATGGAAGTAGGCTCAAAGGACAGATACTTCCAGACAAACACCAAAAAGCTCGTTCCTGAAGGCGTTGAAGGCAGAGTACCATATAAGGGTCCTGTTTCTGATGTGATTTATCAGTTAATGGGCGGACTTCGTGCAGGTATGGGTTACTGCGGAACACCTACTGTTGAAGACTTAAAAGCTAAGGGTAAATTTATAAAGATTACTTCAGCAGGTTTAATTGAAAGTCATCCACACGATATTTCTATCACAAAAGAAGCTCCTAACTACAGCCAATCATAAAGCTTTTAAATATTACGCCTTATCTGTCATAGATAAGGCGTAAAGTACTATTACGAAAAGAAAGGTAGAATACCTTATATGAAAAAATATAATGACGTAAGCATTAAGTCATTAAAGGGTGCAGACCGTGTAAGAAAACGTCCGGGAGTTATTTTCGGCTCGGACGGTATTGACGGCTGTGAACACTCATTCTTTGAAATTTTATCAAACTCAATAGATGAAGCGCGAGAAGGCTACGGCAAGGAAATCGAAATCACCCGTTTTTTAGATAAGTCCATCGAAGTAAAGGACAACGGACGTGGTATCCCTATGGGCTACAACGAAAACGAAAAGCGATTTAACTGGGAGCTCGTATTTTGCGAAATGTATGCAGGCGGTAAATACAACAACGATACCGACGGCAACTATGAATACAGTCTGGGGTTAAACGGCTTGGGTACCTGTGCCACACAGTATAGCTCATCTTTTATGGATGTTGCTGTTCTTCGTGACGGCAAAAAATACACAATGCATTTTGAAAAGGGCAACCCTGTAGGCGAATTGCAAATGGAAGAAGTGCGCTCTAAAAAAACAGGCACAACTATCCGCTGGCGTCCTGATACAGAGGTTTTTACCGATATTAACATTCCTTTGGAATATTTTGAAGATGTTTTAAAAAAGCAGGCAGTTGTAAATGCGGGCTTAAAATTCATCTTATATAATCAAACTGCAGACGGCTGGGATATTAAAGAATTTCTTTACGACAAGGGCGTAATAGACTATATCGAAGAAATTTCAGACGGCAAAGAGTTTACACCTGTTTTCTCCTTTGAAACTCAGCGTCGCGGCCGTGACAGAGAAGACAAGCCCGATTATAATGTAAAAATGCAGTTCGCTTTTTGCTTTAACAATGAAATAAATATGCTTGAATACTACCACAATTCAAGCTATTTAGAGCACGGCGGTTCTCCTGACAAGGCTGTTAAAAGTGCCTTTGTTGCATCGCTTGACAAGTATTTAAAAGCAAATAATAAATACAACAAAAATGAGTCAAAAATCAATTTTGTGGATATTGCCGACAGCTTGATTTTAGTTTCAAACTCTTTTTCGACAATTACAAGTTATGAAAATCAGACAAAAAAATCTATAACAAACAAGTTCATTCAGGATGCTATGACCGAAGTTTTAAAAGAGCAGCTTGATGTGTATTTTATAGAAAATAAAGAAGCGGCAGAAAAAATAGCGGCGCAGGTTTTAATTAACAAAAGAAGCCGCGAAAGTGCCGAAAAAACCAGAATTGCTGTTAAGAAAAATTTAACAGGCACAGTTGATATGACAAATCGTATCAATAAATTTATAAACTGCCGTACAAAGGATATTGAACGCCGTGAAATTTACATTGTTGAGGGCGACTCAGCTCTGGGCTCCTGTAAAAAAGGAAGAGATGCAGAATTTCAGGCAATTATTCCTGTTCGCGGTAAAATTTTAAACTGCTTAAAGGCAGATTACGCCAAGATATTTAAAAGCGAAATTATAACAGACTTAGTAAGAGTTTTAGGCTGCGGTATTGAAATAAAATCAAAGCACGCAACTAAAGATATGACCACCTTTGACATTGATAATCTTCGCTGGAGCAAAGTTATTATATGTACCGATGCCGACGTCGATGGCTACCAGATAAGAACGCTGATTTTGACTATGATTTACGTTTTAATGCCAACGCTAATTCGCGAAGGCAAGGTTTACATTGCAGAATCTCCGCTCTTTGAAATAACCTGCGGAAAAGATACTTTCTTTGCCTTTAACGAACAGGAAAAGCAAGAAATTATTGAAAGCTTAGGCAACAAAAAGTATAAAATTCACCGTTCTAAAGGTCTTGGTGAAAATGAGCCTGAAATGATGTGGCAAACCACTATGAATCCTGAAACAAGAAGATTAATAAGAGTAACATACGACGATGCAGAAAAAACAGCAGAGATGTTTGATGTTTTGCTCGGCGATAAGCTTCAGGAAAGAAAAGACTATATTGCAGAATTTGGACATAACTTTTTAGATTTAGCAGACATAAGCTAAAGGTTGGGCGTAGAAAAATGCGCACAGACAGAAACGGCCGTAGTACTTAGTACTACAGCCGTTTTTTTGCCTTGTGTGGTATGCGCCTAAGCTACAGCCCCTTATATATGAATTTTAAAATTATCATAAGCAGAAGCCCTGGTATTCCAAGCACGCCAACTACAGTTGCCGAAGCGATATTCACACCGATCAAAAAACCGCTTGAAGCAAATATTAAGTTAAATATGTATAGCCCCGCCCATCCTAAAGCAGTATTTAAAATAAGTAAAAGTAATCCTTTTAATTGTTTAAAGAACAGTGTAATTAAAACGAGCACCACAGCACATAAAAGTCCTGTTGTTACTAAAATGGCAGTATTCATAAAATTCCCCCTTTGTAATTTAATCTTGTGATAATTTTATAGCTTTGAGTTGTCTGTTTAAATCAAGCTCGGCAGCCTTTAGGCGATATATGCTCGATTCAATGGTTTCTGCGTCACTTGTGTTATTTATTGTAGAACGAAGAGCGTCTATTTCTTCCTTTGACTGTGTTAAGATATTTATAAGCTCTTGTTTTTTTATTCCTTTTAGTTTGTTTGTTTTAGTATTTTTTATATGCTCTGATATATTTTTTATGCTAAACACTTGTCCTTCAATAAATTCCATAGTAAGACAACTCCTTTTTATATATTATAAGTGTGAAATAGTAAAAATATGCAAAAAAAATGGACTGTAGCCTCGCTACAGTCCATTTTCTTTTTTAAGCTTAAAAATCAAGAATGTTAATTATTCTTCTACAGGAGCACCTACGGGGCAAACATCTGCACAGTTACCGCAGCTAATGCAAACATCAGCGTCAATAACATAAGGAGCACCTTCAGAAATACATTCAACAGGGCACTGTGAAGCACAAGCACCGCAGCCGATGCAATCTTCTTTAATTGTATATGCCATAATTTACACCTCCTTAAAATATTAATATATAAAAATTAATCTATAATCTTATCATTTAATTCAGATGATGGCTTAGCCTTTCCCAAAAGAGCGGAAATTTGCCTGTCGGCATCGTCATCTGCCACATAGTAAGAGGCACCACCCGAATATTTTGCACCACCAGGCAACATATAGCTCGACACATTGTTGCATCTGCGGGCGTCAAACGCGAGTACCAAAACGTCTAAGGTTGAAAGGTCAGTATCGAAGTTTTTGTGAACCTCACTCATAACTGCAGGAAGCTTAAAAATATATTTTAAGCTGAGCTTTTGCTTTATTGCTTCCTTTAAAAAATCCTGTTGGGTATCAATTCTGCCTAAATCGGCATTTGCATAACCTGAGCGGAATCTCACTAAGCCCTCAACATCGGCACCGTTTAATACCTGCTCTCCCTTTTTTAAGTGGATAGACAAATCCTGAACGGGGTCATCGTAGTTCATATCTATAGGAACATTATACTTTACTCCGCCCAAAATATCAACAACATTTCTTAAGCCTTCAAAATTTACCTTTAAAAAGCTCGTTATTGGCTGACCTGTGAGCTCGCGCACATAATCACACAGCATTTCTTCGCCGTCTTCTTTGCCAAGACAGGCATTAATCTTTGAGGTTTTGCCGTTTTTGAGCTTGATTTTTGTATCGCGCGGGATAGATACTAAATTTATTGTTTTATCCTGTGGGTTTACGCTACAAAGCATTATAACGTCGGCGCGCTTTCCCTCTTTATCTACGCCTACTACAAGTATATTTTCTATATCGCCGATTTTTTCGTCTAAAAAGTCATAATACTTTCCTTCGCCTGCGGTAAACAGCACCATAGAAGCAAAAACCACAGAAAGTATTAAAAACGTTATTCCCATACTTTTCCAAAATTTCTTCTTGTTCATAGCGCACCTTTATTAATCTATTACAGCTTCAGGAAGCCTTTCTTCCTGAGTTTGTGTTTCTTCTGTTTCGTTATTTTCCTTATTTTTTCTGTATTCTTCTGCTTCGTCTTCAGGATAACCGAATTCTTCCAAAATGAGCTTTTTGGTTTGCGACGGGCTATAAATATAGTACGAAACGTTACCGATATATCTGCCCTCGCCAGGGATAACAAAGCTTTCTAATTCGGTTGTTTCGGCAGAATTTAATATCCTTACAAAATCAAGCGCCGAAGCAATCGAAAAGTTTGTTTTTACGCTTGAGTATGCGGCATTAATCAGCTCAGGGGCTTTTAATAAATATTGCGGCTGCATCTTCTGGCGGAACAGCTCCTTTACGAAATCCTGCTGAGCACTTATTCTGCCGATGTCGCCCTGATAATAAACACCCGGAGCATACACGTCTTCTGACTTATTGTTGTGCCTGAAGCGTACAAAATCGTGAGCCGCTTTACCATCTAAGTGTTGCATACCTTTCTTTAAATGAATGTGCAAATTCTGCACAGGGTCATCATAATTCATATCGTGCGGTACGTTGTAGTCGACTCCGCCTAAAATATCAACTATTTTTATAAAGCCTTCAAAATTCACTTCGCAATAGTAGTGAATTGGCATTTTTGTTATTGTTTTTACTGTATCAATCATAAATTTTTCACGGGATTTAAAGCCTAAGCATGAGTTAATTTTGATTGATTTGCCTGTATTCAGAGTTATGCGGGTATCTCTTGGGATAGATAAAACCTTGGTTGTTTTATTAACGTTATCAACGCTGAACACCATAATAGTGTCGGCACGCACACCTTCTTCATCAACACCCAAAATAAGCACATTGAATTTTCCTTCGGCAACTACCTTATCTAAAGAAAACTCTGCTTCTCCCAAAGATGTCATGTGTGCGATTTTTCCATACTGTATGCCGCTGTAAATTGACAAAACACCCAGTATCAGCAACAATATCCAAACGATTATTCGTTTTTTGGTAAATTTCATTTTCATATATATCACCTGATTTTATAGTCTCATACAACCTTATAATCCAATTATACAATGGATATATTAATATACTATTAAAGAAATATTAATTTTAAATTTTATTTAATTTTACTGTAGGCACGTGTTGTCAGGGCTGTACCTTTTCTTTCTGCCAGCTCTGAAACAGTAACCAGGTCAAAGCCCATATCAATAAGCTTGGGAACTAAAACCTTTGTTGCTTCTACAGTTGGCAAATACAGGTCGTGCATTAAGATAATATCGCCATCAGAAACCTTAGAAAGCACAGCATTAATCGTTTTTTGTGCGTTTCTTGTTTTCCAGTCGAGCGTGTCAATAGACCACAGAATAAAAGGTTGTCCTGCTGTGTCTATTACGCTGTTATTGTAGCTTCCATAGGGCGGTCGCACAAGGAATGGACGCATACCTGTTACATTTTCAACCACATTTGCATTTGAATTTATTTGTGACACTACGGCAGATGAAGAAATCGATGTGAGCCGAGGGTGGCTCATAGTGTGATTTCCGATTTCCATTCCTAAATCGTGAGCACGCTTTAGGGTATCGGGGTAAGCGTAAACACTTTTGCCAACAACAAAAAATGTAGCTTTTGCGCCGTAACGCTCAAGACAATCTAAAATTTGCGGTGTATATTTGCTCGGACCGTCATCGTATGTAAGTGCAACGGCTTTTTCCTTTTTCGGAAAGTCTTTAGTTGATAAATACCAGCCGTTTGCAAGATGTGTTTTTACATCTTGAGTAAATACTATGCTTTCACGACCACCAGGGGCAAATATTTTTGTAACGGGATATAAATACCAGCCGTTCGCAAGGTGTGTGTCTGCATCGTGAGCATAAACAACCGAGCTTGTGTCGTTAACCGTATAAATTGTGATAACGGGATAAAGATACCAGTTATTTGAAAGATATTCAGAAACTTTTTGTGAGTCAATAACCTTAGATGTGCCGTCGGCACTATATACTACTGTGTCGGGGGCATAGGCTGTATTCTGAGCATAAGCATAGGTCATGCACAAAAACAAGCACAATATTAAGGATATAATTTTTTTCATAAGTAACAACTCCTTTATCTTGCTCCGTTAATCAGACTCCAGAATTTCGGTGTGATTTTCTTTAAAACTAAAGCTGTTAAAACCAAAATTCCCAAGGTTATTAAAGGAAAGGTAATGTATGTAACAAGCGCAACCATAGAAGAATCAGGAAAAATTCTCAAGACTATAGCTTGTAAAAATTCAAGTACAGTGCCGTGGGCTGCGTATATAAAAAATGTGATTGTAGTTAAACACGCAGCAAAGGGCTTTATTTTCAAAAAGTCATATAAATACCAAAAAGAAATTACTGAAATTATCAATGAAAGCGTATTAAAAAGGATAAATTCTGTTTTGGTAAAAAGAAAGCCTAAGACTTGTCCTAAAATTACGCCAACTATTGAAAAAATCATTGTATTTTTACTCTTTTTATTAACAAAATCAAAAAAATGTGTGCCTATATATGCACCAATAATGTAGTAAATCGTGCAGTCTAACAATATAAACCTTTTTTTAAGGGTTACAATTAAAAACTCGCCTAAAATATCAGAAGCATTAATTGCAATAAGTGAAAAAATTGCAATTAAACCCACCCACTTGTTTTTGGTAATCAGGCGAATTACAGGGGCAAGTATTGTAAAAAGTATCAGCTGATACATAAACCAAAAGCCTAAATTGTATTTGTAAAAGAGGAGTCCTTCTATAAAATTTTCTTTAGTGAACAAAAGTCTCGGAGCGCAAAAAAGTCGCTCTGTTATGCCTGTTTTTCCTAAACAATAGAACAGCAAAAATCTGAATAAATTCCATAAAAAAAACGGAATTATAAGCGAAAAAAATCTGGCTTTAAGCTTTTTGGGGTACTTGTCTATTGTGAAATCGCGATAAAACAAAGTCCCTGAAATCATAAAAAATGACGGCACCGCAACCGATGCGATATTTTGTGAAAATAACCACTCCACGCCCTTTACAAACGAAGAGAGCAAAGAACCGTCAGAAAGTGATGCATAGGTGTAGGTGTTGTCTGTATGAATTAAAACAACCAGAATCGCAAGTATTGTGCTGTAGGTTGAAAGTTTTTTTCTGTCGATTGTGTTACCCACAAAAAAACACTCCTTTATGATTTACAAAGTATTACTAAAAGCTCACCTGACAAAACTTCAATATGTGCAACATCCGAAACAAATTCGTTGCTGATGCCATAAGGATTTCCAACTGGCAGGCAGGCGTTATCTAACGGATAAAAAACACCCGATGCTGTGACACCTGTGCAGTCTGTAAGCGGCAAAAGTGAGATGCAATATCCCGCTCTTTTGCATACGTCGAGTGTATCTGTCACTAATGTTAAGTAGGTGTCTGTATCAATAATTTCAGCGTTTACACCTAAATCGCGTGCGTATTTTAAAAGGTGGATATTTGCTATTGTGTGGTCAATTCTTTTGCCTAACGCGCCTAAAATTGTAATATGGGTTGCACCGTGTGAAACTGCTACATCAACGGCTTCCTGTGTGTCGGTTTTATCCTTTACGGGATGCAGCCTGATTATGTTTTCTGAATTTATTTCTTCTTCTGAAACGGAATCAAAATCCCCTATAAAAATATCAGGTGTAACATTTACATCTGTGGCATTTAAGTAGCCGGAATCCGCACCAATTATAAGGCTGTATTCATTTATATTTATCGTGTCAGGTAAAGCGGAAAATTTCCCGCCTGAAAAAATTAACGCTTTCATCATTTTAAAAACTCAGCTACGGCAGAAGGAATATCAGCTTGTCCGAAAATGCCTGTGCCTGAAACTAAAACATTTGCGCCATTTAACACAGGAATGTCCTTATTTTCAGCATAAATTCCGCCGTCAACTTCAATGTCGATTAAAGGTCCGAAGAAATCTCGTGCTTTTTTTATTTTTTCGTTTACGTCTTCTATGTAGCTCTGACCACCAAAGCCTGCATAAACTGACATAATAAGCACCAAATCAAGCTTGTCTTTATATGGATAAAGAAGCTCAATATCAATATCAGGGTTAACCGCAAGACCGCATTTTAACCCGTGTGATTTTATCTTATCAAGAGTTTTTTCTACATCGCTTTCGCTGTTTACGTGAAAGGTTATAATATCAGCACCTGCTGCTGCAAAATCGTCGATATAGCGAAGCGGCTCTGAAATCATTAAATGGACATCAAAAACCATTTTGCTCAAAGGACGGATTTTTTTCACTACAGGTGCGCCAAAGCTGATGTTTGGCACAAAATGGCCGTCCATAACATCAATATGCAAATACTGCGCTCCTGAGTCTTCTACTTTTTTAATATCTTCGGCAAGATGAGCAAAATCAGCCGAAAGCATTGATGGTGCTAATTTAATCATGGATTTTCTCCTTTTTTATTTCCATTCTTTTATCTTTTTTAACTCTTCATAAAGAGTAATATAGCTTTCATAGCGGGATTGGGCAATCTCGCCGTTTTCTAACGCTTTTTTAACTGAGCAATCAGGCTCTTTTATATGACTGCAGCCTGAAAATCTGCAACCGCCCTCGCTTTTTTTAATTTCAGGGAAAAGAGCGGCTAAGTCGCGGTAGGTAATGTCTTCTATTTCAAAAGAGCCAAAGCCGGGTGTGTCAAAAACAAAGCCGCCGAATGATAAAGGGAAAAGCTCTGTATGCCTTGTGGTGTGCTTTCCGCGCTGAATTTTATCGGAAACCTGACCTGTTGCAAGGTTAAAGCTTTCTCCTATTGCATTTAAAAGGCTTGACTTTCCAACACCCGAGCTGCCTGCTAAGGCAGTAGTTTTATCTTTGAGCAAATCTTTAACAGCACTTACGTTTTCGCCCGTTTGGGCAGAAACCATTAACACTAAAAAGCCTGCGAGCTTATAAATTTTTGCATATTCTTTTGCAATATCGGGGTTTAAATCGCACTTGTTTATACATATAGCACAAGGAATATTTTTAGACATTGCTGTTATTGTGAGCTTGTCAATCAAAGCAAGTGACGGCTCAGGGCTTTCTGCTGCAAAGGTAATTAAAAGCTGGTCGATATTTGAAACAAGCGGACGAAAAAGCTGATTTTTTCTTGGAAGAATACTTATAACGTAGCCCTCTTGTTTTTCGCTGTCGATCACTTCGATTTCTGCTATATCGCCAACCATAGGCGTTGTGCTTTGTTTTCTGAATTTTCCTCTGGCACGGCAGGAAAAAATACCATCATCTGTTTTGACATAGTAAAATCCGCCGATGCCTTTAATAATTGTTCCTTTAGTCATACACGTTTCCTTTGGAAATTTTTTAATTTATGCTGCAGGGTTTACGGGAGTTACGGTATCGCCTGATGGATTATCAGGCTCCTGAATTTGCGGGCCCTTGCTTATTTCAACATCTATTGCTGAGCCCTTTTCAACTCTGTCTCCTTCGTCGCGGGACTGCTTAACTATTGTGCCTTTAGGTTTTTCGCTTATCACTGATTTTGTGCTGCCTAAAACAAGGTCTGCTTCTTTTAAGATGCTCTCCGCTTCAGCTTCTGTTTTTCCTAAAAGACTTGGTACTCTTGTGTATTTATCTTCTTCTCCGCTGCTGATGTAAATTGTAATTTCTGAACCCTCTTCAGCCTGTGAATTTGCAGCAGGAGAGGTTCTTACAACTCGTTCTTGCGGGATTTCATCACTTGCTTCGTAGTCGATTTTAACACGGAAGCCCTCACGTTCTAAAACGTCGATTGCATCTGCTTCGGTTCTGTTTTCCACATCAGGAACTTTAATTAATTCCTTAGGAGCATCGCCAAAGGTAAGCTGAATTTGCGAGTTGTTCTTAATGGTCTTTTCAGCCTTTGGAGATTGCTTTGTAACAACACCCTCTAAATCTTTGGTAAAAGCTTCGCCGTTTGCTAAAACAATGTCGAGCTTTTTATAAGCTTCCTTCTGGGAAAGCTCCACAACCTCTTCATAGGTTAAACCAACAAAGTCGGGAGCTTTAATTTCGTTTGCTCCGCCTTGTCTGAATATGCCGATATATATAGCAATCAGAGCACAAACCAAAACTATTGCTGCTGCAATTCCTGAAACAATAGCTAAGGTATCACTCTTTTTGTTCTTTTTAGCAGGCTTTGTCTTGGATTTTGGCTGGGTTGTTTTTGTGCGCCTTACGCCGTCGTTTCCGTTTTGTTTTGGTGTTATAACGTCTGTCTTTGACCTTGGTGCAGAATTAACGCCTGAGCCAACCGAAACCTTTTTCAAATCAATAAGCATCTGTGTTGCAGACTGATAACGCTCAAAGGTATCCTTTTTCATAGCCTTTAAAATAACTGTATCTAACGACTCTGAAATGACAGGGTTTATAATTGCGGGACGTACAGGCTCTGATTCAATGTGCTGCATAGCAACACTGATTGCATTTTCGCCGTCGAACGGACGCTTGCCTGTTACCATTTCATATAAAATTACACCGAGTGAATAAATGTCGGTTTTAGCATCAACAAATGAACCGCGTGCCTGTTCAGGCGAAAAATAATGAACGCTTCCCATAGCCATGCCGCCTGTTGTTATTGTGCCCTGATTTAAAGCCTTGGCAATGCCGAAATCTGTAATTTTTAATATGCCTTCTTTTGTTATTAAAATATTTTCAGGCTTAACATCTTTATGTACAATGCCTTTTTTGTGAGCGTGCTCAAGGCCTGCACAAATTTGTGCGGCAAAGTCAACAGCTTCTTTTTCGGGCAAAACTCCCTTTGCTCCTAAATATTGCTTTAGGGTTATGCCCTCAACATATTCCATAACGATATATTCTGTGTCGCCCTCAGCACCTACATCGTAAATTGAAACGATATTGGGATGAGAAAGGTTGCCTGCTGATTGCGCTTCTATTTTAAATCTTTTAATAAATTCTGCATCATCACGGAACTCGGGGCGCAAAACCTTAATTGCCACATATCTGTTTAAAACAAGACACTTAGCAAGGTAAACAATAGCCATACCGCCACGGCCGATTTCTTCTATTATTTCATATCTTCCATCAATAATTTTTCCGTTTGTCATAATGAAAACCTCCAATTAAAACTTAATGAGTACAACAGTAATATTATCGTAACCGCCTGCATTTTCGGCTTCTTTTACTAATGCATCGGCCAAAGCGCCGAAATCTTTACTGTTTGTAATGATAGAAAGGATTTTCTCGTCGTCTACCATATTGATAAGACCATCGGAACACAATAAAATTATATCGCCGTCTTTTATTAAAAACTCGTAGGTGTCAACATCAACTAAAGCGCCTGTACCAAGTGCCCTTGTAATAACATTTCTCTGCGGATGGTGCTTGGCATCTTCTTTTGTAATTTCACCGCTTTCTAACAGCATCTCAACGAGTGAGTGGTCTTTTGTTACCTGTGTTATGCTGTTTTCTCTTAAAAGGTATAGCCTTGAATCGCCCACGTGTGCTGCTGTGACTTTATCGTCAGTTACAACACAGGCAGTAATTGTTGTGCCCATACCAAAAAGCTTAGGGTCTTTTTTGCTCATTTTATAAATATCGTTGTTCGCACATGAAATTGCAGTAACAAGAGCTTCTTTTATTGGAACATCTCCTTTAAAGCTCGTATCCTTAAGACTGCTTACTGCCTTGGCACTTGCCACTTCGCCTGCGTTATGGCCGCCCATACCGTCGGCAACAACGGCTAAAACACCGCCGTCTTTAAGCTCTGTAACGAAAAACGAATCTTCATTTACCGCACGGATTTTACCCACGCTGGTAGCTGAACTTATATTCATACTAATCGCCTTTCTTTCAAAATATTTACTGTTTTTCTTCTTGCTTTCTTCTTAACTGACCGCAAGCGGCATCAATATCTGAGCCAAGCTCACGGCGAACTGTGGCATTTAAGCCACATGAATTTAAAATGTCGGCAAATTCTTTTGTTGCCTCTTTTGTTGTCTTTTTGAAATTGCGCTCGCGCACATTGTTTACCGGAATTAAATTTATATGAAAGAGTCCACCTGAAAAAAGTCTTACTAACTCCTTTGCGCACTCTTTGGTGTCGTTTTTTCCTTGAATAAGCGAATATTCTATACTTATTCTTCTGTTTGTTTTTTTAACATAATCGTGCATAGCACGGACTAATGTATCTAACGGGTATTTTTTATTTACGGGCATAATCTCTGAGCGCATTTCATTAAATGGCGCGTGCAGAGAAACTGAAAGGGTTATCGGAAGCCCAAGCTCTGCCAGCTCGTAAATTTTCGGCACAATGCCGCAGGTAGACAGCGAAATGTGTCGATAGCCTATGTTTAGGGTCAGCTCGTCGTTTACTATTTTTAAGAATTTTATAACGTTAGAAAAGTTGTCAAGCGGCTCGCCAATGCCCATCATTACTATGTTTGACACTCGCTCGCCCGTTTCTTTTTGTGCTGAAATTATTTGACCTATAATTTCGCCTGGGGTTAAATCACGTACCTTGCCGCCAATGGTTGAAGCACAAAATTTGCAACCCATCTTACAGCCTACCTGTGAAGAAACACACAAGGTATTACCGTGGTGGTATTTCATAAATACACTTTCGATGTAGTTTCCGTCGTTTAGCTTAAATAAAAATTTTACTGTGCCGTCCTTTTGGGATACCTGCTTTTTTATAACAGACAAGCAATCAATGAAGTAATTTTCGGAAAGTCTTGCACGTAAATCCTTAGAAAGCGTTGTGATATCATCTAATGAATCATACTTAAAAACGGCGGGGTAAAGCTGGCGGGCACGAAACTTTGCCTCGCCCATTGATGTCAGTATATTTTCAATTTCTGAATAGTTAAGACTTCGTAAATCTTTTCTCATTTTTTCTCCTTAGAGCTTAGTCATACGGCAAATGAAAAAGCCGTCGCTTTTATCGGTATCGGGAAAAATTTCTAAAAATCCCGTTTTTCCTTTTTCTTTTGCTTCGCCCAAAATATGCGGACTTTCAATAGCAGAAAGCTTCATATCGGGAAAAGCCTTTAAGAACGCATAAATCATTTCTTTGTTTTCCTTTGGGTTCATAGTGCAGGTTGAATAAACAAGCGTGCCGCCGCTTTTTAAATAGCGATAAGCATTACACAAGATTTCGTGCTGAATGTTGTTTATTTCAGAAAAGTCTGTGATATTTTCCTTATATTTTATGTCGGGTTTTCTTCTTATAATACCAAGCCCCGAGCAAGGCACATCGGCTAAGATTTTATGTGCTTTATTTATAAATTTTTCGTTTGTCTGGCAGGCATCACAGGCGCTTGTTTTAATTATGCTTATTCCTAAGCTTTCGGCTAAATACTCAACGCTTTTCAGCCTTGACTCATACACATCTGTTGCATAGATTTTTCCCTTGTTTTCCATAAGCTCGGCAATGTGAGTTGTTTTGCCGCCAGGTGCTGAGCACAAATCGAGCACAACATCAAAAGGCTCGGGCGCAAGTGATAAAGATGCTAATTGCGAGCTTTGGTCCTGAACGCTGTATAGTCCTGATAATTTTTTTCGCTTTTCTTCTGTTGCACCGTAAAGATACAAGCCGCAATCTGTGTATGGCGTTTCTTTATATTCAATATCTAAAAGCTTTAATTTTTCTATAAAAGCTTCCTTTGTGATTTTTAATGTATTTACTCTTACACACAGCTCAGGAGTGGTGTTTCCTGCTTGCATTATGCTTTCTGCTCGTTCTGCAAAATTTTCAACAAAAAACTGTGTGAGCTTTTCTGGATACGAATATTTTACTGATAAATACTCAACCTTATCATTAATTTGAGAAAGGTCAATTTCGTCTCCCTTGCTTGTGCGGATAATTGAGCGCAAAACGGCGTTTACAAAAGAAACTGTTTTAGGTCCTGCGCATTTTTTTGCAAGCTCAACCGATTCCGACACAGCAGCGTGGGGCGGAACCCTATCCATAAAAAATATCTGGTATGCGCCCATTCTTAAAATATTTAAAATTTTTACATCTATTTTTTTTAGTCTTAATGATGAATTCCTTCGGATAACGTAATCAAGCAAAATTTTATTACGAAAAACTCCGAAAACAAGCTCTTTTACGAAGGCTGTATCGACTGCCGAAAGGCAGGCACGGGAAAGCACATCCTGAAACACAAGGTTTAAGTATGCACCGCGGGTATCAACTTCATATAAAATTTTAAGAGCTGTTTTTCTCATCGCCTTCTCCTTACATCATACTCATTCCGCGCTCGTCTAAAATTCCTGTGCGCAAAACTGAGTAGTCATCGTGCGTTACAAAGCCGTCGATATATTTTTCCATTGCCAAAACAAGTAAATCTGCCTTTAAATTAGCGTTACTGCCCGCTGAAATTATTGCCTGCATTTTGCGGTTTTTTAGTAAACACATATCCATAATATCAGGGCGGATATCAGCCATACCCTCTGAGCGCTTTGTCTTTTTTATAACTTCTATTGTTTCTCTTTCTAAAAAAGCATCAATTTGCGTTTGTGTAAGCTCGCAGGGAAAAGTAAATTCATAAGATGCATAGCGGATTTCTTTTGCTTTTTTGCTTGTTTCATTTAATTCTGTAATCTGCGGAATTTCCATACCGAGAGGGAGCTTTCCCTTTAATTTTTTTAAGCAATCGAGCATTGATACGCCCTGTTTGAACTCAACATCTATAAATTCAGATGACGATTCAAACCCTACAGACAACGGCAAAAGCACTGCCATTTTAGGATGCGGGTTAAAGCCCTCGGAATAGGCTAAGGGTAGCTCTGCCCTGTGGAAAATTCTTGTAAAAAGTCTTATTAAATCCAAGTGCGACACATATTTCATATCGCCGTATTTTGTAAATTGCAAGCGGAACTTAGCCACAGAAACCACCTCCAAAAGCTGAAATCACACCACAGCCTGCGCACATTTGGCGACAGTTGTTTGTTGTCTCGCCACGTTTTGCCTTTTCGCATTCGTTTATTAAAAACTTTTTTGAAACGCCGACATCAACGAAATCCCACGGAAGAATTTCATCATAACAACGCTCACGTGTGTTGTAAAAATCAGGGTCAATTCCTGTGTTTTCAAAAGCTTTATACCAGATATCAGGGCGGAAGTGCTCATGCCACGAGTCAAAGCGTGCACCGAGTCTGTGTGCTTCTTCAATAGCATCGGCAAGACGTCTGTCCCCACGGGCAACCACACCTTCTAATATACTTAAGGCTGAGTCGTGCCAGTTGTATGATACATAGCGGTTTTTAATTTCTTCTTTTAAGAACATCTGCTTTTTAAAAAGCTCTTCTTTTGTGTTCTGAGCCACCCATTGAAATGGTGTAAAAGGCTTTGGAACAAAGGAAGAAACACTTACAGTTACACGCAGATTTTTGTTTCTTATTTCCTTTGGTGTGTGCTTATAGATTGCAACAACTTCGTTTGCCAGATGTGAAATTCCTGCAACATCATCTAAGGTTTCGGTTGGCAGGCCTATCATAAAGTAAAGCTTAATTGTGCCGTAGCCTCCCATAAATGCGGTGGTTGATGCATTTATTAAATCTTCTTCGGTTACGTTTTTATTTATAACGTCACGAAGACGCTGTGTTCCTGCTTCAGGAGCAAAGGTAAGACCTGATTTTCTGACCTTTTGTACCTTTTGCATAAGCTCCATTGAAAAATTGTCAAGTCGTAGCGACGGAAGTGATAAACTGATTTTTTGTTCTTCTGTTAAATCAATCAGTCCGTCTGTTAATTCTTTTAGGCGTGTATAGTCGCTTGTTGAAAGGCTTGAAAGCGAGATTTCTTCGTAGCCCGTGTTTTTAATTAAGCGACGAGCTAAATTAAGAAGCATTTCGGGGCTTCTTTCGCGAACAGGTCGGTAAATCATACCAGCCTGACAAAATCTGCAACCCCTGATACAGCCACGAAAAATTTCTAACATTATTCTGTCGTGTACCACTTCCATAAACGGAACGATTATATTATCGGGCACAAAGCAGGAGTCAAAATCTTTAATAATGCGTTTTTTTACTGTATCGGGAGCGCCGTCAAAGTTTTTAGTAAAGGCACGTATTGTGCCGTCGTCATTATAGGTAACATCATAAAACTTAGGAACATAGGTGCCTTCGATTTTTACAACTTCCTTTAAAAATTCGTCCTTTGTTGCGCCCTGTGACTTCATTTCGCGGTATAAGTCCATAATTTCCATCATAGACTCCTCGCCCTCGCCCATCATAAAAAAGTCAATAAAGGGGGCTAACGGCTCAGGATTATAAGCACACGGACCGCCTGCACAAATTATAGGGAATGTGTCGTCTCTGTCGGCAGAACGTAGCGGAATACCGCCTAATTCCAGCATATTCAAAATATTAGTATAGCTCATTTCGTACTGAAGAGTAAAGCCTAAAAAGTCAAAATCGCGTGCAGGGGTTTTGGTTTCCAATGAAAAAAGCGGAATATTTTCTTTTCTCATTTGTTCTTCCATATCAACCCAGGGAGCAAAAAAGCGCTCGCAATAGATATCTTCTGCTGAGTTTAGGAGATGATATAAAATTTTCATACCTAAGTGAGACATACCAATTTCATAAACATCGGCAAAGCAAAAGCCAAAACGGATATTTATATCGTCTAAATTTTTGTGAACGCTGTTAAATTCGTTTCCGATGTAGCGTGACGGACGCTCAACAACCTTTAAGATTTTATCTAAATTCATAGTTAGAATTATTTCCTTCCTGATATTTGTTTTAAATAAATTAGTGATGAAAGCCTTTTACCTGCTATATTTTCAAGCATTTTTTCGGTTACATTTTGGAATTCATCAATATTTGATTTTGAGAGTGTAAAAGAAAAAGCCCTTTTGTTGTCAGAATCTTTTACATATCGCAAAGCATTTAGTGTATCTTTTGTTATGATTTGTGTGTCGGGTATCGTTCCGCACGACCTACAAACCACACCTCCTTCGGATGATGAAAAGAAGCACAATTCTTCTTTTTCGCCACACTCAACACATCCATCAAGCTCAGGGGCATAGCCCAAAAGAGTCAAAAGCTTTAGCTCAAACACACATTTTATAAGACGCAAATCCTTTTGAGAATTTGAAAAGAGATAAAATGTGTTTAACAAAAGCGGAATTATTGCTTTAGCGTCATCAGGAGTCGGTGCTAAGGATGATGAGATTTCTGCAATGTATGTAGCATAAGAAAGCCTTTCAATGTTTTGAGAAAGTCCATAAAAGCCTTCAATCAGGGAAGCAGATGCCACAATATAACGCCCGTTTGACTCTGTTATTAAAAAATCGGTGTAGGAAAACAAAGAGCATCCCGCAGAAAGCTTACTTTTCATATTTTTTATGCCCTTTGCAGAGGCTGAAACAACACCGCTCTGTTCAGTTAAAATTTTGATTATAGCGTCCTTTTCGCCAACATACGTTCTGCCCAAAACGACGCCTTTTGTTTTAATTTCCATAGCTACCTTTAAATTTCAAATCCGAAGTTTGCAATTTTACCACGCTTGTTGCGCCAGTCTTCGTTTACCTTAACCCACAATTCGAGATACACCTTTTTTTCGTGTAGGCGCTCTAAATCTTCACGCGCCTGTGTGCCGATTTTTTTAAGAAGCGCACCGCCTTTGCCTATTATAATGCCCTTGTGTGACTGCTTTTCGCAGTAAATATTGGCTTCTATTGAGAGCTTGTCGCGGGTATCCTTCATTGAAAAGATTTCAATAGCAATGCCGTGGGGCACTTCTTTATCAAGGCTTCTTAAAAGCTTTTCGCGGATAATTTCTGCCGCAATTTGCCTTTCAGGCTGGTCTGTTACCATATCCTCAGGGAAAAACTGTGGACCTTCGGGAATGTAGGGGATAATTTCTTTCTTTAAAACATCAATTCCGTTTTTGCGCATAGCAGAAATCGGAACAACTGCTGAAAACTCATATTTTTCGGTATATTTTGTTATGACTTCCAAAAGGATGTCTTTTTTTACTGTGTCAATCTTATTTATAACTAAAATAACTGGGGCTTTCTGCTTTTTTAAGCCTTCAATTATTTTTTCTTCTGTTCTTCCAACATTTGCAATGGGCTCAACCAAAAACAAAATAGCATCTGTATCGTGCATTGCATCTGTTGCATTTTTTACCATAAGCTCTGCTAATTTGCTCGTTGGCTCGTGGATACCCGGGGTATCAGTAAAAACAATCTGCATATTTTCTTCGGTAAGTATTCCTAAAATGTTATTTCTTGTTGTTTGCGGTTTACTTGAAATTATAGCAATTTTTTCGCCCACCAAACGATTAATAAGCGTTGATTTTCCAACATTCGGGCGACCTATAATACTTACAAAGCCTGATTTAAATTCCATAATTTTATTCCTTATCTTAAAAATTTTCTTCCGTGTAAAAGCACAGTAAAGCCGAATTTGGGAAGTGCTAACATTCTTATAAATCTTGACGGTTGCTTTATGAGTCTGTAAAACCACTCAAGCCCCAATTTTTGAAAAATTTCAGGCGCACGCTTTACTTCTCCTGCAAAAACATCTAACGAACCGCCTATTCCCATAACAACTTTGGCTGATAAATTTTTATGTGCATCAATCCATTTTTCCTGCTTCGGAAATCCTAAGCAAACAAAGAGTATATCGGGCGATTTTTCGTTTATATCAGCAATGATTTTTGCTTCTTTTTCTTCGTCGAAGTAGCCGTCTGATACGCCTGCAATTTTAATTCCAGGGTAAAGCGAAACGATTTTTTCCGATGCTTTTTGGGCAACACCCGGTTTTCCGCCAAAAAGATAAAGCGTTTTCCCCATAGGCGCACATTTTTTCAAAAGCTCGTTTGCCAAGTCAAAACCGCTAACTCGCTCAAAAAGTGGCTTTCCTAAAATTTTAGAAGCATAAACCACGCCTATGCCGTCGGCGGTAATAAGTGACCCGCGATTTAAAACTTCGCAATAGTCAGCGTTTTTATATGCGTGTAAAATTATTTCAGAGTTGGGAGTGTAAACAGAAGTGAGCTCGTCTTTTTCTGTGGCTTTTGCCAAAAAGTCGGTTGCTTCTTTCATTGTTAAAGCATCTACACCTACGCCTAAAATATTTAATCTGTTATTCATTGCTTCCTCCAATGTATATAATCTGCTTGTCTTTAGTGTCAATTCCATCTAAGGTATATAAAGGTGTGAGCATTTTGATTTTTATATTTTTAGTCTTTGCTCTTACTGCACCTGTTAGAGCCCAATCGGAATCAAAAACGCTTTTAACGTGGTCTTTATAATAGCTCACCTGCTCGGTAAAAACCTCGTTTTTTAAAACGACGATTACACTTTTTTTGCCGTCTAAAACTTCTTTTTCGAGCTGATTTGCTATTTCGGTTACTAATAAGTCGTCCTGTCTGCTTACGCTTTTATAGGTTAAAAGCTCATTTACGTTTGCAACGGAAAACACAAAAACCATTAAAAAGATTACAGCTGTTGAGACAGTGCGTTTATTTAAAATTTTAGAAAATATCGGTGCAGAAACAATACACAAACCAATAAAGCAAACCACAATGCTTCTGTATGTGAGCCATACATCGCTTACAAAAATGTTGGGCACAAGCGGTAAAAATATAAGTGCAATACCAACAGGCAGGCAACGTGATGCGCGGGCTGAAAAGCCTTGCTTTCCGCCGAAATATCCGCACAGGGCAGATATTAAAATTGCTAAAAGCAGAAGTGCAATACCGCCGTTTGATGAAAGTAAGGTTTTCACACCTTCTAAAAATCCGAAGCAAGTGGTTTTGATGCTTCCTGTTATTAAAATTTCGTAAAGCTGTGTGAAAAATAAAGAAAGCTTTTGCAGTATTTTAACAAATTCAAATCCGTTTGCACGGCTTCCCAAGGCACCGATATTACCTGCAAATTTATAATATAAAAGCATCAGGGCACCGCACAAAACGGGTGTTAATAAAAATTTAAACCATTTCTTTTTGTTTTTAACCAGTATAGCCACACAAAAGAACTGCAAAAGTGCCGATACAATCATAACCGACTCGTAAAAGCCGAACGACAAAAGAGTCGTTACGACGTATGCAAAAAATATGAGCTTTCGCTTTTTATCAATACATTTTATTAATAAATTTAAAGAAACGCCTGTAAAGAAAAGCCCCACACAGATTCTTGTTGAAGCAGAAAGCCAGTAAGTTCCCTCAAAGCCTAACGGAAAAAGCAAAAGCATTGCATAAAGGTAGGGAGTTATGTGAATATTTAATCGCTCCAGTGCCTTTGCAATAAAATAAGCTCCGAAAAAGAACAAAACTGTAACTACAGCTAAAACTATTTCTAAATTCGGAAAAAACGAGCCCCAAAGCAACGGGTCTAAAATTGATGCAAACGGACGAGTTGCGATTGTGCCTATTTCAAAGTAAACGTGGGACAAGCTTTCATATAAAGGATATCCGCCGTATTGAATGTAATCGTCTAAAATCGGAAAGTATGAAAAGCCCTGCGAAAACATCTTAAACACAAGAGCTAAAAAGAAAGCAATATGCAAAAATGTTTTACTTTTCAAGATTTTCATACAGCTCACCCACTCTACCTAATTATACATAATAAATTATATCATAGCCACGCGTAAAATACAAGAAAAAAGATTGTTTTTTAGAAAAATATATGGTTTTTTTGGGTTTTTTAGAATTATTTCAAATCCTCTCAGAAAAAGGTAAAAATTTCGTTACTGAAATGTTAAAATTTCGATATAATTTATAAAAAAACATTGTAATAGAAGCTAAAATGTACTATAATATAATAGAATTGTTATGATTGTAAGCATTTGGAGGTCTAATATGGCAACAAAATTATGTGTTATTTTTGGCGGAAAATCATCAGAACACGAGGTTTCGTGTAAATCTGCCTATAACATTTTGAAAAATCTGAACAAAGAAAAATACGATATAATAAAATTTGGTATAACAAAAGATGGTGCAACCTGGCTTTATTCAGGCGACGACGAATCCCTTCTTGACGGTTCGTGGGAAACTCACGACTGTGAGCCCTGCGTTATTTCACATTGTCCGAAAACAGAGGGCTTAATAAAGCTAACAGACGGCAAGTCAGAAAAAATCAAGGTTGATGTTTTCTTCCCTGTTCTGCACGGCAAAAACGGAGAAGACGGCACAATTCAAGGCGTGTTTGAGCTTGCGCAAATCCCCTATGTAGGAAACGGCGTTTGTGCTTCTGCTCTTTGTATGGATAAAATTTTTACAAAAAACATTTTAGAGTGTGCTGGGATTCCTGTAGCAGAGGGCTTTTACATAATTAAAAGCGAAGCAAAGGATATTGAAAAAATCAACAAAAAAATTAAATCATCATTCGGCTATCCTGTTGTTGTTAAACCGTCTAATGCAGGCTCTTCTGTGGGCGTTTCTTTAGTTGAAACAGAAAAAGAATTACCAGAAGCTATAAAGATTGCAATAGCAGAGGACAGACGCGTTTTAATTGAAAGAAAAATAGAAAAACGCGAGATTGAATGTGCTGTTTTAGGAAATCGCGACGAAGCGCAGGCTTCCGTTTTAGGCGAAGTTATTACGCTTTCCAAAATGTATGACTACACCACAAAATACGAAGACTCCAAAACAAAAACCCAGATTCCTGCCGAAATTTCAGACAAAATTTCAGAAGAAATCCGCAAGTTAGCCGTACAGGCATTTTTAGCGTGTGACTGTACAGGACTTGCGCGAGTTGACTTTTTTGTAGAAAACGGCACGAATAAAATTTATTTAAATGAAATAAACACTCTTCCGGGCTTTACCAATATAAGTATGTATCCTATGCTTTGGGGGGCAACCGGAATTCCTTATTCTGAGCTTTTAGACAAAGTGATTGATTTAGCAATAAAAGAAGCGGAGGCGTAAGCTATGTCCGAAAAATATATTGGCGTATTTGACTCAGGTTTAGGTGGGTTAACGTGCGTTAAAGAGCTTATGGAAATATTGCCCGATGAACCAATAGTATATTTCGGCGACACAGGCAGAGTTCCTTACGGCTCAAAGTCAAATGAAACGATAATAAAATATGTTAAAAGCGATATAAATTTTTTAGAGACCTTTGATTTAAAAATGATTATTATCGCTTGCGGAACAGCGAGCGCTATTGCTCTGCCGCAAATTAAAAATGAGCTTGCGGTTCCAACCTTTGGCGTGGTTGATGCTGCAGCAAATGCGGCCGTTTCGGCAACCAAAAACAACAAAATCGGCATAATTGGAACAAAAGGCTCAATCCGTTCGGGTGCTTATGTTGAAAAAATAAAAGAAAAAAATCCCGAAATCGAAGCAACAGGTATTGCTTGTCCTTTATTTGTGCCGCTTGTTGAAGAAGGCAAAACCAAAGGAGAAGTTGTGCGATTGATAGCAGAAGAATATCTGGCGCCAATGAAATCAGCAGGTGTTGACACTTTAATTTTAGGTTGCACCCACTATCCACTTTTAAAAGATATAATCGGCGAAATTATGGGTAAGGGCGTCACATTAATTGACCCTGGCAAAGTAACTGCAAGCTGCGTTAAGGAATATTTGGAAAAAAATAACCTAAAAGCAAAGTCAGGCGACTATAAATTTTTTGTAAGCGACTACCCCGATGGCTTTAAAAAGCTTGCAGCAGATTTCCTGCAGCGTGAAATAGAAGAAAAAATTGAAAAAATTGATATAGAAAAATATGTGTGATTAGGAGAAAAAAATGGAAAACAACGCATTAATCACTTTAATAGGCAGCCACACGGTTGACAATGATATCGACAGCTTCGAGCTGACAACCGAAGGAAAATATAAAAAGCAAAACGGAAAATATTTTGTGTCCTATGAGGGCAGCGAAATAACAGGGTATGACAACACAACCACAACCCTAAAAATTCAGGACGATTTAGTTTCTATGCTTCGTTTTGGCAAGGAAATGGGTTCATCGCAAATGATTTTTTCCGAAAACAAGCAGTACACAGGCGTGTACCGCACACCCCACGGCAATATGTCGGTTGATGTGTTTACCAACGAAATGTCGGTTCAGGTTGACGACGACGGCGGAGAATTAGAGCTTGATTACTATGTTCAGCTTAACAGCTGTCAGCCTGTAAGAAATAACCTAAAGATAAAAATCAGAAAGGTGGAAAAATAAGTGACCTTATACGAAGAAACAAAGGCTTTTATAAAAGATATTACAAACAAAGCGTTAAACAACGCTAAAGAAAAAGGGGAAATTGATTTTTTAAATATTCCCGACTATGCCGTTGAAGAACCAAGAGAAAAGGAATTCGGCGATTTTTCAGTAAACACCGCTATGCTTATGGCAAAGCAAGCTCGCCGTGCTCCACGTGATATTGCAAACATTATCGTTTCAAATATGGAAACAGAAGGTACATATATTAACGAGGTAAATGTTGCAGGCGCAGGCTTTATCAACTTTAAGCTAAACCCTGTTTATATAACCAAAATCATTGAAACAATTGAAAATGAAGGCGACAAATTCGGTCAGAGTGACTTTGGTCAGGGCAAAAAGGTAAATGTTGAATTTGTAAGTGCAAACCCAACAGGACCTATGCACATGGGAAATGCCCGTGGCGGTGCTTTGGGCGATTGCTTAGCTAACATTATGGCTTTAGCAGGATTTTCAGTTACAAAGGAATTTTATGTAAACGATGCAGGCAACCAGATAGAAAAGCTCGCTGTGTCATTGCTTGCAAGATATAAGCAAATAGTATTAGGTGAAGAAAACTACGAATTCCCTGAAGACGGTTACCACGGCGATGATGTTCGTGAGCACGCTAAAAACTTTTTTGAAAAGTACGGCGACTCATTTGTTAGTGCTCCCGATGAAGAATTAAAGTCAAAGCTTATTGACGAAACGCTTTATAAAAATATTGAAGGCTTAAAAACAGGGTTAGAAGCATATCGCATAAATTACGATGTATGGTTCCACGAAAGCACACTTCACAACGAAAATGAAGTTTTAAAGACAGTTGAAGAATTAACCAAGCGTGGCCACACCTATGAGCAGGACGGCGCAATATGGTTTCGTGCCACCGATTTTGGTCTGGAAAAAGACGACGTTTTAGTTCGTGCAAACGGCTTTGTGACCTACTTTGCAGCAGACATTGCATACCATAAAAACAAGTTATTAACACGTGGCTTTGATACCGCAATCGACATCTGGGGCGCTGACCACCACGGACACGTGGCACGCTTAAAGGCTGCTATGCAGGCACTTGGCATTGACCCCGACAGATTAGAAATTATTTTAATGCAGCTTGTTCGCTTAGTGCGCGACGGCGAAGCGGTAAGAATGTCAAAGCGTACAGGTAAGGCTATTACATTAAATGATTTAATAGAAGAAACAGGCGTAGATGCCGCAAGATTTTATTTTAATCTTCGTCAGGCAAACAGCCACTTTGAGTTTGATTTAGAGTTAGCTGTTCGTCAGTCGAGCGAAAACCCTGTGTTCTATGTTCAGTATGCACACGCAAGAATTTGCGGAATTATAAAAGCGTTAGCAGAGCAAGGCGCAAGTGTTAAGAAATTTTCACAAATCAATCCTTCGCTCTTAACCTACGAAAAAGAAATTGAGCTTATGAAGACTCTCGCAAAATTTCCTGAAGAAATCAGGATTTCAGCATCAATGCGCGAGCCATCAAGAATAACAAAATATGCAATGGATTTAGCTGCAGCCTTTCACGCCTTTTATGGCGCTTGCAAGGTAAATTGTGAAGACGAAGCATTGCGCGATGCCCGTCTTGCTTTAGTTGCAGCGGCTGTTCAGACAATTAAAAATTCACTTTCTGTTTTAGGAATTAACGCTCCTGAGCATATGTAGGAGGAATACATTATGAAAAAAAGAATTTTAAGCGCAGTTTTAGCAGCTTTTCTTTGCTTTTCTGTTTTCACTGTTTCGGCAGAAACCGAGGGCGAAACAGCTGCAAGATACTTAAACTCAATTATAAAAATCATAGAAAAATACTATAAATACGGTGTGGAAAAAGAAGATTTATATGAAGCGGTTATAAAATATTTAATGGAGCAAAATCCTGAGCATTTAGAAGGTGCATTAAAAGCCGCAACAGATATTTTAGACGACTACTCAGTATATTATAATAACGATGAGCTTTTAAACTTCACTTCAAATGTTCATCAGGCCTATGTGGGCATTGGTGTTACAGTTCAGAAAAGCGAAAAAGGCTGTATAGTTACAGAAGTAAACGAAAAGGGCGGAGCGTATGCATCAGGTATATGTGTTGGTGATGAAATCGTTTCGGTGAACAACGAAAACATCAACGGTATGTCACTGGATGCAATAGTAACAAAAATTCAAGGCGAACAGGGAACTAAAGTTTTAATTGGCATTATTCGCAAGGATACCCACCTTACATTAGAAATTGAAAGAAAGAAAATTACCATACAAACTGTTTCCTATGAAATAAAGGATAAAATAGCTTACATAAAAATAGACTCATTCGCATCAGCAACATCAGATGAAATGAAGGCTGCACTCTACGACATTGAAGAAGTAAACAGACTAAACAAAATAATCATTGATGTTCGTGATAATCCAGGCGGCGAGCTAGGAAGCGTAATAAAAATTTTAGACCAGTTCGTCCCGAAAAATAAGGTTTTGGTAAACTTTGAATATAAGGAAGAAAAAAACAACTATTCAATAAAATCCAAGGCAAGCTTTACAAAAGCCCCAAATCGTAAAATCGTAATTTTAGTAAATGAAAACAGCGCAAGTGCATCAGAGCTTTTCTCAGGCACAATGCAGTATCATAAGCTTGCTACAGTAGTTGGCAAAACAACCTTCGGTAAGGGCAGTATGCAGGAAATGATGGGAATTTACGACCACCCCAACATAGATATAGGCGACATTAAACTCACAATGGCAGAATTTACAAAGCCCGACGGCAGCAAAATAAACGGTATAGGCATCGACCCTGACTATACAGTAAAAATCGAGTATAAAGATTTTGACGAAGATGCTCTTACACCTATGACAATAAACAACAGATACACCGTAGGCGATACACATAGTGACGTTTTAGCTATTGAAGAAAGATTGTCTGCCCTTGGTTATAATGTAGGCGAGATTGATGGCGTATTTGACAATTTAACACATCAGGCAACAATGAATTTTCAGGCAAACACAAACCTTTATCCCTATGGTGTTATGGACTACACAACTCAGTCGGTATTAAATGACGTTATAGAAGATTTAGAAGCTCCCATTGATACTCAGTTAAAAAAGGCGATGGAGCTTTTAAAGTAGGAGGGTGTACAAATGAAAAAGAAAATTATAGCCATTTTAATGACGCTTGTTTTAGTTGTTCCGTTCGCGATTGATTTTAATGACGGTGTGTTTGTGGCATCTGCGGCATCTGTACAGGATAAAATCAATCAGGCAAGCAAGGAAAAGCAGGCGGCTTTAGATAAAATTAAAGATGCAGAAGCAAAAAAAGACGATGTTATAGCACAAAGCGAACAGTTAGAGCGTGAAATTGACATAATTCAAACAGAAATTTATGCGATTGACGACCTTATAGAAGAAGCAGACGCAAAAATTTTAGAAAAAGAAGAAGAAATTGCAAAAATAGAAGAAAATATAGCAAACGAAGACGAAAAATTCAAAGAATGTCTGCGCGCTATGGACGAAACATCAACAATATCCTACATCGAGCTTATTTTTAGCTCCAAGGATTTTTCTGAGCTTTTAATTAATCTTGAAACCATTAACGAAATAACAGAGCACGATATGGCAATAATTGATGAAATGACAAGGCTCAAAACAGAAGTTGAAGAAGCTAAAGCTGAAATTGAAGCAAAACGCGAAGAGCAGGAAGAGGCAAGAACAATAGCTTCAGGTAAACAGCAGCAGTTATCAATAAAGCTGAAGGAAAAAGAAAATTTAGCAAAGTCTTTGGAAAAGGACATTGCAAAGTATAAGCAGGTTTATGAAGAAGCAAGACGTCAGGAAGAAGCATTAAAGGGCTCATTAAATTATTCTTCTTCTGGCTCTCAGTATTTAGGAAGCGGCAAATTCTGCTGGCCTGCACCAAGCTACACAAGAATTTCTTCGCCCTATGGCTACAGAAATCACCCAATTTTTAAAACGAACAAATTCCACTCAGGCGTGGATTTAGCGGCTCCCGGCGGCTCAAATATTTTAGCCGCAGAAACAGGAAAAGTAATTTCAGCAGGCTGGAACGGCGGTTATGGTAACTGCTTGGTTGTTGACCACGGCGGCGGTGTATCAACTCTTTATGCTCACGCTTCAAGACTTCTTGTATCTAAGGGCGACTATGTTACAAAGGGGCAGGTTATTGCAAAAGTTGGTACAACAGGAAACTCAACAGGTAATCACTTACATTTTGAAGTTTTGATAAATGGCAAAACAACCAACCCAATGAACTATATTAAGTAATATTTATTAGGAAGTGGCAGACATTGTATTCTAAAAGGCAAATGGTTAAAGCTGTGGTTATTGCTTGTGTTGTTTCATTTTTGGCAAGCGTAGGTGCTTTTCAGCTTAACAACAAGGAAGATATTTTAGTTACAGCGAAAAATCTCATACAGGAAAACTACGTTGACACCTTAACCGAAGAACAAATCGATAAAATGAACGATGCAGCACTCGCTTCAATGGTCGCATCGCTACAAGACCCATATTCTTATTATTTTGATATGGAAGCGTTTGATGAATTTGAAGAAAACAACGAAGAAGAGTACGTGGGTATCGGCGTGAGTGTGTCTTATGATGCCAAAACAAAAAATCTCTACGTTACAGCACCAACTGCAGGCGGTCCTGCAGAAAAAGCAGGAATTTTACCGCAGGATATAATTGTCGGTGTGGACAGCCTAACTCTTGCAGAACACGGCTATGATGCTATAATTGACTACATCAGGGGCGGCAACGAGGGCGATACTTTAAAGGTTTTTATAAAGCGTGGCGGAAACGCTCTTGAATTTGATATAGTAAGAGAAAAGCTTACACTTGATACAATAACGGGCAAAATGCTTGATAACGACATTGCCTATATTAAAATATCAGAATTCAAACACAACTCAATAGAAGATTTTTCTGCAGCAATTCAAGACATCCGCTCAAAAAAGGCAAAGGGATTAATTTTAGATTTAAGAAGCAACCCCGGCGGATATGCCGACAGCGTAATTAAAATGACAGATATGTTGCTTCCAAAAGGCACAATAGCATATTTAGAAGACAACAAAGGAAACAAACAGTACTTTGAGTCGGATAAAAACTGCTTAGACATTCCAATGGTAGTGCTTGTAAACGAGGGTACAGCAAGTGCAGCCGAGCTTATGGCAGGAAGCCTTCAGGCTTATGATGCAGCAGAAATAGTAGGTGTTAAAACCTATGGCAAAGCTGTAGGTCAGGCGGCATATATGCTTACAGATGAAACGGCAATTTATTTAACTTCAGCAAGATACTATACGCCAAAAGGAAACTGTATAGATAAAAAGGGCATAGAACCCGACATAAAAATAGATTTGCCCAATGAGTTAAAGAAAAATTTAAGTACACTCGATGAAGAAAACGACGCTCAGTTACAAACAGCGCTACAAACAATCAAAAAAATGATAAAATAAAGAGGACTCCAAATGGAAAAAAACACAATAGAAGGAAGAAATCCGGTTTTTGAAGCATTAATGGCAGACAGCCCCATAGAAAAAATATATATCAGTGATACAGCACACGGCTCACAGATTTCAAAAATTATCACAGAAGCAAAAAAACGCGGAATAATGTTTAAATCTGTGTCGGCAGAAAGACTCGACGAAGTCGCAGAAACCGACTCAAACCAAGGTGTTGTGGCGTTTGTTTCAGCTGTTGGCTATTGCAAAATTGCAGACATTTTAGAGCTTGCCGAAAAAAAACAGGAAAAACCATTCATTATAATTTGTGACGAAATAACAGACCCGCATAACTTAGGAGCAATTATAAGAACAGCAAACGCTGTTGGCGCTCACGGCGTAATTATACCAAAAAACCGAGCAGTCGGCGTTAATGCGGTTGTATTTAAAACGTCAGCAGGAGCTGCGGCTCACACGCTTATTGCCAAGGTAGGAAACCTTACCCAAGCCATAAACGACCTTAAAGAAAAAGGTGTTTGGGTAATGGGTGCCGATATGGATGGAAATACTATATATAACGAAGATTTTAAAGGGGCAATCGCTTTGGTGGTTGGCTCAGAAGGCAAGGGAATTTCTAAAAAAATTAAAGAAAATTGCGACTTTTTAGTAAGTATCCCTATGAAAGGCGAAATAAACTCTTTAAATGCATCTGTTGCGGCTTCGGTTATTATGTACGAAGTTTTACGTCAACGAAGATAAAAATACGTTAAACTAATAAGCTGTTACAAACCACAGCTTATTAGTTTATTTTTTTAAAAAATGTCATATTTTCAATTCTTTTCCTTGTATTTTATAAAAATATCAGCACAAAATATTTTTGTAGCCAAAAGCTACAAGTTTTTTAAAAAAGGAGTGAATGAAAATGACAAGTAACAGAAAAAACGTAGTTCCTGAAGCTAAAGCAGCTCTTGACAAGTTCAAGATGGAAGTTGCACAGGAAGTTGGTGTTAACTTAAAGCAGGGTTATAACGGCGATTTAACATCAAGAGAAGCCGGTTCTGTTGGTGGTATGATGGTTAAAAAAATGATTGAATCATACGAAAACAACATGAAATAATTTATTATTTGTTAAAAATGGCTGTAGCAAAGTAAAATTCATTTTGCTACAGCCATTTTGCTTCTTTTATTAAACTGTAATTATGTGTTCCTTTATTATGGTTTTCTTTATACCAAGCTCTAAAATACCTGGTTTTTTCGTTATATCGTAGTCAGAATCAACAAAATCAGGAAGTCCGCACCATGGCTCAATACACAAAAATCCCGCCTTGTCCATTGTCCAGATTAAAAGATTATCGGCACCGTCAAAGGAAACAGAAATTTTTCTGCCCGTGTTTCTGTTTTTCAATGTAACTTTTCGTGTTTTCAGCTTTGTAAAAATTAATGTGTCAATATCAAATTGCCTGTAATTTAACACAAGCTCGTTTGTTTTGCCAAACGTTTCGTGACTGTAGTTTAAAAGCGGTCCTGTTAAAAGCTCGTTTTGTAAATTTTCATCTTCATCAAAAATCAAAGAATACTCCTCTATTCCCTCAGGACAAGCATAAGCTTCGTGTGAGCCAACTGAAAAATACATTGTTTTTTGGTCTTTATTGGTTATAGTGTATTTAACATATAAGCTGTTGTCATTTAGCGTGTATTTTACCTTAAATTCAAATAAAAACGGGTAGATTTTTAAAGTTTCTTCGTTTGCTCTTAATAAAAATGTGACTGATTTTTCACTTTTTTCTTCCACTGAAAACTCTGTCATTTGAGCAAAGCCGTGTCCAGGCATAATATATTCTTCGTTTTTATATATGTATTTTCCGTCTCTCAATTCCCCGCAAATTGGAAAAAGCACAGGCGAGTGTCCTGTCCAAAACTTCGGGTTCCCGTCCCATATATTTTCAAAATTTTCTTTTTTTAAGCTTAATAATTCGGCACCAAAGGTAGAAATTTCAGCCGATAAAATAGCATTTGATATTTTAACTGTTTCAGACATAATTTTCTCCAGTTCTGTTTATCACAAGAATTAACAAAATAATGTAAATTTAATTGTACTACTTTATTTACATAAAGTCAAGTTGTGTGATTTGCCATATTTTGATTGACATACACACGTTTTTTTGATATGATAAACAGGAATAATTTTGTTTTAGGAGGAATCCCGAAAATGGAGCTTACAGCAAGCAGATTAAATAGTATCGCATCAGATATTCGCGGTAAGAATTTCTGGGCGGCTTTAGACCTTGAAAAGCAAGGTCAGAAAATTTTAAAATTAAACACAGGTAACCCCGCCGCATTCGGTTTTAAAACACCTGACTCAGTAAAAAATGCTTTAATAGAAAACTTAGACCGTGCATTAGGCTACAGCGATGTAAGAGGTATGGTTGATGCTCGTCAGGCTATTATGGAATATCACAAGGCAAAGGGCGTTGAAAACTTTGGTATGGATGATATTTTCATCGGTAACGGCGTTAGTGAAATTGCATCTATGATTGCAACAGCATTATTTGATAAGGGCGATGAGGTTTTAGTTCCAACACCCTGCTACTCGCTCTGGACAAATGAAATCATTTTAAGCGATGCTGTTCCTGTATATTATACCTGTGATGAGTCAAACGGCTGGAATCCTGATATTGACCACATCAAGAGCTTAATTACACCAAGAACAAAGGCTATTCTTTTAATTAATCCTAATAACCCGACAGGTGTTTTATATTCAAACGAAATCTTATTGGAAATTGCTGAAATTGCACGCAAGAACAATATGATGATTTTATCAGACGAAATCTACGACAGACTCGTTTTCGACGGCAAAGAGCATACAACAATGGCACATCTTGCTCCTGACCTTACAATTTTAACAATGAACGGCTTATCCAAGTCACATTGCTTATGCGGCTATCGTTGCGGTTGGATGGTAGTAAGCGGTCCTGAAGATGTAAGAGCCGAAATCAATGCAGCACTTTTAAAAATTGCTTCAATAAGGTTAGGCGCAAACTCAATTATGCAAACAATTATCCCTGCAGCCTTAAAGGATACAGAATACCCAAGCAGTATGATTTCCCCAGGCGGCAGACTATACGAACAGCGTAAAGCAACCTGCGAAGAGCTTGATAAAATCGAAGGTGTGTCTTACGTTAAAAACGATGCCAGCCTTTATGTGTTCCCTAAAATTGAAAAGGCTAAAATCGAAGACGATAAAAAATTTGCTTATGACCTTTTAATGGAAAAGCACGTTTTAATCGTTCCTGGCAGTGGCTTTAAATGGGCTACACCTGACCATTTCCGTATTGTTATGCTCCCTGAAGCTGACATTTTACGTAAAGCGGTTAGCGAAATCGGCGACTTCATAAACAAACTATAATATTGTTAAAATGGGCTGTAGCCAGAGCTACAGCCTATTTTTTACGATTTTTTTAAAATTATCTTGACATTTTACCATTTACTGTGTATAATAATAAAAGTCAGTTGAAAAACTTAATATTATGCACCATTAGCTCAGCTGGTAGAGCACCTGACTCTTAATCAGGGTGTCCAGGGTTCGAGTCCCTGATGGTGTACCAGAAAAAAAGCCATTTTTCGACAAAGAAAAATGGCTTTTTTCATCGATATAAATCTCTTGCGAGATTTTCGATATGTCATAAATGACTCGATATGTGCTGCCGCACTCGATATGTTGCCTTACGGCAACGAGATTTATATCACATCGAGTTTGAGCGAAGCGAAAACATATCGATTTTGTGATAACAAAAATATCGAGCAAACAAAGTTTGCATATCGACTAAAAATATAGTGCATCTAAACCATTCGGCTCTTCCAAATAAAGCAGAATGCCATAAGGTATTCTGCTTTGTTTTTTAGATTGGGACTCGAACCCTGAGAAAGTGCCTTCGGTACAATTTACACCTATTATAAAATTGCGCACCAAAAAATACTTCTTCTAAAAAATCTCTTTTTTTCTTCTCTTTATAATTAAAAAATATTGATTTTTTGGTTATAATATGCTAATATATTTGTGTGAATTTTATCTTACAAAAAGGAGTTTTGGTCATGAAGAAAATTTATGAAGGAAAAACGAAAGATGTGTACTCATTAGATAACGGTAATGTTTTACTTAAGTTTAAAGATGACTGCACAGGTAAAGACGGCGTTTTTGACCCGGGCGAAAACACCGTAGGCTTAACGATTGAAGGTATCGGTAAAGAAAACTTAAGAACATCTATTTACTATTTTGGTTTATTAAAGGATGCAGGTATTAAAACACACTTTGTTGATGCTAATGTTGACGAAGCAACAATGGAGGTTCTTCCTGCAACAGTATTCGGTCATGGTTTAGAAGTTATCTGCCGTTTGGTTGCAACAGGAAGCTTTATCAGAAGATACGGCGAATATATGGAAGATGGCACAGTTCTTCCTAACGGCTATGTTGAATGTACCTTTAAAAACGATGCATTAGGCGACCCGCTCGTTACAATGGAAGGTCTTGACGCTTTAGGCGTTATGACACCTGAAATGTTTGAAAGCATGAAGGCTCAGACATTAAAAATAACAAAAATCGTTGCTGACGACTTAAAATCAATCGGTCTTGAATTATGGGACATCAAGTTTGAATTTGGTTACAACAACGGCGAAGTTATTTTAATTGATGAAATTGCATCAGGTAATATGAGAGTTTATAAAGACGGCAAAATTGTAGACCCCGTTGAGCTTACAAAGCTAATTTTAAACAGATAATTAACGGCTGTAGTAAAATGATTGCATTTTGCTACAGCCCTTTTTGTAATGCACATTTAATTGACTTTTGCTTTAAAAAGGTATATAATTTTAATGATAGCTATTCATATATTTATATGTATTCACACAGGAGAAAATTATGACAGATTCAAGCGGACTTTTAGTTATTTTTGCATTTATCGTAGCTTTAATAATTTCGTATGCGACAACACCTTTAACTATCCGTCTGGCGTTTAAAATAAATGCCTTAGACGTTCCTAAGGACGCTCGTCGTATGCACAAAAAACCAACCCCGAGAATCGGCGGAATTGCCATTGTTTACGGCTTTTTGATAAGTATTTTCTGCTTTTCAAATTTTGTGGCAGACGGCAAAATCAACTCATCACTAATCGGCATTTTAATAGGCGCTGTACTTATTGCAGTACTCGGCTTTTTAGACGATTTGAAGCCCAAAAGCGCTATTTTAAAATTCGGCATACAGATTATTGCTGCTGCAATCCCTGTATTTTTAGGTGTAAGAGTTATTGCAATTACAAATCCGTTTACCGATTTAATGATTAAAATTCCCGACTGGCTTTCTTATGGCGGCAGTATTTTGTGGATTGTCGGCGTAACAAATGCGGTAAATTTAATAGACGGGCTTGACGGACTCGCAGCAGGTGTTTCTTCTATTGCTTCGGTTGCGCTTTTGGCAATACTTTTAATACAGCACAACATAAATGCCACAATGATGATTTTAACGGCGGCGCTTGCTGGTGCATGCTTTGGTTTTTTACCGTTTAACTTTAACCCCGCAAAAACCTTTATGGGCGATGTTGGCGCAACATTTTTAGGCTTTATGCTTGGTTGCATATCTATTCAGGGGCCGTTTAAAACGTATGTATCCTTTATGATTCCGTTTTTAATTATCGGACTTCCGATTTTTGATACAGCATTTGCTATTTTAAGAAGACTGGCAAAGGGTCAGGGCATTATGACACCCGACAGGGGACATATGCACCACAGACTTATTGACAGCGGTTTTTCTCACAAAACAACTGTAATTATACTTTATGCTTTAAGCGGAGTTTTAGCAATAAGTGCTATAGTTTTATTTATTTCTGATTTTTGGCGGGCACTTACAATAATGTTTGCTATGATTGTTTTAGCTGCAATTTTAATTATTGGTCGCAACAACTCAAACAAGCAAAATGACGATACAGAAGAAAAAGACAAGGAAGAATAATGTAAATTACAATAAAAGAAGGTATGTGTTCATATCTTCTTTTTGACTTTAAAGATTGAGAGGCTTGTTATGAAAAAAATTAAAGTAATGACAGTTTTCGGTACACGTCCCGAAGCAATTAAAATGGCACCATTGGTTAAGGAATTAGAATCACGAAAAGAAATAGAATCCATAGTATGCATAACGGCTCAGCACCGTCAGATGCTTGACCAGGTTATGGATATATTCGGAATTTCTGCAGATTATGACTTAAACATTATGCAATCAGGACAGACTCTTTCCGACATAACAACACGTGCAATGAAAGGCATTGAAGAAACAATAAAGGATGCCGCGCCTGATATTGTTCTGGTACACGGCGATACAACAACAACATTCGCAGGTGCGCTGGCATCGTTTTATTGTCAGACCAAAATCGGACACGTTGAAGCGGGATTAAGAACCTACGACAAATACTCGCCTTTCCCCGAAGAAATGAACAGATGCTTAACAACATATCTTGCTGATTTGTACTTTGCACCAACTAGGAACAATGCAAATAATTTACTTCGTGAAAATGTTGACAGCAAAAAAATCTATATTACAGGAAACACAGTAATTGACGCTATAAAAACAACTGTTCGTGATGATTACGAGTTTTCTGATGAAACGCTGAAAGGTTTAGATTACGAAAACAAGCGTATCATTTTAGTTACAGCGCACAGGCGTGAAAATTTAGGCAAGCCCTTAGAGGACATCTGTAATGCCATTTTAGAAACAGTAGAAAGCTTTTCTGATGTGGAAGTGGTTTACCCTGTGCATTTAAATCCATTAGTTAAAAACACTGCCAAAAAAATTCTCGGTAATCACCCAAGAATCCATTTAATTAATCCGCTTGACGTAACAGAGCTTCATAATCTTATGAATAAATGCTATATGGTTATGACAGATTCGGGCGGACTTCAGGAAGAAGCGCCGTCCTTAGGCAAGCCTGTACTGGTTTTACGTAACGAAACAGAGCGTCCTGAAGCAGTAACTGCAGGAACTGTAAAAATTGCAGGCGTTGATAAGGAAAATATCAAAAAATTAGCATATACGCTTTTAGCAGATAACAAAGAATACGAAAAAATGTCCCACGCCGTAAACCCTTATGGTGATGGCTTGGCATCAAAAAGGACAGTTGATGCTATTCTTTATTTCTTTGGTATAAATGATAAAAAACCCGAAAACTTTTCGGCGAAATAAACTAAAAAAGGAGAAAGCAAATGAGCAGCTTAAAGCTTGTTTTAGGACGCGCAGGCAGCGGAAAAAGTGAATATATTTTAAAAGAAGCTCTAAACTCTCACAAGCTTTTAAAAAATGCTGTTGTAATTGTCCCTGAGCAATACAGTCACGAGCGCGAAATGCAGATGATTAAAAAGGCAGGATACATCTGCGAAAGCCTTAACATAACGTCATTTAACAGACTGGCAAACAGGCTTATTTCAGAGTCAGGGCTTACCCATAAGCGTATCGACAACAGCGCAAAAGCTATGCTTTTGTGCCGTGCAATGTCACGCTGCCGCGCAAAGCTTACCTATTTTAAAAAGGCAGAAGAAAAAACAGGCTATATCGATTTGTTTTTAGGTGCAATATCTGAATTTAAAAAAGGTCAGATAATGCCTGAAACGTTAAGAGTTATATCACAAGAATTAGATGAGCCGCTTTTTTCTGCAAGACTTTATGATATTTCGTTGGTTTACGAAGAATACAACAAGCTTTTAAATGATGAAATGTGCGACGGCGATGACGACATAACATTGCTTGCATCATTGTGTTTTGGTAATGAATATATAAAAAATTCTGTTATTTACATTGATGAATTTTTCAGATTTACAAAAAACGAGCTCTTTTGCATAGAATCTATGCTTGCAGCAGGTGCCGACGTTGTGGTTTCCTTGTGTGTGCCTGAAAGTGCAGAAAACGGCATTTTTTCAACTGTTAACGAAACAAAAAAGGCGCTTTATAAATGTGCCCAAAATGCAGGGGCTGACATTTCTTTTCCACAAATTTTAGAAGATAACCAAAGGTTTTTATCAAAAGAACTTGCACATTTAGAAAAAGCAATGGCAACGGACGCCTGTCCGTTTGAAGAAAAAACCAATGACTTATCACTAAGCATTTTTAAAAACAGATACGATGAAGCAACAAGCGTTGCCGCAAAAATCAGGTCTTTGGTGGCTACGGGGTATAAATATCGTGATATTGCGGTAATTACAGGCGACTACGAGGGCTATAAGGATATAATAAAAAGCACATTTTCTCTGGGAGAAATCCCCGTTTTTGTTGATACAAGAAAGAACTTTTTAGACCATCCCGTTGTGGTTTTCCTGTTTTCTGTTTTTGATTTACTAACAGGCATTACAACAGACAGAGTGAGCGTATATATGAAATCGGGCTTTTTAGACGTCACAACTGAAGAAGCCGCAAAGCTTGAAAATTACGTTTTGGCATCTTCCATAAATTACAACGACTGGCTCGATGATGAAAGATTTTTAAGGAAAAGCAAAGGCATATTTTCAGAAGAAACAGACTCAGGCGAAGAAGGCTTGGCTCAGGTTGAAATTAAAAATAAAATTTTATCACCTGTTGTGGCATTAAAGGAAAAAATATCGGCTTCAAAAAATGTTGCCGACCGCGTAAATTCTTTGCTTGAATTTTTTAAGAAAACCGATTTAGAAGGAAAAATTTTACAAAAAGCAGAAAACTTTAAAGAGCAGGGAATGCTTTCATTAGCTGATGAATACACCGAGGTTTACAATATCATTATTGAAACCTTAGAAACTATGAAAAATTGTTTAGCTGATGAAAATACAGGCATAGCTGTTTTAAAAGAGATTTTAACAGCAGGATTTTCTAAAAAAACAATAGGTATTATCCCTAAAGTTTACGACAGCGTGTCTTTCGGTGATGTTAACCGTTCAATTATTAAAAATGTTAAGGTTTTGTTTTTGATTGGTGTAAATGACGGCTGTTTTCCGAATTTTCCTATGTCGGCAGGACTTTTTTCCGACAGCGAGCGTGAGTATCTTAAAGAGCGTGATGTTTCGGTTGCACCCGATGGGAAAAAGCTGATTGAAGCCGCGGAATTTTCACTTTATAGCTCTGTAAACAGCGCCCGTGAAAAGCTTTTTGTGAGCTATCCTATAGACAACGACGGCACAGGTTTGCGCCCCGCAAGCTTTATAGGAAAGCTCAAAAGAATATTTTTAAATTTAAAAACAGACTCTTTTTTAATTGACGATTTACTCACTCCTGAGCTCTCTGTTTTTTCAAAGGCTTCAGCGTATTCGTATGTTTTATCGAATATCAGTAAGTTACAAGAAAACTCTCTTGCTAAAAAGCTTGCTTCTTTACTTAAGCAAGACGATGAATATAGCGAAAAAATAGAACGCGCAATCAAATTTTCAAAATATGAAAATACTGCAGGCAAGCTTTCCCGTGATGCCGTTAATTTGCTTTACGGCAGAAGTATGGTGGGTAGCGTTTCAAGGTTTGAAAGGTTCTCTTCGTGTCCTTTTTCTTTCTTTATTGAGTACGGCTTGCGCGCACGTGAAAGAAAGGTTTTAAAAATTGAAGCGCCCGATGTGGGCAGTCTTTTACATGAGGTTGTAGAGCGGTTTTCCCGTGTTATTCGCGAAAAAGGGTTGAGCTTTAAAACAGTATCAAAAGCACAGCAAAAAGAAATCTGCGACGAAATCATTGATGAAATGTTTGGCGCAATGATGTTAAAAAAAATATTTTCCGAAGGAAGAATTGAGGCATTAAAAACAAGGCTTAAAAGCCTGGTTTCAAAATCTGTGTGGGCAATTTGCGAGCACGTTGCCCGCGGGGAATTTGAGCCCGCCGCATTTGAGCTTTCGTTCGATAAAAACGGCGATATTGAGCCTGTAACTGTAGTGCTCCCCACAGGCGAAGAAATCACTATGATAGGCAGAATAGACAGGGTGGATACCTTTAGCTCTGACGGAAATCTCTATATTAAGGTAATAGATTATAAGTCGGGTAACAAAAGCTATTCTTTATCGGATATTTTTAATATGACAACACTTCAGCTTTCTGTTTATATGGTTGCCGTTACTGAAAATTCTAAGGAAAAATTAGGAAAAGGAAATAAAAAATTCGGCGGAATGTTTTATTTTAAGCTCGATGACCCCGTTGATGACGCTTTGCCCGACTCCCTAACAGATGACGAAAAAGCCCTAAGGGCATTTAAGATGAGCGGGTTATTAAGCAGTGAACAAAAAGTAATTTCTGCTATGGATAACAAAACAGAATCAGGTTGGTCGGCTGTAATTCCTGTTTATAAGCTGAAGGACGGCTCATATTCACGTAATCAATCAAAGCTTGCAGATGATGAACAATACGAAAAATTAAAGAATTATATTAAAAAAGCCGTAACAGAAATCGGTCAGGAAATAATAGCAGGTAATGTTGATATTTTACCTGTAAGAGATGGTGTTTTTACACCATGCACATATTGTAAATATCGTGTTGTTTGCGGGTTTGACCCGCAGATTCATCCTTGCAGATATACTAAAAAGTTTGCATCTGACGATGAAATTTGGAATGAAATGTAAACAGGGGCTGTAGCGGTATGCTACAACCCCTGTTTATTGTATGAGTTTTTACTTTTAAATTAGATTTCTTCATCGCCGTGTTTTTCCATCCACTCAATAGCAGCATCATACGCTTCATAATCTAAGTCAGCCATTGTGTTGGTATGTAAAACTACGCCTTCTGTTTCTCCAAGGAGTATCTTTTCGCGATAAAAATCAAGCTGGAATAAAACGGCTTCTCCTGTTGCCTGCTTGTTTTCGCCGAAGTCAAAGAGATAACAACCATTCATTCTCTTTGTTTTTGGTGTAATTTTTTTGAACTGCTCCCATTTTTTAGGAATATCTTTGTAATTCTTTTCCCACCAGTTCCACATGATTACACCGTCGAACTCATCCATAAATGGCTGAAATTCTTCGTCTTCCTGTGGGTTTTCGCCAAACTGATGACAGTATAAAACCATCCATGATTCCATTCTTCTTACATCATTATTATGAAGTAAATCATTTAATCTCTGTAAGTTTTCAAGTGGTATTTTCTTATATCTTGGAATTTTAGTAGTAAGGTCAGGAGATTTAAAGTCATCAAAAACAGCACATGTAATGTTTTTAAATTCTCTTGCTTCTTCAATATTTCTCTTTATGAGTTCAGGGTTTTCGCCCGCTTCAAAGCACTCCCAACCAACCTGACTTAAGGTTGTGAATGACTTGTTATACTGTCTGCGGTTTACTGTTGCACCATTATGGTCGCCATCAGGAACCATAAATGTATTTCTTATGCCTAAATAAAGGCACGCTTCCATTGGTGTCATACGTGAAACATCTTTGCATATATAATTATAACAACCTTCGGGATGTCCCCATAACCAGAATTTTTCTCTTAATTTCATTTTTGTATTCTCCTTTTTATTTACTTTGTGCCATTAATGCCATATAAGCCATATTTGGTTGCTGCACATCTAATCTGCCGTATTGCACGATAATGCCAACATCGCTTTTAATGCTCATAGAATATTGTACACCAATTCCAATCTCAACGCCCAAAACATCCTTGTCGTCTGATTTAAAACAACGTATTCTCTTTGCGGGTACAGTGTATTTTATATTTTCGATAGGGTCTCTGTCTTCAAAATACAGATTTATAAGAACGTGTGCGTCTTTATCGTTTGTATTAAGAAGCATAATACTTTCGTGCCCTTCGTAAACGGCGTTAGGGTCTGGCTGTGGTGCCGGTCTGTAGCCGTCAACAATGTACCATTGTTTTTTTCCTTCCATATTTACTTCTCTCCATTTTTAATTTTTTATTAAAGAATTTCAAAAAGCTTGCGTGGGAAATTCGTTAAGTTTTCGCAACCATCTTTTGTTATTCTTACAACGTCTTCTATTCTTATGCCGCGCTTTGTTGCGTGTGAGCCAAGGAATATATCAGAACAGAATGTCATATTTTCTGCCAACAAATAATCAGATGTTGTTTCTACCCAGGGAGCTTCACCTTCCATAAGACCATTGCCGTGGAATGGTCCATATAGATAGTGGTCAGCAAAACCGAGCTCTTTAACCTTTTCTAAATGGAATTTTGCTACATCACTTGCAGGCACGCCCGCTTTTGTGATAGCAAGTACAGAACGCTGAACTTCATAGCCTGCTTCTATTAAAGCTTTTTGTTCAGGTGTTGCCTTACCAAAAACAACAGGACGGCCGATTGATGAAGCGTAACCTTCGTATCTTGCGCCGATTTGTAAGAATGTCATATCGCCCTTTTCTATTACCTTGTTTCTCGGACGGCTTATTGCCTGGTCGGAGCCGTCGCCTGTTAATACCCATAATGGATAGCTTTCTCTTTCAGCACCAAGCTCGTGCATTTTACCAAGGGCAAGTCCTACAACCTGTGTTTCTGTCATACCTACATGTATGTTTTCAATTACATAATCCATTGTTGCCTTTGTTATTTCGGCTGCTTTTCTCATACATGCAAGCTCGTTTTCTGTTTTATACATACGGATTGAAGCAACAACATCGTCTGCTTTTTCGATTTTTACATCGCCGTATGGTTTTAAGTGTTCCATTAAATCAAAGTAAATACCAACTGTTAAAAGAGGTAAACCTGCTACACCGAATTTTTTAATTGGCGCATCACCCATACATTCTTTAAAAATAGATGTGAATGTATCGAGTTCTTTTCCAGGATATTCAGGCTCTGAAGATTCTCTGAAAGATTTTACGAGTCGAATATCTTTAATTCTTGAACGGTCATTTGCGTATGTAAAGCTTTCAGGACCGATAATAAGCTTTGCATCACCCTCTTTAGGAATAAAAACGCCTGCTGTTTCAAATGATGGCCAATAGTCACTGAAATATCTTACAAACTGTGGCTCTGCTTCGTTACCATAGCAAAGCAACGCGTCGTAACCTGTTTCAGCCATTTTTTGTTGTACTTTTTTTACTCTTTCTGCAAATTCGCTGTCCGGAATTCTTATTCTTTCCATTAGTTTATACCTCCATTGTCTAAAAATGTTGCCGGATTATCTTCTACCATTATTTTAATATCTTCTTTGCTTATTCCGAAATCTTCCATCATGGGCAGGATGTTTTTCAACACGTGATCGTATCCCCAGCCGCCGTATGTACGAAGACAAGATTTTAAACAAACATCACAGCTTAATAAGATTTGTGATTTATAGCCGTCTTCAATTAATTTTTTAACTAAAGCAACTCTGTCTGTATCGTGAACAAAAGGTCCGTAGCCATCTCTTCTTACATCGCGGTCAACATAATATTCTTTACCGAAATTATCAAATTCCACATAAACACCCATATTAAGAAGCTTATATATATAATCTTCATCATTTATAACGTCAATATGAGAAATCGCAATGTTTTCAGGTTTTACACCTGCATCCATTAATATCTGTGTTGCTTCTATACCGTTTGTTGTCCATGGGTTAATGTGAACTAAAATTTTTGTTCCTGTTTTCTTATGTGCTATAGCAGAAGCTCTTAAAACACGTCTTTCTTCTTCATCAAAAATTTCGCTGATACCAATTTCGCCGATGATACCCGCTTTAATATCTGTGCCTTCTGCTCCTTCTTCTATTTCCTTAACCATCAGGTCAGCGATTTCTTCTTCACTCATTTTTTTCATTTCTTCAGGATGAGTGCTGCACACATAATAGCCTGTGCCCATAACTACATTAATTCCTGTTTCTTCAGAAATTTTCTTGAGCATAACAGGGTCTCTGCCTATGCCTGGCATTGTAGCATCTACAATCGTGCCACCGCCTGCTTTTTTAAATCTCAATATTTCTTTTTTCTGTGTTTCATAATCCGACATTCTTAAATTATCACGGAGAGCATAAGGGTCTCTGTTTAATATGCCGAGATTTTCCATTGCAACTTTTTCTGTTGCTGGACTTTTTACATCATCTATCGGATGCTCTTCAAAAAACGCCGTAAGCTCGATAAAGATGTGTTCGTGCGGGGTTGTTATCCCTAAATCTTCTTTGTTAATTTTTCCTGTTACTGTTTGAATGCTCATACAAAAAAACTCCTTTCTAATTTTATTATAATTAAAAATATTATGATTGTCATTGGAATAATTGGACTTTTTATTGGTCGGTTCGGTATTCGTTTGGTGTTTTTCCAATAACCTTTTTAAAAACCTTATAAAAAGCTTTCATATCACTGTAACCAACAATTTCACATATATCCTTTATTGGTTTTTCGGTTGTGGAAAGTAATCTGCACGCTTCGTTTATTCTGAGCTTTTGCTGGAATGATGTTATTGATTCTCCTGTTTCCTTTTTAAATATTTTTCTGAAATAATCTCCGTTGAAAAACACTTTTGAAGCAATATCATCAACATATAACTTCATATTGTAATTTTCTTCGATATATTTTATTGCCTGCTTTACTGCATCTTTTTTTTCTGTGGTCAATTCTATAATTCCCTGCTTTTCAACATCTCTGAAAATTTTTATAATTAACTCTATAACAAAGGCACGAATTAATTGTATATATCCTTTTTCTTTATACTTATACTCGTTATATATCTGCGAAAATATTTCTCCGTAAGAAGATATAACCTTTCCTTGTATATGCATATCAGGTAAAAACATTTCGTCTGATGGGAAGAGTGAGATAAATAAAAAGCAATTTTTTAAAGCCCTGAAATCCCCAATATCAAGTGATGTTGTATCAAAAAATTCAGGAGAAAACATTAAATCGTAAGCAATGAATGACTCTTTTGAGTTTTTATCAGGGGTAAATTTATGCGGAGTGTTACAATTAATAAGTATTACATCACCGGCTTTTATTTTATACTCTTTTCCGCCTACTGTATGAATAGCACTTCCTGAAAGAATATACACTATTTCAATAAACTGATGCTTATGTAAAACCCCTACATATTCAGGAAATTCTGTAGAAAGCTGAATGTAAATTTTTTCATTTTCTTTAAAAAAGCTTTCATTTTTAAAAAAAGGTATTTCTTTTACGTCATTCATTTTTAAAAATCCCCTTTTTCTAATTTTTTTCTTTATTTTATCATATTTTTATTCCAATTTCAATGATTTTGTGATATAATGTAATTAATATGTGACTTAATCTTTCAACAGAAAATTTGTTTATAAGATGTTAGTTTATGTTTATAACATTGTTGATAAAATTTTTACTTACATATTATGGAAAAAGTTAAAATTTTGCCTGTGGATTATTTAAAATTATAAACATTTTTTAAACACGCTTTTTAACAGGTAAATTTTTGTTAACCGTATGTGTTTATGCCACTTTTCCACAGAATCAACAGCACCTACTATTACTACTACTATAAATATTATATTATTATATATAGAACAGGAGTTTTTCGTTATGATGAAAATGAAATGTAACCGTCAGGATTTAATGGAAGCAGTTTCACTTGTTGAAAAAGCTGTTCCGGTTTCTACCCCTATCTCTGTTTTAGAAGGAATTTTTATAGAAGCTAAAGAAAATGCTTTTAAATTAGTTGGCAATAATTTAGATTTAGGTATTGAATGTTTTATTCCTGCAGATGTAGAAGAAACAGGACTTGCTATGGTAAGAGCATCACTTTTTTCTAACGCTGTTAAAAAATTGCCTGATACCGATGAAGATGTTTTTTTAGAAATTGATGAAAAGGATAATTTAAAAATTGAATGCGGATATGCAAAATTTAACTTTTCAACATCTTCTGCCGAAGAATTTCCACAGCTTTCCCAGGTTTTAGAAGGCAAAACCTTTGAAATTAAAGAATCTTTAGTTAAAAATATGATAAAGCAAACAGTTTATGCAGTTTCTCAAAAGGAAGATAAACCTGTTTTATGCGGACTTTTATTTGATATTTCAGAAGATAATATAAACGTTGTAGGCTGTGACGGCTTCAGAGTTGCTATAAGAAAAGAAAAAATAGAAGCAAAAGAAGATATAAAATTTATATTCCCTGGCAAAAATGCTAAAGAATTATTGGGAATTTTAGGCGAAAGTGACGAGCTTGTAAAGGTTTCAGTTAATGAAAACAATGTAAAATTTGTAACCGACAGATGTATATTTGTTTCACGTATTATAGACGGCGAATATTTAAATTATCAGTCTGTTGCTAATCATAAAAACACATTGGAATTTATAGTTGAAAGAAGAAAAATCCTAAATTCTATTGACAGAGCTGCAACTATAGTAAACGAAGCTTCAAAATCCCACGTTTTGTTAGATATTGATGAAACATCAGTTTCTATCGATTGTGAATCTGTAATGGGTAAGGTAAAGGATAAATTTTCTATTGATATGCAGGGTGAGCCTATGCAAATTGCATTTAATCCTAAATATTTAATAGAAGCATTTAAAAATATTGACGATGAAAAAATAAAGCTTTCGTTCTCTACCCCGGTTACACCTGCTGTTATAAGACCTTTAGACGGCGAAAAATATGTTTACATAATATTGCCTGTAAGAATAAGATAATGAGAGTTAAAGAAGCTATTATTGTAGAGGGCGAACACGATAAAAAAAAGCTTTTATCTTTTTTAGATGCTGATATTATAGTAACAGGCGGTTTTCAGATTTTTAAAGATAATGAAATGAAAAACCTTATTAAAAGAGTTTCTGAAAAAAACGGAGTTATTATTTTAACAGATTCTGACCGTGCAGGATTTATTATAAGAAATCATATTAAAAATATTGCACCTAATGTACTCCATGCCTATATTCCCGAAATAAAGGGTAAGGAAAAAAGAAAGTCTGAGCCTGGTAAAGAAGGCCTGCTCGGTGTTGAAGGTATAAAAAAGGATATAATAATAAAAGCTTTAATGGATGCAGGAGCAACCATTGACGGCGAAAAAAAAGAAACAAAGAAAAAATATACTAAATTAGACCTTTATAAATCAGGCTACATTGGACAAACAGAAAGCAGAATAAAAAGACGAGAGTTTTTAATAAAAAACAATCTGCCGCAAAAATTGAGTGCAAATATGATGCTTGAAATAATAAATGTATTAGACATAGAATTATTTTAATTAAACCCCAATATACTATAAGTATGTTGGGG
>JAZNDH010000026.1:0-2161 GCA_045587965.1 Congzhengia sp.
CAAAGCTCTATGCTGACGGAAAAGGCTATGAGCGTATGTTTGATTCCTTTAAGCCAATCGGTTTGTTTTCAAGAATTGGTATACTTAACCCGGACGGCACATTTATCACAAAGGACGGCACTTATGATTTAGGCGGACAAATTTCATTTGAAGAGCAGGCAAGTCTTGGAGAACATATTACAGGTAGAACTTATAGCTATTCAATGCCTGATGAACAGGTAGTCCGTAGTTCTGTTCCGATTCAGGTGAACGGAGAAACTGTCGGTATTATGTATGGCATCATTAAGATTGAAACCATCAACGAAAAATACAATAATATGGCAAAAGAGCTTGATGCTCAACTTTTCGTTTATGATAAAGAAACAGGAAAATTTATTATAGATACAATAAATGAAAAACCATCTGAACTGTCAAGCTTGAAAAACAGGGAGTATAATGACGGCTATTCATACGAAATGCTGGCCAATTCCGATAAAGGATATTCATCGTTCAAGTCAATACGTACAGGTGAGAATCTTTATACCCATTATTCTACCATTGAAGATTTTGACTGGGGTATCATGCTTGCACGTTATGAAACTCAGGTGTTTGAGGAAACTCATAAAATATCCCGCAATTTACTTGTTAGTTTTGCTCTAATCATTTTAATTATAGCAATTTATCTTGAACTGATATTAAGAAGCGAAAAAAACAGAACAAAATTAAATTCAGAGTCTTCTGTTATCAGGCATCTTCTTCTGGAAATAAACAGGCAACATGAAAATATAAATACTGCATTAAAAAGAATAAAAGAATTTTCAAGCGCGCGTTCCTGCTTCTTTGCAGATACTGACGGAGAGGATTATTGCTACATAAAGCCTTCCTTGAAGGATAAATGCTTATTGGGTGACGAAAGAAAATACTTTGTAAGTGAGCTTTTCAGGTATGCGGCAAACATTCACACGGATGATTCAGCTACCGGATTTATGCAAATTATTCCCAATAATCACCTATTAAAAACCAATTCGGAATTTTATCACTTTTTATTAAATCACGGTATCAAGGATGTTTCTTTTGCAATTATTGCAGATAAAGACAACCATGTTAGTATTTTGGGCACAATTAACCCAAAGAAAAGTTCTTCCATCAGAAAACTTGTGGGCGATGTTGCTGTTTGCTTTTCTATTGCCATATACAACAAAAAGCATCTTAATAAAACTGAGCTTGCTGCAACAACAGATTCTCTTACCGGAGCGTTAAACCGTGTTGCATATAAAAAAGATATTCTCGTTTTTGACGAAGAAAAACCGGAAGACTTTTCCTGCATTTATATTGATGTTAACGAGCTTCATATCAGGAACAATAAATACGGACACGCCGCAGGCGATGAAATGCTTATCTATATTGCAAATTCCTTAAAGGAAGTGTTCTATGGTCAGTACATTTATCGTATGGGTGGCGATGAATTCTTAGTGTTTGCAAAGAAAATTCCACAAGAAACTATTAAACAGAGCATCGAAACCTTTGCCCAGCAAATAAAAACAAGGGACTACCATGTTGCTATTGGTACATCCCACAGAAATCGAAACACAAACTGTGAAGAAATGGTTCGCGAAGCCGAAATCAGAATGTATGAGGCAAAGGCTCAATATTATCAGGATAAAGAAAAGAAAAATGCCTCACATACAGATGACAAAGGTTACGTCCATGTGAAAACAGGCATACTTGAAATTGATGCGATGATTTCTATTCTGAAAGAAAATTATAATGGGATATATCGTGTAGACTTAGATACGGACAAGGCGCATCGTATTTTAATGCCTGCCTATCTTGGTTATAATGAAAACGAAGAACATTTTTCTAACCTTTTAACTAAGTATATAGATGATTCTGTTGCACCCGAGTTCCACAGAGCAATTATGAACTTTTTGAATTATGAGGCTCTGAAAAGACAGCTTTTGGAAGGTAATACCCCCAGAATTACATATAAAAAGACTAACGGAGAAACTGTAATCCTTAGTATTTATAAGTTAAGTGATGCAGAAAATTCTGTAAATAATACACTTTGGGTTTTTGCCAGAGATCAAAAGATTGCTTGACAAAGTCAGTTCATTGTGGTAAACTTATTTTAAGTTCAATATTTAGCAAAATCGGTGAAAACCGGTGACGCAAAGCAAAGAGG
>JAZNDH010000027.1:0-75950 GCA_045587965.1 Congzhengia sp.
AATTAACGTAACGAAATTAACAAAAAAAAAAAAAAGAAAAAACGATTTGATTAAAAAATTGAAATTAAAAGAGTAAAAAGCCGATTTATTAAAATCGGCTTTTTACTCTACACATATAATATCTTTTATTTCCTTAAATATAGCGTTACCTATACCATTAATATTCATTATTTCATTTGTGGATTTAAAAGGATGATTTTTACGATATTCAATTATCGCATCCGCTTTTTTATCTCCTATACCTGTTAAAAGCATCAGCGTTTCTTTATCGGCGGTATTTATATTTATCAAACCATAAACATCTTTATTATAGACACCTAATTCTACAGAATCGAGTTCTTTTTCGATAAAGTAGTTATTTTCTGATTTTACTATATATGAATTATTTCTACTTTTTGATTTTAAAATAAACATACCTGTAACAGATGTGATTAAAATACATATAACTGTAATTAATATTGTTGGTTTATTAAAAAAACGCTTGTTTTCATCCATTTTATTTTTACAGTCCTTTCTGTATAAAAATCTTTTTTTGCTCTTGACATAGCATTTGGATTATGATATAATCCATCCTGTTGGTAATTTAATATTTAGGGGTATAGTTCAGCTGGTAGAGCAGCGGTCTCCAAAACCGTTTGTCGTGGGTTCGAATCCTACTGCCCCTGCCAGAAAATTAAAGGTGCATCTTGTATGTGCCTTTGATTTTTTTATGCAAAAAATCGGTCGATAGTTTCACCATTCTCTTTTACTTTTCTCTAATTTGAAAACTACAAAAAAAGACGCTTATTTTAGCGTCTTTCAATTTTCTCGTTCGTTTTTAAGAAATCTTTTAAAATAATATTTATATACTGGGAAAGAGAACGGTCATCTTTTTCTGCATTTTTACGCAACAATTCCAATATATCCGAGTCAATTGTGATACTGATTTTATTTTTCAACGGTTTCATGAAATCACCTCTAATTTGATGATAACACAAAATGCGAAAAAATATTAACAAATAGGATAAAGTAGTATATAATACTACTTAAATTTTTAGTATTTCAAAATTAATTTTATCTTTTGTAACATCAATAACAGCATACTCATCACGGTATCCGATTGAGCCTGGGTTTAAGATTATTATACCATCTTCATTTTCTAAAACTTGTGTATGTGTATGACCAAAAATACACATATCAGCACCTTTTTCTTTAGCTGAAAATTTTAAATTATAAAACCCCGATTTAACGTGCTCTTTGTGTCCGTGTGTCAGGTAAATTATATGTCCTTCACATTTTATTATTCTCATAACAGGGTAGTGCGAGAAAAAATCGTTATTACCGCATACAGCACAAATTGAGTGGGTTGTTCCGTATACCATTTCTAAATATTCACAATCATCTGCTACATCTCCGCAATGAATTATGTGTGTTATGTCTTTGTGTTTTTCTATTGCTTTGTCCATCGGGTTCGTTTGTCTGTGACTGTCGCTAAAAACTAAAAATTTCATAAAATCCCCATTCTTATACTTAAAACAATGCATTTTCAAACTAATTTTTACTATAAAATATTATACGATAAAACACTGTAAAAGTAAATATAAAATTTTCTAAAAAGAAGGTTGCATATTACTGTAAAAAGTAGTATAATAGATACAATATTATAAGTTTGCACAATATATAGTCGTGCGAGAAAATATGAGGAAAACATTTAATGAAGAAGAAAAAATGGATTTATATGCATAAAGAGCATAAACCTGAAGACGTTAAAAATTTAACTGATACCTATAGTGTAGCACCTGTTATTTCTACTATTTTATTAAACAGGGGAATTACAGAACCACAAAATTTTATAACACCAACAGAAGATGCTCTCATAGACCCTTTTTTAATGACGGGTATGGAAAGAGCTACAGAAAGAATATTGTCTGCTATTGAAAAAAATGAAAAAATAGCAATTTATGGCGATTATGATGTAGATGGAATTACTTCAACCGCTATTATGGTAAAGTTTCTGCGTTCGCATAAGGCTGATGTTATGTATTATATTCCGGACAGGCACGAAGAAGGCTACGGAATCAACACTGATGCGATAGATAAAATTAAATCACAAGGTGTAACGCTCTTAATTACGGTTGATTGCGGTATTACGGCTGTAAAGGAAATTGCTTACGCTAAATCGTTAGGAATAGAAACCATAATTACTGACCATCACGAGTGTAAGGATGAAACTCCGGATGCATATTGTTTGTTAAACCCAAAGCAGTCTGATTGCGAGTATCCTTTTAAAAAGCTTGCCGGTGTGGGTGTTGCATTTAAACTTTTACAGGCTCTTACTATAAAAATGCATTTTCATATGCGTGAGCTTATAGATGAGTATATTGACCTTGTAGCTATCGGAACCATTGCTGATGTTATGCCTTTGGTTGGCGAAAATAGAATTATTGTTAAAAGAGGTCTTGAACTTTTAAAATACACAGTTAATCGTGGTATTCGTGCCCTTGCAGACGTGGCAGATATCAATCTTTCTAATGTTCAAACCGGAACAATTGGTTTTATGTTAGCTCCAAGAATAAACGCTGCAGGGAGAATGGGCGACCCAAGCTGTGCAGTTGAACTGCTTTTAGCAAGTGATGATATGACTGCTAAAAGATATGCAGAAATATTAGATGATAAAAACAAAGAGCGTCAGGAGATAGAAATCAGCATTTTAGAAGATGCCCTAAACATTATTGAGTCAACACCATCCATTAAGGACGATTTTGTTATTGTTTTATCACACGAAGGATGGCATCATGGTATTATAGGTATTGTTGCATCAAAAATTTCTGAAAGATTTAATAAACCTTGTATTCTTATAAGTACGGATGAGCAAAACGGAAAAGGCTCAGGAAGAAGCATCCGCTCCTTTAATCTTTTTAAGGCACTTGAAAACTCAGGGCATTTAATGCAAAAATTCGGCGGTCATGATTTAGCAGCAGGATTGTCGATAAAGCCCGAAAATATTGATGCATTCCGAAAAGAGATTAATACTTATGCAAAGGCTTGTCTTACAGAAGAAGATTTTATGCCGATTTTATATATCGATTCAGAACTTCCGCCGCCTTATATCAATATGAATACTGCTGAAAAATTAGCAATATTAGAGCCTTATGGCATGGGGAATGCCTGCCCTTTGTTCTATGTTAAAGAACTAAGAATTTCTCAAATCAGGCCATTAAGCGACGGTAAGCATTTAAAGCTTATTTTATCTTCAGGAGATTATACGATAGAATCAGTTGGATTTAACATGGGAGAATTTCTTGAAATATTAAACGTAGGCGATGTGATAGATATTGCATTCAGCATTGATATTAACATATACAGAGGAACACGGCAGTTACAGGTATTACTTAAAGACATTAAAATTCATCAGGGAGATTAGGAGGTGTAGATATGGTTTTTACAACACATGATTTTGAAACTTTAAAGAATAAGGTTTTAAAAACAAACCCTGCTTTTAACATCGAAATGTTAGAAAAAGCGTATACTTTGGCAGAAAAAGCGCATAAAGGTCAAATTCGTGCGTCAGGCGAACCATATATTACTCATCCTTTAGAGGTTGCATATATTTTAGCAGATTTAGAGCTTGATTGTGAAACTTTAGTGGGAGCACTTTTACATGATGTAGTAGAAGATACAGAATATACTTTAAATGATGTTAAAAACGAATTTGGCGATAGTGTAGCGATAATAGTCGATGGTGTAACAAAGCTAAGCAAAATTCAATACATTACAGCAGAAGAGCAACAGGTTGAAAATATCAGAAAAATGCTTCTTGCTATGGCAAAGGACGTTCGCGTGATTTTAATTAAGCTTGCGGACAGACTCCATAATATGCGCACAATAACAGCGAAATCCGAAATGAAGCAAAGAGAAAAGGCAAGGGAAACACTCGAGGTTTACGCGGCTTTAGCTCACAGACTTGGTATGTCTAAAATCAAATGGGAATTGGAAGATTTGTCCCTTCGATATATAGACCCTGTTGCTTATAAAGAAATTACGGAATCAATTAATTTAAAAAAACAAGAACGCGAGCGTTTTATTAATGATATTATAGAAACGTTAAAAATAAAAACTGCTGAAATGAACATAAAATCGACTATTACAGGCCGTGCCAAGCATTTTTACAGCATTTACAGAAAAATGTATACTCAGCAAAAATCGATTGATGAGCTGTATGACCTTTTTGCTGTCCGTGTTATTGTGGACTCAATAACAGAATGTTATGCTGTTTTGGGAATGGTGCACGAGCTTTACCATCCGATTCCTGGTAGATTTAAAGACTATATCGCAATGCCTAAACCAAATATGTATCAATCATTGCATACTACAGTTATAGGGCCTACCGGAACACCTTTCGAAATTCAGATTAGAACCTGGGATATGCATCGTGTTGCAGAATACGGTATCGCGGCTCATTGGAAATACAAAGAGGGCGTTGATAAAAAAACAGATGTAGATACAAAGCTAGAGTGGATTCGTCAGCTCCTTGAAATTCAAAATAGCGTTGTAGATACAGATGATTTTATGAGAACTTTAAAAATTGACCTTTTTGCAGATGAGGTTTTCGTATTTACTCCAAGGGGTGATATTGTAAATCTTCCTGCTGGTTCAACACCTATTGATTTTGCATTCTCTATTCATAGTGCTGTAGGATGTAAAATGCAGGGTGTTAAGGTTAATGGAAAAATTTCTAATCTTGATTACATTCTTCAAAATGGAGATATCGTAGAAATTATGACATCTTCTGCCGTAAAAGGACCAAGTCGTGACTGGCTTAAGCTTTGTAAAACTTCTCAGGCAAGGTCTAAAATTAATCAATGGTTAAAAAAGGAGCGAAGGGAAGAAAACGTCCAGCACGGTAAAGAACTCATAGAAAAGGAATTAAAAAGAATCAATTTAACTCACAGTCAGCTTTTCAGACCAGAATGGGTTGAAGCACTTTGCAAAAAATATACTTTTTCAGCGCTTGATGATATTTATGCTGCTGTAGGATATGGCGGCTTAACTGTAAATAAAGTTATTGGTAAGCTTCGTGAAGAATATAAAAGAGCTTTAAAAACCGAAAATCCAGATTCAGATATTGTAATTCCTGAAACACAACAAAGACGCAAAAAAATGTCAAGTAATGGTGTAGTTGTTGAAGGTATAGAAGACTGTCTCGTTAGGTTTTCCCGTTGTTGCAATCCTGTACCCGGAGACGATATTGTAGGCTATATAACACGTGGCAGGGGAGTAAGTATTCACAGAAAGGATTGTCCAAATATTCGCGGTAGCGAAAAGAGCGAAGAAAAAGAACGTTTAATTACTGTTCATTGGGAAAATGAAGTTGAACAAAAAGGCTCATATATTACGCAAATTCAAGTATGTGCAAACGATAGAAAAGGTTTACTTGCTGAAATGGCAAGTGCTATTTCTGATTTGAAGATTTTGATTACAGGAATTAACTCAAAATTATCAAAGGATAATGTTGTGGTTGTAAACTTTACTATTGAGATTAATTCAAAACTTGAATTAGATACTGTTGCAAAAAAACTGAACAATGTAAAAGGTGTATTTGAAGTAAAACGAAAATCGGAGTAAAAATATGATAATTATAAAAGAGCCTGTAGGTATAATGGGTGTAAATTGCTATATTGTAGGGGATAAAAACGAGGCGATTATTGTAGACCCTGGCAGTGATGCCGATAAAATATTACAAATACTGCAAAACGAAGGTATTAATGCAAAATATATTCTCCTCACACATTGTCATTTTGACCATATTCTTGCGGTTGAAAAAATAACAGAAAAAACTGGTGTAAAGTTGATTGCTTGTCAGTCTGAGAGAGAAAATCTTCTAAGTGCCGACATTAATTATACAAGCAAATATTCAAGAAGACCGATAGAGTTAATAGCCGATATTTACGTAAAACACGGTGATATAATCAAAAGCGGGGAATATGAATTTAATGTTTTAGAAACGCCTGGACATACTTCAGGCAGTATGTGTATATATTGCGAAAAAGAAAAGCTTTTATTGTCGGGAGATACTTTGTTTTATTCGAGTGTAGGCAGATGTGACCTTGCTACAGGAAACGGAAAAGAGCTTATCAAAAATGTAAAGGAAAAGCTCTTTACATTGCCCGATGAAACACTTGTTTTACCCGGACACGGAGAAAATACAACTATTGGCTTTGAAAAGCTGAATAATCCATTTATCTATTAGGTGAGTAATGTGCAAATAAAAGAAAAAACAATCCCCTGGGGAACTTTAGTTGGGATACGGCCTGTGAAAAGGGTAGTAAATATGTTATCGGATGGTTTTTCCGAAGCACAAGTAATAAAAAAACTAAAGGAAGAATACGAAGTGAGCGATAAAAAAACAGATTTGTCGCTATCTATTGCAAAAACGGAGTTAAATGTTATTTCTACGATTCCTAAAAATGCGATTTCTGTTTATATTCATATTCCTTTTTGTCCTTCAAAATGCGCTTATTGCTCATTTGCTTCAATGCCTGTATCTGAAATGCAGCATTTTGTCGAGCCGTATCTAAATGCTTTATTTTTCGAATTAGATACAATTAAAAAAATTATAGATGATTTAAACCTATCAATAGTAAGTGTATATATAGGCGGCGGAACGCCTACATCAATTTTATCTATTGAACTTGATAATCTGTTAAATAAAATTGAAAGAACGTTTGACTTATCACTCTGTCGCGAATTTACAATAGAAGCAGGCAGACCTGATACTATTACAAAATCAAAGCTTGAGGTTATGAAAAAGCATAATATCAACAGAATCAGCATTAATCCACAATCTATGAACGATAAAACGCTGTCTGTAATCGGCAGAAAGCACTCGGTAGATGAAATTTATAAAGCTTACGAGCTGGCACGCGCGACAGGAATTGAATGCATAAATATGGATGTTATCGCAGGGCTTCCTAAAGAGACACTTTCTGAATTTATGAACACAATAGACAGAGTTTTAGAGTTATCGCCTGAAAATGTGACAATTCATACGATGAGTATAAAGCGAGCTGCAAGGCTTAATCAAACAGGCGATTTTTCGGTATTACCCGTAAATGATACAGTAGATAAAATGGTTGACTACGCTCATTTAAAACTAAGCGAGAGTGGCTATAAGCCTTATTATTTATACAGGCAGAAAAATATTCTTGGCGATTTGGAAAATACAGGCTTTTGCAAAGACAATACAGAAGGAATTTACAATATATGTATGATGGAAGAAATCAGAACTGTAATTTCTGCAGGTGTTGGTGCTGTAACCAAATTAGTCCGCGGAGATAGAATAGAGCGAATTTTTAATGTTAAAGATGTAAGAGAATATCTAAAAAGAGCAGAAGAAATGAGAAAACGCAAAGACTACATATATGAATTTTATAAAAATTTGGAGGTATGACAAATGAAATGTCCCTTTTGCGAATTTGAAGAAAGCAAGGTAATCGATTCACGTCCGACAGACGAGGGAGAAGCAATAAGAAGACGTAGAGAGTGCTTAAATTGTGCGAAACGTTTTACAACCTACGAAAAAATCGAAACAATTCCTTTAATGGTAATTAAAAAGGATGGTTCCCGTCAGATGTTTGACAGAGAAAAGCTCCTAAACGGTATTATAAGAGCTTGTGAAAAGCGTCCTGTTCCTACTTCAGATATGGAGCATATTGTAAATGAAATAGAAACAGCGACACAAAACCTGTTAGAACGTGAAATATCATCACAAAAAATAGGCGAAATGGTTATGGAAAGATTACCTGCTATTGATGAAGTTGCTTATGTTCGTTTTGCTTCTGTATACAGACAATTCAAAGACATTAACACCTTTGTAGAAGAAGTAAACAAGCTTTTGAAAAAGTAGTTATGGTTAAATTAGGAAATAGCTGGGATAAATTACTCGCTGATGAATTTTCAAAGGATTATTATCAAAAGTTGCGTAAAACTTTAGCGCAAGAATATAAAACAAGAAAGATTTATCCCAAAATGGACGATATATTTAATGCGCTTAAATTTACTTCTTATGAAGAAGTCAAGGTGTTGCTTTTAGGTCAGGACCCATACCACGGTCAGGGACAGGCTCATGGCTTGTGTTTTTCTGTCCAGAAGGGTGTTGTGAAGCCTCCATCTCTTAAGAATATGTTTAAAGAATTAGAAAGTGATTTAGGTATTACCCCTCCTTCACACGGATGCTTGACAGATTGGGCAAAACAGGGCATTCTTCTTTTGAACACAGTTTTAACAGTGCGAGAGGGAGAGCCTAATTCGCACAAAAAGCTTGGTTGGACAATTTTTACAGATAGAATAATTGAACTTTTAAACGAAAGAGAAGACCCGGTTATATTTGTTTTATGGGGAAAAAATGCTATAGATAAGCTTCCGCTTATAACAAATAGCAGACATTTTGTTTTGACTACAGCTCATCCAAGTCCGTTGTCTGCTTCGCGCGGATTTTTAGGGTGTAAACATTATTCTAAAATAAACGAAATTCTAAAATCAATGGGAAAATCTCCTGTTGATTGGAAAATAACTGAGTAATAGAAAAGGAAAAGTATGAATTATATAATTTTTGACCTTGAGTGGAATAGATTCACTAAGGCTGTAAGGGTTCGTTGCCCTGACGAAATAATACAAATTGGCGCTGTAAAGTATAACGAAAAGATGGAACTTATCGGTTCTTTTAAACGTTATATAAGTCCTGTTTTATATAGAAAAATGGAACCTACAGTAGAAAAACTCACAGGTCTTTCCATTAGCTTCTTAAAAAAAGAAGGTATTCCTTTTGAAAAAGCTGCCAAGGATTTTAAGGATTTCATTGGAGAGAACGCTGTTATTATGTCCTGGGGTTCTCAGGACGCTAATATTTTAAGAAAAAACTGCACATATTTTTGTAAAGAAATGCCTGCTAATTTTTTAACAAGGTTTGTAGATATTCAAAGGTATGTGACTAATATTTTGTCTGAGAGCAGTAATAATCAGGTTGGAGTAAAAACAGCCGCAGATAAACTTAAAATACCTTATGAAGAAAGCAAGCTTCACGACGCTTTAATTGATGCTGAAATTTCAGGCAAGGTAATTGCTGAAATTTTTGACAGTAACAAACTCAACAAATATATTGTTGATGCATCAAGTAAATCTAATTCGTTTAAAGATGTACCAATTACCGATTTAGGCAGCAAATTAATTGATAAATCTGTATTTAAAATCAGATGCCCCGAATGTGGACGTCAAATCAGAAAGCATAATGCGTGGAGTTTAAACGGCAGTAAATTTGTATCCTGTCAAACTTGCAGGCGCTGCAGAAAAAAATATTTTTGCTCTGTAGAAATATTAAAATCTTATGGAAATGTTATTAAATATAAAAAGAAAATAAAGAATATAGATGAACCAGCTAAAAAAGGACTCACTGAATAAAAATCAGCGAGTCCTTTTATTGTAGCAAGTTTTGATTTTTTTAATATATTGTTACAAAGGAGAGGTTTTAATGAATCTGCTTGAAATCAAAAATATAACTATGAAATATCAGGATATCAACAGCGAAGTAACCGCTATAGACAATATAAGCTTTAATGTAAAAGAAGGGGAATTTGTAGTAATTATTGGACCAAGTGGCTGCGGGAAATCTACACTCCTTTCAATAATTTGCGGAATTTTAAAACCCAGTAGTGGAGAAGTGTATATAGACGGAACAAAAACCACAGGAATTACTCCAAAAATTGGCTATATGCTTCAAAGAGATAACCTGCTTGAATGGAGAACTATATATAAAAATATCCTTTTAGGCCTTGAAATCCAACGTCGAATTGACGATGCGAATCTTTTGTATGTTGATAAGCTTTTAAAAACGTATGGATTGTATGAATTTAAAGACAGTTATCCATCACAGCTTTCGGGCGGAATGCGACAAAGGGCGGCTCTTATCCGTACACTTGTTACGAATCCCGAAATTCTACTGCTTGATGAAGCCTTTTCGGCTTTAGATTATCAAACAAGATTAGCAGTAACCGATGACGTTTATTCCATTATTAAAAAAGAGAAAAAGACAACAGTTATGATAACTCACGATATTCCTGAAGGAATTTCTATGGCAGATAGAGTTATTGTTTTGTCTAAAAGACCTGCTGTAATTCAAAGTGTACACGATATAACTTTTTCTGATATTACTGACAGAACTCCGCTTAAATGCAGAAAAAGTCCGCAATTCAGTTCGTATTTTGACACATTATGGGAGGAGCTGAATATAAATGAAACAACTTAAAACAGAAAGAGAACAATATTTAACTAAAATAAAAATCAGAAAATACACAATTCTATCAATTCAAATAGGATTATTGATAGGACTTATTTTATTATGGGAAATATGTGCAAATATTGGTTTGATAGACAGCTTTATAACAAGTCAACCATCGAGAGTTGTTAAAACTATAGTAAATCTTTCGTCAAATGACTTGCTTATGCACTTAGCTGTTACTTGCACAGAAACAATTGTAGGCTTTTTACTTGGTGTAATTTTCGGGCTTTTGATTGCTTCTGTTTTATGGTGGTTTGAAACCTGTTCAGAAATTTTTGAGCCATATTTAGTTATTCTAAACAGTCTGCCTAAAATTGCATTAGGACCTATTATAATTATATGGGTAGGTGCAGGCATGAAGGCGATTATTGTTATGGCTCTCGCTATTTCTTTGGTAGTTACTATTATGGAATTGCTTAACGGCTTTAAGCATACAGATAAGGAGCTTATAGTTACAGCAAAAACATTCGGAGCTAAAAAGTATCAGATTTTCACAAAGGTTGTTTTGCCTGCAAACATAAAAACACTCATAAATTCCTTAAAAATAAATCTGGGATTGTCCTTGGTTGGTGTTATAGCAGGGGAATTTTTAGTATCTAAAGCAGGACTCGGGTATCTGATTGTTTATGGTGGTCAGGTATTTAAGCTTGATTTGGTAATGGCAAGTGTTATTATTTTAGCTGTTTTTGCAGCTATAATATATAAAATAGTGCTGATTTTTGAAAAATTGGTACTTAAAAACAGGAGGTAAATATGAAAAAAATCTTGGCAATGTGCTTATGTGCAATTTTAGCGTTTAGCTTTGTTGCATGCGGCACGCAGCCTACAGATGAAGTTAAAGGAACGAAAGAAACTATAGAAAAAACGGTTAAGGTAAGGTTAGGCGAAGTTACACACTCTGTATTTTACGCACCGCAATATGCGGCAATTTCCTTAGGTTTCTTTGAAGAAGAGGGAATTGAGGTAGAGCTTTCTAATCTTCAGGGTGCTGACAAAGTAATGTCGGCAATTTTATCAAATCAAATTGACATAGGCTTTTGCGGACCTGAGGCATCAATCTATGTGTATAACGAGGGCAGAGAAGACTATCCAAAGGTTTTTGCACAGATGACACAAAGAGATGGTTCTTTTTTAGTTGGAAAAGACAAGGTAGAAAAATTTGATTGGAACCAATTAAAAGGAAAAACCGTAATCCCCGGAAGACGTGGCGGTGTTCCATATATGACATTTGAATATTTATTAAAGGAAAAAGGTCTAAACCCCAGTAAAGACCTTGTTTTAGATGACAGTATTCAATTTTCTCTTATGGCAGGTGCGTTTTCAGGAAGTGATGCTGAATATGTAACATTATTTGAACCCACAGCATCAATGATTGAAGCCGAGAATAAAGGTTATATTTTAGCATCAGTCGGTGAAGAATCAGGCGATATTCCATACACTGCTTATTGTGCGAAATCCAGCTACATAGCAGACAATGAAGAATTAATAGAAAAATTTACAAGAGCAATTAATAAGGGTTTAAAATGGGTAAAAGAGCACTCATCAAAAGAAGTTGCAGAAGCAATTTTAGATTTGTTCCCGGATACAGATGTAGCTATGCTTGCTTCTTCAATCGAGCGATATAAATCAATTAATGCATGGAAGGATACACCTGTAATGACAGAAGAATCCTACAATCGCTTACAAGACATTATGGAAGAAGCGGGCGAGTTAGACAAAAGAGCCCCATTTGATAAAATTGTAGACAATAAATATGCTCAAAAAGTATCTAAATAATATATAAAAAAATGTAAATAATAAGCATATCAATGATTAAGGATGATTTGATATGCTTATTTCTTTTTTAAGAACAATTATATCGTATATGTTTGTTGTAGTTGCAGTAAGAATAATGGGGAAAAGACAAGTAGGACAATTAGAACCGACTGAATTTGTTGTTACGCTTATGATTTCGGACTTGGCTACAATACCATTAAGCCATGTATCAATTCCTTTGATTCACGGAATAGTACCCATACTTACACTTATAGTAGCTGAAGCGACACTCTCTTTTATCGAATTAAAAAGCAGAAGTTTTCGAAAAATGATGTCAGGCACTCCTATAGTGATAATAGAAAACGGTAAAATATGTAGGCGCGAAATGGAAAAGCAAAGATTGAATTTAGATGATTTGCTTGAAATGTTAAGAATGCAGGGAAGTACCGATATAGACGAAATAAAATACGCTATTTTAGAGACAAGCGGTAGCCTTAGCATTATACCTAAGACAAAGGCGCAAACAGAAGAAAAAACATATAAAGGATTGCCGTTTATGTTTGTTTGTGACGGTGTTGTTAGCGAAAAAGCATTAAGTCTTTATAAAAAAGATATTAAATGGTTAAAAAAGCAACTGAATAATATCGAAATATCTGAAGTATTGTTTGCCGGTGTTAATGAGAACGGCAAATTTTATTTGCAAAAGAGGGATAAAAAATGAAAACATTTATCATAGCCTTATTAGTTCTGGTAGTTTTAATATCTGGAATATTGACATATTGTTCTTATTTAAAAACAACAGAAAATGATTTAAGAGCTTCGATTAATAAAATTGTTGAAGCAATAAATAAGAATGATTGGAAAAAATCTTATGAAAGCTATATATCCCTGGAAAAATTGTGGGATGAAAACGAAGGTGTGCTTGCGATGTTTAATGACCACGAGGAATTGGATGAAATCGAACTTGCCTTAGGGGATTTGAAAGAAAGTATTTTTTACGAGGATTCAGAACATGCGCAAAAAGCTATAACCGAAATGAAAATTTTATTAGAGCGCTTGATAAAAAACGAATCATTAAGCTTAGGAAATATATTAAAAGTATCACATAATGGTCTATTCTGTCATAATATGTTATAACCGACCTTTTAGGTCGTTTATATAGATATAGGGTGCAGGGAAGTGCTAGGCTTTTTTGCACCCTTTAAAATGAAAAAACCGAAAAATGAAAAAACCGACACAATAAATGTGTCGGTTAAAGGTTTCTTATTTAAACTTTCTCTTTCTAGCTGCTTCTGACTTTTTCTTTCTCTTAACGCTAGGTTTTTCGTAATGTTCACGCTTTCTGAACTCTGATAAGATACCATCTTTTGCGCAAGAACGCTTAAAACGTCTTAAAGCACTATCTAAAGACTCATGGTCTTTTATTCTAATTTCTGACATTTACTGATTCCCTCCTTCCGCGCAAAAACGAGTCGAGAAGTGGTGCAAAAACACCATTTCCTATTTGTTGCGGAATTACTCTGCTACAAAATCACAAGTGATATTATAACCTAAAGTAACATCTATTGTCAATAGAAAGTTTGAATTTTTTTGTTTTTTTTAAAAAAAATTAAAAAAACAGTTGCATTTCCTAAATATATGTGTTAAAATACATAAAGTCAAATACGTTTGGTTGGAGGTGAAAAATTTGCCGAACATTAAATCAGCTAAAAAAAGAGTTAAAGTTATCGAAACAAAAACTTTAAGAAATCACATGATTAAATCTGCATTAAGAACATACATTAAAAAGTTCGAAACAATCGCAGCTAGTGGCAACAAAGCAGAAGCAGAAGTTGCTTTTAAATTAGTTGTTAAAAAGATTGACCAGGCAGTAGCTAAGGGTATCATCAAGAAGAATACAGCTTCAAGAAAGAAATCACAGCTTGCTCTTAAATTTAATGCAATTGCGTAATCATTTAGAAATTACAGGACTAACTTATGTTAGTCCTTATTTTCTTTAATTATCTAAAAGCCTAAGTATGTTTATCCTTAGGCTTTTATTATATTTTGGTTACACTTTATCAAAAAGCATTGACATTTAAAAGGAGAAGTATTATAATTAAAATATATCGAATTATACAAAATAAGAATTTTGTATAATTCGGAGTATAGTAAAAGTGACGTAATGTGTTAAAGAATACTGATTTTATCGGTTTTATGCAAAAATACTTAATTCTTAACATTCTAATAGTTATATATTAAAAGTATATCATAGGAAGTGATTTTAATGCACAATAAACAATTACTTGATGATGCACCGTTTTATTTAAGAGATTTTATAACTTATATGGAAACCATAAAAGGAAAATCTACAAACACAGTAGATGAATATTTTTTCGATTTGAGAACATTCCTTCGTTATATGTTAGTATTAAAAGGTAAAGCTGAAATTGAAAATTTTGATGATATATCTATTAAAGAAATTCCTGTGAGCTTCATAGAAGAAATAACACTTCACGATTTATACGAGTATCTTTCATACACTCTCCGTGAAAGGCTTAATAATGCGAATTCCAGAGCAAGAAAAGTATCTTCTCTGCGCTCGTTCTTTAAGTATATGGTTACAAAAGCAAAGTTAGTTGGGACTAACCCTGCTGCAGAATTAGATTCTCCTAAAATTCCCAAGGTTTTGCCAAGATACCTTTCTTTAGATGAAAGCAAACAACTATTAGAAAGCGTCGATGGCAATAATAAGTACCGCGACTACGCTATTTTAACGATTTTTTTAAACTGTGGCTTGCGATTATCTGAGCTTTGTGGCATAAATTTAAAAAATATTAAAGATGATAAGCTTACCGTTTTTGGTAAAGGCAGTAAGGAACGTACAGTTTATTTGAACGAAGCCTGCCAGAAGGCTATTTCCGATTATATTGAAAACGAGCGACCGAAAGACGGAATTAAATCGCCTGATAAAGATGCTCTGTTTTTAAGCCGTTTGAAACGACGTATGAGCGTTAAAACAATACAGCACGTAGTAAAATTGCATCTCGATGCTGCAGGACTTGATTCAAGCAAATATTCTGCCCATAAATTAAGACACACAGCAGCAACTTTAATGTATAGATACGGTCACGTTGATGTTAGGGTTTTACAAGAAATGTTGGGACATGCAAATTTATCCACTACGCAGATTTATACACATTTAGATGACGAACAGCTAAGAACAGCAGCAAAAAATAATCCGCTGTCCGATATAAAAAAGGATTAAAAAGAAAAGCACCGGAAAATCCGGTGCTAACTTTTTTTCTTAATTAGTCGTTGCAGCCACAACCACCACAGAAAACTAATAAAGCAATGATAAGGATAATCCATAAGCAAGAATTATCATTACCAAAACCAAAAAGACTGTTATTGCATCCCATAGTCGCTTACCTCCTTTAGTCGTTATGGTACATAATATGCAAAAAAGTAAGCTCGGTAAGTTGTCCAGAAAAATTAGGGACACTATATACTGTAAAAAAACAAAAGAGAGCCCAATGGCTCTCTTAATTTATACCTTCTGCAGTTAAGAAAGTATCAGTATTTTTTAGTACAACCGCAGAACTATCGCTGATTTGGTTTTTAAAAACAATGTCTGTAATTTCAGAAATAGTTGAAACAGGAGCTACGTTTATACCTAACGTATGCAAATGATTTCTTTCATTTTCTTTAGGAATGAACACCTTTGATGCCCCTGCATTTTTCGCGGCTTCAACCTTTTCTTTAACACCGCCTACAGGCAACACATTTCCAAAAATAGAAATTTCCCCTGTAAAAGCATAATCGTTCCTTATAGGTATATTATGAATTGCAGAATAAATAGCGACAAAAATTGCTATACCTGCAGACGGTCCGTCAACAAGCAAACCACCGGGAAAATTAAGATGAATATTATAATTTTTAGGATTAGTGTTATATTTTTCTGCTAATAATGTTAAAACATTTTCAACAGAAGCTTTAACAGTACTTTCTCTAGTTAATTTTTGACCGCGTCGCTCTAAAGTTTCGCTGTTGACTATACCTGTAATTTTAAGCTCTCCTCTACCCTTTTCGCATTCATTTGCCTTAGCTTCAATAGTCATAATTGTGCCTTTGCTAGCACCATATACAGCTAAACCGTTGACTTTGCCTATGAATTCATCATCAGAAACCTTTTGTTCTCCTAAAGACAAGAATCTTGAACATTCTGCAACCCATTCTACGTCTTCTGTTGTTATTTCTTCCCTTTTTTCCAAGTTTGCATAAGACCCTGCTGTTTGAATCAGATTTACTGCATCTCTGCCATTATCGCAGAAATTAGAAATTAATCGTATTGCAGAGTCTGACATTTTAAAATTACCTTTCTTTGCTGCATTTGTCCCGATTTTTGTTATTTCGTTTTTCGATAGCGGATTGAAATATATCTCGGTGCATCTCGAACGCAAAGCAGGCGGAATTTCTTCAGGAGTGCTTGTAGTTGCTGCAACCAATCTGAAATCCGCGGGCATACCCTTTTGAAAAATCTCGTGTATATATGGTGGTATTTCTTTGTTTGATTTAGAATAATATGCAGATTCAAAGAAAACCTTTCTGTCTTCTAAAACCTTTAAAAGCTTGTTCATTTGTACAGGATGTAACTCTCCGATTTCATCAATAAAAAGTATTCCGCCGTGCGCTTTAGTTACAGCACCCGGTTTCGGTTGTGGTATGCCTGCAGGTCCATAAGCTCCTGCGCCTTGATATATCGGGTCGTGCACGGAGCCTATTAACGGGTCGGCGATGCTTCTGTCATCAAATCTTAGTGTTGTAGCATCAATCTCGACAAATTTAGATTCTTTGGTAAATGGAGATGCGGTATTATTTATAGCTTCTTTTAAGACGGTTCTTGCTGCTGCTGTTTTACCAACTCCGGGAGGTCCGTAAATTATAACGTGCTGAGGATTTTTGCCACAAAGAGCTGCTTTTAAGGCCTTAATACCATCTTTTTGACCTACAATTTCATTTAAATCATCAGGTCTTGTTTTTTCTGATAACGGCTCTGTTAGTGATATTTTTTGTAATTTTCTCAACTTTTCCAATTCGCCCAAGGAGTCTTTTTGTATAGAATTTTTTGCCATGTTTTGAGTGCGCATCATAGAATAAAAATACGCTCCCATAACACATAAAAGCCATATTTCGATTATAGACATTATTGTATTTAACATATATTATCCTCCCCAAAAAATATTATTGACAATTAGAATTCTTTTATTTCAAAAGTTTATAAAAATTTAATTGTATTTTATGGGATTATATGATAAAATGTTTTTGAATTTTTAAATGAAAGTAGGTCTTGATATGAGCAAAAAATGCGAAGCTGTTTGTCATAAGACAAGTATCGGCGGACAGGCTGTTATAGAAGGCATTATGATGCGCGGGCCAAAGGAGTCTGCAATCGCGGTAAGAAAGCCAGATGGCGAAATTATAGTCGAAAAAAAGCCTGTTAATTCTTTTGTTGCAAAATACAAAATAAATAAAATTCCATTTGTAAGGGGCGTTTTTGCTTTTGTTGAATCTTTAGTTGAAGGCACGAAAGCGCTTATGTTTTCTGCTGAATTTTTCGATATTGAAGAAGACGATACAAAAAAGAAAAAGGAAGAAATGTCTGAAGAAGAAATTAAAAAATTAGAAGCCAAAGAGAAAAAATCTTTAAATTTTGCTATTTATTTTTCTGTTGTTGTGGCATTAATATTCAGCGTTGGTGTATTTATGATGTTGCCAACATTTTTAGTAGGTTTGGTTCGAGATTACATTGGCATTACCAACAATATTTTTACCACTCTAATTGAAGGAATAATAAGAATATTAATATTTTTAGCCTATGTTGTTTTAGTTTCGAAAATGGAAGATATTAAACGTGTTTTTCAATATCACGGAGCTGAACATAAAACGATTTTTTGCTATGAAGCAGGCGAAGAATTAACCATTGAGAATGTAAAAAAACAAAAAAGGCTTCATCCAAGATGCGGTACAAGCTTTTTAATTTTTGTTATGATTATAAGTATAATTCTCTTTTCCTTTATTTCCTGGGAAGATAAAATTATGAGAATTGTTATTAGGCTCTTACTTTTGCCTGTTGTAGCCGGAATTTCTTATGAAATTATAAAATTTGCAGGCAGACACGACGGGGCTATTGTAAGAATAATAAGCGCACCGGGAATGTGGTTACAGAAAATCACAACTAAAGAGCCTGATGAGAGCCAGATAGAAGTTGCAATAGAGGCTCTAAAAAGCGTATTGACGGATGATAAAAATGATGACAAATGGTAAAATAACTGTAGCTACTGCTCTTTTTGATGCAGTAGCTACTCTGACATTAAACAAAACTATAGAAACTCCAAGATTAGATGCAGAAGTCCTGCTCTGCTCTGTTTTAAATTGTGAAAGACTACATTTAGTTATAAATAAAGACAGACGGCTTAGCGATAAAGATTTAACTCTTTTTTTAAACTATATAAATCGCAGAAAAAATAACGAGCCTGTAAGCTATATAACAAATGTGCGTGAATTTATGTCTTTAAATTTTTATGTTAATCCTGGAATTTTAATTCCCAGACCTGATACTGAAATTTTAGTAGAAGAAATAATCAAAATATACAAAGACAAAAAAGTAAATATTTTAGATTTGTGTACCGGCAGTGGCGCTATTGCTGTTAGTCTTGCGCATTACATAAAAAATGCAACAGTTACTGCTGTTGATAAATATGAAATATGTATCGAAACAGCAGCTAAAAATGCAGTAGATAACAATGTTTCAGAAAGAATTGAGTTTATTTGTGCCGATGTTTTAGAGCCAATGGAATTTGAAAAAACTTTTGATTGTATCGTTTCTAATCCGCCATATATAAAAAGTGATGTACTCCCTACTCTCTCATCTGACGTAAAAGATTATGAGCCATTGTATGCTTTAGATGGCGGCATTGACGGTCTTATATTTTATAAAAAAATAATAGATTATGCCAAAAACAAGTTAGAAACAAACGGCGTACTTGCCTTTGAAATCGGCTATGACCAAGGCGAAGATGTAAAAGCGCTGATTAAAAACACGGGCCTTTTTAAAAACATCAATGTAATTCGCGATTTGTCAGGTCAAAACAGAGTTGTAATCGCAGAAAAGAGGTAACGAAATGAAAAGATATTCTGAAATAAAAAGAGAAAAAAGAATAAAGCTTTTCAAGAAAATTCTTCTTGCGATATTTATAATCTCGGGTGTGATTTTAGCAGGGATTCTCACTGCTGTAATTTTAAAAAATATTCCCAAAACTATGCCTGCAATAAAATCAGAAATAAAACCTATAGCAAATGAAGATTCTGAGGTTTCTTTGGTTATGGTTGGGGATAATTTGCTTCATATACCTGTTATAAGGAACGGCGAGCAAGAAGACGGAACATATAGTTTTGATTCTTTATATGAAGCTATGAAGCCATATTTTAAAAATGCAGACATATCTGTTATTGTTCAGGAAACTATACTTGGTGGAAAAGAACTCGGCTATTCCGGATATCCTTTATTTAATAGTCCGCAGGCCGTTGGTGACGCTATTATAAATGCGGGATTTGATATTGTATTACACGCAACAAATCATGCTTTGGATAAGGGCTCAAAAGGTGTTGAAAATACGATTGAATATTGGAAAAAACACCCCGATGTTACAGTTTTGGGCATCAACGAATCACACCAAGAGCAAGACCAAATTACTTATTATGAAAAAAATGGTATTAAACTTGCTTTACTTAACTATACGGACAGTACAAATGGTATTCCCCTGCCCCAAAACAAAAAATATATTGTAAATACTGTAAATGAAGAAAAAATAATCAAAGATTTAACCATTGCAGAAAATAATGCTGATTTTACTATTGTTTTTATGCATTGGGGTGTTGAATATCATTTTTCTGAAAGCCAAGCTCAGACAGATTTAGCAACGATGATGTGCGAAAACGGGGCAGATTTAATTATGGGTTCTCATCCGCATGTTATACAGCCAGTTAAGTGGGTAAATACAGAAAACGGAAACAAAGCGATGGTATTTTACTCTTTAGGCAATTACGTTTCCCGACAGAAAGAAGCAAATAATTTGCTTGGTATTATGGCAGAAGTTAAAATTTATAAAAATTCTGACGGTAAAACCTTTATTAAAGAAGCAGGCGTTATGCCTACTGTAACACATTATAATGTAAATTCCAGAGGATTTAAAGTTTATCCTTTAAAAGATTATACCGACGAATTAGCATCTACCCATGGTGTTGCTCAGTATGACGGAAAAGTTAGCGTAGAAAGATTTAAAAATACATTTGAAAAAGTATTCAGTGAGAATACAGCGGTAAAATTAAATTATTAAAAAAAGATTGCAGTCTATAGACTGCAATCTTTTTTTAATTTTATTCTTTTATAAATTATAAAACTAATTCCCAGAATTACACATATTAAAGCGACTAATTGTGATATCCTTACAGGGCCAAGATATAAGCTATCCATACGGAGTCCTTCAATCCATAAACGCCCAAGTCCGTACAGTGTTATATAGCCAAAAAATATTTCGCCGTCAAAGGAGCGCTTATCACGTCTTAAAAGTAAAATTATAAAAACACCCAAGTTCCATAGTGATTCATATAAAAACGTTGGATGAAAGGCAATTTCAGTGCTTATTTTTTCTATTTGCATACCCCACGGAAGTTCAGTTGGCGCACCATACGCCTCTGCGTTTACAAAATTTCCCCATCTGCCAAAAATCTGACCTATCAAGAGTCCTAAAGCACCGATATCAAAGGCTTTTAACGGCTCTATTTTTTTAATTCTGCAGTAAATATATGTAGACATAACGGCGCCGATTACAGCGCCGTATATAGCAATTCCGCCATTCCAGATTTTAAACACATCCCAGAAATTATCAAACTGGTCAAGCTCAAAAATTACATAATAAAGTCTTGCACAAATTACAGCAAAAGGAAGCCCGTATAGTAAAATGTCAGTTATATTATCCTGCGACAAATTATGTTTTTTACAGGTTTTCATCGCAAAAAAATACGCCGTAACAATTCCTAATCCTATTATTAGTCCGTATAAATGAATATTTAATCCGAGCAAATTTATAGTTTCGCTAATGTTAAATGGTCCTATATGAAGCTTTGGAAATGAAATTGTATTTACCATAAAACCACCTTTTTCCTATCATTTAGGTTCAATTATAGAAAGAACAGACAGGTCTTCTTTAAAATTCTCTCTTAAACGTTTATTTATATCATCAGGTGTAATTTTTGATATAACATCTAAATAATCAAAAATTCCTATATTATTAAAGGTATTTGATAAAAAAGCATGCGCAATAGATGTTATATGGTCAAACTGCCTTAAGAAACGTCCGTGATATGCTTTTTTCAATCTTTCGATATCACAGTTTTTGATACCTTTTTCTTTTAGATTTTTAATGCCTTTAAAGATTATTTCGCGCACTTTTTCAGGGTCGTTACTTTCCCCTGAGAGGGTAATATGACAATAACTTTTTTCGCATTCTGCGTCAAAATCTAAAAATCCCATAATAAGCCCTTTTTCAACAAGCTCATTATAAATTTCACTTGTTTTGCCAAATGCCAGTTCTAAAATTATAGAATATTCTGTAGCTTTTTTTAATAGCTCTTTACCGTCGTATCCTGTTGACATATCTTTATATCCTAAAATAAAAGACGGAACAGATACATCCATACTTTGACGTACTGTGTTTTGGTTTACCTTAGGTAATTCTTTGCCGTAGTTTCTTTCTGGCAAATCAGATAAAATTTTGTAGTCTTTTATCATATCTTCAACGCAATTACCAACATCGTTAACGTCAATATCTCCAATGACAAATAAAATCATATTAGCCATATTGTAAAAATTGTTATAGCACTTATATAAAAGCTCCTTATCAATTTTTGCTATTGATTCAACAGAGCCTGCAATGTCATTTTTGACAGGATGTTCCTGATACATTGCGCTCAATAAATTTACAGCACAACGCCAATCTGCTTCGTCGTCATACATTTTAATTTCCTGACCGATAATCCCCTGCTCTTTTGCTATATTTTCATCTGTAAAATACGGTTTTGTAACGTAATCTAACAATATTTTCAAATTCTCAACAGGTGCTTCGGTACACTCATAAAGATACGCTGTCATATTAAAGCTCGTGAAAGCATTTGCATTCGCACCATATTTTGCAAATTCTGAAAATACATTGCTGCCGTCGGGCTGTTCAAACATTTTATGCTCTAAAAAGTGCGCTACACCATCAGGTAAAACAGTTTTGTTATTTTCTCCCGCAACAGTAAAAACGCTGTCTATAGAGCCAAATTGAGTGCCTATTATGGCGTAACATTTACTATAGCCTTTTTTGGGCATAATATATACTCTTAAGCCACTGTTATGGGTTCCGAAATACAATGTTTCATCAAATTTATCGTAGTAAGTTTTAGTAAAATTCATTATTTTTCCTCACTTTCATTTCCTGTAAGGAAATATATCATTTCAAGTTCTAAATTTTGAGCCACTTTTATTACATCTTCTTTCGTGACACTTTCAATTTTTTTAGCAAACTCTTCAGGACTGATAAGTGTATTTGTTACAGCGTTACCTAAGTAATAATCACACAAGTAACCTATGCTGTCGCCTAAAATACGAATAGAGCCTGTTATATTTTTAATTGTTGCATCAAATTCTTCTTCAGTAAATTTACCCTGTTTTAAAAGCTCTACCTGTGTTTTTATTTCTTTAACAGCTAAATCCTTGTTTTTGCTTTCTATACCTGCAGAAACAATCAAGGTTCCGTTAAACCGGACAAGTCTGGAGCCTGCATAATATGCAAGACTCAATTTTTCTCGCACCTCATTAAATAATTTACTGTGCGCTCCCCCGCCTAATATTCCGTTTGCAACCATAAGCTTATAGTAATCATCGCTGCTGCCGTCGACAGAAGTTTTATAACCCATACAGAGCTTTGCCTGTGTTACATCAAAACACTCTTTTATCTCTTTTGAATTCAAATTTTTACAGTATAACTCGTTTTTAGGATAGTCGAAATTTTGTGGATAAATTCCATTTAACCTGTTTTCAACGTAAGCCAAAAGATTTGCAATATTTACATTTCCTACAACAAAAATATCAATAGGACACTTCATTAACATATTGCTATAAAAGTCAAATAACGACTGAGAAGTGATGGCTTTAACGCTTTCGACATCGCCCAACTCATACACTGAATAAGGGTTATCCTTAAACATAAGCTCAGTTATACGCCAAACAGAATACGTACGTTTGTCATTAATCATAGCTTCAATGTCGTTAATTAAATTTATTTTTTCTTGTTTTACATACAAATCATCAAAAGCATTATCGCAAACCTTAGGCTCAAGTAAAATATCAAACAAAAATTCAAGAACTTTGTCAAAAATGCCGTCGTTTTCAGGCAAATAATCATCATTAACACAGGTTGCAGATAATGACAAAATCTGGTCTGTTCCCTTTCTTCGTATATCTGTCTTAAAAGCCGAGCCGTAAAGCTCCTGCATATAAGCAGAAATTGCAGTTTCTGTAGGATATTTTTTGCAACCACGACCCAAAACATCGCTTAACAAAGCACATAACGAAGCAGTTTCACGCTTTAATTCGTTGTGAATGTCTATGCTTATATAGTTGGTTTTAAATTTTGTTTCAGGAATATAATAAAGATTTATTCCCTGCTTTATATTAAAGCATTTTACATTACTCATTGGGACTCTCCTTAATTGTTTCTATATAGACCTCACGTTTTGGAATATTGCGGTCTGTTGCTACTTTCTTTATTGCTTCTTTTTTATCAAAGCCTGATTCTATATAATAATTAATATGCTCTAAAATTGTCATATTATCAAAGAATGATGAATTTTCGCATTCTTTAGAACCTTCAACAATCAAAACAAATTCACCTTTGGGTGGATTTTGTGTATAATGTTCAACCGCTTTTTCGAAATCTGTATATACAAATTCTTCAAACTTTTTTGTAAGCTCTCTTGCAATAGTAATTTTTCTGTTGCCAAAGTATTTTAACATATCTTTCAAAGTGTTTAAAAGCTTATGCGGAGCTTCGTAGAAAATAAGTGTGTACATAGAATTTTTAACTGATTCTAAATGGTCAATTCTGCTTTTCTTATTAACGCTTAAAAAACCTTCAAAAGAAAACCTTTTGGTTGAAATTCCGGAGCAAATAAGCGCATTAATTGCAGCAACACATCCTGGAACCGGTATGATTTTAATTCCTTCTTCAATACACAATCTTACTAAATCTTCGCCTGGGTCAGATATTGCAGGAGTTCCGGCGTCAGAAACCAAAGCTGCTTTTTTTCCCTCTTTTATGCGGGCAATAATCTTTTCCCCACGCTCTCTTATATTGTGTTCATAATAACTTATCATAGGCTTTTGAATCTCAAAGTGATTTAAAAGCTTTAATGTATGCCTTGTGTCTTCTGCTGCGATAAAATCTACTTCCTTTAAAATTCTCAAGGCCCTGTATGTGATATCTTCAAGATTTCCTATTGGTGTTGCTATTAAGTATAAAACGCCATAATTTTCGTTCATTTTATCCTCCGTCTTAAATATTTACATATAACGGCTTTGTTATTAAAAGACCGCTTTTTCTGTCTTTTTGCGCTTCTATAAGCACTAATGATGGCTCTGCATCATAATTTGCTGTAACAATAGTCATTTTTTTGGGCTGTAAATTATTGCATCTCATTAAGTAAATGATATCCGCAAGCCTTTCTGCTCTATGTACTATGTAAAATCTTCCGCCGTTTTTCAAAAGATATGCTGCAGATTTTATAACATCTTCTAATGTGCACATTATTTCGTGACGCGCAATGTTAACACTGTCTGTCAAATTGGTTTTGCCAGTCCCGACAGGCATATATGGCGGATTACAGGTTACAACATCAAAGCTTCCGCATGTAAATTCCGCCTTTACATTTCTTAAATCTGAATTTATAACGACTATCCTGTCTGTTAAGCCGTTTAACTTTACACTTCTTTTAGTAAGTTCACAAACATCTTTTTGAATTTCTAAGGCTGTTATATTGTTGCATCTTGTTTTTTTACAAAGGAGAATCGGTATAATACCATTTCCGCTACATAAATCGATTAACTTTTCCTTAGGCTTTGCTACTATAAAATCAGAAAGCACAGAAGCATCAGTGCCATAGCAAAACATAGTTTTATTTTGTATTATTTTAAAGCCTTCGCCTAAATCTTCAATTACTTCGTTGGGATTTATCTCCATATTACACCTCTTATATTTCGTGTCTGCCCTCTAATGCGCGTGTGAGCGTTATTTCATCAGCGTATTCCAGTTCTCCGCCTACAGGTAAGCCGTGGGCAATTCTTGTTACCTTTATACCAAAATTTTTAAACAAATTAGAAATGTACATTGCCGTTGCTTCGCCTTCTATAGATGGGTTTGTAGCCATTATTATTTCTTTTACATTGTTATCTTTTGTTCTTAATAAAAGCTCTTTAATTTTAATATCATCAGGACCTATATTGTCAATAGGAGAAATAACGCCGTGTAAAACGTGATACACACCTGAAAATTCCTTTGTCTTTTCCATTGCCAATATGTCTTTGGGGTTTTCGACAACACAAATAACAGAACTGTCACGCTTTGGATTGGAACAGATAGAACAGGGTGTGGTATCTGTTAAGGATTGACATACAGGGCAAAAAGTAATTTTTTCTTTTGCTTCTATAAGCGTTTTAGAAAAACGCTCAACACTTTCTTTTGGTTGCTTTAAAATATGAAAAGCAAGTCTTTCTGCTGAACGCTTGCCTATTCCGGGTAATTTTGAAAATTCCTCTATTAATCTTGCAATAGGTAATGCATACATTTTACTCTTCTCCTTCGTTTAAAATGATTGCGCCGTACTCTTTTGCCGATATTTCCCCATATTCATCGGATTTTATAGCAATTCTTCCCGGATAAACCTTTATAGCCCGCTCTAAAATCCCCAACTCTTTTGATTTAAAGCACATTGGCGGAAAGTCTGCTTTTTTAATTTTAAAAATCATTTCATCAATTTCAGAATCGCTTGAAAGACCTTCTAAGTCTATTTCAATTAATTCTTTGTTTTTGCTTATAATATTATTTTCAAAGTCCATAAATACTATATTGTTTTTTCCGCAAACGGCATTCACAGTAGGAAAATCAGGCATAAATGGTTCTGTCTGCCACAATTCCTTGGCAATTTCTGCAGTAAATCTATAGTCCGTATTTTTACCACCGCAAAACATAACACATTTATTGTTCACAAAATCCTGTGCATATTCTGCAAATTCGTAGGGGGCTATAAATTCATTTGCATCAGGTATTGCAAAAAGTGGAACAGATGAAAATTCTTTTGCCGAAAGTAAAACATCATACACAATATCAGGATTTTCTCCGCTAAAGCCTAAAGCACTTATTCCTAAGCTCTGTAAGGTAATAACCGCCGTTGGAATATCGTACCCATCTGATAAAATCTCTTTGTCTTTAAAATCAAGACACAGACATATAGGCAAATCACAAGCTTCACGAGTTGCATAAACAGCGTATTTTGCTTCTGCTAAAGTGTCAAATCCGATTAAAAACATCATTGCTACAGGATGAGTTTGATATATAAATTTTACTTCGTCTTTTATTATATTATAATAGGTGTCATAAGATAATTTTCCGCCAGAAAAAACAGTTTTTTCAGGATTTTTATACACAGCACCGGCAACGAAAGTTTTTCCGTTTGAAGCTTTTACGGTTTCCTTTATTGCTTTTTTCTTTTCGGATTCTGAATTAAAAAGATATGTAGGAGCAACAACTATATTTGCTCCGGAGTCTATTTGCATTTCCAGGCTTTCGCATATTTTTTTATTTTTATCAAAAATAAAAGCTGGTAATAGCACATTTGACTTAACAATTTGTTTAAATTGATTTTTATTTATTGCTGACGCCTCCCAGTAGAATTGATCTAAAAATAACATATATATTTTACTACATTTTTTATAAAAAGTAAAGGTTAAGATACAAAAAAGAGACTGTTATTCAGTCTCTTTTTTGTATTTCGCTCTTCGCTCTTTTCTTTTTATTGCTCTTTCGTTTTCTGCACGTTCTTCTTCTGTTTCTAAAAGAAGCTTAGGCACAGGTGTTGGTCTGTCATTTTCATCTAAAGCAACCAATACAACATACGCTGTATTTATAACCTTTGTTTCACCTGTTAATTCTTCTAAAAAAGTATCAACACGAACTTCCATAGAAGTTTTTCCGGCATAAGTGATTTTTCCCGAAATAATAATTGTATCATTAGCGTATGCAGGTTCTTTAAACTCTAACATATCCACAACTGCTGTAGTAACATTGTGTTCGGAATGACGTCTTGCAACAACTGCAGCAACAACGTCTATCCATTCCATAAGCTGTCCGCCGAAAAGTCTTGAATACCCATTTAAATTTGCTTGTGTTAATATCTGTGCCTGTTCTGACACAGAATCTTTTACTCTTTTTTCTTTCATATATACCTCAATCTAAAAATAAATTCATATAAACTGATGTGTCTTTTTTTGAAAAGCCGTATATCATAGGCTTTATATAACCTTGTAAAGTACTTTTGCTTGACAATAGAAAAGTTATATATTTTGCCCTGTAAAACTCCTTAATACTCGATGCCACCATTTTTATTACTTCATCGCTCGCGTTAGTTTCTTTTATCACAACGCAACCCTCACTTTTACTTAGAATAAAGTAATACTTTTTATCTTGTAAAGTTATTAACTTTACAGTTTCTGTGTCTTCCAAAATGTATTTAAGAATCTTTTTATCCCATTCTACAGAGTTATTAAAAGCTTCTGCCCTTAATGTGCAAAAGTCATCTAATGCGATGTCTGATAAACAATATTTTTTATCGGACGCAAAATCAGATGCATTCACTTCTTTAAGATAATACATCTCATTAAGACCAATTCTTTGATAAAACTCAGCAAGCTTTTCATTTGCAGGATGTAAACCAAAGATGAGATTATTTTTAGAACAATAATCCTTAACAGCATTAAGCATAGTTTCGCAAATGTTATTACCTCTTAATTCGGGTAAAACACCAATTCCGTACCCATATAGAAACTTTTTGTTATTCAGTGTTCTGTTTAAAATATAAACTACACCTGCTAACTTGCTATCATATTCTGCAATTACTGTGTTTTCAGCTACAAAGATTTTTTCAAAGAAATTGTTGATGTATCTCATTCTGTCATTAAAACAAATTTGCCATAATTTCTTTAATTCTGGAATATCTGTAGCTTTTGCTTGTCTTAATTTTATATCCATATATTCTCCCTTATGGAAAAATCCACAATTTTATTGTGGATTTTAAATTATTTAATGTTGTAAAAAGCTCTATATGCAAGATATGTCATATAAATATCAAGCTTTGAAGCAATTTCAATAGGTGCATGCATAGAAAGTAAAGGCGTACCGCAATCAACTACTTCAACGTCTAAATTTGCAACATATTGCGCTATAGTACCGCCACCACCGTGGTCTACCTTGCCAAGCTCTCCCAACTGCCAGATAACGCCATTTTCATTAAAGCAATTACGGATTTTTGAGACAAATTCAGCGTTTGCATCGGACGTGTCATACTTGCCTCTTGAGCCTGTATATTTTGAGATATTTACACCATGACCAATATATGCTGCATTTAAGCTGTCATTAACTTCGGGAAAATCAGGGTCAAATGCCGTTGTTACATCTCCGGAAATACAATAAGAATTTCTGAATAATGTTAATTTCATAAGCTCGTTATAATTCGATTTTAATTTAGAGATAAGTAAAGCTGTAGCATATTCAAAAGCTGCACCTTTCATACCGGTATTTCCCATTGAACCTATTTCTTCCTTGTCTATCAAAACACAGGCAATAGTTCTTTTTGGTGTGGTAATATCGCACATTGCCTTTAGAGCCGCATAAGAGCAAACCCTATCGTCGTGAGCATAAGCACCTATTAGGCTTCTGTCTATTCCTACGTCACGAGCTTTACAGTTAGGAACTGCTTCAATTTCAGCACTTGCAAAATCATCTTCACAAATACCATATTTATCATTTAAAATTTTCATTACCGATGTTTTAAATTTATCACTTTCACAATCTGCGGTTGTACTGCCTAAAATAATATTTAAGCTTTCGCCCTCAATACATTCGCTCATTTTCTTTTGAGCCTGGTCTTTTGCTAAATGCGGAGCTAAATCAGAAATGTAAAATACTGGGTCATCATCATTTTCGCCTATGTTGATTTCTACAGCACTTCCGTCTTTTTTATACACAACACCAATTAAAGAAAGCGGAATTGTTACCCATTGATACTTTCTTATTCCACCATAATAATGTGTTTTTAAAAGTGCCAAATCATTGGCTTCATATAAAGGATTAGCTTTAATATCAATTCTTGGAGCATCTAAGTGAGCAATTATAAAGTTTACACCATTTACTATGTCTTCTTCGCCAATCACTGCCAAATAAAGAGATTTTTTACGATTGATAAAATACACTTTATCGCCAACATTTAATTTTTCTTTGATATTTAAATCTACAAAACCGTTTTCTTTTGCTATTTCAATCGCATTTTTTACTGCTAAACGTTCCGTTTTACTTTTTGTTATAAAAGTCTTATAATCTTCACAAAAATTGAATATGTCCTTTTTTTGAGCTTCTGTTACTGTTTCCCAACCGTTTTTATTTTTTTTAAGTAAATCTGACATAAGTTTCTCCCTTATTAATTCTTCTTATCGAAAAATCCTTTTGATTTTCCTTTAGCAGTAGTTATGCCCGCAAATTCTTTTAATAATTCCTTCTGCTTTGCTGTTAAATGTTTAGGAACAACTACATTTACCATAACATATTGGTCACCGCGTCCGTTTCTTTTAAGATACGGAACACCCTTGCCTTTAAATCTAAATACTGTGCCGGGTTGTGTGCCTTCAGGGATTTCATATTTTACCTTGCCGTCTAATGTTGGCACTTCAACAGTTGCACCAAGTGCAGCTTCAGCAAAGCTTATATCCATTTTATAAGATACGTCAAATCCTTTTCTTTCAAATGTCTGGCTTGGAATTACATAAACAGAAACATATAAATCTCCGCTTGGTGCTCCTTGTTCACCTGCATTACCCTGACCTGACAAAGAAATAGTCTGACCGTCGTTAATTCCAGCAGGAATTTTAACCTTTATTTTTTTATTCTTTTTAACTCTGCCCTTTCCTGCACATTTAGAACATGGCTCTTTTGCAATTTTACCCTTACCGCCACAGGCTGTACAGGTTGTTACAGATTGCATATTTCCCAATATTGTACGCTGAGTTGTAGTTACCTGACCACGACCGCCGCAAACAGAACAGGTTACTACATCAGTGCCACGTTTTGCACCTGAGCCGTTACAATCGGGACACTGCTCTATTCTATATAAACTGATTTCTTTTTCACAACCAAAGACCGCTTCTTCAAAAGTGATTGTAATCTCTGCAGAAACATCTGTGCCTCTTTTTGGTCCACGACGAGCACTTCTGCTGCCACCGAAACCACCAAAACCGCCGAAAATATCTCCAAAGATATCTCCCATATCAAAGCCGCCAAAGCCACTGCCGTAACCTCCGGCACCTGCACCGAAATTAGGATCAACCCCCGCGTGACCAAATTGGTCGTAACGAGAACGTTTTTCTTTGTCGGATAATATTTCGTAAGCTTCACTAACTTCTTTGAATTTTTGTTCTGCTGTTTTATCATCAGGATTTAAGTCCGGATGATATTTTTTCGCGAGTTTTCTGTATGCTTTTTTTATTTCGTCGTCAGAGGCCGTTTTTGAAATGCCCAAGACCTCATAAAAATCTCGCTTTTCTGCCATAATCTTCACCCTTTATAAACCACCGCAAACCCATAGCCTAAGCTATGGGTTTTGGATGGATAAAATTATTATTCTACTTCTTCAAAATCAGAATCAACCACATTATCGGAAGGATTTCCCTGTGCAGCTTGCGCAGGGTCTGCATTAGTTGCACCCTGAGCTGCCTGTGCTGCCTGATAAACTTTAGCGCTTACTTCATAGAATTTCTTTGATAATTCTTCTGAAGCTGTTTTGATAGCTTCTGTATCTTCGCCCTTCAGTTTTTCTTCAAGGTCGTTGATTAGTCCTTCTAATGCTGTTTTGTCAGCTGCGTCAATTTTATCGCCTAATTCTTCTATTGATTTTTTACTCTGATATACTAAGCTGTCTGCATTATTTCTTGTATCTACAGCTTCTTTCTTTTTCTTGTCATCAGCAGCAAACTGCTCTGCTTCTTTTACTGCTCTTTCGATTTCTTCATCAGAAAGATTTGTGTTTGCTGTTATAGTAATATTCTGTTCGTGGCCTGTTCCTAAATCTTTTGCAGAAACGTGAACAATACCATTTGCATCAATATCAAATGTTACTTCGATTTGCGGAACACCACGTGGTGCTGATGGAATTCCATCTAAGTGGAAGCGACCTAAGGTTTTATTGTCGGCCGCAAATTCTCTTTCACCCTGTAAAACGTGTACTTCAACACTTGTCTGACCGTCTGCCGCTGTTGAGAATACCTGTGATTTTTTAGCAGGTATTGTTGTATTTCGGTCAATAAGCTTTGTGAATACTCCGCCTAATGTTTCAAGACCAAGTGACAATGGTGTTACGTCAAGCAATACAATGCCACTTACATCGCCAGATAATACACCACCCTGAATTGCAGCACCAGAAGCTACACATTCATCAGGGTTGATGCCTTTATGCGGTTCTTTGCCTGTGATGTTCTTAACTGCATCCTGAACAGCAGGAATACGAGAAGAACCGCCAACTAATAATACCTTATCGATATCAGAAGCAGAAAGGCCAGCATCTGCCAATGCCTTTTTGGTAGGCTCGATTGTTGCCTGAACTAAATCACGTGTTAATTCGTCAAACTTTGCACGTGTTAAGTTCATATCTAAGTGCTTAGGACCTGTAGCATCAGCTGTGATAAACGGAAGATTAATGTTTGTTGATGTTACACCGGATAATTCAATTTTAGCTTTTTCTGCAGCTTCTTTTAATCTCTGAAGTGCCATTTTATCAGCTTTTAAATCAATTCCGTTTTCTTTCTGGAATTCTGCTGCCATATAGTCTATAATTCTCTGGTCAAAGTCATCGCCGCCGAGTCTGTTGTTACCTGCTGTAGCTAAAACTTCGAATATACCATCGCCAAGTTCTAAGATAGATACGTCGAATGTACCGCCACCTAAGTCATAAACCATAATTTTCTGGTCGCTGTCCTTATCAAGTCCGTAAGCAAGTGCTGCTGCTGTTGGTTCGTTGATAATTCTCTGTACTTCTAATCCTGCTATTTTACCTGCATCTTTTGTAGCCTGACGCTGAGCATCATTAAAATATGCAGGAACGGTGATAACAGCGTGTGTTACAGGCTCTCCTAAGTAGCTTTCAGCATCTGCCTTTAATTTTTGTAAAATCATTGCTGAAATTTCCTGTGGAGAATAACTTTTATCTTCAATCTGAACTTTTGTTGAGTTACCCATTTCTCTTTTAATAGAAATAACTGTATTTTCAGGATTTGTTACAGCCTGACGCTTTGCAACCTGACCAACAAGTCTTTCGCCCGTTTTTGAAAAACCAACAACTGACGGTGTCGTTCTTCCGCCCTCGGCGTTAGGAATAACAACGGCTTCGCCGCCTTCCATAACTGCTACACATGAATTTGTTGTACCTAAGTCAATACCTATAATTTTTGCCATGATTTTTTCCTCCTATATTTTAAGAAATATTATTAACTAATTAATTTGCTACCTTTACCATTGAATATCTTATAACTTTTTCTTTGTATTTATACCCTTTCATAAACTGCTCTACTATTGTATTTGCCGCTGTGTTTTCATCTTCTATATGCATCACAGCATTGTGAAGATTAGGGTCAAACTCTTTACCTACAGCCTCTATTTCAGAAACTCCAAGCTTTTCAAAAATTTCAAAGAGCTGTCTTAATACCATTTCAACGCCTTCAGAAAAGGTATTCTTTTCTTCTTCATTTATGCTCTCAATTGCACGCTCTAAATTATCTATTACGGGCAAGATTTTCTCTATTGTGTCGGCTGTTGCATAAGAAAAAAGTTCTTCTTTTTCTTTTTGTGTTCTTTTTTTGAAATTATCATATTCTGCCATAAGTCGTAAATGCTTATCGTATAGCTCGTCGTACTTTTCTTTTTCAACTGTTTCAACAATCTCTTCTTCAGAAGCTTTTTCTTTTTCGACTTCTTCGATAATTTCTTCGTTTAAATTTTCCGTATCCTTATTGACATTTTTCTTAGCCAATTTTACAAACCTCCATTGTCGTCAAAATACATTTCGTTAAGCATTTTTTCCAAATACTTTGAAATTTGATTTATATTTGCAACTACCTTTGAATAGTTCATACGAGTAGGCCCTATAATACCAATTTTACCTACTGTACGACCACCTAAGCGGTAGTTGGCTGTAACTAAGCTTGAATTTTGCATAATATCCATATCGTTTTCTTTGCCTATTTTAATATGGATAACTCTATCGTCATCTTCATCTGAATTTACAATCGCCTGTGTAATTGAGTTTTTGTCATCTAAAAATTCAATGAATTCTTTTGCACGGTCAATATCACGATATTCAGGAAAATTAAATATGTTAGACACACCGCTTAAATAAACATCATTTTCTTTTTGGATATCATCAATTATTTCTGAGATAAATTCAATTACAGGAAAAAGTAATTCTCCGTTTTGACCTAAAGCGTTTTTTATTTCGTTTATTTTCTTAACACCAATTTCATTGAGTGAAAGTCCTGAAAGCTTTGCTTTTAAGATTATTGAAATTTCAGGAATGTATTCTCTATCAATCCCTTTGGGTATTAATACGCGTTTGTTTTTCATTATTCCTTCGTTTGTAACCAAAACAATCAGCATCGATGTATCATCAATAGGAATAAGCTCTATTGTTTTAATTGCACCATGTTTTATTTCAGGTGTCATTAAAAACGCTGTATAGTTTGTCATTTGAGAAAGCAACATTGAAACCTGTCTGATTGCTTTATCAAACTGACCTATTTTTACGCTCATAGCTGCAGCTAACATATCTATGTCCTGTTGTGTCGCTTCATATCCACCCATAAGCTCATTAACGTAAAACCTGTAACCTTTATCAGATGGTATTCTTCCGGCGGATGTGTGCGGCTGTTCTAAAAAACCCATTTCTTCCAAATCTGCCATTTCATTTCTGATGGTTGCACTTGACAAGCCTAAATCAGCATGCTTTGCTATATGACGTGAGCCGATAGGCTCAGCAGACGAGATGTATTCATTTATGATAGTATTTAGAATTTTACGCTTTCTTTCGCTAAGTTCCATACCTTCACCTCTTTATTAGCACTCGCTCACGTTGAGTGCTAATATAAAAATAGCACTTTACATTTAGAATGTCAAGTGCTAAATTGTGAACTTTTTATTAAGTTATTTACAGGAGGCAAAATCTGCAATAAAAGCCTGTAAAATTACAGCCTTGTCGCATTTAGTTAATTTAAACCGTCGGTCTATTTCAATGCATTTTGTGAGCAGCTCTTTTATTTTATTTGATTCAATTTTTGAGCTTAGCGAAATATATTTACTTACTACAAAAGGCGGTATCTTTGCTTTTGATGCAATAACGTTTTTATCTGCTCTATCTTCATTCATAAGCTTAACAGTCAAAAGCTTATCAACATTGGAAGATATCGCACCTAAAATTTTTGTTTCATCTTCCTTTAATATCAAAAGGTCATTAAGCATTTTAAGAGATTGCGATACATTTTTCGAAAACATAGCATCTACCATATCAAAAACCCTGTTTTCAACCACAGGAACAGTAACATCTTTTATATCCTGTCTTGTTATGGCTGTTTTTCCTGCGGTATATGAAGCTATTTTTTCTGCTTCTTTTTTTACGGGTGTCATACCCTCTTTGGTTATTTCTATCAAGTATCTTGCATCATCCGGACTAATAATTTTCCCCATTGTCTTAAATAATGCTACAGTCCAACTAATCATTTTTTCTTCCGTAAGATACAAGCACTCAATAACAGACTCATTTTTTAAGAGCTTTTTATAAAGAGTACTCCGTTTATCAATTTTACTTTCATCATAAACTATATATACATTTTTGGGAATTTCATCTATTGTTTCTTCCCAAAATGTTTTATATTCCTTTGTTGCAGCATCGTTGCCAACAGATTGGAACAATCCTGAATCATTAAAAATAAGTAATTTTCGGTCAGAAAAAACAGGAAGGGCTTCTATAGCTTCCTTTACAGTTATTAAATCATACTTTTTCCCTTTATATTCAAAAATATTAAATTCAGGCATATCAACAGGCGAAATCCGTGACAAAAGCTCTTTTTTGGCGTGATTTTTTAAAAAGACTTCTTCTCCACACAGCAAAAAGATATTTTTATCAATATTTTCGTTTTTCAAATATTTTTTAAAATCATCGTAGGTCATTAATCAAGCCTCCTTGATATACTACTTTTTTAATATCTTTATCATCAAAATAAAATGTTACATCTTTATTTACATCAGCTCTGTAATAAGTAATTCCTGCCGTATTTAAACGATTGATTGTTTCTTTAGAAGGATGTCCGTAATAGTTTCTTCCAACAGGAATATAAGCATATTTTGCATTAACAGAGTCAATAAACTCTTCACAGGAAGAATTTTTCGAGCCGTGATGTGAAACCTTTAAAACGTCGGCTTCAAGCTCAGCTTTGTAGTTTCTTACAAGGTATTTTTCAACGTTTTCTGTGATATCGCCTGTAAATAAAAATGAAGTTTCGCCATAATCAAGTCTTGCTACAATACCAATATCATTTTCATCTTCTGCATACATACTTTGTTTTCCATCAGGCGAAACAATGCTGATTTCCATATTATCAGAAATTTTCAGCTTATCCCCACGAGTAAAGTACAGAATATCAATATCCTTACTTTTGGCTTTTTCAATTATTTCCTTGGCATCGTGAGTATCTATCTGTCCGTATGGGATAATCAGCTTATCTACTGAGATTTTATCCATAACACCTAAAAGACCAATTATGTGGTCGGAGTGCATATGTGAAATTATTACGTATTCTATATCGGTTACACCATTTTTAATAAGATATGGAGCTATTGTGTATTCTCCTGTGCTTTCGTTTCCCGTATATCCGCCTGCATCTATTAGAATATCGCAATCTCCCGGTGCTTTGATTAAAGTGCAATCACCCTGCCCCACATTTATAAATGAAACCCTTGCTATATCACGCGAAACATAAAGATTTATTGCATATAAAACAAAAAGAACAGTAAAACAGATAACAAAAACTGAATATGCTCTTTTTATCTTTTTTATAGCAGATAAAATTGCAGCTATAAATAATGAATATAGTAAAAGTAATATAGGCGTAATTTCTCCGAATAAAATTCTCGAAAACGGTAGCTTTGCAAACTTTTCAGCTATAAATATTACAATTTTTGCTATTACAAAAACAAAACCTGCTATTGGTGTAACCAACGTTTTACTTACAAAACTGAAACATATAAATAAAAGTCCTCCGGCCAACAGCGGCGTTAATAAAGGTGTTATTATAACTGTAGCGATTACCGACATAAGCGAAAAACCATTGAAAATGTAGATAAGCAGTGGCAGAATAAATATTTGAGCAGCTAATCCTACAGCTATGGAATCAAGCAGGTTATGCAAAAATTTATAACAAAATGTTTTTGAATCGATTTTTGAGTATATCTTAAAAAATGCTTTAGATATACTTTCATAAAACAGCAAAATTCCTGCTGTTGCAGAAAATGACAAGATAAATGATGCATCATAAATTACGTGCGGGTTTACTAAACAAAACATTGCCGCTGCAAACGAAAGCGTTGTTATAGGGTCAGATTTTCTGTAAATCAGTTTAGCAAGCATAGCAAACACACATAGAACACCCGCTCTTAATGCAGAAACAGAAGCACCTGTAAATAACACGAAAAATATCGCAGCAATTGCAGATATAAACATTTCATTCCGCTTTGAAATTTTAAAGAACTTCAGTATCGAAACAATTAAAGATACAAAAACAGCTACATGAAGTCCCGATACTGCGAGTATATGAGATAATCCACTTGCAGAAAAGCTATTCTCAATTTCTTCTGATATATTTGATTTGTCACCTACTATATACGCTTTTAAAAGACCTGCTTCTTCTTGCGGGAAAGTTTCATCAAAGAAACTCATACATTTCTCTCTGAATTGTACACAGAAAAACAAAAAAGGTCTGTTTTTAAATCCGACTTTCTCGATATCCTTATCATCGTAATTAGTTTGAAAGAAAATACCATCTGACTTTAAATATCTTGAATAGTCAAATCCACCTGTATTCATAGGACCATTAGGTAAAACGACATTTCCGCGAATTTTAACGATATCGCCAAGCTTCGGAATGTAAATATCATTATAATCAGAGTCATTTTCCAAATAACACGAAAATCTTACCTTTTCGTTGGTATGATATGTAGATACACCATCATTTGCAGAAATTACATTCGCAATAAAGGAAATACTATTTTCGTTTATTTTTGCTTTTTCGATAATTTCTGCAGTAAGTAAGATATTTTCTTTTTCTATTAACCCAAAAAGTTCCTTTGATGCAACATTATTAGAAATATCATAACGAACAGTACCTAACGAAAATGATAAAATACAACATAAAACTATTATAAGTGTCTTAATTTTCCTTGTTTTTATTAGTGCAAACAGAAAAAATATCACTAAAAATACACTGACAATAAGTAAATCAGCTACTTCAAAAAGAGAAAGGATATACATACCGACAAGAAAAGATAACGATACAAAAAGTAAAGGTCTTTTGGCCAGCATAAATTTATATCCTTTCTATATTCTTACAAATCAAAAAAGGTAATTTGATTTGTATCAGGAATTTCTGTTAAAACATCATATTCCCTTAATTTATCTATAATAGACTTACCGATTTTAGCACGGCGCATAAGGTCTTCTGATGAAATAAAGGCTTCTCCGCTTTCACGTGCTTCAACTATTGCCTGTCCTACTGCATCAGATACACCGTTTATAGCGTTTAATGGTGGTCTAATTGCTCCGTTTTCCTCCATAAATTTTGTTGCATGTGATTTATACAAATCTACAGGAAGAAACGAAATTCCCCTTGCATACATTTCGTTTACAACTTCTAAAATTGTAACAAGGTTTTTCTCCTTTTGAGTAGGATTATTCAAAGAATTCAGTTCTGCCATTGCTGACTGTACCCGCTCTTTTCCCCTTAACATTAAATCTGCATCAAATTCAGTTGCACGTACAGTATAATAAGCAATGTAAAATGAAATCGGATAATGCACCTTAAAATATGCTATTCTGAAGCCCATAGTTACATATGCCGCAGCGTGAGCTTTAGGAAACATATATTTTATTTTTTTACATGATGAAATATACCACTCAGGAACACTGTTTTCACGCATTAAAGTCTCGTCTTCTAAAGACAATCCCTTACCTTTTCTTACCTTTTCCATAATTTTAAAGGAATCAAGCGGTGGAACGTTATGCTGTAATAAATAAAGCATGATATCATCACGTGTACATATAACTTCAGAAAGTGTTGCAACCCCATCGCGAACTAACTCCTGAGCGTTGTTTGTCCAAACATCAGTACCATGCGAAAGTCCTGAAATACGAATAAGTTCACTGAAAGTTGTAGGCTTTGTTTCAATGAGCATTTGCTGTACAAATCTTGTGCCAAATTCAGGCACCGCAAATGTACCAACAGTTGTGCCTAAATCGTCCGCCGTTATGCCTAAAGCTTCTGTCGAAGTAAAGAGACTCATCGTAGGTTTATCATCAATAGGAATTGTTTTTGCATCTAATCCTGTTAAATCCTCTAACATTCTTATCATTGTTGGGTCATCGTGCCCAAGAATGTCAAGTTTTAATAGCTTACCACTTATTGAGTGATAATCAAAATGTGTTGTTATAATGTCAGTTTCATTATCATTCGCAGGATGCTGAATAGGAGAAAATTCGTAAATTTCATTTGCTTTTGGCACAATCATAACACCACCGGGGTGCTGACCTGTTGTACGTTTAACACCTACTATTCCCTGTGCAAGTCGCATTTCTTCTGCTTTATTTAGGGATTTTTCTTTAAATTCAGCATACTTTTTAAGATAACCAAAGGCGGTTTTTTCAGCAAGTGTACCTATTGTGCCTGCACGATAAACGTGGCCAACACCAAATAATTCTTCTGTGAATTTATGTGCAACGCTTTGGTATTCACCGGAAAAATTAAGGTCAATATCAGGTTCCTTATCCCCATCAAAACCTAAAAATGTTTCAAACGGAATATCGTAACCCTCTTTTTTATACTTGTGTCCGCATACAGGACAATCCTTATCTTCTAAGTCTGCTCCACAGCTTGAAGAACCATCAGTAAAAAATTCTGCATTTTTACAATTCGGACAAATGTAATGCGGCGGCAGTGAATTTATTTCCGTTATACCTATTAAATATGCAATAAAGGAAGAGCCTACAGAGCCTCTTGAACCTACCAAATAACCATCACTCAAGGATTTGGTAACAAGTTTTTGTGCAATCATATACATAACAGAAAAACCATATTTTATAATTGGCACAAGCTCTTTATCCATTCTTTGTTTTACAATATCGGGCAGAGTTTCTCCGTATATTTCGTGAGCACGGGTGTTAGACATTCTTTGAATATCTTCTGTTGCTCCTGGCATTTCAGGGGGATATGTATCTTTAGGAATAGGTAAAACATCTTCAATCATATCCGCAATTTTATTTGTATTTTCCACTACAACTTCAAATGATTTCTTGCTTCCTAAATACTTAAATTCGTTAAGCATCTCATCTGTTGTACGAAGATACAACGGCGGTTGAAATTCTGCATCGTCATATTCCTGACTAACCATTAATACTTCTCTGAAAATAGCATCATCAGGTTCTATGAAATGCACATCACAGGTAGCTACAACCGGTTTTTCTAATTTTTCGCCTAAGGCTACTATTTCTTTATTTAATGAAATTAAATCATCAAATGAGTCAATGATGTTATTACGAATCATAAATTCGTTGTTTTTTAAAGGTTGAATTTCCAAATAATCGTAAAATTTTGCTATATTTTCAATTTCACTTTGAGTTTTTCCAGCCAAAATACAGCTGTAAAGTTCTCCGGCTTCACAAGCACTTCCGATAATTAAGCCTTCTCTATACGCCCTGAGTGCTTCCTTTGTAATTCTTGGCTTTCTATAAAAATTATCAAGATGTGACATAGATACCAATTTATATAAATTTTTTAGCCCTGTCATATTTTTAACCAAAATAATGACATGATAAAGGTCTGTATATTGCTTTATCGTTTCATCTGCTAATTTGTTATTGATATCTTTAATATCAGTAATTCCTTTTCTTTTTAACGTATTACAAAAAAGTATAAATATTTTTGCTGTGACCTCGGCATCATTAATAGCTCTGTGGTGACCCTCAAAAGGAATACCCAAAGCTTTTGCTACTCTGTCTAATCTGTGACGCTTGATATTCGTTACAAGTTTACGGCTTAATCCTAATGTGTCAACAAAACAAAAATCAAACGGAATAGAGATTTTTTCGGCATATTTTTTTAAAAAACCTACATCAAAATTTGCATTATGCGCGACCAAAACACACCCTTTTGCAAAATCGATGAAACGCTTCAAAACACTTTCTGCATTATCAGCGTTCGCGACCATTTCATTTGTTATTCTTGTAAGTTCGGTTATATGGGCAGAAATTAAAGCTTCAGGCTTTACAAATTCTGAAAATCTATCTACGATTTTTCCGTTAGAAACTTTTACGCCTGCAATCTCTATAAGCTCATGAAATCTTGCCTTTAAACCTGTTGTTTCTATATCAAAAACGACAAAATCGCCGTCTAAATTCATTTCTTTTTCGTTATAAACTATTTTGGTATCGTCGCCCATTAAGTAGCCTTCCATACCATAAATTATTTTAATTCCATTTTTTTCACCTGCTGAATATGCATCAGGATAGGCCTGAACAACACCGTGGTCAGTAATAGCAATTGCTTTATGTCCCCATTTCGATGCAGTTTTAATGAGTTCATCTGTTTTGGCAACAGAGTCCATAGCAGACATAACAGTATGAGCATGAAGTTCAACACGCTTCATTTCTGCTTTGTCATCGCGTGAGTTAAGCACTCTTAACTTTAAATTATTAATTTTTACAGTAACTTCGTGTTCATATTGGTCATACACTGTATCACCTTTAACAGTTACTGCCTTTGCATTTTTCAAAGCTGATGTAATTTCCTTAATTTTATCGGGCTTTACAAAGCATTTACAAGTAACAGAAGATGTGTTATCTGTTATGTAAACAGAAAGAATATGATTTCCGTTTCGTGTTTCTTTAGTTTCTGTACTGATAATTTTACCCCAAACCAGTACTTTTCCACTATATTCTGTAATATCGGAAAGCGGAGTTATTTCGCCCGAAAAATCTCTTCCTATTAAGATATTCGCATCTTTTTCTTCTTCGCTTTCTACTTTTTCGACAACTTCTTTTTTCTTTGGTGTTTCTTCTGTAACTACCTTTACAGGAATTTCAGTGATAATTGTTTTTTTCGTTTCTTCAATTTCTTCTAACAATTTTTCTTCTTTTTTTGCGACAATATCAAATTTTATTGACAATTCCAATCCAAAGCTCTTTTTAATATAATCTTTAATGTTTTGTTCTGCGTTTTCCTTTTTTAATAAATCATCATTTCCAAAACGCACAAAAATAGTCATTTCGTTATCATTAATTTCGGCTGTACTGCCTGTTAAGGTTTTGACCAACACAGGTGTTTTGAAACAAATATAATCCCTTACATTATCGTAAAATGCTTTTTTGTTGCTTTCTGTTATCCTAAAATTAATATATTCTATATTAAAAGTAATTTTTGTTACACCAAATTTAGCACGAATTGCAGCGCGTAGCTTTGCAAAAGGAAGTACACAAGGAAAAGCGTCCGACTTTAAGTCGACGCTCATTGACATATCTTCTTTTTTAATTTTACAGCCGGTTACATTTATATTCTCATATTGATCAGCGAATTCTACACCTGCTAATTCAGCCAATAAATTTGACATTACTTTCTCCTTAAAACAACTTATCTATTTCATTAAATAATTCATCAACGATATGTTCTTCCCTGACTTTTTTTATAACACTTCCATTTTTAAATATAAGTCCTTCCCCATTGGCACCTGTAATACCAATATCTGCATTACTTGCTTCTCCAGGACCGTTTACAACACATCCCATAACAGCAACAGTTACAGGCTTATCAAGTTTATTAAGACGATGTTCTACTTCTTTTGCTATGTCAATAAGATTGATTGAACAACGGGAACAGGTAGGACACGATATAAGCTTTGGCCCACCTTCTCTTAAATCGAGCGCTTTTAAAATTTCTTTTGCAGCACGAATTTCTTCAACAGGCTTATCTGTTAAAGAAACTCTTATGGTATCCCCTATTCCGTCAGACAAAAGAGAACCTATGCCTATTGCCGATTTAATCGTTCCTGTGTATGCAGGCCCTGCTTCTGTTACACCCAAATGAAGTGGGTAATCACATTTTTCAGCCATCAATCTATATGCTTTAATCATTGTATTTACATCAGAAGCCTTAAGGGATATGGCGATGTTTTCAAAGTTATGCTTTTCTAAAATTTCTATATGTCTTGTTGCCTCATAAACAAGTCCCTCGGCACTGTATCTGCCGTATTTTTTTGCAATATCCAACGAAATCGAACCGGTGTTAACACCAACTCGTATGGGGATATTTCTTTCTTTTGCTGCAGCCACAACCTCATTTACACGTCTTTCATTGCCTATGTTCCCAGGGTTGATACGAACCTTATCTATACCGTTTTCAATAGATGCAATCGCCATTTTATAGTCAAATTGAATATCGGCAACCAAAGGAATATCAACTTCTTTTTTTAATGATTTTATCACTTCTATGCTGGCATCATTTGTTACTGCCAAACGAACAATGTCGCATCCCGCCTCTTTTAAAGCAATCGTTTGCTCAATTGCAGCTTTCACATCGCCATTTTTTGTGTTCAGCATAGATTGAATTGATACAGGAAAGCTTCCGCCAATACCTATTTTGCCAACGTAAAATGATTTTGAATATCTTCTATTCATAAAAATCTTCCCTATCTTTACCTACTCAATATAATATTTTTTCTTGTAGGATTCATACATATCGCTGAATTCCTTAACATTACCTGATTTTAGCTGATTTAAGTATTCGTGTGTTTCAAAGGAATCGTGAGCTATTTCTATAAAGCAAACAGCAATATTTGAACAATGGTCGGCAATTCTTTCGTAGCTTGTTAACAGGTCAGAAAGAATAAAGCCAAGCTCCATTGTACAATCGCCAACTCTGAGTCTTTCAATATGACCGTTTTTGATTTTTCTTTTTAATCTATCAATTACCTGCTCTAAGGGTTCAACCATTTTCGCTCTTTCTAAATCATCATTGATAAGAGCCTCTGTGGCAAGACCTAAAACTTCTGTAACAGCACTATTTATAATAGCAATATCTTTCTTCGCTTTTTCTGAGAACGAAACATTTTTATCATAAATTTCTTTTGCAGCTTCTGCAAGGTTTAGCGCGTGGTCTGAAATACGTTCAATATCACCTATGCAGTGAAGCAATTCTGTTACAACCTTACTGTCTTTAGCTGACATCTGATTTGCTGCAATTTTAACTAAATATGTGCTTGTTTTGTCTTCGTATTTATCAATAGTTGATTCAAGTCTTTTAATCTCTTCAAATTCTTCGTTGCTGTAATTATCTAAAAGCAAACCTGCTCTTTTGAATGTTTCAACTGAGATTTTTGCCATTTCACAAACCAGTTCTTTACATTTTTCTACAGCAAATGCAGGAATAGATAAAAATCTTTCGTCAAGTGTATCAAATACATCTGTTTCGCGGTCTTTATGACTTGCTTTTACAGTTTTTACTGCTAATTTTTCAAACAATGAACAGAAAGGTATTAAAATTACTGTCGACAATATGTTGAATAACGTATGAACTACAGCAATGCTTAAAGCAGATGCTTGTTGATTTAAAAAATCAAAACCAATAAAGGCATTCAGTAAGTAGAATATGCCTGCTACAAGAATTACACCAACCATTTTAATATAAAGACAACTCATTGCTACGCGCTTTGATTCGGTATTACCGCTAATTGAAGATATAATAGGTGTGATTGTTGTACCAATGTTTTGACCTAAAATTACAGGAATAGCGGTTGAAAAAGGAATTACACAAGTCAATGCCAAAGCCTGTAGTACACCAACAGACGCTGATGATGACTGAATAATTGCAGTAAATAAAATACCTACCAAAATACCCATAATGGGATTTGAAAACATTGTGAGCATATTGGTAAAGGTTTCATTATCTCTTAAGTCTTTAACGGCACCACTCATTGCCTCCATACCAAACATTAAAACTGCAAAACCAATTAAAATTGTACCTGTGTTTTTCTTTTTGTCATTTTTTGCAGTCATAGTCATTAAAAGACCAATAATTGCAAGTACAGGAGTAAATGATTCAGGCTTAAAAAGTTTTATAATAGTCGCTGTACCATTGATTTCTGCGGTACTCAAAAGCCAAGCTGTTACAGTTGTACCAACATTTGCACCCATAATTATGCTGATAGTTTGTCCAAGATGCATAATACCTGAATTTACAAAACCTACAAGCATAACTGTAGTAGCAGATGAAGACTGAATAACTGCAGTAACAATTAAACCAAGCAAAAAGCCTTTCCATCTTGTTGATGTAAGGCTGGCTAAAACTGACTCCAGCTTACCACCTGCAAGTTTCTTTAGGCTATCGCCCATAAGGTCCATACCATAAAGAAACAGTGCTAAACCTCCAATAAGACTTAAAATCATAAAAATGTCCATTTTTACCTCCTGAGTAATACGAAAGATTTAATTAATAAATTAAAATAATATTTTATATCAAGGCTATTAAAACCATATTATCTATTTTTTGCAACTTGCGTTTGTACTTATGAATTTTATTAAATAAAATTCTGTATGTGTCAATTATAACACATAAAAATCACAATTTCAATTAAAATTCTATATAATTCTTTAAAAAATGCGATGTTTTAAGTTGGTATTTTTTTAACTTATATCAAGTCAATATATAGTATAATCTGACTGAATTTTTTTATAAAAAAAGAAAAAAATAAATATAAAGTACAAATAAAGATTTTTGGAGGTACAAAATGCGTAAAACCAAAATCGTATGCACGTTAGGACCTGCATCAACAGACGAAAAAATGATAAGAAAAATGTTAAAAGCGGGAATGGACGTGGCTCGTATAAATCTTTCGCACGGCACACACGAACATCACAAAAAAACTATTGAACTATTTAGAAAAGTTCGTGATAATTTAAATGTGGCTGCTGCTGTTTTGTTTGATACAAAGGGACCTGAAATAAGAATAGGAAAATTTAAAAACGGCAAAGAGCTGTTAAAGAAAGATGCTGCTTTCACTTTGACAACAGATGATATAGATGGCACAGAGAATATTGTATCTATTTCATACAAAGACCTCCCCGCACAACTTAACATCGGAGATATGGTTCTTATCGACGACGGTCACATAGATTTACAGGTGACAAAAATAACAGATAAAAACATTGTCTGCAAAGTTATTTCAGGCGGAGAAGTTTCTGACAAAAAAGGTGTAAATATTCCTAACGTACACTTAGATATTCCATACCTGAGCGAAGCTGACCAAAAGGATTTAATTTTTGCAGCAGAACAAGACGCCGATTTTATCGCTGCATCTTTTGTACGTTCTGAAGATGATGTTATAGCACTTAGAAATTTTTTAGACTACCACGGCGGATATAATATAAAAATTATTTCTAAAATAGAAAATATTGAAGGTGTAAACAATTTTGAAAAGATTTTAAAGTACTCCGACGGTATTATGGTTGCTCGTGGAGATATGGGTGTTGAAATTGAATTTGAACGTTTGCCAGGGCTACAGAAAAAATTTATCAAAGAATGTTATCGCTCAGGAAAAATGGTAATTACAGCAACCCAGATGCTTGATTCTATGATTCACAGTAAAACTCCTACAAGAGCAGAAATCACAGACGTAGCAAATGCCGTATTTGATGGAACTTCTGCTATTATGCTTTCAGGGGAAACTGCTGTTGGAGACCACCCTGATTTAGTAGTTGAAACTATGGCTAAAATTGCAATACAAGCAGAAAAGGATGCATTTGAACTTAATTTTTATGAAAATTTCCAATATGTAAATAATTCTGCAGACGTTACAAATGCAATTTGTGATGCTGCTTGCACAACTGCAAGAGATATAAAGGCAAAAGCAATTATTGCCATTACAAAGTCAGGCTACACGGCACGAAAGGTTTCAAAATTCAGACCAAAAGAGGCAATCGTTGCTACAACACCTAATGAAAAAACATACCATCAGTTATCACTTTCCTGGGGCGTTCATCCTGTTAAATCTCTGTATCAAATCAATGCGGAAGATTTATTTGACCACTCTATCGCCTGTGCTAAGCGTTACAGATACGTTAAGGCTAATGATTGCGTTGTTATTACTGCAGGCTCTGATAATTCAACAGACTTATTAAAGGTTCAGACTGTTTCAGATAGAGAAAATTAAAAAAATCGCACAGTATAGGATATGCTTTCCTACTGTGCGATTTTTTTATTTATCATATCTTTTGCCTGCGCCAATGATGTTTCAGAGGTTTCATCTCCGCTTATCATATAAGCGATTTGAGATATTTTCTCATTACTGTTAAGAGATTTTATGTATGTATTTGTTTTATCATTGTTGCTCTCTTTATAAATTTTAAAATGTTCATCGGAAAGTGCTGCGATTTGTGGTAAATGTGTTACACATATTACCTGCTTCTTTTTGGCAATTTCTGAAAGCTTAGTGCCTACTTTGGCTGATGTAATGCCGCTTATTCCTGTATCAATTTCATCGAAAATCAAAGTTTCAGCGCTATCTCCATCAGTAAGAACATTTTTCATAGCGAGCATTATTCTGGATAACTCACCACCTGAAATTATCTTAGCAAGCGGTTTTTGGAGTTCTCCGATATTTGTAGAAATCAAAAATTCAATCTTATCGATTCCTTTTTGCGAGAGTTCGCAATCTTCAAACAAAATTTTAAAGGTTGCACCCTGCATATTTAGTTCATTTAATTGTGCATTTATTTCATTTTCTACAATTTTTGCACATTCTTTTCGCAACTCGCGTATTTTTTTTGCTAAATCATAAGTTTCTTTAGTTAAGATATCGATAGCTTTTTCCAGTTCTGCCTTTCTTTCATCCGAAAATGTGATTTTATCTAATTCTTCTTGCGCTTTTTCGCAATAATCTAAAATACTTTTTTCACTATCGCCGTATTTTCTTTTCAAACGGTAAATAACATCTAATCTTTCTTCTATTTTATCTAATGAAACGTCATCAATGCTTATTTTGTCCAGCTTGTGTCTTATATCACTTGCTATGTCTTCTATGCCGTACAATATGTCATTAATTTTTTCTGACAAATCGCTTAAAGAGTCATCCGAAATTTTATCAATCAAGCGCACAGCCTGAGAAACCAGATTATACGCTGTTTCTTCTTCGTTTACGTATAGAAAAGATAGGGCTTGTGCAAAATTTTTAGTAAACAACTCTCTGTTTTTTGCAAAATTCCTTTTTTCTTTTAGTTCATTCTCTTCGCCAACTACTATGTTGGCATTTGTAATTTCTTCTATTTCAAATTGTAAAATATCAATTTTTCTGAGCTTTTCTGTTTCATCAACATCATATTCTTTTAGTTGTTTTTGAAAATCTGCAAGCCGTGAAAAATTTTTGTTGTATTCAATATATAATGATTCGTTTTGTTTTTTACAAAATGCATCAAGGAACGAAAGATGGCATTTTGCATCCAAAAGTGCTTGATTGTCGTGTTGTCCGTGAATATTAATTAAACTTCTGCCAATTTCTCTTAAAACACTTACGGGAATAGTTTTTCCGCCTGCTTTACAAATGTTTTTTCCATCGGCATATAGTTTTCTTGAGATTATTATACTGTTTTCATCATCAACTTCAATATCAAAAGCCAAAAGATCTTTCTTTGCATCTTCAGATACATAAAAAAGCCCTTCAACGTATGCGGAAGATGCGTTGTGTCTTACTATATCTTTTCCTACACGCTCTCCTAAAAGCATATTCAAAGAGCCGATTAAAATGGATTTACCGGCACCGGTTTCACCTGTTAAAACATTAAAACCGTCGGAAAAGTTTATATCTGCTTTTTCAATTAATGCTACGTTTTCTATGCTTAAGTTAAAAAGCATTATCTAACAACCCTTTCATCATTTAGCTTTTGACCATTAAATTGATTTTATCCGTTAAATGTCCGGCAACCTTTTCACTCTTCGTTACACAAAGTATAGTATCATCACCTGCGACGCAGCCAAGTATTTCATCGAGTCCCAATGAGTCTATTACATAACCTACAGCCTGAGCCATTCCGGCGTGCGTTTTAATAACTACCGTATTTAAAGCATACTCTACCCCGACAACAGAATTTACCAGTATGGAATTCAAATTCTTATCAGTCGCAACCGAATCCTTTGAGCCACTTTGGGCGTATTTATATACTCCGCTGTCGTCTAATACCTTAACGAGCTTTAGATTTTTGATATCACGGGAAACTGTGGCTTGTGTTACGTTATAGCCATCTTCTGCTAAACGTCTTGCAAGTTCATCCTGAGTATCAATATTATATTTAGAAATCAAATCAAGAATTTTTGAATGCCTGCTTAATTTCATTGTTAATTCTCCTTTTTAATAAGCTTATCGTGCAACACGCTGAAAAATTTAAATCCGTGCAGTCTTATAAGCTTAAAATTGTTTTCGGAAGCAGAAATTGTAACTGATTCTCCAGCTAAAATTTCTCCTATCATTTGACTATCTGCTGCTACTATTGCCTTACTTTCACTTGTAGGGCGATTTCTTATTGTAATCTTTTTTTCGCTGGATACAATAATTGTTCTTGAATACATTTTGTGTGGACAAATCGGAGTTATAATCATAATATTCATAGATGGGTCTGCTATAGGTCCCCCTGCCGACAAAGAATAAGCAGTAGAGCCCGTCGGCGTCGAAACAATTAGCCCATCCGCCATAAAATGGTCTACAAATTCATCATCAAGATAAACGTCAAATTCTAAAATTTTAAGTAAAGAATTTTCCCGTGTTATTATGATGTCATTTAATGCGCAAACGTCTTCTTTTTCTTTTAAATCAGCAGAAAGCATCATTCTTTCCTGAATTTTAAACTCTCCCAAAAGAAGTTTTTCTATGTCTTCTTTTAAATTTTCTTTTTCAATTTCTGATAAAAACCCTAATCTGCCAAGATTTACACCAATAACCGGTATGTTGAGCTTCGCTGCAATTTTTGATATGGAAAGAAGTGTGCCATCGCCACCTAAAACTAAGAAAATATCCATTTTGCCATAATCTTCAGAGGATATATATGTAACACCATCTAATTCTTTACCATTAAGAGTGTTTTCTGCATACAAAACAGCCCTTTTACCAATTATTTTCACAATTTCATTGGTAAGGGCAAAATTCTTATCCTTTTGTTCATTTGCTATAAGAAGTATGTTCAATTTGTTCACTCCAATATTTATAATTATGCAAACTATACTTGTATTATATTATAAAAATACAAAATAAGCAAGTTATTTTTTAACAAAGATAAAAAAACACCCCGAGAAATTTCTCGGGGTGTAAAAAGTTAAATTAGTTTAATTCAGCAAAGTATTTGATTGTTCTAACCATCTGGCTTGTATATGAGTTTTCGTTGTCATACCATGAAACAACCTGTACTTCATATAAATCGTCAGCTACTTTTGAAACCATTGTCTGTGTAGCATCGAATAATGAGCCGTATGTGATACCGATAACGTCAGAAGATACGATTTCTTCTTCATTGTAACCAAATGAAGCAGATGCAGCAGCTTTCATAGCAGCATTGATGCCTTCTTTTGTTACGTCTGTACCCTTAACTACAGCTGTTAAGATTGTTGTTGAACCTGTTGGAACAGGAACACGCTGAGCTGAACCGATGAGCTTGCCGTTAAGTTCAGGAATAACTAAACCGATAGCTTTAGCAGCACCTGTTGAGTTAGGAACAATGTTAACAGCACCTGCTCTTGCACGTCTTAAATCGCCCTTTCTGTGAGGACCGTCTAAAATCATCTGGTCGCCTGTGTAAGCGTGGATTGTAGACATAATACCTGACTGAATCGGAGCATAGTCGTTTAAAGCTTTAGCCATAGGAGCTAAGCAGTTTGTTGTACAAGATGCAGCAGAAATGATTGTGTCATCAGCTGTAAGTGTATCTTCGTTTACTGAGTAAACAATTGTTTTTAAGTCGTTACCTGCAGGAGCAGAAATAACTACTTTTTTAGCACCAGCATCGATATGAGCCTGTGACTTTTCTTTTGAACAGTAGAAACCTGTACATTCTAAAACAACATCTACACCGATTTCTCCCCAAGGAAGGTCTGCAGCCTTAGGTTCTGAGTAGATGATGATTTTTTTGCCGTCAACTACAATGTAGTTTTCACCAGCTTCAACTGTGTGACCATCGTATCTGCCCTGTGAAGAGTCATACTTTAAAAGATGTGCAAGCATCTTTGGGTCTGTTAAGTCGTTGATAGCTACTACTTCGTAACCTTCAGCGCCAAACATCTGTCTGAACGCAAGACGACCGATACGGCCAAAGCCGTTAATTGCAACTTTTACTGACATAATGGAATTCCTCCTAAAAATATTGATATATTATTATCAAATAATATAATACACTACTTTTTACTAATGTTCAAGTATTTTTTTCATTTTTATGAAAAATATTCCCTTTTTAATAAAAAATTACTATTTTGCTTTATAACCTTTGAGCACTCTGACAGTTTTTATAACAGGTTTATCTATAAGAATTTCGTTTGAAGTGGGACGGACTGCAATTTCATCTACTACATCCATACCTGCAACTACTTTGCCGAACGCTGCATAATTTCCGTCTAAAAATTCACCGTCATCATGCATAATAAAGAACTGACCGCTTGCAGAATCCTTTACATTTGTTCTTGCAAATGAAACAATGCCGCGCTTGTGAGAAAGCTTGTTTTCGATACCGTTGGAAGCAAATTCACCTTTTACTGTTCTTCCTGCTCCGCCGATGCCATCGCCGTTTGGAGAACCACCCTGTATCATAAAGCCTTCTACTGCTCTGTGGAAAACCAATCCATCATAGTATTTATCTTCTACAAGTTCTAAAAAGAACTCTACCGACATTGGTGCATATTCCGGTAAGGTTTCTAAAATGATTTCTCTATCGTCTTCCATAGTAATTTTAACATAGGTATTTTCCATTTTCTTTTCAACTCCGTTTTCTGTTTGATTTTCAAATTCTTCATTGAATTTTTCTCTGCCGCAAGCACTAAAAGATATTGCAAGTGCCAAAATTAATAATAATGTTGTAATAATTTTAAATGCTTTCATAATTTCTCCCCTTTTACACTACAGGCCTTGTAACTTCCGTAAAATAATTATTAAAAGCGTTTTTCGCTTTCTCTGCCGCTTCCTTATTTTCAAAAACTCCATAACAGGTCGCTCCGCTACCACTCATAAGAGCTGCTTTTGCGCCATTATCATTGAGTTTTTTTATGATTTCTTTTATTTCAGGACAAATCTCAGCCGTTATACTTTCCATAACATTTTTCATATTTTGATAAGCTTTTTTTAAATCACCATTCGCAAGTGCTGTAACAAGCGCGTCGTTATCAACAAGATTGTAATTCTTTTTATTATCAATAAGACTGTATATTTCCTTTGTGCTTACCTTTTTATTTGGATTAACCAATAAAATATACAAATCATTGGGAAGTCCTTTGATGTTGGTTATTTTCTCACCTATCCCTTGTGCAAGAGCAGGCTTTTTTTGGATACAAAACGGAATATCTGCGCCAAGTGTTAATCCTAACTCCATAAGTTTTTCTTCTGTTTGATTTAAACAACATAGCTCGTTTATTCCCCGTAATATTGCTGCAGCGTCTGTGCTGCCGCCTGCCATACCGCCTGCAACAGGAATTTTTTTTGATATTTTAATATCAAATCCAAAGGGAATGTCAAATTCATTCTTCATTAATTCGCAAGCACGATAAGCAAGATTATCTTTATCGTTTGGAATTTGCGGATTATCGGTTGTTACTATGATTTCGTTTGTTTTTAGTTTTTCAATAGAAACAACATCACACAGTTCGACAGACTGCATAACCATCGAAACAGAATGGTAGCCATTTGGCAAAAGACCTGTTACATCTAAGGATAAATTAATTTTACCATATGCTTTAAAATCCATACTGTGCTCCTAATAAACAAAATCGAATTCTATGTCATATAATTTTACAGTATCACCTTCTTCTATTCCTGCATCTTCTAAAGCCTTAATTATGCCGTTAGAGCGAAGCGCATTCTGGAAGAATTGAAGCGATTCGTAATCCTCAAAATTCGTGCTACCAATGATTTTAAGTACCAAATCGCCTTCGACATAGTACTCATCCCCATGCTTTTCTATTCGGAAATTATCTCCTAATTCCTTGATACTGTCGAAATTATCTTCTTCAACATCGAACTCAGGTACAGGAATTTCTTTTAATTTTCCTGCTACAATTTTCATAAGCTCGGCTGTGCCTCTATGAGCTGCAGCAGAAATTAAAAACACTTCATAGCCCCTGTTTTTCATTTCGATTTCAAATTCTGCTACAACACTTTCATCTATTGCGATATCTGTTTTATTTCCAATTACTATTTGCGGTTTATTTGTAAGCTCAGCATTAAATTTTTCCATTTCTTCACAAATAATATCAAAGTCTTCTATAGGATTTCTCCCTTCAATACCTGAAACATCAACAACGTGAAGCAAAAGTCTTGTTCTTTCAATATGTCTTAAGAACTCGTGTCCTAATCCAATCCCTGTGTTTGCACCCTCGATAATACCTGGGATATCTGCCATAACAAAACTTCCGGCATCACCTGTATTTACCACACCTAAATTTGGTTCTAAGGTTGTAAAATGGTAGTTTGCAATTTTAGGACGTGCGCTGCTAACTGCTGATAAAAGCGTAGATTTGCCAACATTAGGAAACCCTACCAAACCAACATCTGCCAATAGCTTTAACTCTAAAATCAATTCTCGCTCGTTTGTTTTTTGACCGGGTTTTGCAAACTTAGGAACCTGTCTTGTAGGTGTTGCAAAATGAGTGTTGCCAAAACCGCCTTTTCCTCCGCGGGCAGCAACAAACTCATCCCCTGCCTTTTTTAAATCTGCAATAACTTTACCATTCTCTGCATCTTTAACCAATGTGCCGGCAGGCACCTTTATATATAATGATTCTCCGTTTTTACCAAAGCATCTTTTGGGTTTACCATCTTCCCCGTTTCCTGCTTTATAATTTCTTTTGTGACGAAAATCATAAAGGGTGGTCATTTGTGGGTCAACAGTTAAAATAACGTCTCCGCCATGTCCACCATCGCCACCATCAGGACCGCCTGCTGCGACATATTTTTCCCTATGAAAAGAAACTAAACCATTTCCGCCGTTTCCTGATTTTACTGTAATTTGCGCAGTATCTGCAAACATATGTGCCTCCTTATTTGCCTTTTGTAACAGGCAGGAATATTATAACTTTTGTACCCACTCCTACCTTACTTTCTACCTTTATAGTGCCTCCGTGAGCATCTATTATGCTCTTTGAAATTGAAAGTCCTAAGCCCGTGCCGCCTAATTCACGACTTCGTGCCTTATCAACACGGTAAAATCTTTCAAAAATTCTATCTAAATCCTGTTCAGGTATTCCAATACCGTTATCTTTTACTTCTACAAAAAAATCCCCGTAGAACTTGCCCGCTCTTATGTTAATTTTCCCGCCATTAGGCGTATATTTTATAGCGTTTGAAATTACATTATATAAAACCTGTTCAATTTTATCCCTGTCACCATAAAAATCAGGTATTTCAGCTATTGCTTCAAAATTCAGTCTGTGACCTTTTTCGTTAGCAACAAGAGTCATAGTGGCAACCACATCATTTATCATTGATTTAAATGAAAAAACACTACGATTTAATATCATTTTGCCTTCAAGACTGGAAATCAAAAGCAGGTCTTTTACCAAACGCGTCATTCTGTCTGTTTCGTTTAAAATTGTATTAGTAAACATTTCAGCAGTTTTGTTGTCGCCTATAATATCCAAAAGAGTTTCAGCGTGTGATTTAACAGTTGTGAGTGGTGTTTTTAACTCATGAGAAACATTCGCTACAAACTCACGTCGTGACATTTCTAATTTTTGTTGCTTCGTAACATCGTGAAGCATCACAAGAACACCATCGTTTTTTTTGCGTTCATTATTAAACACTGCAAAAGACGCTTTTAAAGCCAGTTCGTCCTTGTTTATTTCTCTTTCGCAAAAGCGATTGTTGTCTAAATATAAAAGGTCGCCAATTTTAATGTTGGCATTTAAATCTTCAAAAAGCTTGTCAAATCTGTATTTTTCAATCTTTTCAATTTCAAGCATTTTACGTGCAGTAGAATTAATATGGATAATTTTCCCCTTTGTATCAAAAGCAATAACGCCATCGGTCATATTCTGGATAATTGCCTCAATCTTATTCTTTTCAGTAGAAAAATCAGAAATTGTTTTCCTGAATTTCCCTGACATATCACTGACCGCTTCCACCAATTTACCGATTTCGTCATTTGTCTTTGATTGTTCTATTTTCGTATTGAATTCGCCTTCTGAAATTTGTTTTGCACTATTTGTAAGCGAAGAAATAGGAACGGCAATTTTTCTTGCGACTATAATTGTAGCAAGAACAATAATAATAAGGGCTACTAAAGTAACCTGAATAAGAGCAATAATAATTTCATTTATTTCTAAATATATGTCACGCTTTGTGTCTTGTATATATATAATTTTTCCACCATTTTCATCATTAACAAAAAAAGCATAATCGATATATTTTTCTGTATAATCGGGAGAATTTCCTACGTTGCCCGATAAAGCAGAAATGTAGTTTTTAGAGTCTAAATATGTATCATTTTTGATAGTTGATTTACCAATAACTGTTCCGTCATAGGAATTTATGAGATTTATACTTCTGTTATCATCAATTCCGAGAGCTTGATATTTTTCCTTTAATTTGTTGCTGATAAATTCGGTGTCTGTATTGTTTTCAGAATTTATTTCGGCTAAAAATTCATCTGTGAAAACGAAAGACATCTGTTTATAAAATTCATCATAATGATAAACATATACTCGAAGTACTAAAAATGTGCCTGCAACCATCATAATTGCAAGCACAAGAAGTACAAATATGGTTATCAGTCTCGACTGTAAACTTTTAAACATATCTATAATTTCCTTTTTAGTTATTTTTTAAAGTAATACCCAACTCCACGTTTTGTTAAAATGTACTTAGGATTACTTGAATCATCTTCTATTTTTTCACGAAGACGTCTTACAGTTACATCAACTGTTCTTACGTCGCCATAAAACTCATATCCCCAAACACTTGAAAGTAACGCTTCTCTTGTGAAAATACGATTTGGTTGTGTAACCAAAAACTTTAATAATTCGTATTCGCGCAATGTCAAATCCAAAACCACATCGTTTTTAACAGCTTCATAACGAGTTGCATTAATGATAAAATTGTCGTCAACACCGATTTTGTCATCAGTATCTGCCGATACGCCACTTGTAACACGACGCATATTTGCTTTTACTCTTGCAATAAGTTCCCTAACAGAAAACGGCTTTGTTATGTAATCATCAGCACCAAGCTCAAGTCCTAAAACTTTATCTACTTCTTCATCACGCGCTGTTATCATAATAATTGGTACGTTAAGTTTTTCTCTGACTTTTCTGCAAACATCAAAACCATCCATTTTAGGAAGCATAATGTCTAATAAAATAAGGTCTGGGTTCTGTGTTAAAGCACATTCTAATGCACTAACGCCATTGTCAGCCGTTAATACATCAAATCCTTCTTTTTCGAGATTAAATTTTAAAATGTCAACTATCGGTTTTTCATCATCGACAACAAGAATTTTTCTATCCATATCAAATACCCTTTCTCGTGTATTGTTCTGCTTTCAAAAAGATATATACTCACATATAAATATTATAAGTTATTTTTTCAAATATGTCAATTATAATAAATAAAAATCGAAAAAAATTATAATTTTTGTTGAACATTGAAGAATTTTGTAATATAATATACTTAATAATTTTTATCAGGAGTATTATATGAAAAAATTACTATCACTTTTATTAACAATAACACTTGCATTTTCGTTTACATACAGCACAATTCACGCCGAGAACAGCAGAACAAAAAATCCGGACGCCCCCAAAATCGAAGAAAAAGAAAAAACTGAAAACGACGAAGCTTCAAAAGAAAGCGAAAAAGAAGAAAAGAAAAAAGAAGCACCGATTGACATAAGCGGTCCTGATGTTAAAGGCGAAGCTGCTTTTTTAATAAATCCAAGTACAGGAATAATAATTTACGAAAAGAACGCAGACACTCGTATGTTTCCTGCTTCTACCACAAAAATAATGACCGCCTATTTAGCACTTACGCATTTAGATTTAAACAAAGAATGCACCGCAAGTGCAACAGCTGTCGATATAGACCGTGATGGCTCCAATATGGGTATTTCACAGGGCGAAATCCTAACAGTAAGGCAGTTGATAGATTCTTTGGTTATCCATTCAGCAAACGATGCTGCAAACGTCTTAGCCGAAGAAACATCAGGCTCAATATCTGAATTTGTAAGTCTTATGAATTCTACAGCTAAAGAATTGGGAATGAATAATACTCATTTTGAAAATCCACACGGATACCACTCCGATAATCATTATACAACAGCACGCGATATGGCAATTTTAGCCTGCAAAGCGATGGAAAATGATACATTTGTTGAAATGGTAGGAATGAAGAGACTAACTATCGCGCCAACAAATAAATATAAAACAGAACGAATTTTCAGCACACGAAACGCTCTTATAAATCCATATAGCGATATATCACTTCAATACCGCTTTGCAACAGGTATTAAAACAGGACATACCAGTAACGCTGGTTATTGTTTTGTAGGCAGTGCAACTAAAAATGATATGGATTTGATTTCTGTTGTTTTTAAGTCAAGCAGCTACAACCGAGCATTTATAGACACCAAAAATTTATTTGAATATGCATATTCAAAATATCGTGTAAGAACAGTTATAAAAAGCGATTCACTCGCTTCAACCTGCAACGTAAGATGGGCTTGGGGAAAAAACCACCTTATCTTAAAAACTAACGAAGATGTAAAAACTATACTACCAAGAGATAATTATTCCGAAGAGCTTTTGACCAGCAAAATAGAAATTAACGAAAAAATTACGGCACCTGTAAAAGAAGGCGATGCTTTGGGAACAGTAAAATTCTTTTACGATGATGAATTAGTTGCCGAAGCCCCACTTTGCGCCAGCCGTTCTGTTTCGCGAAATTATTTAGAACAGCTTTTCTCATATATTTTAAATGGCTGGTTCCTAACTGCACTTGGTATTTTTGTAGTAGTAATTTTTGTGAATAAATATAAAGAAGAAAACAGGCGAAAAAGACACCATCGTTAAAATAGTTTGTAAAGGAAACGAATTTTATGTCAAAACACGAACTTGATCTTGGTTTTTTTTCAAAAAAACTAAAGCATTTGATTAAAATAAATAATGTAAAAAATATCGATTTAGCCAACTACCTGGGATGTTCCAAAGGGGTTATAAGCAATTATATTTCTGGCAATTATGTTCCAAAATTAGAAACTGTTATAAAAATTGTTTCTTACTTTGGTGTCAATTTTGAATACCTTATTAAAGAAGTAACCGAAGAATGTAATCATTTAAACGAAATAGACAAAATTGCCTATAATATTCCGACTTTTCTCAAGGATTTAAATTCCGACAAAATCATTTACAGAAATGATAACTTCATTGGTCACATCATTTCACCTCTTCCTCTTCCTGTAAGCGATGATACGGAATGTTATGCTGTAAAGATTTATGACGATTCGATGAATAGTTTTGGCATAATAAAAGATAGCATTGCAATTTTTTCTCCAACCTGCAAAGCTAAAAACGGCGATATTTCTGCTGTGTTTATAAAGTCTAAAAAACAAATATTTGTCCGTTCGATTGAGAAAGATAAAAAAACATTAAAGCTTATTTCAGACGACGTCGTTGAAGAATATAAAATAGAAAAAAATAATTGTGATGCAATAATCCTTGGAAAAGTTATTCTTGCAACGTTTGACCCTAATCAAAAAAGGCTACAGTAGTAATACTGTAGCCTTTTATGCTCTGGGATGAGCTTTTGTGTAGATGTCTTTGATTTTTCTGTTTATGACCTTCGTATATATCTGCGTAGATGAAATATCAGAATGTCCCATCATTGTTTGTATCGAATGGATATCTGCACCGTTTTCCAATAGATGTACAGCGAATGAATGTCTTAGTGTGTGGGGAGTTATTTCTTTTTCAATATTTGCAGATTCTGCATAAAATTTTACTATTTTCCAAAAACCCTGTCTTGTCATACGTCTTCCGTTCATATTTACAAACAGTGCTTGCTCGCCTTCTTTAGTTATTGCAGGCCTTACAAAAGTAAGATATTTCTCCAGAGCCTCCATAGATGGTTTTCCTAATGGTATAATACGTTCTTCTTCGTTTTTTTTGCATCTTATATAGCCAATATTTGAATTTACGTCATTTAAATTCAGCTCTATCAGCTCTGTGGCACGAATACCCGTTGCGTATAAAACTTCAAGCATTGCTTTGTCTCTTGTTGCTTTAGGGTCTGTGCCCGAGGGTTGCTCTAAAAAGAGCGTAACTTCATCTGCTGATAATATATCAGGAAGATTTTTTTCAGGGCTAGGCGGCTTTATTTTTAATGCATAATTTTCCTTTACTACACCCAGACTAAGCAAATATTCATAAAAATATCTTACAGAAGCTATATTTCTTGCTATTGTAGATTGTGATTTGCCTTCTTTTTCTAAGACTCTTATAAAGTTTGAGACTACTTTTTTATCAGCCTTTTTAACGTTTTTTATTCTTTTTTCGTACAAATAATTCACAAATTTTTCTGCATCTGAAAAATAGGCAGATACCGTGTTTTTATGCAAATTATTTTTATTCAGATATGTTCTGTACTGTCCCAATAATTTTATCATATCAAGACTCCTTAGTTAATATATCAATCTTATTAAAATCGGTTCTAAATATGCCTGAATGAGTGCTGCAATACCTGAAAATGCAATACAGATGCAAGCGTATATAAACGGCAGAAATACATTATTTCTCATATTTTTAAAACCTTTTAAAATCCCATAAGAATTTTTAAGGCAAAAAAGCGAGTACGTAATGATAAATGGAAATAAAATCAAAATGTGCGGAAATATTACACAAAAAAATAAAAGCATCGCTTTACCACCCATTGCGGCAAACGCAGAAGAGATAACCACTCCATAAGAAAATCCTTTTACAAATATGAAGCACAAAACCCCAACAGTTCCTATAGACGATACAGCCATTAAGAAGAGAAAAAGATAAAGTTTTAAATAACTGCCGATAGCGATGTTAAAGGTCTTTGTTGAGTCTATTGTGTAATCCTTTACGGTAGTAATAAAATCACTTAAATATAGCCTTATTTCTTCTTCTGTGCTCGAAGAAATATTTAAAATATACGAAAGTGCAATTCCTGCAAAAAATACTCCTATTATTAAAATATATCCCTTTACATTTTCTTTTATGGTTTCAACAATTACTCTTTTAAGATTTTCAAACACAAAAATCCCTCTTTTCATTTTATAGTACTGCTCGTACAACATTTTATGTGAAAAGAGGGACATTAAGAACCAAAATTTAATTAATTGGAATATTCCTTTAAAAGTTCATCCTTCATATCCCAAAGCCTTGCGGATAAATCAACATAATATTTATGCGGAAATTCGAAACGTTTAACCTCGTCCCAAAGTCTTCCTACTTCCTTTTCGCAATGCTTTTTAATTTCATGAACATCAGGACTTATATATATCTTCTTGCCTTTATCATATATTCTGACTGTTAACAATTCGGCACTAAAGTTCGAAATCTTTTTCCTTTTCCATGTGTGTTCCGGGTCAAAAATTTCATAAGGTGCATTTGTATCAATCTCTTCGTCAAAAAGGGTTATCACATCAGCAATTGCTTCCCCGCTTTCATTTGAAAACAGTCTGTAAACCTTTTTAAAGCCTGGGTTAGTAATCTTTTCTGTATTTTCGCTTATTTTTATTTTAGGAATAATTTTGCCGTTCTTTTCAACAGCAGCAAGCTTATATACTCCACCGAAAACAGGCTCAGATTTTGACGTTATAAGTCTCTCGCCAACGCCAAAGGAATCTATTTTTGCTCCCTGTAACAAAGTATCTCTTATGATATACTCATCTAAAGAGTTGGATGCTGTAATTGCACAATCATTATACCCTGCTTTATCTAACATAACTCTGGCTTTTTTAGAAAGATACGCTATATCTCCAGAATCTATTCTTATACCCTTAGGACGCTTCCCCGTAGGTTTTAAAACTTCATCAAAAACACGAATAGCATTAGGTACACCTGATTTTAAAACATTATATGTGTCAACCAGTAACGTACAAGCATCGGGATATGTCTGAGCATAGGCACGAAACGCCTCGTATTCGCTGTCAAAAAGTTGTACCCAGCTGTGAGCCATTGTACCAAGAGCAGGGATGTTGTCATCGCGGTCAGATATCGTACACGCCGTACCACAGCAACCTGCTATATATGCCGCTCTTGCTCCGTAAATTGCACCGCTGTAGCCCTGAGCTCGTCTTGAGCCAAATTCCATTACAGGTCTACCATCCGCCGCTCTTACAATTCTGTTTGTTTTTGTAGCAATTAAAGATTGATGATTTATTGTAAGTAAAATCATTGTTTCGATAAACTGTGCCTGGATAACAGGGCCTTTTACTGTAATAATAGGTTCGTGGGGAAAAATGGGTGTTCCCTCAGGAATTGCCCAAACGTCACACTCGAACTTGAATTCCTTTAAATATTTTAAAAAACTCTCACTAAATATATTCTTGCTTCTTAAGTATTCAATATCGTCATCATTAAATTTTAAATTATCAAGATATTCAATTACCTGCTCTAAACCTGCCATAATGGCAAATCCGCCGTTATCCGGCACACGTCTGAAAAACATATCAAAACAAGCAATTTCATCCTTGAATCCGTGTTCAAAATATCCATTTGCCATTGTCAATTCGTAAAAATCAGTAAGTAAGGTTAAATTTTCTTTAGTCATTTAAAACGCCTCATTATTTCAGAATATCTTTTATAAGTTTTTCCATATCGCTAAATTTTAAATCAACATCATAAAATATTTTCATAATCATAGTAAAAATATATAAATCATACTATCATAGTTTACAATAATTTACAAGTTTTTTTTATTTTTTATTTTACATAATCAGAATATTGTGATATAATAATTATGCAGAAGATATTTCAATTTAGGTTAGGAGGTAATTTTTATGGAAAGAATTTTTTCTGAAATCAAAAATCACGCTGATAAAGTTGTAAAAAAATCAGGCGAATTATTCGAACTTTCTAAGGTTAAACTCAATATTTTAAGCACAAAATCAAGCATTGATACAAGCCTTAAAAAATTAGGCGAGCTTGTCTATACTTCGCAAAAACAAAGCGATGAACAGGACGCCGAAAAGTTGGAAGCTGCGATTACAGAAATTGATTTACTATACGAAAAACTATCTGAATATGAAGATGCGGTAGCTGATTTAACAAACAAAAAAATATGTCCTGATTGTCACAAGCAAAATGATAGCGGTGCTTCGTTTTGTTCTCAGTGTGGTCGCAATTTTTAATAATGCATAAATTTAACCAAGGCTTGCTTTTTGCAAGCCTTAATACACGCCTGTAGCTCATTTGGATAGAGTGACAGACTCCGACTCTGTAGGTAGCGCGTTCGAATCGCGTCAGGCGTACCAATTTAACTTATTGGATACACGGAGGAATTTTATGAAAATAGTTTATTTGGACGCTAAAACAATCGGAGATGATATCGACCTCTCCCCTGTTTATGAAGCAGGAGATGCCGTTATATATCAAAATACGCCACAAGATGAAATTAAAAACGTCATTACCGATACCGATGTAATTATCGTAAACAAACTAAAGCTTTACGAAAGCAATTTAAAGTACGCTAAAAATTTAAAGCTTATTTGCATCACAGCTACAGGTTACGATAATATAGATATCAATTACTGCAAAGCGCACAACATTGCTGTTTGTAATGTTGTAGGTTATTCTTCTCACAACGTCGCCCAACTTACTATTGCTATGGCACTTAATCTTTCGATGAAGCTCAGAGATTACACGGATTACGTTGACGACGGACGTTATACAAAAAGCGGTGTTGCAAATAAGTTGTCTCCATCTTATTGCGAAATGCAAGGAAAAATATGGGGAGTTGTCGGACTTGGTGCAATAGGCCGTCAGGTTGCAAACGTAGCTTCTGCCTTAGGATGTAAAGTTATTGCATATAAACGTACACCTGATAATACTTATCCCTGTTGCAGTCTTTCATATTTATTTAAAAAAGCAGATATAATATCGGTACATTTACCGCTTTCCGACAAAACAAAGGGAATTATCGACAGAGATATGATTTCTTTGATGAAAAAAGATGCAATTTTCGTAAATGTAGCAAGAGGTGCTATTACTGACGAAAAAGCATTAGCCGAAGCTGTTTTAGAAAACAAAATCGGCGGTATTGGTATAGATGTTTACTCAGAAGAGCCATTTTCAAAAGACCACCCATTTTACGAACTTTTAGGTAATAAAAAAGCCTTTTTAACACCACATATGGCTTGGGGTTCATTTGAAGCAAGGTCACGTTGTATTGAACAGGTATTGGATAATATAACAGCATTTTTTAACGGCGAAATTAGAAACAGGTTAGATTTATAAAAAACAGACTGTGGCCTAAGCTACAGTCTGTTTTTTATCTGCCGTAAATCTTTGTTATAGAGTTTATTTTTTTTGCAAGCTCTTCATCTAACATTTCTTTTTTCATTCTCCATTGCCAATTTCCGTTTGATGTAGCCGGGGTGTTTATCCTTGCTTTATCATCCAAACACAGATAATCCTGTATAGGAATTATACATATTTCTGCTACACTTCTCATAATAAGGCTTATCAGCGGCATATTTAATTCATCATCAGGTGTGTAAAAATCGCAAAGATATTGTCTTACCACTGCTCTTTCTTCTTTTGAAATCCTTTTATACCACGACATAAGCGTTTCATTATCATGAGTGCCTGTATAGGCAATACACTTTACAGGATAGTTGTGTGGCAGATAGTCATTTTTGTTGTTATCATCTCTTGAATCAAAGGCAAATTCCAACACCTTCATCCCCGGAAAATCACAGTCATTCAAAAGCTTTTTAACATCATCAGTTATAAAACCTAAATCTTCGGCTATGATTTTATCGTTCTCTATTTTTTTCAAAATTTCCGAAAATAAATCTATTCCCGGACCCTTTTCCCATCTTCCGTTAACAGCGTCATCATCGCCATACGGAATAGAATAATAGTCGCAAAATCCACGAAAGTGGTCTATTCTTACGATATCATAGATAGAAAGAGAATGTTTAAGCCGCTTATACCACCAATTAAAATTTCCCTTTTTATGTTCGCGCCAATCATACAAGGGATTTCCCCAAAGCTGACCTTTTTTTGAGAACCCATCAGGCGGACAGCCTGCAACAAAGGTAGGCGCATAATCTTTATCCAACTGGAAAAGCTTTGGATTACTCCATACATCAACACTGTCTAACGCAACATAGATAGGGATATCCCCTATAATTTTAATTCCTTTTTTATTTGCATACTCCTTTAAACAATTCCATTGACTATAAAAAAGATACTGAACATATTTATTAAAATTTATTTCATCATAAAGCTTTTCTTGATAATATGAAATACTTTCTTTTTCTCGTTTTTTTATATTTTCATTCCATTTGAGCCAGCTTTTTCCATTAAAATGTTTTTTTAGTGCCATAAAAAGCGCGTAATCATCAAGCCAATCTTTGTTTTCTTCTGTAAAAGCATCAAACTCTTTATCGTCTCTTCTGTCGTTATATACTTTTTTCAGTAGTTTATAGCGATTTTTATATATTTTGCCATAGTCAATCCGCTCTTCTTCGCTTCCAAAATCAATTTTTTCAAGTTCACTTTTATCAATAAGTTCTTCTAATGATATAAAATAAGGATTACCTGCAAAGGTTGAAAAAGATTGATATGGCGAATCTCCATAGCCTGTTGGCCCAATGGGTAAAATTTGCCAGTAGGTTTGCCCTGCTTTCTCTAAAAAATCTATAAACTGGTACGCAGATTTGGAAAAAGAGCCTATTCCGTAATTAGACGGAAGACTAAAAATCGGCATCAATATACCTGCACTCCTTTTCACGTAAGCACCCCCCCTTAAACTTCTACAATAACACCTGAATGGTCAGAAACAACAGGCTGATTTTTTCCGTTAAATATAGTTAGCGACGACTTTATTGCTCTTTTTTCTTTACTAAAAATAAAATCTATTCTTCTTTTTTCTTTTTTTCCTTCCCAGCCTGCAATTCCACTTTCTATTGTTATACCGTCATCCTTTTTTTCTGCCAAAGTAAAGGTGTCGTAAAAACCCGATTTACACACTAAATCGTAACCTTCTTTTTTTACATTGGCGTCGTTGTTGAAATCTCCCATTATCCAATCGCAATTACGATTTTCACAAAATGTTTTCCATTGTTTCAAAAAAGGCTCTGAAGTATCATCGTACCAACCAAAATGCACATTGTAAAACCATTGCTTATTTACATATATCCCAAGTGCCATTCTTTTTTTCCAGTTGGTGTAATCCTGAGTTTCAGAAAGTAAAATCGAATCAGTTTTTTCGATTGGTTCTTTTGATAAAAACGCCAATCCCTCGTCAAAAATTTTATATCCCTCTTTGATTGGAAGCCACGTCCAGTAATATTTTAATCCCTTTTTTAGCAACTTTTCTATAATGAGATATGCAAAATTGTCCTTTTTTACGACGTTCTCTTTAACCAGCTTGTAAAATTGAAGCTTCTCATCTTTAACGATTCTTTTTTTCTTTGTTTGATTTACTTCCTGAAAGGCTATAATATCAGGTTCTTCAGCTTCAATTCCTTTTACAATCAAATCGGGACTATCTTTACTTTCCATATGGCTATGAGTATTTAAGGTAAGAATTTTTATACTATCACACCCCTATAAAATGTCGTTTATATCTGATTTTAAAACATCAGCCTTTGGTCCGTATATAGCCTGCACGCCTGTATCCTTTTTAATAAGTCCTAATGCACCTTCTGCTTTCCACGCATCAGTATCTTTTACTAAATTCATATCTTTAACTGTTACTCTTAATCTTGTCATACAAGCGTCGACAAAAATTATATTTTCCCTGCCGCCTAAGAGCGCTATAATCCTCTCAGGTTGTGAGTTTTTGTCTTTATGGTTATTTTCTTTAATAATTTCTTCATTATTTTCTCCACCGGCGGTGTAATTTCCTAATCTGCCAGGAGTTGCATATTTAAACTTTCCAATCATATAATACGCCACAAAATACCCAATAGCGAAAAACACTATTACACTAATGATAAAATTTACTATATCCCAAGTAAGTCCAGCTTGCACTGACATCGGTATTCGCGTTGCAAATTCAATGTTGCCAAACGAATGAAGTCGTAAATTAATTACTCCGGACAACGCAAAAGCTATTCCCTGAATAATTGAATAAACAATATATAACGGGATTGCACAAAACATAAACATAAACTCAAGCGGTTCTGTTACACCTGTTAAAAACACAGCGAGCGATGCGGAAACAAACATAGACTTATAGTTATGCCTTTTGTCTTTGTCTACTCTTCTGTACATAGCAAGCGCAACACCAAGTAAAAGTCCTGTTGCACCAATCATCTGACCAACCTTAAAGCGCGCAGGCGTTATTGTTGTCAATAATTGTGTGTATGATGCTGTATCGCCCGCCTTTTTAAAGTTTATAAGGTCTGTTATCCATGCAAGCCAGAGTGGGTCTTGTCCAAAAACTTCCGTTCCCTGATTTATACCTGTCATTATAGTGTATGTTCCACCAAATGTTGTGTAATTCATCGGTATTGTAAGCATGTGATGAAGACCAAAAGGAAGCAAAAGTCTTTCTAATGTTCCATAAACAAACGGCGCAAGTATCGGGGAATTTTTAGAAGAATTTGCAATCCAGACGCCAAAGGAGTTGATTGCAGACTGAATTAGCGGCCAGATAACACATAAAATTAACGATATAATTACAGACCACAAAATTATAACAAGTGGCACAAATCTTTTCCCGTTAAAAAAAGATAGCGCTTCGGGTAATTTTCTGAAATTATAATATTTATTATAAACAATACCGCCTACAAAACCGGATATAATTCCTATAAAAACACCCATATTGAGAGCAGGTGCCCCTAAAACCGATGTAAAATATCCGTTTACCGCTATACTCTGCCCAAAAAGAGTTTTTACGTGAGCAGTAGGGTCATTTAACATTTCTGCAGTTACACCAAAAACAGCACCGGTTATACTGTTGATTAATATGAATGCAAGCAGGGCTGCAAATGCTCCACCAGCTTTTTCTTTAGCCCACGAGCCACCTATTGCAACAGCAAACAAAATATTTAAATTACCTATTATTGCCCAGCCAATGTTTTCCATAATGCTGCCTATTGTCATAAATATCGCTACATTTTGGCTTGCCATAGCAATTAATTTTCCCAAGCTAATCATAAGACCCGCAGCAGGCATAACAGCGATTACCACCATTAAAACCTTACCCAGTTTTTGCAGTGCGTCAAAATTCACTTTTCTGCCTTCTTTTTTTATTGCTTTTTCCAATTTAAATCAAACTCCAATCTTTTAATCAAGTTAAGTGCCATATTTCTTCATTATACTCTTTAATCGTTCTGTCGGAAGAAAAGTATCCTGCATTACTTATATTGACCAACATTTTTTTAGCCCATTCTTTTTTATTTTCATAATCTTTATATGCAATTTCTTTTGTTTTTACATAATCCTCAAAATCTATAAGAGTCATAAACCAATCTTTGTTTATAAGTTCGTTTTTTAATCGTTCTAAGCAAGTTTTATCCCCAAATTTTAACATATCTTCTGACGTTATAAAATCAACTGCCTGCTTTATGTTTTCATTATTCAAATAAAGTTCCTTTGGATTATACTTTTTTTCTTTATAAAGCTTTACAACATCGTCGCTTTCTTTTCCGAAAATATAAATATTTTCATCGCCGACAAGCTGATGAATTTCAACATTTGCACCATCTTCCGTTCCTAAAGTTATCGCACCATTTAGCATAAGCTTCATATTTCCTGTACCGCTCGCTTCTTTAGACGCGAGTGATATCTGCTCGGATATATCAGCTGCAGGAATTAGTTTTTGTGCCAGTGTTACATTATAGTTTTCCGACATTACTACCTTTAAATGCTTGCTTACTTCTTTATCTTCATCTATAACATCACTAAGACACAGAATTAAATGAATTATATCTTTTGCTATCGTATAAGCAGGTGCAGCTTTCGCTCCAAAAATTGCACAAATTGGTGTTTTGGGGATTTCCCCTGATTTTATTTTTAAATATTTGTGAATTAAATATAATGCGTTTAATTGTTGTCTTTTGTATTCGTGTAATCGTTTAATCTGAATGTCATAAATAGAATTTTCGCTAATTTCTATTCCTTGGGTTTCTTTTAAATATTCTTTTAATCTTAATTTATTTCTGTGCTTGATTTCAAGAATTTTTTTCAATACAGTTTCATCATTTATAAATTTTTGTAATTTTAAAAGTTTATTCGCATCTTTTTTAAATTCATCGCCGATAAGAGAGTTTATAAACTCTGTAAGCTCAGGGTTGGAATGCACAAGCCATCTTCTGAATGTTATTCCGTTTGTTTTGTTGTTAAATTTCTCAGGATAAAGCTTATAGAATTTATGCAATTCATTTTCTTTTAAAATATCCGTATGAAGCGATGCCACACCATTTATACTGAAGCAAAAATGAATATCTATATGCGCCATGTGAACGATGCTGTTTTCATCTATAATATAAAGGCTTTCATCTTTATACTTTTCTTTGATACGCATATCAAGAATTTTTATAATAGAAACCATTTGGGGAGAAACAAGCTCCAAATATTCAATATTCCATTTTTCCAGTGCTTCTGCCAAAATTGTATGATTTGTATATGCACAGGTTTTTGAAACAATTTCAATGGCTTCATCCGTTTTTATTCCACGCTCGCATAGCTGTCTTATAAGCTCAGGGATTATCATTGTAGGATGCGTGTCATTTATTTGTATAACAGCGTAATCATACAAATCGTGAAGATTCGAGCCCTTTTCAATGGAATCTTCAATAATAAGTTTTGCAGCACAGCTTACTAAAAAATACTCCTGATAGAGCCTTAGAAGTTGACCTTCTTTATTGCTGTCATCGGGATATAAAAAGAGAGTTAAATTTGATAAAATATCCTTTTTATCAAAGCTAATACCATCTGTCACTATATGTTCAGATACGCTCTCTATATCGAATAAATGAAGCTTGTTAACATAATTATTTTTGTAACCAATCACATTGATATCATACATTTTACACGAAACGTTAAAATCTTTAAATTTAACATCAAATTTTTTATTTGTGTCAACAAGCCAGCTTTCGTCGCCAATCCATGGGTCTGGCAATTCTGACTGTTTATTGTCGACAAATTTTTGCTTAAACAACCCTAAATGATAATTGATGCCTACTCCGTCTCCGTTTAAGCCTAAGGTAGCTATTGAATCTAAAAAACATGCAGCTAATCTTCCTAAGCCGCCATTTCCTAAAGATGGTTCAGGTTCAAAATTTTCTATATCTGAAATAGTTTTTCCGTTTTCTTCCAAGAGTTTTTTAATTTCATCATAAATACCTAAATTTATCAGGTTGTTAGAAAGTAATTTCCCTATCAGAAATTCTGCAGAAATATAATACAGTTTTTTCTTTTCTTCTTTTTTAGTACCAATTAATTTATTTACCATTTCTATCAAAGCATAGTATATTTCTTTGTTTTCGCAATCCTTTATTTCTTTATTAAATTTTTTTCTTACAATTTCTTTCAGCATAACAAACTCCATTCTGCATTTCACATTTTGTTTCTCTTAATTTTTCCTATATTGCTTTTTTTATTCAATCAAAATTATGTGGATTTTTGTTTCATTTTTTACGATTTTGTTTCATTTGAAAAAAACTCTTGATTTTTTAAAAAATTGTTGTTATTATATAGGTAGAGTTCAAGATATTTGAACTCAATATAAAAGACGGCGGGGATAATATGACAGCTAACACGTATAACAGACAGACACATTTTGCAAACAAATTAAGAAAATTAAGATTATCAGCACAACTGACTCAGGTTCAGCTTGCCAAGGAATTAAATGTTTCAAGAAGTTGTCTTGCTAATTACGAAAGAGGTATGAGATTTCCAGATGCAGACATTCTTTCTATTATTGCAAACTATTTTAAAGTAAACATTGATTATCTTTTATCTGACAGAAGGTCCGTATGTGCAAACAAGAAACATTTGATTACCTCTAACGAAATTATAAAAGAGGTTTCATCAAAAGGAAATTTAGATATTTCACAAATATCACCTATTTCAAAAATAGTTTTATTTGAATTTTATAATTTCTTATGCGAACAGGACGAATACATTGATGAAAAGTCATGCGATTTTCAAACGAGTTAAAAAATAGAGACTGTGGCAATGCCACAGTCTCTATTTTTCCCATTGTATAAATCGACATTCTTGTAATTGCATAAAAAACTTTTCAAGTCTTAAATATAGCGGTTGTGATTTTTGTCCAAACCTTTTATCTAATTCTTTTGAAATATCATAAATCGTTTTATTGCCATCAATGTTTTGCCATATAAAACTACCCATTTCATCAAGGTGTATTTTGCTTACTTTGGGCTTTTTCAAAACTATTTGCATAATTCTGTTGAAAATCCCTCTGTTTTCAACACTTATTACAACTTTATCCAGTTCATTTTCCCAGAAAAGCTCTTTCGTTTTTTTGGGTATTTTGGTTAAAAAATTTTTATTTTTCATTCCGTGTTTTTCTCCTGAAGATATATTTAAGCATTGTGGCAATGATAATCAGTAACAAAAAAAGACCGCCAAAATCAGAAATACCGTTCGGCACATAGGAGGAGATATCAAGAATTGACCCTATTCCAAAAACAGTTAATACAGCTAAGGCTATACCTATAAGACCTTCTCCTGCTATCATGCCCGAACAAAAAAGAATACCGTTATTTATTATTTCGTTTTTCTCATTCTTGTCCCTTTTAATTTTTTCAACAAAAAGTCTTACCAACCCGCCAATCATAATACAGGCATTAAGATGTATAGGTAAATACGTTCCTATAGCAAACGGAAGAACAGGAATTCCTAAAATTTCAACAGCTATAGCAATGAATACTCCTATAAAAACAAGCTCCCATGGCAAATTCCCCTCCATAACACCTTCAGTTATGAGCTTCATGAGTGTTGCCTGCGGTGCACCAAGCTCTTGCGAGCCAAATCCCCATGCACTATCTAACAGATACAGCGTTCCGCCTATAGCAATCGCAGAAGCAACCACACCCACAATCTCCCCTATTTGCTGTTTTTTAGGCGTCGCACCTAAAATATATCCTGTCTTTAAGTCCTGTGAGGTATCGCCCACAATAGCAGTTGTAATACAGATTATCGAGCCTATTGATATAGCACTTATCATACCAGCCATACCAGTTATTCCTGTAAGCTTTAAAATTAGAGTTGAAACCAAAAGGGTTGCTATAGCCATGCCTGAAACAGGATTGTTGCTTCCGCCTACCAGGCCAACCATACGCGACGAAACTGCAGCAAAAAAGAATCCAAACACAACAACAATCAGAGCGCCTATAAATCCTACCGGAATAAGCGGTAATAACCAAATTCCAATCACAGATAATAAAATCATGAGTAATACAACTTTTATATTGATATCAATTTCTGTCCTTTTGTTTGAAGCAATGCCGCTACCTTTCAAGCCACGTACAGCGTCGCTAAAGGTTTTTAAAATCAGAGGCATAGATTTTGCAAGGCTTATTATCCCGCCTGTCGCCAGGGTCCCTGCACCTATATATCGTATATACGTGCTCCAAATCGAGCTTGCTCCACCTGTTTTATATAATTCTCCTATCGTTACAGTAGCAGGATACATAACTAAATCGCTTCCAAACAAAACAATCAGCGGTATTAACACCAACCAGCTAAGTATTCCGCCAACAAACATATAAGAAGAAATTTTTGCCCCGCAAATATAGCCAACACTTATAACAGCTGGATAAATTTGTGTTCCTATTTCCCCTGGAAACCCTTTTACTCTAAGGAAAATTTCTCCCGATACTAATTTTAGTCCATCTATAATAAATTTATAAAGTGCCGAAAATCCCAATCCTGCAAAAACAATACCAGAGCTTGCAGCACCTTTTTCTCCTGCAAGCAAAACTTCAGCACAAGCTGTGCCTTCAGGATATGGTAAAATTCCGTGTTCCTTTACTATAAGAGCGTTTCTTAATGGTATCATAAAAAAAACACCAAGAATACCGCCTATTAAAGCTATAAGCATAATTTCTAACATACCCGGCTTATCTGTTTTTCCTTCTGCCGCCCATAAAAACAGAGCAGGAAGTGTGAAAATAGCCCCTGCCGCCAATGATTCACCTGCAGAACCTATCGTTTGAACAATATTACTCTCTAAAATAGAGTTTCTTCTGAATAGCACGCGTATTACGCCCATAGATATTACTGCTGCAGGTATTGAGGCTGATACCGTCATACCGACACGTAAACCTAAATATGCATTTGCCGCACCAAATATAACCGCTAAAAAAACTCCTGAAATTATTGATGTTACAGTAATTTCAGGAGTTATCTTTTCTGATGATACGTAAGGCTTAAAGCTGTTGTTATTTTTCATATAATCTCCACTCTGTCACAATATAATTTTGCTTATATTATGCCACAGCAGGAAAAACAATATTCAAATCTATTTACATTTCGATATAAAGTATGTCAAAAATTCGTAAAATTCTTTTGTCTTTTCTATACTGAGCTTTTCTGCTACTGTGTGAATGTCAAACATATCAGGACCTATTGCTATACAATCAAGACCTTTTATTTTTGAAGCAAAAATTCCACATTCTAATCCTGCATGAACTGCATATATAGAAGGCAGTGCATTAAACATTTCTTCATAGCTTTTTTTATATAGTGTTTGCATATTAGTATTTTCAACATATTCCCATGGCGGATAATGTCCAAACGATTCTACGTTGCAATCATTGTATTCACATATATTAAAAAGCTTTTCTTCTAAATAATTCAGTGCACTTTGTTTATTGCTTCTTAAAGTGAATAATAAAGAAATTTTATCTTCTGAAGTATTTAAAATGCCTAAATTAAGTGATGTTTCAACGAGATTTCTGATTTTTGTGCTCATATCAACAACACCATTTGGAAGTGAAATTAACAAATAAATCAATTTGTCACGTGATTTTTCATCTAAGCATTCAAAGTTTCCGTTTTCTTTTACATCGATAAGTATTTTAAGATTTTCTTCTCTTTCAGAAACCTCATCTTTTATTATATCAAAATAATCTTCCATTTTTGCTATAAAGTCTTTTTCATCACTTAAAACTAAAGAAATTTCACATCTTGGCGGAATAACATTGCCTTTGTCTCCACCATTTATACTTATAATATCAAAAGCAGTTATTTTTTTTGCATAAGATAAAATTCTGCCTGCCAAAATATCAGCATTTACTCTGCCTTCGTTTATCATTCCGCCTGAATGGCCACCTTTTAATCCTTCAATTATAATATTTATCTTTTTTCCTGAAGCAACTTTGCGCACAAAAGAAAAGTTTACTGCCACATCTACTCCACCAGCACAAGAAACTATAACTTCATCATTTTTTCCCATATCAAGGTTTATCATTTTTTTCGCTGAAAGCTTTTCCATATCGAGTTTTCCAGCACCTAACATACCAATTTCTTCATCAGTGGTAAAAACGGCCTCAAGTGGCGGATGTGACAAACTTTCACTCTCTAAAATAGCAAGCATCATTGCAACAGCTATTCCGTTATCAGCACCCAATGTGGTGTTTTTTGCTTTAATAAAGCCGTTATCGATATAAATATCCAAACCATCTTTTGTAAAATCAATGCTACTTTCTGGTGTTTTCTGGCAAACCATATCTATATGACCTTGCAAAATTACAGGCTCACTGTTTTCATATCCACTCGTGCCACTTTTATAAATAATTACATTTTTTGCTTCATCCTGATAGTATTTTAAATTATGCTTTTTTGCAAATTCAACGCAAAAATTTGATATTTGTTCCATATTTCCTGAACCGTGTGGAATTTTACAAATTTCTTCAAAATAGTAAAACACACGATGATTTTCCAAATCAATTAATTTACCCATTGTGTCCTCCAAAAAGCTTTTTGAGTAGTTTTTGTCAAAAGAATAAATTCAATACATACTATTTTATAGCCGCCATTGCTGCACCAATTATACCTGCATCGTTAAAAAGTTGAGCAACTTTGATTTCAGTTTTCGGCATATACTTATTGTAATCATATTTATATACGTACTCTTTAATCGGCAGTAACAGTTCATCGCCTTCTTTACTGATACCACCGCCAATAACTAACATATTTGGCTGAAAAATATTAACCATACTGCTTATACCCTCAGCTACATATTTTATATATTTTTCTTTGACTTCCTGCGCTGCTTTATCACCTTGTTTCGCACATTCAAAGGCAGTTCTTCCATTAATTTCTCCATTCTTTTTTACCCAATCGTGCATAATAGAGTCAGGACACTCGTCCATCTTTTCTTTTGTTTGTTCGACAAGAGCTGTCACTGATGCATATTGCTCCAAACAACCTTTTTTGCCACAGGTACATTTTTTGCCATCAAGAACGAGGGTTATGTGACCAAGTTCGGCACCTGAATTGTTAAAACCTGTATAAATTTTGCCGTTTAAAATCATACCACCACCAACACCTGTACCTAGTGTTATAAAAACAAAGCTCTCCATATCCTTACCAATAGCAGCATATTCTCCGTAAGCAGCAGCATTTGCATCATTTTCCAAATATACAGGAACATCTAAATGTTTTTTGTATTCAGAAGCTATAGGAACATTATGCATGACAATATTGTTTGAATATATAACCATTCCGGTTTTGTTGTCAACTGTACCAGGACAACCAATTCCAACAGCTTTAATATTTTTTATTGCATAACCTGCTTCTTCTGTTACTTTTTTTGAAAGATATGCCATATCCTTTACAATATCTTCATATCCGCGTTCCTTTAAAGTAGGCATACTTCCTTTATTGATAATTTCACATTTTTCATTTACCAAGCCAACAGCAATATTTGTACCGCCTAAATCAATACCGATATACATAATTATCCCCTTTTTAATTTTTTACAAACTTATTTTACCACGTAAGCGCTTAAAAATCAATTTATTTGAAAAATTGATTACAGTCACGTATTTCATTTTAGCAATTTGTAGAGGAATAAAGAAAGACTAATTAGAGAAAAGTGAATAGAACCAAAAAAACGACAATCTTCCTTTTGAAAATTGTCGTTTTTTTGGTGGGCCTTCAGGGACTCGAACCCGGGACCTACCGGTTATGAGCCGGTTGCTCTAACCAGCTGAGCTAAAGGCCCTTATGGTGACCCGTACGAGACTCGAACTCGTGTTACCGCCGTGAAAGGGCGGTGTCTTAACCGCTTGACCAACGGGCCACATAAGTAATATATTCAAATACCTTGCTTATTATAGCAAAATATGTTTAGCTTGTCAAGAAGAAAAATGAAAATGTTATAAATAATTTTTTTGTGAATATAATAATAGTGTAAAATATTTTAAAAATTCCTTGACAAAGTAATAATTTAATGCTATAATATGTATTGTTCTTGTGACGCAGGGTAGAGCAGTCTGGTAGCTCGTCGGGCTCATAACCCGGAGGTCGTTGGTTCAAATCCGGCCCCCGCAACCATTGAATAGGTCCCCACTTTCGAACCCGGTAACTCCGGTTTCAAAAGTGGGGATCTTTCATTTATCTGTGAGCAGCAGAAAAGAACTCCGCTTCGTATTGAATCGGAGTTTTCATGTCCAGCTTTCTGTGTGGCCGGTAGCCGTTGTAGAAGTCAATATATTCGTCCAGAACCTCTTCCAGCTCTTGCGGTGTTTCGTAAAGATGATGGTAGAGGGC
>JAZNDH010000028.1:0-47449 GCA_045587965.1 Congzhengia sp.
TGATGCGTTTACTCTTTTCCTTTGCTGCCCGCATCAATTTACCAAAAACATGTTCGAGCGAATGTCGCGAGTTTGTTTTTGGGCAAAAAAAATTACAAAACCAAGCGTAAAAGCGATAGGAAAAGGGGATATAAAGGGGAAAGGGATTGCCGCAACAATCCCCTTCCCCTTTGTCAGAGCATAAAAGCTAAATTTTCGCAGAGGCTGATGCCAGTGGCACAAATTAAGACAAGGCGTTACGCCTTGTCTTAAAAACTTTTTATTTGATTGTAGCTTAAGCTACAGACCTTTTTGATTTAAATACCTATTTTAATTTTTCAAAATCACTTGCAGGATGCTTACAAAGCGGACAAATAAAATCTTCAGGCAACTCTTCGCCATCGTAGACATAACCGCAAACCTTGCAAACCCATCCTTTTTTTGCAGGTGCAGGTGCGGGTTTTATATTTTTTTGATAATATGTGTAGGTTACAGTCGGTAAATCACTTAACACCTCTGCCTCTGTTACATCGGCAACAAAGAGAATATGAGTGTCCATATCCTTATGCTCAATCACTTTACCGCTGAAGTATGCATTTGTACTCTTTGTTGTGTATAAAACGCCGTTTTCAGCGCGTTTTACCTGCTTAAAATCATCAAACTTCTGACACGTTCTGCCACTTTTAAAGCCAAAGCAACGAAACATTTCAAAATCTGCACTTTCATCAATAACCGACACATTAAAAACACCGCTTGATAAAAGCTCGGAGCAGGTAAGGTTATTTTTATTAACTGCGAGAACAACACGCTTTGGTGTATCGGTTACCTGCATAAATGTGTTTATTATGCAACCGTTGTCCTTATTTGCGTTTGTGGTTAAAACATATAATCCGTAGCCGATGTTGAAAAATGCTTTATTGTCCATATTTTTCATCCTTTCTTATAGCGTCAAGGCTTCTTTTTAATATTCCGCCAAATTCAGCAAGCACCAAGCCGTAATTGGTAACAGGCACATTTTGTTCAGCACATTTTTTGATACGGCTTTTTATTTCTTTGTCGTTAAGCATACAGCCACCGCAATGAATAACAAAAGCCACGCCCGATAAATCATTATAAAACTCTGTACCTGATACTGTTTTTATATTTAAGGTTTTGCCTGTATATTTTTTGAGTCCCATAGGAATTTTAACTGTTCCTATGTCCTTGCATTGCCTGTGATGTGTACAGCCCTCTGCAATTAAAACAGTATCGCCAGCATTTAATTGCTTCATTTTTTCAATTCCTTTTATTGCGGTATCAAGATACCCTTTATAACGTGCCATCAGTATTGAAAATGATGTGAGCGGTATATCTTTCGGTACAATTTTATCAACCGCCTTAAAAACCTGGCTGTCACATATAACCATTTTAGGTATCGCGCCGATTTTTTTGAGTGTTTCTTCCAGCTCTGTTTCTTTTGTTACGATTGCTATAGCATCACTATCTAAAATATCACGGATTGTCTGCTGTTGGGGAAGTATAATTCTTCCCTTTGGTGCAGATTCGTCAATCGGCGTTACTAAAACAATTAAATCATTGCTTTTTATAAAATCTCCAATGATTCTTTTTGTATTCTGAGCTGGGGCAAGGTTTATAATAGCTTCTTTTAATTCATCAATACCAGCGCCTGAAATTGTGCTTATGTTTAAGCCGTCTGCCATTTTTATATCGCACTTATTATATGCAATAATATGATTTATATTTTTTTCGGTAAAAATTTTAACAAGCTCTTCGTCAGTTTGGCTCATACCTATGCTTGCATCAACCACCAAAACTGCTATGTGGCACATATCTATTATTTGCATTGTTTTTTCCATACGGAGCCTGCCAAGCTCCGATAAATCATCAAAACCAGGCGTGTCGATAATTACAACAGGCCCTAAGGGAAGTAATTCCATAGCTTTTTTAACGGGGTCTGTCGTTGTGCCTGAAATTTCTGAAACGATAGACAAGTTCTGATTTGTAATAGCATTTACAACGCTTGATTTACCTGCATTTGTTCTGCCGAAAAATCCTATGTGTATTCTTTCTGCTGATGGTGTATTGTTCATAAAAGCACCGCCTTAAAATCTGAAATCTCTTATTCCTTCCTGGATTTTTTCCAAATGGTCTTTGCAAATTTCCTTTACCTTTTCGTTTGGAATGTTATTTATTTCTGCTTTTATCAGCTCTTCGCCTATTTTTTTTGTTTCTTCGCTTGCATAATCCATCAAAAATTCTTTTAATGTCATTAATGCATTCGGGTGGCAACAATTCTGAATTTGCCCGTTTTTGCAGAGCGACATAAATCTGTCGCCCGTTCTGCCTTCGCGATAGCAAGCTGTACAGAATGACGGAATAAAGCCCTGTTCCATAAGCCAGCGGACAACTTCATCAAGTGTGCGCTTGTCTGACACATCGAACTGCTCGGAATTTTCGTCTTCAGGCTCTGCTTCTGCATAACCGCCAACTGATGTTTTAGATGCACCGCTGATTTGCGAAACGCCAAGTTTTAACACCTTTTCACGAACCTCTTTGCTTTCGCGGGTTGAAATAATCATACCTGTGTAGGGAACAGAAATTCTTATTAATGCACAAATTTTAGCGAAGGTTTCGTCATCTATACCGTTGTCAAAGGTATCAGGGTCAATATCATCGGCACGCTTGAGTCTTGGCACTGAAATTGTATGCGGACCGACACCAAATGTTGCTTCTAAGTGTTCAGCGTGCATTAGGAGTCCTGCAAATTCGTATTTATACAGCTCTAAGCCAAATAAAACTCCTAAGCCAACATCATCAATTCCCGCTTCCATTGCTCTGTCGTGAGCTTCTGTGTGATAGTCATAGTCGTGCTTAGGACCTGTGGGATGCAATGACAGATAGCTTTCCCTGTGATATGTTTCCTGGAAAAGAATATATGTGCCGATGCCTGCATCTTTTAATTTTTTGTAATTTTCAACAGTTGTAGCTGCAATATTAACATTTACACGTCTTATAGCGCCGTTTTTATGTTTTATTGAGTAAATTGTCTGAATTGATTCTAAAATATATTCAATCGGATTTAACTGCGGATGCTCTCCTGCTTCTAAAGCAAGACGCTTGTGTCCCATATCCTGCAATGCTATAACCTCTGCTTTTATTTCTTCCTGAGTCAGTTTTTTTCTTGCGATTGTCTTGTTATTCATATGATAAGGACAATACACACACCCATTCACACAGTAGTTAGAAAGATAGAGTGGTGCAAACATAACTATGCGGTTGCCGTAAAAATCTTTTTTTATTTGCTTGGCAAGGTCGTAACATTCTTGTATTTTTTCAGGAATTTCGCAAGCCAGCAAAACAGAAGCTTCACGGTGTGAAAGTCCTTTTCGCAATTTTGCTTTTTCTATAATTTTATCAATAAGCTCAATATTTTCTTTATTTTTTTCTGCAAATTTAAGCGTTTCTTCGATTTCTTCGTGTGAAATAAACTCACTTGCTTTTTTTGATTTTGGGTTATACAATCAAAACATCTCCTAAAAAATATACTACTATTATATTACCACAAAATCAAAATAAAAGCAATAAAAAAAGGCAGTCATTTGACCGCCTTTTAAAAACTCAATTATGCTACTGTTGTGTAAATATAAATAGCAAAGAGAACAACTGAAATCCACATAATTGGTGAAATGTCCTTTGCTTTACCTGTTAAAAGCTTTAAAACAACCCAGGAAATCATAGCAAACATAATACCTGTTGCAATAGAATATGCAAAAGGCATCATAACGATAGCCAAGAAACCACCGATAGTATCTGCAACATCGCCATCGAAGTCCATTTCCTTAACAGCTGAAAGCATTAACAGTCCTACAAATAACATAGCAGGTGTTGTAGCAAATCCGGGGATTGCCAAGAACACAGGAGCAAAGATGATTGCAATTAAGAATAAAATACCTGTTGTTAAAGCAGTTAAACCAGTTTTTCCGCCTGCAGCTACGCCTGCAGATGATTCAACATAGCTTGTAACTGTTGATGTTCCTAAGCAAGCACCTGCTACTGTACCAACAGCGTCTGCCATTAAAGCACCGCCGGCTCTTGGAAGTGTGCCGTCTTCTGCTAATAAGTCACCTTTTTGAGCTACGCCGATAAGTGTACCAACTGTATCAAAAATATCGGTGTAGAGGAATGTGAACATTACAACTGCAAATGCCATAAAGTTTTCTTTAATAAAACCAAAATCGAACTGGAAAAGTGCAGGAGCAGCGAAGTTAGCTTTAATTGATTCCCATGATAAGTTAGGAATAAGTGAATATACACCTGCTTCAATGTCAACCACATACCAACCAACTAATTCTGCAACAATACCTAATACCCATGTTGCTAAAATACCAATTAAGATATCGCCTTTTACCTTAAAGTGATGCAACACGCCGATGATTAAAAGACCAACAACAGCGAGCACTACCTGAGGTGAACCCAAGTCGCCAAGGCCTACTAATGTTGAGTCGTTGTTTACAACAATACCTGCATTGATTAATGCAATGATTGTGATAAACAAACCGATACCTGCTGTAATACCTAATTTTAAGTTCTTAGGAATTTTGTTAACCAATGCTTCTCTGAACTTAAAGATTGAAAGAATCATAAAAATGATACCTTCAATTAAGATAGCGGTTAAGGCTACCTTGTAGGAATAACCCATTGTGAGACATACCGTGTAGGTAAAGAATGCGTTTAAACCCATACCTGATGCTAATGCTACGGGGTAGTTAGCAAAGAATGCCATACATATTGTAGCGATTGCAGCAGAAAGTGCTGTTGCCATGAATATTGCTGCAGCACCGGGGCCGTCAGGGATGATGCCCAACATATTAGGGTTAACCGCTAAAATGTAGGACATTGCTAAGAATGTTGTGATACCGGCAATAATTTCAGTTCTGACATTAGTGCCGTGCTCTTTGAGCTTGAAAAGTTTTTCCATTTTCCATCCTCCATTATTGTATTTTTTTGAAGATGATTTTATTATAACACACAATATATGGAAATTCAATTAAAAATGTCTAAATTTGTAATTTTTTTCGACTTTTTCAAAAAGTGCTTGCTATTTAATTTTGACTGTGCTATAATATTTTTTGCAATAAAATACGGCCTGTTGGTCAAGCGGTTAAGACGTCGCCCTCTCACGGCGAAAACAGGGGTTCGAGTCCCCTACGGGTCACCAAAAAAGAAAGCGTACCTTTTGGTATGCTTTTCTTTTTTTATAATTAAAAGGGACTCGAACCCTGAGAGGGCTGCGAGCGTAAAAAATATGCCGGTGGCATAATTTTAGCGAAGCAGGTGCGCAGGCGGGTACTGTGGGCGTTGCCCACGGTCGCCAAGCAAGGAAGTCGCGAAGCGACTTTGTCCCCTACGGGTCACCAGAAAAAAGCATCGACTTTGTCGGTGCTTTTTTCAGCGATATAAATTCCTGACGGAATTTGCGATATGTACTTCGTACGCGATATATCTTCAATGCGATATGTCCCTTCGGGACGAGAAAAGGAATTTATATCATATCGCAATTGAACGAAGTGAAATTATATCGAATTTGCGAAGCAAATATATCGCACAAGCGAGAGCGAGTATATCGCCAAAATATAGCGCATCTAAACCATTCGGCTCTTTCTTTTTTATAATCAAAAGGGACTCGAACCTCAAGAGGGCTGCAATACAAAAAACACTACCGATTTAAAGGATATAAAATTTTTAAATGTCCGAAATTTTAAAATATATGTCCTGTCTGTGTATTGCTTTTCGCTTTGACCTATGTTATAATAGATACACTATAATAGGTATGATTGTATAAATTTGCAGTTTCAGATTGCCTTGTTATAGATTAATATATAATTTTAATATGTTTCAACATAAATCAGCAAAAGGAGTGTACGAAATGAAAAAGGTTGTGTCAATTATACTTACAATGTGCTTACTTTTGAGCACGCTCTGTTTTACAGTTTCGGCAGCCGCTACAACTGACTGGACAAGTGGCGTAACTGTAACAGAAACAGGAGTAACAGGAAGTGAAAAGTATTACACCATGGAAAAAGGGGTAGCTACGTTAAATGCCGCAGAGCTTTCTGGAGATCACGGCTTAACGATGACAGTGCCTTATACAGCAGGCTATTCAATATATAGCGGAAACAGGGATATAATTGATATTTCCTGGGAAATGGCAGTAGATACAACATTTGCTACACAGCAAGCCACAGTACAAGTACATACAGGCGGTCAGAAAATTCAGTTTTATGTATATCCGAATATCGGAAGAATTACAGTGTATAATGGAAATGCAGATGGTAGCGCCAATCTTTACTATGACAATCTTCCGTTAACAACGGGAATGCACACATACAGAGTTATAGGCAAAAAAGATAACCACCACTTATTCCTTGACGGAGTATATGTTGGTCAGGTAAGAGGCGCAGATCTTTCATATACGGGCAGGGCACACAAGGTGCTCTTTATGGTTACGAGCTATAACACCAGCGCTAATGATGAAGTAAAATTACAAGTGTCTGATTTTTCATCAAATCCGATTACATCTTTTGTTGATTGGGCAAGTGAAGCAACAGTTACCGAAACTGGCACTCAGATGGGGTCATTTACCAGAAGCTTTAGTGAAATTGAATTATCTGTTCCTAAAAATGAGACAAGTCATGGTGGTGCTTCGGGGCTCAACTTGTTTCACGAGTATGATGTTCAGTATTCAACGGGTGTGAACCGTGATATTGTAGATCTTGGATGGAGTATGACTGTTACTGAACAGACCTCTAAAGAGCAATACATAAGTGTTAAGGTCCTGACAGGAAGAATGGCACACACATTATATATATACCCATTGAAAGACTGTATAACAACAAGTAATGGTTCATATTTTTATGTGAAGCTGGGATTAAACACATTGAACACATTTAAAATTAAAGGTGATGCATATAATCATTATCTTTATTTAAATGGAAACCTTGTAGGTGAATTAAAATCTAACAGAGAGGAAGCAACGCCAAGTATAACCATAGGTATAAATAATGGCACAACCTCACAAAACTTTGCCCAGACAGTGAAGATTTCGTGCTTTGAATCAATAGTCCCTGTTTCAAACACTTTTCTTGATGCGTATGGGAAAAATGCCTCACGCTTCCATAACGATTTCGAGAGTGAAGACTATAGTGACTGGATAACCGCAGAAGAAAATGAGTGGACAGTTCAGAATGGTGCGTTAACTACAAACTTAACCGCAACGCAATTCTCAACAGAATCCTACAAGAGAGTATATAAAAGAGTAACATTTGCGGATGATTTTAATTACAGCATGAGAATGCGACATACCTCTGAGAACTTTATGGGATATATTTCCTTTGTTATGCCAAATATAAAGGTTATGAATCAAATCTTGCCAAATATAAAATCCTTGACACTCCGTAAGGATCGAGATATGTGGATTTGCAACGGAGAAACTGCTGTTTACAAGGATCCGGGTCGCGAAGAATGGTTTAACATTGATATTAAAACCTACAACAACTGCGAAGGAGCTGAAATTTTCATAAATGGCGAGCTGTTAATGGATGTGCCGATTATAGTGAGTGAAGGAATATCTTCATACCAATATGGCATAATTTTGACCAGTACAGCAACAGAGCAGTTATGTAAATACAGCAATATAGAGGTAGACTCTGTTACCTTTGAACCGAGATATAATAATATAGAAATAGCTGGTATCGAGAATGGCGCAGCATTCACAGAAGGAACAGCAATCAATGTTACATCAACATTTGATGGACTTTATCCACCTGATAGTATCCAATATTTAATTAACGGTATTGCTGTTGCACAGGGTAGTGCTTCTAATTCATATTCGGCAACCATATCCGGTCTTTCCGCAGGAGAATACGAAATCAGCGCAAAATCAGCTGATGGAGAGCAAAGTATATCTAAGAGCTTTTCTGTGACCAGAAGTCTTACAGGAGGAATAACAGCCCAAAGAAGCAACTCGGGATATACCTTGTCTACAAATATAAGTGGCAGTGCTATTCAGGTTTCGGAGGTTGAATACCTTATAGATGGTGTGTCTGTGGGAAGCAGCACGACATCGCCTTACAGCGTTACTGTTTCTGATGTATCGAACAAACAGCATACAGTAGTAGCAATCTGTAAAAATGCGTATGGTCTTAAGCTTGTTGAGTATACCGACGTATTAAATGTAGATTTAACTAAAACATCTGAGCATTTTGCAAATGACATTTCATACAGCGTTTCAGGTACAAGCGGCAATGCTACCTATGATTTTTCTAACGGAAGCTACAGATTATATCTACAGCACACGCCGAATGGAGTTACATATTTGACCGATAAAGGGGAAAAAACATATCATCTCGGCACGGGCAAATATGAGATATTTACAAACGGAGCCTTTGCGAATGTTTACAGAAACGGCCAGCTTGCATTTTCACTTGTTATGCCTGCAAACGACAGCGTTTCAAAGAACATTACAAATAGCGGTATGACAATAAGTAATGAAAGTGTTGAAATAGCAAAAGACCAGAATACATATTTTGCAAAGGATACAATAAGCTCAGGAAAGCATATATACAATGTTCCTGATATGCCGTACATTTACAACTTCAACTTTGAAGCACAAAAGACCGATGAAATGAGCATTGTTATAAATGATGCATATTTCCGCACAAACCTTGAGATAAAAGATGGAGGCATTTATGCCTGGAACTATATGGACGGCAAGACGCTTCCCAGTATGCAGAGATTATGTTCAGTTCCTGATATAAGCGGAGATATCCGTTACCGTATTAACACAGAAGCTGGTATGACAAGAATCTATGCTAATGAACAGTTCCTGAGCACCTTCAGAAGTGCCCGTTCAATCGGTGGTAAATCAATAGCTATTCAGTTGTTTGACAGCAGCAGTATAAAAAATGTAGAGCTCAATGATAACAACGATTGGGCACTGTATTCCGATAATTTTGATGGAGCAGGAGAATTTCCTTCAGAAGAGTTCTGGATAAAGGGCTATGACCTTACATTTGATTCTGCTAAGGGTATCGTTTTAGATGGCACTGAAGCGGCTGAAATAAATGTTTCAGCGGGCACTCACACATTAAGTGCAGATGTTACAATCGAAAGCTTAACCAACGGTTTTTGGTTCTTGATTGACCACGCCGCAACTGATGTATATACAAAGGTTGGATATAATAAGGCAAATGGTCAGTTTGAAATGGTCGATAGAAATGATGGGGTAGATACAACAACCTTTACACAGTCGGGCTCACTTCCGATAGGAGAGACATTTAACTTTAAGCTTGAGGCAGTGCAAAATGATGACGTTAAGGAAATCAAGGTTTACATCGACAATACTTTAGCATTTGAATGTGAAAAGGTGCTTTATAAAAGAGGACCTGTAGGCTTTAAAGTAGAAAATGGTAAGGCATCTATAGATAACGTATCATACAAAGGCGATGCTCGTCCTGTGAGAGGGGCTAAAAATAGTCTTTTAGATGGTATAGTTGAGCCAACCTGGTCTGCATCTGAATATGAAGGCAAGCTTACATTTTACAGTCCAAGTAAAGGTAAAGCAGTATCAACTGATGGTGGTAAAACCTATACACAGGAGGCGTTTGTTGAAGGTGACGGCTTTAACGTTTATCAATTTATTGATAAGAGCGGTGAACCTACAAACGAGCTTATAAGCTTGGTTAGCGGCGCTCACTTAAGAAAAACACCTAATATTGTATATGATTCAGAAGGTAATCCATACACAAATGTAAATATTTACCGCTCATTTGATTTTGGTAAAACCTGGACTGATGAAGGATTTATGATTAAAGTAGGTACAGTTTTACCAAATGACGTTGATGTCCGTAAGGATGGAATGATTAAAAACTTTGGTACGAGATATAATGATTTACATCAGGGTAAATCAGGAAGACTGTATGTGACATTTGGCTTCCTTAAAGACGAAAACGACGGCTCAGCGTTACTTGCATATAGTGATGATAAAGGAAAAACATGGACATTCTCTGAAACTCATTTAACAAATGAGAACACAGGATTGCGTTTACAGGAAGCTATGACTACAGAACTTGCAAACGGCGTTGTAAGAATGTATTCAAGAAATGACACAGGTGCTATAGTTTACTTTGATTCGCTCGATGGTGGTAAAACCTTTGAAACAACATATCATACAACACCATTCTTTGCAGCACTGAACTGCTTCCAGATACAAACAGACCCATACGATACAAATACAATGTATGCATGCTGGTCCTATGATAATGTTAACCAGATTAACGGTTTACAGTATCCGCGTACAAGACCTTCATTGGCAAGAAGTACGGATAACGGCGAGACTTGGGAGTTCTTAGGCACATACTTTGAACATTTAACAGGTCACAGTAACACAAACCTATGTCTTCCTATTACTGAGAACCATTTGTTTATGAATGGCTGGATGGGAGATAGTGCAACAACCAGTGCCGACAATAACAACCACGCAAGAGTAATTGCTATTGATAAAGATAAGCTTCAGGGAACAAAGAATTTTGAGCGTGTTCACATGATAACAAACAGAAGCTTAGAAACAACTATAGAAGTTAATTCAGATAAAATGCTTGTAATCAATTCTGCAGATGGTACTGTTTGGAGTTCTAAAGAATTGTATCAGGATATGGTTAACGGAAGATTCATTTCAGCAGAGATTGCTGCATCTTATGCAGGTATGAAAACATCCTACAACAGCGATGGCACAGTTTCGCTTACATTGGGAAGCACACAAAAAACCTTCAGCGGACAGAACGTGACAGAACATAATGGCAAAAAATTCATTTCTGTTGATGCCTTTATTGAAGAATTTAATTTAAATTCTACAGAAAGTGACGGCACAATCGTTATAGACTCAGTTGGCGGTTTTTCAAGCATCAGAACAAATACAGCGCGTTTTTCTGTAGATTTGTTTGATGCCGCATTAAACGAACGAGAAGAAGAACTCCTTGTCTCTGTAAATGCGGCGGCAACAGCAAACAATTGGGAACAAATGAAAACCATACTTACAGTTACCTATGCTGACCTGATGGGCTTAACAGAAGAAGACCTTGCCGATATAGAAAAAGTCCGCACTCAGGAAATGTTTGAAAACTTAACAAAAACAACCTATACTTCAGTGGATGCAGTAAAAGCAGCCTTTAACAACGAATTAACCAAACAGAGAAGTGAATATTCTTTCGTGCTCGATGCAGTACTGTCTAAGGCAGCTAATGGCGATAATTCAAGAATTGAAAACGGAACACTTATTTTTGATTTAAGCCCCACTGGATCAGTGGTTGCAAGTCAGGCGGATTTACCGGTTTTAAATTTTATCAACCTTGACCTCTCGTTTGACGTACAGATTACGAAACCTTTTGCTGCTAATTCTGACCTGTATTTTGAAACCCAGACCGATCATGGTCGTTTCCAATTTATCATTAATTCCTGGAGAATAAGAGACAGGGTAAATATGAAGGACTATGATTTCGCAACAACTGATAATGCAGATAAACACAACTTCAGATTTGTAATCAACTGGGGTAAAGACTCAGGCGAGGGCTCTTACCACGAAACATTACAGGTATTCGTAGATGGTAAATATATTGCGAGTATTCAGCCTGGCGCTCGTTCCGGCAACAATAAAACAAGATTCTCACAATATTGTGGCGGAGTAACACCGGTATTGACTTACGTAAGCAACTTCAAAAACAACACAGCTACAGACTTAGCACTTAATGATGATAATTCTGCAACTGTTATCTTCCACGAAGCTCTTGACAATGCACGTCTTATCTGGGCAGCTTATGATGCGGACAATAAGATGATATCTTATGCTATATCTGATGGTATTACAACACCTGCTGCATATTCAATAAGAAGATTATCAGCACCTGCAACCTTTAATGCTGCAGGCGCTGCTAAGGTAAAGATTATGCTTTGGAAGGATATTGATACAACATTTGTACCTTTGTCGGCTTCTGTTTCAAGATAAAGGCATAAAAATAAGAATTTATAAAAAGGGAGCTGTAGCGTAACGCTACAGCTCCCTTCTTTACAGACCTACAAACACACCTAAATGTCTGATATATTAAAAACGTGTCCGAATTTTAATGTTGACACAAGATAATGCTTATGTTACAATTAAGTTACCGGACTTTAAAGTTCGGTAATCCTGGGGGGGATTATAAAAGTGAGTGTTTTTGCTACTATGAATATTTATGGTGGTACACATTCAAAAAACAAAAAACAAAAAAATGAAAAAGGAGTAAATGTAGAATGAAAAAAATATTATCTATATTACTTACAGTATGCGTTCTATTGGGTATGCTCTTTAGCGTTCCTGTTAGTGCTGCTGAAGGTTGGGCAGCAAATGCGACCTTTTCAGAAGGCTCAGCAGGTTTATACACAAAGGATGGCGATACAGTTACAATTGATATAGACCACGATTCATCTTGCTATCAAATGGTAGATATGTACGTGCCTTATGAGAGCCCGTATGCTACTGGTAATTCAGCGAACGTAATTGACGTTTCCTGGACTATGTCAGCTGATGTTCCGGGTTCTTATGCAGATATTGTGGTGTACACAGGAACCCTTAAGACAACAATAAGATTCCAAAATGCCGGCAACGATGTTCTTTATGTAAAGAACGCTGAAAATGGTCTTGTATTAGCAGAATTCTCTGACACACCTGTTGTTCGTACATACAGAGTGGCAGGTAGAGAAGATAATTTCCACCTGTTTATTGACGGAGCGTATGCAGGAAAATTAGGCCAAGCGACGGTTGCTGCAGCCGACTATACTCACAAGTTACATTTCAAAATACATAGTTATGGTTCAACTTATCCTAGTCTTGATACATCAATGAATTTTGTTATTACAGATGTAACAGGAGACCCAACGGGAGAAAACTCTAACGAAGCAAATACAACTGCTGAGGAGATAATCCCTGCTCTTAACGAAGCAGCAGCTATAGCTTACGGCGAAGGTTGGGATGAAATAAAGACCCTGTTTACTGTAACATATAAGAATTTCTTTGCTTTAAAGACTGGTGGAGACGCAGCAATATACACACAGTCTGAACTGTATAAGAGAATGACAGGAATAACCTATGCATCATTAGATGATATACTTACTGCTTTTGATAATGCTGTAACAGCGCAAAAACAGGCGGATAAATACGTGGCTAATGCAGTACTCACTAAGGCAGCTAATGGCGATAATTCAAAAATTGAAGACGGAACACTTATTTTTGATTTAAGCCCCATTGGATCAGTGTTTGCAAATCAGGTAGATTTACCGGTTGTAAATCTTATCAACCTTGACATCTCGTTTGATGTACAGTTTGCGCAACCTTTTGCTGGGAATGATGACCTGTATTTTGAAATCAATGCTGATCATGGTCGTTTCTACTTTATCATTAATTCCTGGAGATTAAGAGACAGAGTAAATGGGAAGGACTATGATTTCGCAGCAGGAATTGACAATAGAGATAAACACAGCTTCAGATTTGTAATCAACTGGGCTCAGGACTCAGGCGAAGGCTCTTTCCACGAACAGTTACAGGTATTCATAGATGGTAAATATTTTGCAAGTATTCCTGCTGGTGCTCGTTCCGGTGGCAATAAAACAAGATTCTCACAATATTGCAACGGAACAAATCCGGTATTGAATTACGTAAGCAACTTCAAAGATAACACAGCTACAGACTTAGTACTTGATAATGATAATACTGCAAATGTTATCTTCCACGAAGCTCTTAACAATGCACGTCTTATCTGGGCAGCTTATGATGCGGACAATAAGATGATATCTCATGCTATATCTGATGGTATTACAACACCGAAGGCATATTCAATAAGAAGATTATCAGCACCTGCAACCTTTAATGCTGCAGGCGCTGCTAAGGTAAAGATTATGCTTTGGAAAGATATCGATACAACATTTGCACCTTTGTCGGCTTCTGTTGCAAGATAAAGCATAAAAATAAGAATTTATAAAAAGGCAGACGTCACAAGTTGTGACGTCTGTTTTTTATAAAAAGAAGAAGAATAAAGAAATCACACACAAATATTTGTGTGTGATTTCTTTATTCTTCTACAAAATCAGCGGTCATATCGTTCGCTCTGTAAGTCTTTGGCGAAACATTCATATACCTTTTAAATGTTATATTAAAATGTATAGGTGAATTAAAGCCGCACAAGGCTGCAATTTGTGTTAAAGAAAGCCTTGTTGTTGACATATACCGCTTTGCAGCCTTTAACTTGATTTCATCTATAAGCTCGTGTGTAGTGATGCCTAAGGCGTTATTTAAAATGCGGTTTAGCTGGCGTGTGCTTATTGATACATACTCTGCAACTTCGTTTACGGTAATAGGTGAAGAAATATTATCTGTAATGTATTGAATAGCAAGTCGAATTCGTCCATCATCTGAGTATGGGTTGAGATTTAAACCGGTAGAATTTTCTACAAATACATCAGCAAAAGCCTTAACCTGCATTAAAAGGTCAAACATAATTATTGAAATTTGGTTATTTAGTACATAATTGTAGCCAAAGGCATCTTTGCAAAGAGTATTTAAAATATAAAAAACATTATTGTGAATATAATCAGAAATGCTGATTTTAGAAAAGCCTATATCGGTAAAGTTTTCGTTTGCCAATGTTTTTGGTTCCACAAAGTTAAACCCTAAGGTTAGTGCAGAGTAATTTTCTGAAAAATCTACAAGACGATGTGCCATATAAGGAGAAAGTAAAAGAGCGTCTTTTGGAGAAATGCTTATTTTCTCCTTGTTGATTAAACATGTAGCTTCGCCTGTTATTGGAATATGCAACTCGTAAAATGAGTGTTTATGCATAGATGGCGAAGAAAAGAAGTTCTTATAGATAACGCTCTTACAGATAATGCGGGAGAAAAACATATCCAGCTCGAAAAAATCATTTTTAATATGTGGCTTTATGCCGTTAAATTTTCGTATAGCTCTGTTAATGTCGATATCATCTGCTGATGCAATTTTAAATGGCGTCACAATATTCACTCCTTAAATGCAAATGTCCGATTTGTTGTTATTATAATCAGGCACAATTGCAAGTTTATCATATCATACAAGCAATTAAAAAGCAACATAAAAATAAACAAAAATTCTTAAAAAAGATCTGAAATTTTAAAGCAAATGTCTCAATTTTATATTGATTTTTAATTTGAGCTATGCTATAATAGATATACTATAATGAGTACAGTCGCGGAAATGTGTAATTTTTTGCTTCGACTTGTTATAGATTAATATATAGTTTTTTAAAATTTATTTCAACATAAGCAAACAAAGAGGAGTGTAAGAAATGAAGAAACTTTTATCAATTCTACTTACAATGTGTATGCTGATAGGTATGCTTTCTGCCGTACCTGTTAGTGCTGTAGCGGGCTGGACGCAAAACGCTACAGTTACCACAACAGGAAGCGCGGATGCAAGCACACATACTACAATATCGGGAGATACCGCTATAATCGATCTTCCTGTGCTTTCAACCAATTCAGCTGTGACCTTGAGTGTACCCTATACTGCTCAGTATCCTGTAGGCCATGCTAATGCAGATATAGTGGACATATCATGGACTGTGAAGGTTACCACACCGGATGCCGGTTATTATGGTACGATATATTTAAACACGGGACGTCAGGTAGTTTGGCTTATCATTCAGTCAAATACAGGTTATGTTAAAGATGGATACAGAAGCGGCGATAGAAACGTAGCACAAATCCCTAATCTGACTGAACCCCATACATATAGAGTTGTTGGCAGTAACAGCAACCATTATCTCTTTATAGATGGTGTTTTTTGTACAAAGTTAACTAATGCCAACCTGGCAGCTAATAAATATAGGCAGCAACTTGAGTTTTGTGCTAATAGCTATGCCGGTACTACTATGTCGGTAGCTATGGAAATAACAGATGTAACATCTGTAACACCTGTTGATTTAAGCACTAAGCCCGTTGTAGATATGTCGGTAGATGAACCTGCAGGCGGCAACCTTCCTGTTTCCGGCAGTATTTATGTTCCGCCATTGGCAGGCTCAAACTTTAATGAAAATGCTACAGCATACGTTGTAGCGTATGATAAAGCACACGGATATGCTACATTTGTAGATAAAAAGGATTACACCTTGTCACTCGGCGGTACAATCCAACTTGACCATACATTTGATGTTAGCAGTGTGGACCTTGCTAATAACGAGCTCGGTGTTGTACTCATTGATGGAACAGGTAAGGCACTAACCGAGGCGTGGGGTTATGAACACGATAATGGTGCAACAGGTATAGAAACAGGTGCTATAACCGCAACTGCAAAATACAACGTAGTGAACATTTCAGGTCGTGCAGCTACTCCAGCCGTAACACCTGTTGCAGTAGTTATAAAGGACGAAAACGGCGTTGTTAAAAATGTTGCTCAGATTAATACAGATGATAATGGATACATAAATACAGATATCGCTATAGATCCATATAACAATATTAGCGGAAACTACACAGTACAGCTTCAGTATGGCAGTGGAGCGGCTACTCAAACCACACTTGCCTTAAAGTGTGCTGATGCATTTGTTGGCTATGATATTACCGACGAAGCAAGCTTCAAATCATTTGTGCTTGCATTCGGTACACAAACAGAAAAAGATGCAGTTAATGATGCCGCGCTTTTATCTAAAGCTTATGCAGGCTATCGCAGCTTAGTAGGCGGTGGCGATATAAATGCTTACTTCTCAAAAACCCTCTGGGTAACAGAAGCAGTTATGGCAGAAGTAAATAAAACACAAATATTAGTAGACATAAATGCAGCTGCAGCTAATAATGACTGGTCGGAAATCAAGAATATAATTACGATAAGGTATGCTGCGTTTCTTGGTTTGAGCAGTACTGATATTCAAAATGCAACAAGAGTAAATCATCAGGCGCTTTACACCAAGATGGTTGGCAAAACATATACATCTGTTGAAGATATTCTAACTACATTCAGAGCTGCTGTTGAAGAAGAATTGCCTAAAACACAATGGTTAGATGATTTTTCGTCTGTAATAGCAGGTCCGCAAGCAGACTCTACTTATACGGCAAAGGAAAATGGAAAGCTAAAGCTTGTTGCCCCTGGTTGGGATTCAAATGCTCCGTCGGGAACTACGATCGAAATATCGAAAAATTTACAGCTAAAAGGCGGTCAGTTTGATATCGAGTGGGATATGACTGTAACTGAGATGCAGAATCCAGTATATAACTATACAATATTTGTTTATACAGGTACACATTTATATAGATTAATATTCATTCCTGGCAACGGTGGACGAATGAAGCACTATGGTTTAGACTCGCAAACCAATGCATATAGATGGCTTGACTTAGGTAACATCAATAATAACAACTTAATTGGCACATCACATAAATTCAGAGTTGTTGGCGACAGTTCTCAGGCTTATGTTTATGTAGATGGAGTATTGACACATGATCTCCTTGCAGAAGGGGCAAAGGTTTTACCGGTAACAGATTTTTCTTCTCCTAAATTCGTGTTCTTAATGCGAAACGGTGAAAATTTTGTTCCTAACAGAAATATAGTTGAAATAGAAAGCTTTACATCAACACAGCCTGTTGATATGACTAAAGCAGTAGTAACAGAAATTGCAGTTGATGATACTGTTACTGATAAGCTTACAGTAAATGGCTCAGTCACAGTTAAACCTTATACTATGGAATGGGACGCATCAGCTACAACATATGCAGTAGCCTACAACAAGGAATACGGCTATATGACATTTATGGATTCTCAGTCTTATACAATTCCTAAGGGTACAATAGATTTACACAAGGAGTTTAACATAAGCGGTGTAAACACAACAACTGATGAGCTTGCTGTATACGTTATAAACGGTGAAGGCTCTTCAATGTGTGAATCCTGGGGATATAAGCCTGAAAATATTTCTAAAGCTGAACCTGTTTCAGGTCAGCCGGCAGGAATTAACACATCATTCAGATTTAATGAAGTAGCAGTTTCAGGCTATTGTGGTTACCAGGCAGAAATCCCTGTTGTTATTACTGTTAAGGATTCAAATGGCGTAATTAAAGCCATTGCGCAGGCAACATCAAATGAAAAGGGTATGATTGATACATCAATCGGTATTGACCCATATAATAACCCTGCTACAGGAACATATACAGTTACAGTAAAACACGGAAAATATCCAGTAATTCAAGATGATAATGTCACATTGGAATGTGATGCAATGTTTGATAATGATAACATAGCAGATATTACCGATGCAGCAAGCTTTAAAGATTTTATCGATGCTTATGGTACAGACGCGGAAAAAGCTGCAGTTGCTGATGCTACAAAATTAGCAACCATATACAGCAAATATGAGTCTTTAGTAGGTACTAATGGCGACAAAAACGAATTTTTCGCACTTACAAAGTTAGCTCCAAAGGCTATAAAATCAGTAACAGATGAAGAAGCGTTAATAGCTGCAATAAATGCTGCAGCAACAGCTGAGCGTTGGGCAGTTGTTCAGGAGCTTGTTATGACAACTTATGCTGACCATATCGGCGTAACACAAACCGATATCCAGAACGTAAACGGCGTTAGCAGTCAGCAGAGCTTATTTACAAGAATGACAGGAGCAAATGTTAATTATACAACATCAGCAGAAATTTTATCAGCTCTAAGAACAGCAATAACACAGCAACAGGCAGCGGATGCTTTACTTGGCGGCTCAGGTTCGGGCTCAGGTAGCGGTTCAGGTTCAGGCGGCGGAGCAGGCGGCTCGGGCGGTGGAGCAGGTGGTTCAGGCGGCGGCTCAGGATTTGATGCCTTAGTTGGTAATAAGGATGAAGTCGACACAGAAGAAAAACCTGTATTATTACCAAAAGAAACCGCACCATTTACCGATATAGAAAATGTATCATGGGCAAAGAGCAGCATAGATACCTTAAGAGCACTCAATATCGTAAGTGGTGACGGAGACGGAAAATTCCATCCAAACAGAAGCATCACAAGAGAAGAGTTCTTAAAGCTTGTTATTGGTGCTTTAGATATAAAAACAAATGCTGGTCAGTCAGCAAACTTTAAAGATGTTAATAAAAATGCATGGTATTATGAATATGTAAATACAGCCTATAAGTGCGGAATTATTAACGGTATGAGCGATACAGAATTTGGTATTGGTGCAAATATCACAAGAGCCGATATGGCAACAATCATCTCTCGTGCAATTGCATATAAGGGTGTAGAGCTTGAAGATGTTAAAAACAGAATAGTTTTTGATGACGTATTTGACATTCCGCAGTATGCAAGAGAAAGCGTAAATTCACTTTATTGTGCAGAATTATTAAATGGTAGAGCAGAAGGTTTGTTTGCGCCGTTAGGAAATACAACACGTGCAGAAACAGCTGTTGCAATTCATAGGGTAATGAACTATATTGCAGAGCGTCAGTAAGCTTAGAAAGGAGAAATTTATATGAAGAAAATTTTATCGCTATTTCTCGCAATTACTATACTCGGCAGTATGTTTTGCGGAATTACTGTTTCGGCAGAAGATGCAAACTGGACAGATGGATTTACCGCTACAATGGGTAGTCCCAAAATAGAAAAAGGTAAAATCACATTAGAAGATGCAACAGTCGACGGGGCGTCCGTTGCTGTAAGAAAGCCCTTGACTTTTCCAAACGGCGATATTGACGTAGAATGGACAATGGCTTATGAAAAAGGTGCCAACTGTAACATTCAAATAAGAGTAGGTACACATAGATATTATTTTGATGCCTATACAACAAAAATCAACTATATGCCCGACACCTGGTCTTCACAGCCTAACAGATGGAAAGGCTTTAAGTTTGATTTCGGAAGAGAATACCACGATTACCATTTAATAGGTAAAAATGGCAATGCAGAGCTATATGTTGATGGGTATTATTTAGGAGCTATGTCTGTTGATACAGCCAGCGGGGACGTAAGTGTAAACTTTTATGCAGGCGCAACTGCTACTCAGCCTCATATAAAGCTTGTAGTTACAAACTTTAAGCAGAATCAGCCTAAGGGAAATTCTGGGGACTCAGATGGTTCTGAAATAGTGAACCCGAATGACCAACCTGTAGTTCCGATTTATGAAGAATTTGACAAAGACGAAGGTCTTTGGAAGAACGAGACCAAAGATGCGTGGAAAATTGAAGATGGCATGTTGACTGTTAATAATCTCAACGAATCAGGCGCACAGAATTACTTGCGTTTACAAAGATATGTAGGCTATGCTGATGACTTTAATTTCCATACGAGAATGAGGGCTGCATCTGAGAACTGGATGGGTAGTATTCTGTTTAAAATCCCCGGAAAGTGGTTGATGATTTATAAGAATAGAGATGTATGGAACATAGTAAACTCACAAAGCAACGAACGTCCCTATTATTCGACAATTCACGAAGGCGGAAAGTGGTTTGATATAGAGGTTAAAACCTATAATAACTGCGAAGGTGCACGAATTTACATTAACAATGATTTATTAGTTGATATTCCTATAGGCCAGAAATCATTAGAGGCAGGACCTACAGAAATTCGTTATACAGCTTCAGCATATAATTTGTGTAAAAGTAGCGATATTTATGTAGATTTTATGCACTTTGAGCCATATTATAACAATATCGAAATAACAAAGATTAAAAGTGGAGACGCTTTCTTAGAGGGCTCAAAAATTAAAGTAGGTGCAAACTTTACAGGAAAAAATGCACCTGAAGAAATAGAATATCTTATAAATGGTGTTCCTGTAGCAAAGGGTGCAGCACCTTACTACGAGGCAGAGTTAACAGGTATGCCCGAAGGCGATTATGAAGTAACCGCAAGGTCGGAAAGCGGCGAGCGCGGTATAGCTAAAAGATTCCACGTAGTTAAAGCTATAAGAGCTGAAACAAAAGCTGATAAAACGAAAAACGGCTATAAAATTTCAACTAAGCTTAATGACGAATTAAATCAGGTTACTGCTATTGAATATTTATTGAATGGAAAGCTTATAGGCACTAAAACACAAGCACCATATTCAATAAACTTAGATAATATATCAAACAAAAGGCACACTTTAACAACAATTTGTAAAAACAAGGGCGATGTTACCCTTGCAGAATATGTAACTATATTGGATGCAGATGTAAGTGGCACAAGGGCATCTGAGCATTTTGCTAACGACATTTCATACAATGTAACAGGCACAAACGGCAGTGCTACTTATGATTTTGCTAATGGTAATTACAGATTATTCATAAAGCATACACCCGAAGGTATAACATACCTTACGAACAACGGTGAAGAAACATATAAATTTGGCACAGGAAAATTCGACATTTTCACAAATGGTGCTTATGCAAACGTTTACAGAAACGGTCAGCTTGCATTTTCATTAATTATGCCAAGAACAGAAGATGTTTTCAAGAAAATATCCAATAATGGAATGAAAATAAGCGATGAAAGAGTTTTAATTCCTGAAAACCAACGCACCTATTTTGTTTACGAAAAGATAGGCGCAGGAAAGCATATCTATAATGTTTCTGATATGCCATACTACTATAATTTTAACTTTACAGCTAAAAAGTCAGACGAAATGAGTATAGCTATAAATGATGAATATTTCCGCACAGACGTTGAAATTAAGAATGGTGAAATTACTGTATGGGATTATCTGCAAGGATACCAGGATACTCCAAGAGAGCTGATTTTATGTGATGTTCCTGATATTTCAGGTGATATATCCTACCGCTTAGAAACATCAGCGGGTATGGCAAGACTTTATGCCAATGAGAAATTCTTAGGAACTTTCAGATGCGGTCGTTCTGCAGGCGGTCAGTCTATAGGTATTGAGCTGTTTGGTAACAGTACCATTAAAGATGTCGAAATGAACGATAACAACGATTTATCAATTTATACCTATAATTCAAATATTGAAGGTGAGTTCCCTGCAGAAGAATTCTTCTTACAGGGCAGCGAGGTTAAATTTGATAAAGAAAAAGGCATTGTATTAGAAGCTAAAAAAGACGAAGAAAAAGCAGCAGAAATTCATGCCTATGCAGGCGATGCAACACTTACTGCTGATGTTACAATAGAAGAGCTTAAGGGCGGCTTCTGGTTCTCCATTGACCACGCAACAGAGAAAAACTATACAAAGATTGGTTATAATGTTGCTACAGGTAACTTTGAAGTAATCGACATTGTTGATGGTATACCTACAACAACCTTTACACAGGAAGGCTCACTTCCCGTTGGTAAAAAGTTTAACTTCGAACTTACAACAAAGCAAAATGAATCCGGTAAAGACATAATTATGTATGTAAACGGCGTTCAAATGTTTAAACACAGTAAAACACTGTATGTAAGAGGTCCTTTAGGCTTTAGAATTACAGATGGTAAAGCTACTATAAATAATGTAGTATACAAGGGCGATGTTCGTCCTGTAAGAGGCACAAGAATGATAGATGTTGATACTATGGTTGAACCAACCTGGTCTGTGTCTGAATATGAAGGCAAAATTACATTTCACAGTCCAAGTAAAGGTAAAGCAGTAACAACTGATGGAGCTAAAACCTTTACATTAGAGCCCTGGGTTGAAGGCGACAGTTTTAACGTTTATCAGTTCTTTGATGAAAATGGCGAACCCACAACTGAGCTTTTGAGTTTGGTTTCGGGCGCTCACTTAAGAAAAACACCAAGTACTATATACGACGAAAAGGGACTTCCATATTCGAATGCATTCGCTTATCGTTCCTATGATTTAGGTAAAACATGGATTGACGAAGGCTTTATAGTTAAAGAAGACACAGTTTTGCCTGATGATGTTGATGTACGTATGGATGGTATGGTAAGGTATTTTGCTACCGGCAGATACTCCGGTTTATATCAGGGAAAATCAGGCAGATTATATTCGACTTTTGGATTCGCTTATAGTGAAAACGATGGTTCGGCACTTGTAGGATATAGCGATGACAAAGGAAAAACATGGGAATTCTCCGAAACACACTTAACTAAAGAGAATACAGGACTTCTACTACAGGAATCATTAGTTACAGAACTTGCAAATGGTGTAGTAAGGGTATACTCAAGATCTCAGGCAGGCAGCATAGTTTATTTTGACTCACACGATGGTGGTAAAACCTTTGAAACAACATATCATACAACACCATTCCTTGCAGCACTGAACTGCTTCCAGATACAGGCAGACCCATACGATGCAAACACATTGTATGCATGTTGGTCTTATGATAATATTAACCTTGGTCCTATTATGCAGTATCCTCGTACAAGAATATGCTTGGCACGAAGCACAGATTGCGGTGAAACATGGGAATTCTTAGGAACTTATCAGCAAAATATAAGCAGTTCCGTTGCTTCTAATACTAACTTAACTATGCCTACTACAAAGAATTATATGTTCCCCAGTGGTTGGATTGATTACGGTTATTCTAATCCTCAGGACGATGGTGCATTAGCTGTTGTTGTTGACAAGAGTAAACTTCAGGGAACTAAAAACTTTGAACGTGTGCATTTAGTAGGTAATGATATAGTGAAAAACACAGCTAAAGTAGATACATCAAAAATGCTTATCATTGATTCCGAAGAAGGAAATGTGTGGAAGTCAGGAAAGCTCCATCAGAATATGGCCTGTGAAGGATTTATTTCAGCAGAGATTGCCGCTTCCTATGCAGGTATGAAAGCAACATACAATAATGATGGCTCAGTTTCATTTGTGCTTGGCACAGCTGAAATAATCTTCGGAAAAGAATTTGTAAAATATGTTGACGGCAAGAAATATATTTCGCTGGATGAATATATTAAGAAATTCAACTTAGCATCATCTATTAAAGGCAACGTTATAATAATTGATGCTTACGACGATTGGAACGAATTGAAAGAATGTACAGCTCGTTACTCGGTTGATATATTTGATACAAAAACAAATGATGAAACAGAAGCAAAATAGGATAAAGGAGGTTTAAGGCTGTGAATAAATTAATGAAAAGAATTATATCATTCGCGATAGTTGCAGTAATGATGCTTTCTATGTTTACAACTATAGAGGCAGACGAAGTTTCAGGTTGCGATTTGACAAGCAGCGAGATTGCGCTTTTACAAGAGCTTAGTATTGTAGATGATATTGCAACTGACTACGACATAAAAATCACACGCGGCGAGCTTGCGCACATCATATCAAAGCTTTCTAAGGCTACTGATACTTACAGTGCTCCGGCTGAAAGTCCGTTTTACGACGTAAACACAAATCATCCGTACTATGAAGATATTTGTGCATTGTTAAATATGGGAGTTATTTCAGGGGATGGAAGAGGTTACTTCCTCCCCGAAGAGCAAGCTACATATACAGCAGCTTGTAAAATGTTTTCAATCATCTTGGGTTATACCTTTGCTGAAGGTCGATACCCTTGGTCTGTTGTTGCAAAAAAGGCAGGAATTTTAGAAGGCATTAAGGTTGAAAGTGATAAGCTAACACTCGGTATTGCTTTAGAATTTGCTTATAACGCACTTCATTCCAATGTATTAGATGCATCAATGTTTGTTGATGATATAGCATATTTATCAGACTCAGGCTCACCTGCTGTTGAATACTATCACGGACTATTAGTTCGCAAGGGTATTGTTTCAGGTGCTGCCGGAACAACATTAACAAGCCCCGATGTTTCCATTGATAAAGATGAACTTATCGTTGATGGCCAGAAATATGCATGGCAGAATGCACAAGCCTATTTAGGTAAGGCAGTTGTTTTATATGTAAATAAGGAAGATGCAAAAGAAAGCTTAATAGCACCATTTTATCTTCACGAAGACGAACGTAAAAACAACACTCTTACAGTTCAGGCAAAAGACATAAGAGAGAATTTTTCATCAAATGAATTTAAATACTATGAAGGTACAAGTAAGAAAACTCAAAAAATTACAGGCAATATGGATGTAATTTATAATGGTGTTGCTCATCCTAACTGGATAGATTCTGACTTTGATATTACAGATGGTAGAGTAACATTTTTAGACAACAACAAGGACTCTTACTATGATGTAGTTTTCATCACATCGTATTACTTTGCAATAGTTGATTCTTTTGACACAGAAAACGTAACAATTCATTGTCAAGTTAAAAATGGAAGCCAGTCAATAAATAAGCAAATAGGTAATAAGGATGCCATAATGAATTTAACAGGTGATGGTAAGTTTATGCATCCGAGCTCACTTCAAGCTGATGCCGTTGTAGCAGTAGCAGAAAGTAAAAACACATCGGGAAATAAGAAAATCGATTTAGAACTTATCAACAATACCTTCTCAGGTAAGGTAACAGGACAAACATCTGAGTCTATAATAATTTCAGGAACTGAATACAGATTAACAGGCGGTCTCTTGAGCGATGAACCTGTACGTCTTGGCGATAATGTTGTAGCATATATATATAATGAAACCTGTGCTGTAATTATGCACGGCGATGGCTCAGATTTTAACGTTGGCTATCTTTTAGATGCAGAACTGTTTGATATACCCTTTGGCGAGTCAATGAGAATAAAGCTTGTAAATTACAGCAGAAAAGAAGTTATATATGATTGTGCTGAAAACTTAAAGATTGACGGCACAAGCTATAAAGAAAACCTCAATGGCGCTAAACAGGCTTTATATGATGCAAATTATAATTATGCATATAACACCTCAGCTATCTGGGCTTATAAGCAGTTAATCAGATTCCAGCTTGATGCTGAGGGAAAGGTTAAATATATCGATACAGCTAACTATAATGCAGAAGTTGAGAGCGAAGACTCTTTACAACGACATCAGTTTAGTGATGGTTCTTATCAAAAGAGTCTCGTGTATTGGTCCGATACAGGTGCTTTTACTCCGAGATATGATGATAATGGTACAGAGCAGAAGGCGGAGCTTGTAGCTTCACCCAACATAAAAAGATTTGGTGTACCATATAGCACCCCTCATTATGAAGAAGCAACCTTCTATTTCTTAGGCTTCGAAGCGTTGTCGAACAATAGCAGTCGAACTACTCTGGCATACAATGTTGGGAAATATAATAAACAGGTTGAATATATGATTACCTATCACTATCTCGATATGTCTATAGAGCCTGTTGAACCTGTACTTATAACTGGAATTAGCTTAAAAGTAAACGATAAAGGTGAAGAAGTTTATAAACTTGAAGTGCATAGTTCTTCGTCTACGGTGATTGAAATACCAGGCTCAATTATGGATACATCTGCCAGAGTTGGAGATATGATTCAGCTTCGCGGATTAAATAGTAAGTACACAGCAACGAAGATAGTATTAAGAAGAGATGATAACTTTGAAGAACTCTTGCCGACCGATAGAATTATACCGAGACAAGTAATTGAAAAGAATAAATTACCAGGTAATAGAATTGCATATGGTACGGTTTATTCATTAACAGACACTCACTTGTTACATACAACATCGCTTGAAATTGATGTGCCTAATACACCCGGCACAAATGCTATTGAAAATTGTGATAATCTCAGTGCTTTCAAAATATCTGCAGCAACTCCTATTTTAATATATGATAGCAATAGACAAAAGGTTATATCTGGAAGTATAAATGACTTAAAATCGTATGAAGTGAATAAGTCTGATGCGAGCAAAGTATTTGTATCATCCAGCAATGGTACAATTAGATTTATTTATATGATAAAATAGGAAGGAAAGTAAAAAAGCATGAAATCCATTGAAAAGAGCACAGGGGTGGCAACACCCCTGACAAATCAAAAATCAATATTAAAACGAATATTTACATGTTGGCAGTTGTATGTGTTTTTAATACCTGGTGTAGTATCAACAATAATATTCAAGTATGTGCCACTGTATGGTCTTCAGATAGCATTTAAAGAATTTATTCCGGGCAAGGCAATATCTGAAGCACCATGGGTAGGCTTTGAGCATTTCATCAGATTTTTCACAATGCCTGAAAGTGTAAGGGTAATCTGGAATACGATTAAAATGTCTCTTGCAACAACGATCGTAGAATTCCCATTACCTATCATATTTGCATTAATGCTTGATGAAGTAAGAAATCAAAGGCGTAAAAAGTTAATTCAGAACGTAACATACTTACCATACTTGTTCTCGGTCGTTGTAATAATGAGTGTAACAAGTATATTGTTAGCACCAAACACAGGCTTGATAAACATAATTATTAAATTTTTCGGCGGAGAACAGGTTCTGTTCTATGGCGATGACAAATATGTAATGCCAATATATATAATAACAGATATCTGGGCAAACTTAGGCGCAAGTGCAGTAATGTACATATCAGCCTTAACATCAATTGACCAGGAACAGATAGAAGCAGCAAGAATAGATGGTGCAAGCAGATTCAAAATAATTACACACATCAAGCTTCCGGCAATATCAAATACAATTATTATTCTGCTCATATTGAGTGCAGGTAACACATTCGCTATGGGTGCAGACAAAATGTTGTTGTTGCAAACAGGTCTTAACTTAGGCGCATCAGAAATTATTAATACTTATGTGTATAAGATGGGTCTGGTTAATGGTGACTTTGCATTCTCAACAGCAATCTCATTATTCAACAATGTAGCAAATGTAATATGTTTGTTAACGGTTAATGCAATCGCAAGTAAAGTAAGCGATAGCTCAATACTCTAAGAAGGAGGAGAGAATAGTGAAAGCAATAACAAAAAAGAGAACAATTAATCCAGATAAAGTTTTTGGCTTCGTAAACGGTCTCCTTCTTGCGACAATTACATTTCTGATTATTTATCCGTTGTATTTTATCATAGTCGCATCAATAAGTGACCCTGTATATGTAAACTCAGGCCAAACAATATTCTTCCCGAGGGGAATATCATTTGAAGGATATGCAAAGCTTTTGGAATTCCCGCAGATATTCGCAGGCTATAAAAACAGTATAATTTACACAGTTGTTGGTACAGCAATAAATATCTTTACAGTTGTTCCTACAGCGTTTGCATTATCACGAAAAGAGCTTGTAGGTCACAGAGTTGTTAATGCAGTATTCTTACTCACAATGTATTTTTCAGGCGGATTAATTCCGGGCTACTTATTGCTAAAAGATTTAAATATGTTAAATACAATCTGGGCGTTAGTAGTTCCGGGTGCATTAAACACATACTATATGATAATTTGCCGTTCATTCTTCCAGTCAACCGTATCGGACGAATTGTTTGAATCTGTAAAAATTGATGGCGGCTCATACTTTACCTTCTTTTTTAAGGTAGTATTACCACTCTCAAAGGCAATTATCGCTGTTATGGTATTGTTCCACGCATTACTACATTGGAATAACTATACAAGCGTACTCTACTACATTCGTGACGAAGAAAAATATTCATTGCAGCTTGTATTAAAGAACTTAACATCATTATTAGATGCAAATGTATCAACAGATGGTATTGACTCAAAAACACTGAGCGCAATGCAAAAAACTCAACAGATGACAAGATTCACTATTGTAATTATAGCATCAATCCCTGTATTTTTAATGTACCCCTTTATACAGAAATACTTTGTTAAAGGTGTAATGATAGGTTCTGTAAAAGGATAATAAAGTCATTTAAAAAATAAAATAAAAGGAGATGTTCCAAAATGAAAAAGGTTTTGAAAAAATCATTGGTATTATTGTTGGCACTTATGCTTGCAGTATCCTGCTTTGTAGCTTGTGACAACAATGGAGGAGAGACTACAGATGAGGTAAGAGTGTTCTATTCTGCAAATCTAACTACAAAGGATAAAACAGAAATCCAGAAGCACCTTGACCGTATGGCATCATTGGCAGAATTCCCAATCAAATGGGAAGCCGCTGGTGTAGACCAGCTGCAGTTAGCATTTAATAGTGGTGATATACCTGATACAATCATCACACCAACACTTTCATCAATCAACGTTGTAAAGTATGCTTCAAACGATCTTTTAGTTCCATTAGATGAATATATCAACGAAAAGGATACACCAAACATTTACAAAATGTTCCAGGATTATCCTACAGCAAAAGGTCTTGCAACACTTGATGATGGTCACATCTATGCATTACCATCAGTAGGTGACATCACACCAACATTCTTTGAATCAGCATTTTTTATTAACAAAGCATGGCTTGATAAATTAGGCCTACAGATTCCAAAAACCTTTGACGACTTATATGAAGTATTAAAGGCGTTTAAAACAGGCGACCCGAATGGTAATGGTAAAGCAGACGAAATCCCGGTAAGCTTCTACAACAATGCAGGTTACTCATATCCTGAAGTATTGCTCTCAGGCTACGGTATCTCAGCAAAGCATGGTACATGGGACCAGTTCTTAACAGTAAACGATGGCAAGGTTGATTTTGCTCCTGTTAGAGAAGAATTTAAAAACTTAATTAAATTCTACAGAAAGCTCTATGCAGAAGGCTTACTTGATATGGAATGCTTTACACAGGATCAGGCTACATTTGATGCAAAGGCACAATCAAAGGTATCACAGGTAGGCTTCTTATGGACAAACTCAAATATGATGGGCAATCCTGATGAATATGTAGCAATTCCGCCATTAACAGCAGAAGGTGCAGCACCAAAACTACATATTCACCCGGGTGCAATCACAAAAGCAACATTAAATAACTTTGTAATAACAACAGCTTGCGAAAATCCACAGACGGTTATGAAGTGGATTGATAAATTCTATACAGTTGAAGAAACCTTACAGAATTACTACGGTAACGCTGGCACAAGCATCGAAAAGGATGAAAACGGAATGTATAGATTCTTAGAACCAGCTGAAGGCTTGAGCCAGGGTCAGATGATCCAGAACAATAAGCTTACAAATGTTCCTACATTATTAAGGGAAGAATATTTAGACAAATATATCGAAAAGACAGACTTTGAAAAAGAAGCTTATGAGATGTTTGAAATTTACAGGCCTTACATCAATGATGAAGTATGGCCACGTCCTTACTATGGCTTAAATGAAATTGATGAAATTTCAACCTTAACAACTGACTTATTCAGATTAGTAGAAGAAAAGAAAGCTAAGTGGGTAGTAGGTAAAGCCGATATCGATGCTGAATGGGATACATACATCAAAGACTTAAAAGCAATGGGTCTTGACAGATTAATCGAAATCAGCCAGTCAGCATACGACAGATATTTAAAGAACCAGAAATAAGAAATAAAAGAATAATGGGGCTACAAAAAAAGTAGCCCCAAAACAAAATAAAGGAAAAGAGCAAACACAATGGAAAAAATTAAATTTAAAGGTGTAATGCCTGCATTAATAACACCATTTAAGGAAGATAACAAAACAGTAAACGAGCAGGTTGCAAAGGATTTAATTGATTTACACTTAAGTCAGGGAGCAGATGGTTTTTACATCTTAGGTTCAACAGGCGAAGGCATAGTTATGTCTCGTGAAGAAAGAGAAAGAATGTGCGAAATATCGGTACGCCACGTAAACGGCAGAAAGCCTATAATTTGCCACATTGCTTCTATTAATTTTGAAGAGGCCGTAGCTCTTGCGCGTCATGCAGAGAAAGCAGGTGCAGATGCAATCGCTTCTATCCCTCCTACAATACTTCACTATACAGCCGATGATATTTATAACTATTATAAAAAGTTGGCTGCAAGCGTAAGTATACCTGTTATAGTATATTATTTCCCAGGTGCTCAGAGCAGTATGAGTCCTGAACTGATAGCAAAAATTTGCGAAATTGACAACGTAACAGGTGTTAAATGGAGTGCAAACAACTACTATGGCATGATGCATCTTAAAGACATCACACATGGCGAAATAGACATATTTAACGGACCTGATGAAATGCTTATACAGGGTCTTGCAGCAGGTGCAGATGCGGGTATTGGTGCAACCTATAACCCTATGCTTCCTGAATATGTAAAGATTTATAAGTATTTTAAAGAAGGCAATATGGAAAAAGCCTTAGAATCACAAATGAACGTAATTCGTGTTATCAATTCTATGATAAAATACGAAGTAATACCATCAGTAAAATATGCAACATCGCTTTTAGGCTTCGATGTAGGTAATGCAACATTCCCAATGAAAGCTTTATCTGATGAAGAAAAGGTGGCATTTGAAAAAGAAATAAGAGCAGTAGGCTGGCCATTTACAGATAAATAGGCTTCGGAATTTTCCACTGCTTAGAATCTCTTTTTCTTGGGAAATCAGAACCATAGAGATATTGATGTTTTTGTTGATATGCAAACTTCGTTTGCTCGATATTTTTACTTTCGTAAAATCGATATATTTTTCGTTTCACTCAAAACTCGATATGATATAAATCTCGTTGCCGCAAGGCAACATATCGAGTGCGTCAGCACATATCGAGTCATTTATGACATATCGAAAATCTCGCAAGAGATTCATATCGATGAAAAAAAGACATTTTTCGATAAGAAAAATGTCTTTTTTTCTGGCGGAGAGAGAGGGATTCGAACCCTCGAACGGGTATTAGCCGTTACACGATTTCCAATCGTGCGCCTTAGACCAGCTCAGCCATCTCTCCAAATTTTCAACTACACCTTGACATTATAGCACACATTATTGGCTTTTGCAAGCATTATTTGAGTAAAATTTCGTCTTAACATAAATCTTTTGGAACGTGCTTACCACTTGACAAGATAAGCTCTGTGTGTTATAATTTTTACATACATAATTACGTAAAGGAGCATTTTATATGTCAAGAATTAAAACACTTGAAACAAAAGACTTAAAGAAAAGCGTAGAAAACGGCGGTTGTGGCGAATGTCAGACATCATGCCAGTCAGCTTGCAAAACATCTTGCGGTGTTGCCAATCAGCAGTGCGAAAACAAAGATAAATAATTTAATGTAAGCTAAAGGGGCTGATTTTTCAGTCCCTTTTATCTTGTATAGGGAGAAGTTTATGATACATTGCTATAAATTAAACGGATATAATATCGTGCTTGATATGGCATCGGGCAGCGTTCACTCGGTAGATGAGGTTGCCTATGATGCGATATCAATGTACGAAGAAAAGTCAAAAGAAGAAATAACGACTTATTTACTTGAAAAATATAAGGAAAACCCCGATGTTACAAAGGAAGAAATTGATGAGCTTTTTTCCGATATTGAAAGCTTAAAATCAGCAGGCAAGCTTTTTTCTGTCGATATTTATGAAAATCATGCATTTGACTTTAAAGCGCGTCACACAGAGGTTAAAGCGCTTTGCTTACATATTGCTCACAGCTGCAATTTAACGTGTAACTACTGCTTTGCGGCGCAAGGTAATTTTCACGGAAAATCAGCCCTGATGAGCTTAGATGTAGGCAAACGCGCTATAGATTTTTTAATAGAAAATTCAGGCAAAAGACGTAATTTAGAGGTTGACTTTTTCGGTGGAGAACCGCTTTTGAATTTTGATGTTGTAAAGGAAATCGTGGCTTATGCCCGTTCAATCGAAAAAGAACACAACAAAAATTTCAGATTTACTCTTACCACCAATGGTATGCTGATTGATGATGACGTTATCGATTTTGCTAATCGTGAATGCCATAATGTGGTATTATCTTTAGACGGGCGAAAAGAGATACACGATGCACTTCGTAAAACACCGTCAGGCAAAGGCTCTTATGATACTATTGTACCTAAGTTTCAAAGATTGGTTGAATCACGTGGTGGCAAGGGCTACTATATGCGCGGCACATTTACCCATAAAAATCCTGATTTTACCAAGGACGTGCTCCATATGGCCGACCTGGGTTTTTCAGAGCTTTCGATGGAGCCTGTTGTATGCGCCCCGGGAGATGTTAACGGACTGACCGATGACGATATTAAAATTGTTTGCGAACAGTATGAAATTCTGGCAAAAGAGATGATTAAAAGAAAAAAGGCAGGAAACGGTTTTACTTTCTACCATTATATGATAGATTTAACAGGCGGCCCCTGTATTTATAAAAGAATCGCAGGCTGTGGCTCAGGAACAGAATATTTTGCCGTTACACCTTGGGGAGAGCTTTACCCTTGCCATCAGTTTGTTGGAGAAGAAAAATACAAAATGGGCGACATCTGGGAAGGTGTTACAAAAGAAGAAATCCGTGATGAATTTAAGCACTGTAATGCCTATGCAAAGCCTGAATGTGCGGATTGCTGGGCTAAGCTTTACTGTAGCGGCGGTTGCGCAGCTAATGCTTATCACGCATCAGGGAAGATTACAGGAATTTATGAGCAGGGATGCACATTGTTTAAAAAGCGTATTGAATGTGCAGTTATGATAAAAGTGGCAGAACAAGACAAATAAAAAATCTGTGGCAAATATAATTTGCCACAGATTTTTTATTTATTCAATTTCATAATATTATTTGCAGCACATAAAACAGAAATTTTTCCGCTTTCGTAAGTTAGTCCGCCTTGCATATAAGCAGCGAAAGGCTCACGAAGAGGACCGTCAGCTGAAATTTCAATGCTTGCACCGGAAACAAATGCGCCTGCTGCCATAATTACTTTATCGGAATACCCCGGCATATCCCAAGGCTCAGGGACAACGAAAGAATCGATAGGCGCACCACGCTGAATACCCTGACAGAAAGCACATAAATTTTTAGCATTATTTAATTTAACTGCCTGAATTATATCGCCTCTGACTTCGTTTGATGTTGGAGCAACCGAAAATCCCAAAAGAGAGAAAACTTCAGCTGCAAAAACTGCTGTTTTTAAGCTTTGTGCAACTGTGTGCGGTGCCATAAAAAAGCCCTGATACATATTGCGGTTCTGCCCTAAAGATGCACCCACTTCAGCACCGATTCCGGGGGAAGTTAGGCGATATGAAATCTGCTCAACCAAGTCGCTTTTTCCTGCTAAGTATCCACCTGTTAAGGCAAGCCCACCGCCGGGATTTTTGATTAAAGAGCCTGCAATGATATCTGCACCTACATTTGTTGGTTCGCATCTTTGAACAAATTCGCCGTAGCAGTTATCAACCATGACAACAACATCAGCGCGAATGCTTTTTATAAAAGCTATTGCATCGCCGAGTTCTTCAACGGTGTAAGATTCACGCCACGCGTAACCCTTGGAGCGCTGAAGCTCAACCATTCGTACCCGTTTATTTTTCAACACTTCTTTTAGAGTTGCTTTATCAATTTTACCATCTGTTGTGAGCGGAACTTCTATGTAATCGATGCCCCATTCTTTTAAACTGCCATTTTTTGTGCCGCGCTTTCCTATGATTTCTTCCAGTGTATCGTATGGTGCGCCTGTAGCTGAAACTAAAATATCCCCAGGGCGCAAAATCCCAAAAAGACACGAGCAAATAGCGTGAGTTCCCGAAACGATAGAGTGACGCACTAAAGCCGACTCTGTTCCAAAAACATCGGCATAGATTTTTTCTAAAGTGTCTCTTCCCAAATCGTCATAGCCGTAGCCTGTGGAAGTTCCCAAATGTGCTTCGGACACTCTGTGACGAGAAAAGGCCCTCATCACCTTTATTTGGTTATATTCTGCTGTTTCGTCAATTTTTGCAAAGCTTTCCTTTACGTTTTCCTCAGCGTTTTTTCCCAGTTGCATAACTTGGTCCGACAAAATATATTCTTCTTTTAAGATTGTTGAAATTTCCATTACTGTACCTCTTTTATTATTCCTTGCCCTAAAAAATCTGGTATAAAGCTTTCGCTTGCTGATTCGCCATTCTGAATGAAGGCGTTTTCAACACCCAAATCTATAGCGTAATCTATTAATTTTTCGTAATCTTTTTTTCGTATTTTTTGTTGTAATTCGGGAAAATTTTCTAAATTTCCAAATGGTGTGTATTGGCTCATTAGTGACATATAAATTTTACTGCCGTAGGTGCCATATAAGTATTTTATAATTTTTTTGCTTTCTAAAAGCATTTCAGGAAGCATCAAATGGCGCACAATAACGCCGTTTTTCATTATTCCGTTTTCATCAAAATTGCACTCTGGCTGCTGTCGTACCATTTCTGCTATTGCAGTTTTTGCAATGTGCGGATAGTTTTCAGCATACGAGTATTTTTTTGCTGTATTGCTTTCAAAATATTTAAAATCTGGAAGATAAATATCAATAAGCCCGTCGGCACGCTCGAGTGCTTCTTCCCTTTCGTAACCGCTTGAATTATATACAAACGGGATGCTAATTCCTTGTACCTTTGCCATTTCTACAGCCTTTAAAACAGACGGCAAAAAGTGGGCTGCTGTAACTAAATTTATATTGTGAGCACTCTTTTCCTGCAGGTCAAAGAAAATTTCGCAAAGCCTATTTTCATCAATTTCAACACCGACATTTTTTCGTGAAATCTCCCGATTTTGACAAAACACACATTTTAAGCTGCAGCCTGAAAAAAATATGGTTCCCGAGCCGTTAGTACCCGACAAACAAGGCTCTTCCCATTTGTGAAGTGAAGCGCGAGCGGCGCTTATTTTATCGGTCGCGCCACAAATGCCTGCTTGTCCACTTGTTCTGTTAACCCTGCATTCTTTAGGACACAGAGTACACTCATTAAAATCAAAAATATCGCTCATTATTGGTTAATAGCTTCTTTAATTGCTCTTGCCAGCTGGTCGGGACAGGACGTTCCCTTGCCGTTGCAATCAATGCCCGAAAGACGATTTATCACATCGTTTACATCCATACCTTCAACCAAAGAGGAAAGCCCCTTGGTGTTGCCGCTGCAACCGCCTAAAAAGCTTACGTTTTTCAGCTTGTTGTTTTCATCAATTTCAAATTTTATCTGCATTGGGCAGATGCCCCTTGGTCTTACTGTGTATTCCATAAAATTTCCTCCTAATTTACCAACCATTTTTTTGGTATAAAGATTTCGTTAAATTTATAAATTGCGTAGTTGTCTGTCATACCTGCAATGTAATCGCAAACTGACTGCTCAAGCCCCACTCGTTCGATATTTTCTGCTTTATAATTCATAAGCTCAGGCTTTTTGATAAATGTTTCAAAGAGCATACAAACTACCTGCTTTGCCTTTTCGTCTTCTAATTTTGCCTTGCTGTCGACATATACTGTTTTAAACATAAATTGTCTTAGCTCGGTCATTGCCTGTTCAATATCATGGTTCATTTTCACTTCGTTTTTATTTTCAGATGCCGTTATAATGTCACGAATAAGTGTGCTGATTCTCATTCCGTGTGTTTTTCCTAAAATATCGGTGCAATCCTTTGGAATGTCCGATTCTTTTATAATTCCGCCCCGAAGAGCATCGTCAATATCGTGATTTATATAGGCAATTCTGTCGGCCAATTTTACTATTTTTCCTTCTAAGGTTTCGGCTTCGTTGCTGCCTGCGTGGTTTAATATGCCGTTACGTACTTCATAGGTTAAATTTAACCCTGTGCCGTTTTCTAAAAAATCTACAACTCGTAAGCTCTGTTTGTAATGCTTAAAACCGAAGGAGCAAATTTCATCTAAAACCCGCTCGCCAGTGTGACCGAAAGGAGTGTGTCCTAAATCGTGCCCCAGCGCTATGGCTTCGGTTAAATCTTCATTTAGCCTTAAGCTTCTGGCAATGGTGCGGGCAATTTGTGAAACCTCCATTGTGTGAGTAAGACGTGTTCTGTAGTGGTCGCCTGTTGGTGCTAAAAACACCTGAGTTTTGTGCTTTAAACGCCTGAATGCTTTAGCGTGAATGATGCGGTCGCGGTCACGCTGAAACTCTGTTCTTAAATCGCAGGGAGTAATTACATTTTGCCTGCCCAAAGAATCCTTAGAAAGCGTAGCGTAAGGGGATAGTGTTTTTTCCTCGATTTGTTCTGTCAATTCTTTAATTGTCACAAAAACCACCACCTTCTATATCATCATACTATATTTTTATTACATTTGTGTGAATTTATCAATACAATACCTTTAAAATGCTACATTTCTTTTATTTTTGAAAAAAACGATTGAAATTTTTATGCATTTGTGATAAAATTTATATATTAATGATACATTCGAGTTGTGTGTGTCTATATTTAGAAAATTAAATTATAATATAATCTTTTTGAGGAGGATTACAATGGCAAAGAAATTCAAAACCATGGATGGTAACTGCGCTGCTGCTCATTGCGCCTATGCGTTTACAGAAGTAGCTGCAATTTACCCTATTACTCCCTCTTCCACAATGGCAGAATATGTGGACCAGTGGAGTGCAAACGGACTCAAAAACATTTTTGGACAGACAGTTGAAGTTGTAGAAATGCAGTCAGAAGCAGGTGCAGCAGGTGCTGTTCACGGCTCATTACAGGGCGGTGCTTTGACAACAACATTCACAGCTTCCCAGGGTCTTTTATTGATGATTCCGAATATGTACAAAATTGCAGGTGAATTGCTCCCTACAGTTTTCCACGTTAGTGCAAGAGCATTAGCTGCTCACGCTCTTAACATTTTCGGCGACCACCAGGACGTTATGGCTTGCCGTCAGACAGGTTTTGCGCTACTTGCATCAGGCAGTGTTCAGGAAACAATGGACTTAGGTGGCGTTGCTCACTTAGCATCAATCAAGGGCAGAGTTCCATTCCTTCACTTCTTTGATGGCTTCAGAACATCACACGAAATTCAGAAAATCGAAGTTATGGACTACGAAGACTTAAAGGGCTTAATTGATTGGGATGCGTTACGTGCATTTAAAGATAACGCTCTAAACCCTGAACACCCAGTTTTACGTGGTACAGCTCAGAACCCTGACATCTACTTCCAGGGCAGAGAAGCTTCAAACACATATTACGATAAAATTCCTGATATTGTTGCTGATTATATGAAAGAAATCACAAAAATCACAGGAAGAGAATATAAACCATTTAATTACTACGGGGCACCTGATGCTACAAAGGTTATCGTTGCTATGGGCTCTGTATGTGAAGCATTAGAAGAAACTGTTGACTATTTAAACGCTCGTGGCGAAAAAGTCGGTGTAATTAAGGTTCACTTATACAGACCTTTCTCAGCAAAATACTTCTTTGATGTAATGCCCGAAACTGTTAAAGAAATTGCAGTATTGGATAGAACAAAGGAACCAGGCTCACTTGGTGAACCTTTATACCTTGACATCTGTAACTTATACACAGGTAAAGAAAATGCTCCAAGAATTATCGGCGGTCGTTACGGCTTAGGTTCAAAAGATACAACACCTACACAGCTTGCAACAGTATTTGCTGAGCTCGATAAAGCTGACGCCAAGAACGGCTTTACAATCGGTATTATTGACGACGTTACAAACCTTTCACTTGAAAACATTGAAAAAATCAATGCAGCACCTGAAGGCGCAACACGTTGTAAGTTCTGGGGCTTCGGTTCCGACGGTACAGTTGGTGCAAATAAAGATGCTATCAAAATCATTGGTGACAACACAGACCTTTACGCTCAGGCATACTTTGATTATGACTCTAAAAAGTCAGGCGGCGTAACAATGTCACACTTACGCTTTGGTAAAAAGCCAATCAAGTCAACCTACTTGCTTGACGAAGCTGATTATATAGCTTGCCACAAGCCTGCATACATCTACCAGTATGATATTTTAGAAGGCTTGAAAAAGGGTGGTACATTCCTGCTTAACTGCGTATGGTCACCTGAAGAGCTCGAAGAAAGACTTCCGGCGTCAATGAAGCGCTATATTGCTGAAAACGAAATCAAGTTCTACACCATAAACGCTGTAAAAATCGCATCAGAAATCGGCTTAGGCGAACGTATCAATATGGTAACACAGTCAGCTTTCTTTAAACTTGCTAACGTTATTCCGATTGATGAAGCAGTTCCGCTCTTAAAGGACGCTATTAAGAGAACTTATGGCAAAAAGGGCGACAAAATTGTTGCTATGAACTGCGAAGCAGTTGATAAAGCATTAGATGCTATTGTTCCTATATCTGTTCCTGCTTCTTGGCGCGATGCAAAGGACGAAGTAAAAGCAGAAAAGGGCGATATTCCTGAATTTATCACAAAAATCGTTGAACCTGTTAACGCTCAGCGTGGTAATAAATTACCTGTTTCTACCTTCCTTGGTATTGAAGACGGTACATTTATGCAGGGAACATCACAGTACGAAAAGAGAACAGTTGCAGTAACAGTTCCACAGTGGGATGTTGAAAAATGTATCCAGTGTAATCAGTGTTCATTAGTTTGTCCTCATGCAGCAATCAGACCTGTTCTTTTAAATGAAGAAGAAGCAGCTGCTGCTCCTGAAAGCTTTGTTACAAAGGATGCAATCGGTCCGCAGTTAAAGGGACTCAAATTCCGTATGCAGGTTAGCCCAAGAGACTGCTTAGGCTGCGGCGTTTGTGCAAATGTTTGTCCTGAAAAGGTTCAGGCTTTAAAGATGATTCCTGTTGATGCAGCAGTTGAAAACGACGCTGATAACTGGGAATACGCTACAACAGTTTCAATAAAAGACAACTTAATGACAAAAGATACAGTAAAAGGCTCACAGTTCGCACAGCCATTGCTTGAGTTCTCAGGCGCTTGTGCAGGTTGTGGTGAAACACCTTACATTAAGTTAATCACACAGCTCTTTGGCGACAGAATGATGGTTGCAAACGCTACAGGTTGTACATCAATCTGGGGTGGTTCAGCTCCATCAATGCCATACACCAAAAACGCTGAAGGCAAGGGTCCTGCTTGGGCAAACTCACTGTTTGAAGACAATGCAGAATTCGGTCTTGGTATGGCAGTAGCTGTAAGAAAAATCAGAGAAACTCTAAAAGCTAAAATGGAATTAGCAATAGAAAGTGGTGTTGATGCAAAAACAGCAGAAGCTTTCAAAGCTTGGATTGACGGTATGAACAATGCTGAAAGCTCAAAGACAGCGGCAAAAGCAGTTGAAGAAGCGCTAAAGAATGCAGATATGAACATTCCTGGCGTAAAAGACATCGCAGAAAGAACAGACTTCTTAGTAAAACGTTCTAACTGGGCATTCGGCGGCGACGGCTGGGCTTATGATATCGGTTACGGCGGCTTAGACCACGTTATCGCATCAGGCGAAGACATCAATATCTTCGTTGTAGATACCGAAGTTTACTCAAATACAGGCGGTCAGTCATCAAAGGCTACACCTACAGCTGCTGTTGCAAAATTTGCAGCATCAGGTAAAAAGGTTAAGAAAAAAGACCTTGGTATGATTGCTACAACCTACGGCTATGTATATGTTGCACAAATCGCACTCGGTGCTAATCCTGCACAGGCAATTAAGGCACTCCGTGAAGCTGAAAGCTATCCGGGTCCATCATTGGTAATTGCTTACGCTCCTTGTATCAACCACGGTATTAAGGCAAAGGGTAATATGGCTAACTCAATTGCAGAAGAGAAAAAGGCAGTTGACACAGGCTACTGGCACTTATGGAGATACAACCCAACATTAAAGGACGAAGGCAAGAATCCATTCACATTAGATTCTAAAGAGCCAACAGGCGAAATTCGTGACTTCTTAGAAGGCGAAAACAGATATTTAATGTTAAAGCAGGCATTCCCGGAAGTAGCAGAAAAGCTCTTTACAAAGGCTGAACAAGACTTATTAGAGAGATATGAAAACTACAAGAGAATGGCTCAATAATTAAAGTAAGGGGCTGTAGCAAAATGCGCAGACCACACAAGGCAAAGAAAAGCGCATGATTTCGCCTTCATATTCAGCAGCAAAGAAAAACAAGATAAAACTTAAGGAAGAAATTCGCTATTTGGCGAATTTCTTCCGTTTTTATTGCCTTGTGTTTCGAACAAACTTCGCCTCTCGATGTACCAATGTACATCTTCGGGTAACCGAAAGCAAGGCGCAGCCTTACTTTCGCTCAGTTTGTCCAATCTGCATCATTTTCCGTCCGCCCCAAAGGAGCTACAGCAAAATGAATTTCATTTTGCTGTAGCTCCTTTTATTACATTTTGTAAAACATTTGTCACATCTTTTAAAAAGGCTTGTTTTTTGTCAAAAAATGTGGTAACATTGTAATTGCAGCAAAACTGCATATTGTTTCTTTCAACCCAGGCATACAATTGGTAAAAATGTATGCTTTGATGCTTATATCCTGGGTTGGAAATAGGTTTTGCTGCAAACAAAAGTCAAAGCAACATTTTTCGGTGCGTTGCTTTGGCTGCGCACCTTTTTTAATTTCCGGAATTTATTAAAGTGCAAAAATAAAATTAAAGAGAGGGTTTTATTTATGATTTGTTGCTTTATGAATCTGCACGAACAGGAAAATTCACGCGATTTAGCGAAACATTTTGACACAGAAATAGAAAAAGCAATACTTTTTGGGTGCACAAAATTTTTATCAGGAACAAACCACCCTGAAGATGTAATTTTTAAAGAAAGAGTCAAAAAGGCTTCTGAATTTTATGCAAAAGGGGAAGTCGATTTTGTGGGAATAAGCGCGCCGGATGATGAGCTTAAAAAGCTTTTTCTCACAGTTGCCGACTGGGAAATTTATAGTTATTGAGTAACAAAAAAAGCAGGGCACACGCCCTGCTTTTTTGTTACTGTACTATTTCTACTACAACGTGCTTATTTTCACGGCTTGCAGCAGCTTTCATAACAGTTCTGATGCACTTTGCAATACGTCCTTGTTTACCGATAACCTTACCCATATCAGCATCTGCCACACGAAGCTCAAAAACGACTGAGCGTTCGCTTTCTCTTTCTGTAACAGAAACTTGTGAAGGGTCATCAACTAAAGATTTTGCAATAACTGCTAATAATTCTTTCATTACTTTTCTCCTTATACATCAAAAGATGCAAGATTACTCTGTGATACCGCTTTTCTTAAGTAAAACCTTAACTGTATCTGTAGGCTGAGCGCCGTTAGCAATCCATTTCTTAGCTAAATCTGCATCGATTTTGATTTCAGAAGGGTCTGTTAAAGGATTGTATGTGCCGATTTCTTCGATAAATCTACCATCTCTTGGATATCTTGAGTCAGCAACAACTACTCTGTAAAAAGGAGCTTTTTTAGCACCCATTCTTCTTAATCTGATTTTTACTGCCATTGTGTATTCACCTCCAAAACAAAATTTATATGTTATTTAACATAAAACAAAATTATTTTTTCTTCTTCTTTTTCTTTTTAAAGCGCTTCACGGCACCGCCGCCTAATTGCTTCATCATTTTTTGCATCTGTTCAAATTGTTTTAAAAGAAGATTTACATCAGAAACCTGGTTTCCGCTGCCTTGAGCAATTCTTTTTTTGCGGCTGGCATTTATAATTTCAGGCTTTTCACGTTCAGCCATTGTCATAGACTTAATAATGGCTTCAACGCGGTCAAGCTTTCTTTCGTCGATTTCTGTGTTGTCTAATGCACGGGCGTCAACGCCGGGAACCATCTTTAAAAGCGACTTTAACGGTCCCATTTTTTTCATTTGTTGCATCTGAGATAAAAAGTCGTCTAAATTAAAGGTGTTTTGCTTTATTTTTTCTTCTAATGCTAAAGCGTCCTTTTCGTTATAGGCTTCCTGAGCTTTTTCTATTAACGACATCACATCACCCGAGCCTAAAATACGTGATGCCATTCTGTCGGGATGAAATTCTTCAATGTCTGAAAGCTTTTCGCCAACACCGCAGAACTTAATCGGTTTTCCCGTTACAGCCTTAACAGAAAGCGCCGCACCGCCACGGGTGTCGCCATCGAGCTTTGTAACAATAACACCTGTGATTTCTAAGCGGTTATTAAAGCTTTCCGCAATATTTACAGCGTCCTGACCTGTCATAGCGTCTATTGCGAGCAGGATTTCATCAGGATTAACAGCTGCCTTTATATCTTCTAATTCCTGCATAAGCTCATCATCAATATGAAGACGACCTGCAGTATCTATAATAACAAAGTCATTTCCGTGGTCTTTGGCGTATGCAACTGAAGCTTTTGCAATATCAACTGCTGCGTGCTCTGTTCCCATTTCAAAAACAGGAATGTCTAATTGCTTTCCAACAACCTGCAACTGCTTGATTGCAGCAGGTCTGTAGATGTCACAGGCAACGAGTAGGGGGCGCTTATTGTGACGCTTGCGCATAAGTCCTGCCAATTTTGCACAAAACGTTGTTTTACCTGCACCCTGCAAGCCTGCCATTAATATTACTGTTGGTGCTTTTCCAAATTCTATACGTGAATTTTCTGAGCCCATTAAAGCTGTTAGCTCATCGTTAACTATTTTTATAATCTGCTGACCAGGGGTTAAGCTTTCTAAAACGTCACTTCCAACAGCGCGCTCTGAAATCTTTGCTACAAAATCCTTTACAACCTTGTAGTTTACATCGGCTTCTAAAAGAGCCAGCTTTATCTCGCGCATCGAGTCTTTTATGTCTTTTTCAGTTAAAACACCACGGCCCTTTAGCTTTTTAAAAATGCCGCCGAGCTTTTCGGATAAATTCTCAAATGCCACTTGACTGCCTCCTTTTTATTAAAGCTTTTCTGATATAGAGTCTATTTTATGGGCGATTTTTTGTACCGCAGCAGACAATTTTTCGGAATGAATGTATGCATCAATATAGGTCTTAAGCTCGCCAAACATTTCTTTGATATTATCAATGTCAAGCTCAATTTCTTTAAATCTTTTTGCTAATCCAAGCGTATTTTCCAAGTCTATAAGCTGTTTTTCTCCACGCTTGATAGAATCGCGTACGCCCTGACGGGAAATTGATAAAGGCTCTGCGATTTCAGCTAATGATAAGTCTTCATTATAATAAAGCTCCATAGCCTTTGCTTGTTTTTCTGTCAAAAGTTCTCCGTAAAAATCTAAAAGCATAGCAATTTCAAAATCTTTACCTGTCTTTTTCAAGAAAATCACCCCGCAGATTAAAATTTTTATTGGGGTGTAAAGGTCAAAACCTAAACACCTGTTATATTGTAACTCAATTTTTACACTTTGTCAAGGGAATTTTGTAAAAAAATATATTTCTATTGACATATACGGTAATATCGTATATAATAATAGCAGAGATACGATAATATCGTATAAATAATTTTACCAAAGAAGTGAAATAATGATTAGGGAATTTATTTTTACAAAACCATTCCTGGCTTCGTGGAAGGCAATGGGATTAGATAACGACAGTTTAAAAACGCTTGAAGAGATGTTGCTTGAAAATCCTAAAATTGGCGAGGTGATTCAAGGCACAGGCGGAGCAAGAAAAATGCGGATACAACTTGACTGTCGAGGGAAAAGCGGCGGAGGCAGAGTAATTTATCTTGATGTTTTTGAAAAAGAAAAGTTATACCTTTTGTTTGCATATCCTAAGAATGTACAGGAGAATTTAACAATGGAGCAAAAGAAGGCTATCAAGGCATTGGTTGATGCTATAAAAAAGGAGTGATTTGATGTCTGAATTTCGTTTTAAATCGTCATTAACAACAGAAGAAATTGAGAATAATTTTAAGGATGTCGACTTTTTTTCAGGAATAATGGATGGCTTGACAGAAGCCCTTGCATACGAAAAAGGTAAAGCAAGCGCTCAAACTTATGCAAGAAAACAGGCTCTTCCTGATATTGATGTGTTTGAAGTGAGAAAGTCACTATCTATGACGCAGAAATCCTTTGCTGAAGTTTTGGGTGTTTCCTGTCGCACTGTAGAAGCTTGGGAGTGTGGAAAATCAGTTCCCACGCCGACGGCAAAAAAGCTTATGCACTTAATAAAACAGGACCATTCGTTGATTGAAAAACTTTTTTGAACCGCTTTAACGAGCGGTTCTTTTTTAGTACTCTAAAGGGTCGTAGTTGTCAATCATACTCTTTAGAGTTTCGATTTTTTCCTTATCCGATATTTTTTCGCCGTTTATAATAGGCTCTATTTTCTGCAAAAGCCAATTTTCGTCCGAAACAATAGGTAGTTCATATGTATTTCTTCTAAAAAAACAGCGCCTTATTATGCTCTGAACAAAATAGTATATTCTTGCAAAAAAATATTCCATAATTATATCTCCTGAAATTAAAAAAGATGTGCAGCCAAAGCCGCACATCCGAAAACGCACAACTCTGTTTGCTGCTACACAAAGTTTTCTAAACTAAACGAGTATGAAAACACAGAGTATGCGTTTTTACCAAAAGTAAAAACGGATACCCGCTTAGTTTAGTATTAACTTTGTGTAGCATATTTATTTTATCACATAGTATTGAGAATTACAACTTTTATTTAAAAAATTCTCCCATATCGTTTGACAAACCTTATATATTGTGGTAAAATTTATACGGCGAATTTTGACAAATTATAAAAATTTAAAATAAATACTTGAAAGGAGCAGAATTATGAAATATTCAGCTGAAGTAGAACATATGTGTCCTCTCGCTAAGGGTGCATATCACGGTCCTGCGCCTATTCCTCAGGAAGGCAGATGGACTCAGGTAAAAGAAATTAAAGAAATTTCCGGTTTAACACACGGTATTGGTTGGTGTGCTCCACAGCAGGGCACATGTAAGCTTACCTTAAATGTTAAAGAAGGTATTATTGAAGAAGCATTAGTAGAAACAGTAGGTTGCTCTGGTATGACACACTCAGCTGCTATGGCTTCAGAAATTTTAGTTGGTAAAACAATTTTAGAAGCTTTAAACACTGACCTTGTTTGTGATGCTATCAACACAGCTATGAGAGAATTATTCTTACAGATTGTTTATGGCAGAACACAGACAGCTTTCTCAGAAGACGGTCTTCCAATCGGTGCAGGCTTAGAGGATTTAGGTAAAGGCTTACGCTCACAGGTTGGTACAACTTATGCAACCCGTGAAAAAGGTCCAAGATACTTAGAGCTTGCAGAAGGTTACATAACAAAGATTGCAGTTGACGGTAACAACGAAATCATAGGCTATAAATTTGTACACTTAGGCAAAATGATGGAAATGATTGCCAAAGGTATGGACGCTAACGAAGCTTTAGAAAAAGCAAGCGGACAGTACGGCAGAGTAGACGACGCGGCTAAACTTTTAGACCCGCGCCACGAGTAATTAAGGAGGGTATAGAATTATGGCTTTATTTGAAAGTTATGAAAGAAGAATTGACCAGATAAATGCAGAGTTAGCGCGTCACGGCATTTCTTCAATAGAAGAAGCAAAGAAAATCTGCGACGATAAGGGTATCGACGTTTATAATTTAGTTAAATCAATTCAGCCTATCTGCTTTGAAAATGCTTGTTGGGCATACATTGTAGGTGCGGCTATCGCTATTAAAGACGGCTGCGTGAAAGCTTGCGACGCTGCAGAAAAAATCGGTTTAGGCTTACAGTCTTTTTGTATTCCTGGCTCAGTTGCTGACGACAGAAAAGTTGGTATCGGCCATGGTAACTTAGGCGCTATGTTGCTTCGTGATGAAACAAAGTGCTTTGCATTCTTAGCAGGTCACGAATCATTCGCTGCAGCAGAAGGTGCTATTGGTCTTGCACGTTCAGCTAACAAGGCTCGTAAAGAAGATTTACGTGTTATCTTAAACGGCTTAGGTAAAGATGCTGCACAGATAATTTCAAGAATTAACGGCTTTACATACGTTCAGACACAGTTTGACTACTACACAGGCGAAGTTAAGGTTTTAAAAGAAACAGCTTACTCAAACGGAGAACGTGCAAAGGTTCGTTGCTACGGCTCAGATGATGTTCGTGAAGGTGTAGCAATTATGCATTTAGAAGGCGTTGACGTATCTATTACAGGTAACTCAACAAACCCAACACGTTTCCAGCATCCTGTTGCAGGTACATATAAAAAGGAATGTATCGAACAGGGTAAGAAGTACTTCTCAGTTGCTTCAGGTGGCGGTACAGGTCGTACACTTCACCCTGACAACATGGCTGCAGGCCCTGCTTCTTATGGTATGACAGACACAATGGGAAGAATGCACTCTGATGCTCAGTTTGCTGGTTCTTCTTCAGTTCCAGCTCACGTTGAAATGATGGGACTTATCGGTGCAGGTAACAACCCCATGGTTGGTATGACTGTTGCAGTTGCAGTTGCTATTGAAGAGGCAATGAAATAAACAATAGTTAATAGTGAATAACGAATAGTTGCAAAAGGAACTTGGCTTAACCAAGTTCCTTTTAATTTTGTATTTTTTTGTTGCATTTATAATCTTTATATGCTATACTAATAATTGCCAAACACAATTTGATATTTAGTTTAATCAGGAGCGATTTTTATTTTTGATAAAAATGTATGCTCATTTTCGTTTCCTTGATTAGGCTAATGAATTGTGTTTGGCGACATAAGAGCAATACATTTTTTGTGTGTAGCTCTTTAGAACTACACACTTTTTTTATATAAAAAGTGTGTAGAGCATTTTTGTTGTAGCCAAACAAATCATAAGACCTGCTAAATAAAGTCAAGTAGAAATTTAAAAAATATTTAGCTACAAAAATTGCATGAGAAACAGACCGGCATTGAAAAGTGTCGGTCTAAATTTTTGCAAAAACATCCTTAAGAATTTGAGTAAACTTCTTTAACC
>JAZNDH010000029.1:0-42806 GCA_045587965.1 Congzhengia sp.
CAAAACGTTTCGCTTTCTTTGCCGCTTCAAAGCATTCCGTATTCCTGCATATATACGCACCTCGTCCGGGTTTCTTCCCGATAAGATCTATCGAAATCTCTCCTTCGGGACTCCTTACTACCCTGACAAGTTCTTTCTTCGGCTTCATCTCGCCGCATCCTGTGCATTTACGCAAGGGAACTCTTTTTTGCTGCATATACCGTCCGATGCCGTATTCGCTGTACGACGTTTCCTTTCAATTCAAATTAATCAGATATTATCAAAATCTATCATGGGCTCTGCTTCGCCATCGTGCTTAATATCAATTTTCCAGCCCGTAAGCTTTGCTGCAAGTCTTGCATTCTGACCTTCTTTACCAATAGCAAGCGACAACTGACCTTCAGGAACTAAAACTTCTGCTGAGTGCTCATTTTCATTAACAACACAGCTAACTACGTCAGATGGACTGAGTGCCGCTGAAATAAATTCAGCAGGGTCTTCACTATATTTAATGATATCAATTTTTTCGCCACCGAGTTCATCACATATAACCTGTACACGAGCACCTCTTTGACCAACACAGGCACCAACGGCATCTACGTTTTCGTCCTGAGAATATACTGAAATTTTAGAACGTGAGCCTGCTTCTCTTGAAATAGATTTGATTTCAATTACGCCATCAGCAATTTCAGGAACTTCCTTTTCAAAAAGCTTTTTAACCAATACAGGATGTGTTCTTGATAATATAATCTGTGGATTGTTTCCTACTAATTTTACTTCGGCTACATAGAATTTCATTCTTGTGCCTGCTTTATAGGTTTCGCCTTGAATCTGCTCGTTTAATGGTAAAATTGCTTCGGTGTCGTTAGCTACCTGAACAAAAACAATTTTTCCTTCGTTCTTTGTGATTAAACCTGTAACCATTGAATTTTCACGGTCACGGTACATTGTTATTACCTTATCACGTTCAGCTTCCTTAATGCGCTGAACGACAACCTGTTTTGCTGTTTGAGCGGCAATTCTTCCGAATGTTTTAGGCGTTACTTCGTAGTTTACAACATCACCCAAAGAGTATGTTCCGCTGACTGATTTTGCTTCATCAAGTGTTACCTCTAAATTTGGGTTTTCAACTTCTTCTACAACTGTTTTTTGCTGATAAACTTTGATTTCTCCGCTTTCTTTATCAATGCTTACTGAAACATTTTGCGCATGGTCATAGTTTTTCTTATAGGCTGTAATTAATGCAAACTCTATTGTTTCTATTAATGATTCCTTGCTAATGTTTTTATCTTCAGCAATTTCAGCCAATGCGGTAATAAATTCCTGATTCATTTTTTCTATTCCTCCAAACTCTAAAACTCAACTGTGAGTCTTACTGATGATATTTTATTTTTAGGAAATGCTTTTTCATTTCCGTTGATTTCCAATTTTACATTTTCCTCATCGTGACCGATTAGTTTTGCAGTAAATTCTTTTAGTCCATCAATTGCAGCAAAAAGCTTTACATCTACATTTTTACCCTGACATTTTTTAAAATGCTCGTCGTATTTAATTATTCTGTCAAGCCCTGCCGATGAAACCTCAAGCATATACTCTTGCGGTATAGGGTCAGCTTCGTCTAATTTTTCGCTCAATGCGCGGCTGACTTCTTCGCAATCGTTAATATCTATTCCGCCTTCTTTATCGAGAAAAATTCTCAATACATACGACGGACCTTCTTTTTTAAATTCCAAGTCCCAAAGGCTTATTTCCTTTGCCTCAATAATGGGTTTTAAGAGCAATTCTACATCTTGCTCTGTCTTGCTTTTTGCCATACAATATCCCCTTATTAAAATATTTAAATATAATGCGAAAGAGTGGGAACAGTTCCCACTCTTTCTAACCACAATATCCACTATTAATATTATAACAAATACAACATTAAAATGCAAGTACTTTTAACAACTTTTTTTCAACTTACAAAACTTTTTTACAGGTTAAACTTTTATGTATAAATAGTACTACTAAAACATTGCAGTTTTCGCTAAACTATTCTTCTTTGTGTTTAGCGAAGCATTCGCTGCAGTATACAGCACGGTCTTCTTTGGGTTCAAATGGAACCTGAGCTTCTTTACCGCAGTCTGCGCAAATAGCTGTGTGCATTACTCTGTTCTGTTTTGCAAGATTCTTTCTTGCAATTCTGCATTCCTTACAACGGCTTGGTTCGTTTTCGAAACCTTTTTCAGCGTAAAACTCCTGTTCGCCTGCTGTGAATACAAATTCAGCTCCGCAGTCTTTGCATACGAGTGTCTTGTCTTCGTACATTAAAAATCCCTCTCTTTGATAAAAAAATAAATCTATTGAAAGCATTAAAGCTTACAATCTAAATTAAATGTATTTTTCTATTTTCTTTTTTATTCTGCAAAGTGCATTATCAACTGCTTTGCAGGATTTACCTATCTGCTTGGCAATATCCTTATAGGAAATTCCCGACAAATAATATCCCAAAACCTCTGACTCAAAATCACTCAAAACGCTGTTTATCTTATTTTGCATTCCTTGTGCCGATTCCTGTTCAATGAGCATATTTTCAGGGTCGTCGTTTTTAATGTCAATTAGTTTTCCTGAAATGGTATCCATTTCATCTTCAGGTACATGGATTGATATATAGTAATTAAGCGGCGAATTTTTTTTGCGGGTAGATGTTTTAACGGCTGATATCATTTGACGCACAACACAAATTTCTGCAAAAGTTTTAAAATTCGCACGTTTCCCACTGGTGTATGATTTAATAGCCTTATAAAGGCCAATTAAGCCTTCCTGAACAAGGTCATCTCTTTCGCCACCTGCCATAAAATACGGCGTTGAACGAATTTCAACCAAATCCTTATACTTACCTACAATATACTCAGCAGCGTGCTTGTCCCCGTTTTGAGCGAGCTCTACCACATTCTCATCAGTTAATTCTTCGTAATTTATTTTGTTATTCAAATTACTTTCCATCCTTTTTATGTGTAAATCTACACACACAAATACATTATATTCTAACGATTATAAATAGTCAACGGCTTTTGTTAATTTTCAGCAAAATTTACTATTGCTCTAATTCTAATTTGTCTAATATGCACAAAAAGTTTTCCGGTAACTGACTGTTAAACTCAACATATTCAGATGACGTCGGATGAATGAATCCAAGCTTTTTAGCATGAAGAAGCTGACCCGATATTCCATATTTTTGAGCAAGGACATCTTTTTTTAATCCATATACAGTATCCCCGACTATTGCTTTACCTACACTTTTTAAATGTGCACGAATCTGATGAGTTCTGCCTGTTTCCAAAATACATTTTAAAAGCGTATAGCCTTTAAATCTTGTTTCTACATAAAAATGCGTCACAGCGCATCTTCCGTCACGAACACCTGCAAGCATTTTTTTGCGGTCACGCGGGTCACGTCCTATGGGTTTATCTACAGTAAATTTATCTTCCTTTACTCCACCGTGAACCAGGCAAAAATACTCTCTTGTCATACTGTGCTCTTTTATTTGCTCAGACAGTGACAAATGTGCCTTGTCATTTTTAGCAACCACCAAAATACCACTCGTATCCTTGTCAATCCTATGGACAATTCCCGGGCGGATTACACCATTTATTGCCGACAAATTCCCTTTTGTATGAAACATCAAAGCATTAACGAGTGTTCCATCTGAGTTTCCTGCTGCCGGATGCACAACCATCCCCTGCGGTTTGTTTACAATAATAATATCGTCATCTTCATAGATAATGTCAAGGGGTATATCCTGTGGCAAAGCATCAACAACACGAGGCTCAGGTAATGATACCTGAACCTCGTCGCATAACTTTATTTTATATTTTTTAGTTTCTATAACTCCGTTTACCAAAACACAGCCGTCCTCTAATAATTTTTGAGCGGCAGAGCGTGTTATGTTGGCATATTCAGACAGAAAAATATCTAACCGCTTAGCACAATCTTCTTTTTCTGCTGTGAATTTCAACATATCAGTTCTCCTTTTTATCGCTAAAAAATAGTATATAGACGGCAAAAATTATAGCACCCGCAGTAATGAAACAATCCGCTATGTTAAATACAGGAAAATCAATAAAAGTAAAATCAAAAAAGTCAATAACATAACCTAATCTTACTCTGTCAACTACATTTCCTACCGCACCGCCCATCATAAATGTAAGCGCTGTAACAAGTATTTTGTTCTTTGGTCTTTTGTTTACATAATAGCCTACAACAGCTATAATAACAATTATAGTTAAAGCTGTAAGCAGCCAAGTGTAATCTTTAAAAACTCCAAAGCCTGCGCCTGTATTTTCAACATAGGTCAGGTGAAAAACATCTTCAATTACAGGAATTGTTTTCACACTGGGTAAAAGACCGGCGGCAAATATCTTTGCCGCCTGGTCCAAAATCGCAATTATAAATATACCTGCAAAAAATGGTATAAGCAATTTTATTAGTCCTCCTTAAGAACGCTCGCACATCTTGCACATAATGTTGGGTGCGCTGCATTCTCGCCTACTGTTTTTGAGTGTAACCAACAACGTTCACATTCTCCGCCATCAGCAATTTTTACCTCTACCTTTATACCTGTTTCGCCAAGCAATGCGCTGTTTCCTGCTTCAGCTAAAGGTAAAACTGTAACGCCTGATGTAATAAAGTATGTGAATAAATCCTTTTCCATTTCCTTTAATAACTCATAATATGAGCCATCAGCATAAATTTTAACTTCAGCACCCAAAGACTTACCAATAATCTTAGCACCACGAGCTTCTTCTAACGCCTTTGAAACATCTGCCTTTGCAAGCATTAGTCTGTCCCATTTAGACTCAAAAACATCATCATATAAATCAGGTGTTGGCTTTGGCATATCATTTAGGATGATATACTCTTTTTTATCAGAAGCCGTATGTGGCATACTTGCCCAGATTTCTTCACTTGTGAATGCTAAAACAGGTGCTAACATTCTTACTAAAGAATCTAAAATTTTATACATTACAGTTTGTGCCGCACGACGAGCAACTGAATCTTTCTTTTCAGCATAGAGTCTATCTTTTATAACATCTAAATAGAAGTTACTCATATCAACAATACAGAAATTGTGAATAGCGTGCTGAACGATATGGAATTCGTAGTTTCTGTAAGCATCGAGTACTTTTTCTGTTAATTTTGAAAGCCTTATTAATGCCCACTTGTCGATGTCCTGCATATCATTAACTTCTACCATGTCACATTCAGGATTGAAGTCATTAATATTACCGAGAATATATCTTGCTGTATTTCTGATTTTTCTGTATGATTCTGATAATTGCTTTAATATGCCATCAGAAATTCTCATATCTGTTTTATAATCAGCAGATACTACCCATAAACGAAGCAAATCTGCACCATATTTTTCGATGATATCCTGAGGGCTTATACCATTACCCTTTGATTTTGACATTTTTTCGCCTGTTTCATCAACAATCATACCATGTGTGATAACAGCCTTATAAGGAGCTACACCACGGGCCGCAACAGATGTTAAAAGTGATGACTGGAACCAACCTCTGTACTGGTCGTTACCTTCTAAGTAAAGGTCAGCAGGGAAACGTAAGCCTTTTTTAACATCTAAAACGCCTGAGTGTGATGAGCCTGAGTCAAACCAAACGTCCATAATATCTTTTTCTTTTGTAAATTCGGAGCATCCGCAATCACATTTTGTACCAGCTGGTAAAATATCACTTGCTTCTGTTTCATACCAGGCTGTTGAGCCTTTTTCTCCGAATAATTTAGCAACTGCCTTGATTGAGTCTTCTGTAATGAGTTCTTTTCCACAATCTTTGCAGTAGAATATCGGAATAGGAACACCCCAGGTTCTCTGCCTTGAAATACACCAGTCATTTCTGTCGACAACCATACCTGTAATTCTGTCTTCACCCCATTTTGGAATCCAACGAACACCCTTTATAGCTTCAACGGCAGCATCCTTAATATCATCAACTGATGCAAACCATTGCTCTGTAGCACGGAAAACGATAGGCTTATGACATCTCCAGCAATGCGGATATTGGTGGATAATATCTTCTATTGCATAAAGCGCATTTACTTCTTTTAACTTTTCAATAATTTTATCGTTTGACTCTTCATAGAAAAGTCCTGAGAATTCACCTGCTAATTCGTTTAAATAACCCTTGCCGTCAACTGGAACAATAATTGGAATTTCTTTATAGTTTCTACAGGCAACATAGTCCTCTGCACCGTGACCGGGAGCTGTGTGAACACAACCTGTACCGGCATCAAGCGTTACGTGGTCGCCTACAATTACCAAAGATTCTCTGTCAATAAATGGGTGCTTACAACGAACGAGCTCTAATTCTTTACCTGTAAACTGAGCTATTACTTCATAGTCTGAAATTTCAGCTGCAGCAAGCACATTTTCAATTAACTCGTGCGCAAGCACATAATACTCGCCGTTTGCTTTAACTAAGCTGTAAGTAAAGTCAGGATTTAGGGCAATAGCAACGTTACCCGGAAGCGTCCAGGTTGTTGTTGTCCAGATTACAAAATAGATATCATTTTTATCTATGCCTGTGTTTGCAAAAACACCATTGTCATCAGAAACTCTGAATTTTACATAAATTGAGCTTGTTTTATCTTCTTCATATTCAATTTCAGCTTCGGCTAAGGCTGTTTCACAGTCGGTACACCAGTAAATCGGTTTTAAACCTTTATAGATGTAACCCTTTTTAGCCATCTCACCAAAAATTTCAACCTGTTTTGCTTCAAATTCGGGAGCAAGAGTCAAATATGAATCGTCCCAATCACCCAATGAACCTAAACGCTTGATTTGTGTTTTTTGGTTTTCAACCTGTGAAAGCGCAAAATCACGACACATGTCACGGAATTTAACTATACCCACTTCGTGTCTGTTTACACCAAGCTGTTTTATAGCCTGTCTTTCGATTGGAAGACCATGTGTATCCCAACCATGGATATAAGGCGCTTTATAACCATCCATATTTTTAAATCTTGTGATAACGTCTTTTAATGTTTTATTAAGTGCATGGCCCATATGCATATTACCATTTGCATACGGAGGTCCGTCGTGAAGTATGAAAAGTGGTTTCCCATCGTTTGATTCCATCAATTTTTCATACATATTTTCATCTTGCCATTTTTTGAGTATTTCAGGCTCTCTTTGAGGTAAATTTGCCCTCATTGAAAACTCGGTGCTCGGCAAATTAAGAGTTTTACCGTAATCTTCTGCCATCTGTCTTTTCTCTCCTAACTATTTTTGCTTAAGGCGTTACTCTGCCTCTTGTTCTAATTTATCACTTAAGTCAACACGGATTGTTTCAGTTTCTAAAACCTTTGTTTCTGTGTCAACCGATTTTACTTCTTTAGCTTCCTTGATTTCTTCTGTATCGTTTTCTTCTGCCACAGGTATTTCATCAAGCATACCTAAGTATGTATTTAAAACTGTTTTTAATTTTGCTCTCATTAATGAGTTTCTGCCTTCGATTTCTGCAGCCTCACGCTTTAGCGCCTGAATGTCGGCTTCTAACTCATTTGTAATTTCTGTAGCGCGAACCTTAGCTTCTTTAACTATAACGTCAGCCTGTTCGTGAGCGTTTCTTAAAATTTCTTCGCTCGTTCTCTGGGCGGAAATTATGGCGCTACGCATTGTTTCTTCCATTTCCTTGTAGTTTTCAAGAGCGTCAGTTAAAATTGCATTTTTATCTTTAAGTCCTGCATTTTCACGATAAAATCTTGCATAGTCTTTTGAAAGCTCTGTTAAAAATGTTTCAACTTCATCAATATCGTATCCACGAAAACCTTTTTTAAATTCCTTGTTCTCTAAATCAACAGGCGTAATCATAATTTCTCGTCCTCTCTTATCAAATATATTTTTTTATTTCTATTATAATGCGTCCTTTTTTAGTTTCCCCTACAATATCCGAAATCATAAATCTTCCGTGGTGTCTTACAGAAATAACATCGCCAAAAAAGACTTTTTTATCAGGATTAGCTTCAACTGTAAAATTAACGTTTACATTTTCTGATTGAATGTGCTTAACTGCTTCAGAGCGTGACATTCTACACACCTGTGCTAAAACGGCATCAAGCCTTTCGGATGAAACGATAATTTTTAAAACTTCAAAGTTGTGTTTTAGGGAAAAGGTACATTCTTTGTCACAAACTGTGACATCAACCTTTTGTCTGCCAACTGTTTTTAAATTGTAAAGCACGTAGTCTGCAGACGTTTTTTCGCACATAATAACAGCTGTGCCCTCAGAAAAATAGATATCCCCTATCATTTCCCGTTTAATACCAAGACCCAATACAGAGCCTAAGACATCCCTGTGGGTAGCAGAGCCTAAATTCGAAATCATTAAAGGGGTAATAGGAAAATCTTCATTTTCCAATTGCAAAAAATCAGGATAAAATCCTAAAATTACTCTTTCTGCATCGTCACTCCCGCCGTATGCCATAAAGCATACATCAGGCGACATACGAAAATTCGATTTGAAAACTGCCAAATCATGCGGGCTTACAAAATGAGAAAAACGAACATTCTTGTACTTTTGTACAGATTGTTCGAAATCCTCACATCTTGCGAGCCATTCACTATCCTGTGAATTTGTGCTTATCTTCATATTAGTTTACAAAAGGAAAACTGCTTACCTTAGCGCTGTCACGGTAGTTGCCTGTTACTTCTACGTTGCTTGGTGTAATAAGGAAAATTCTGTTTGAAACATTCTGAATTTTACCACCAACACCATAAACAGCACCAGAAAGAAAATCAACTACTCTGCGTGTTGTGTCGTTATCAAGCTTTTCTAAGTTTGCAACGATTGGTTTTCTGTTCTTTAAGTGGTCTGCTGCATCTTTAGCATCGTCAAAGTTTAAAAACTGAATTACAACAACCTTAGACGGGCCTGCATTTCCTGCGATTGATGAAACCTTTGCTTTTCTGCCGAGTGGCATAGCAGGTTCAATAGTTTCTTCTGCCTCTGTTTCTACTTCATACATTTCTTCTTCAGGTTCTGCAATTCCAATCCATTGAAGCATTTTGTTCATTGTACTCATTTTTTTACATCCTTTCAATTATGTAACTTGGTTTAATTTTTTATGTTAAGTATTTTTGCGACTAATTAAAAAGTGCACTACCTACACGAACTATTGTTGCGCCTTCTAAAATTGCTTCGTAGTAGTCACCGCTCATTCCCATAGAAAGCTTATCCATATCTATGTTTTTAATTTTTTTATCAGCTATTTTTTGAGATAGCTCCTTTAATTCAGCAAAATATTTTCTGCATTCATCAGTTGTGGCACTTAGCGGTGCCATTGTCATAAGACCATTGACCTTTATATTTTCAAGTTCTGATATTTGTTCAATTAAAGAAAAAGTATCAAAAGGCGTTATGCCAAATTTACTCTCTTCCCCAGAAACATTTACCTGAATTAAAATATTTGCAATTTTTCCTGCATCTTTAAATTTTTTATTAATTTCTTCAGCAAGCTTTAAGCTTTCAACCGAATGAATAAGGCTTACCTTATCTGCTATATATTTTACCTTGTTAGTTTGTAAATGTCCAATCAGATGCCACTCGGGCTTGTCCTTTAAGGTTTCGTACTTATCCAAAAGACTTTGAACGCGGTTTTCTCCCAATGTCAAAACACCAGCATCGAGTACTTCCTGAGCCTCTTTTGCAGTTACTGTTTTTGTTACTGCAACAAGCGTTATATCTTCAGGCTTTCTGCCCGATTTTACAGCAGCTTCGCCTATGTTTTCCAAAACTCTTTTTACGTTATCCTTTATCACATTTACCATTCCTTTTACTGTGACACTATTACCTTGCCATCCGAAAATTCAGGAGCAGATATCACTATTTCATCATACGATTTAACAGGCATACTTGCATTTGCTGAAGTAACTATGGCCTCTTCATCATTACTGTATTTTATATCTACAGGTAAGAACCTCATAACAGCGCCGCGCTTAACGAAAATTCCTACTGCGTCCTCTTGAGTGTGTATATATTCAACCAAAACCTTATAGCCGCTTATGCTTTTCTTTACAAAATCAATATTTACGACTCTTTGCGATAACAGGTTTTCAATATAATTATCACACTCAACAACCACAGTGCGCATATTATCTTCATCCGCATCTGAAATGTGTTTTACAACTGCAGGAACATTATTCTTTGAAAAATCCAGAAAGCGAAGCTGCACGCTATCGCCTGTTTTTAGTCCTTGTGTTATTGTTTCATCAAGGTTCACGGCAACAGAATATTTGAAATTATCAATGATTTTATATGTATAGGTATTTTCGTCATTGATTATTGTGCCGTTTTTGCTTCCATTGATGACTTCATTGATACTCTCAGGCGTTATTTCTTCTATGTTTTGTGGTGACATAGCTTCTTCAAACCCGTCTTTTCCTTCGACAAATATTCCTGCCATATCACTTGCTATAATATTTGCAGATTTTCCCAGTGAGTTTTCTATTTCGTTCTTTCTCGTTTGAAGCACAATCAGCTCTTGGGCAGGAGCTGTTACTTCTTCACCTCTTGCGATTGCCTTTTGTGCTGTAATCATTGATATTTTGTATTTGTACTCAGAAAGAGCAGAAAAATCATTTTTAGAAGCATTTTTTATAATTTCATCAACATAGCCAGAAATTTCTGATTCCATCTGCATTGTATCGCTTATATAAATTGCTTTATCTGCATCACTTTTGCGTATTGCATTGATTTTTTTGTTAATTTCGGACAATTCATTTACCAACGCCTCGTCTTCAGTGCTTCCGTAAAGCATAGCAATGATTTCTTTGTTTGCAACACGGCTGCCATCCTTAGCATAAAGCTCTGCACTACCCGAAAATTCAACTGTATTTACTTTTTCGTTTTTTATTAATACACCCTGTGTAGTACTTGCTTCTTCTATTTTGCCTTGCTTTAAAACTTCCAACTCTATTCGGGACTGAAAAGCTCCCCTTACGGCATAGGCAGTAACCAAAACTATAAACAACACAACAGGTATAATCCACTTATTTTTCATAGCTTTTCCTCTGTGTTAAAACCATAAATGTACATATTTATATCAATTCTATTTAATTTTACCATACTTTTGTGAATTTTGCAATGTAAAATCACAAAAAAAATAAGTTTTTTATAAAAAAATCAACTCCGATAAGGAGTTGATTTTTGCTACGCGTCCAAAACAAGAAATTTTGGTGTTCCATTTTCGTATTCAGGATAAATTTCGCCTTCTACTAAAGGCAAAACATAATTTACAAATTTTTCTGTTACAAAGTTCCCTTTTTCGTTTATATAATCATCAGGAACAGTCCTTGCTACATTGGCAACCTTATTTACATCCACTGCTTCATAAGCTACCTTATATGGATTATCGGACACTCTTTTAATTGCCATAACAACAGCTGTTTTTCCTAAAACAGCTTCGTTTACCGCGGCGTATCCTAAGTTAAATGCTTCATCTATGTCGGCTTTACTTAATATATGACTTGCACATCTTTGAGGCGTACTGAGTTCAATGCTTCTTACTTTAACGCCGAACTTTTCCTTAACAATGCCTTCCAATACCTTGCCTGTACCGCCAAGCTTCTTATGTCCAAATGCATCCTTTGTCGAATCTGAAAGTGCTTCACAGATATATTGCCCGTCTTTATTTCTTATTCCTTCTGAAACAACAACTAAGGCATGAGTTTTGCTGTCTAAAATACTTCCTACATCACTTAAAAATTCCTGAATGTCAAAATCTCTTTCGGGTAAATATATTAAATCAGGACCTTTGCCGTTGATTGATGCCAAAACTGATGAGCCTGCAAGCCACCCTGCATCTCTGCCCATAACTTCAATTATTTCAACGGATTTCACACCATAAACACCGGCATCTAATGCAACTTCTTTTACAGTTGTTGCTATACATTTTGCAGCACTGCCAAAGCCGGGTGTGTGGTCCATTTCAGGCAAATCGTTATCTATTGTTTTTGCAACACCAACGAATTTAATGTCCTTATTATGCTCCCGAGCATATTTTGACAACTTAGCGGCCGTGTCCATAGAGTCGTTTCCGCCTATGTAGAAAAAATAACCTATATTGTATTCTTCTAAAATTTCAAATACCTTTTCATATACACTCATATCGTCGCTCGGCACTTTGTATCTGCACGAACGCAAATATGAAGAAGGTGTTCTTTGTAAAAGCTCAATTTTATAATCATCTTTTCCCAAATCATCTAATTCTACGATTTTTCCTTCAAGCAGGCCTAAAATGCCGTTTACCATACCATAAACTTTTCCGACATTTTCAGAATCCACACCTGCCTTTATAACACCTGCCAAGCTTGAGTTAATAGCTGCAGTTGGTCCGCCTGATTGTCCTACTATTAAATTCTTCATTAAAATCACTCTTTTCTGTTTTTGTTAAAAAGGTCATATTAGTATTATATTGCATATTCGACAAAAACACAAGTTTTTTTAAATAAAATGTAATACTATTTTAATGTCATTTTTTATTTATTTATGGTAAAATGGAATTGTAATATTTTATATGAAGGTTCGAAAATAGGAAAAGTTAGCGAAAAAGTTTAAAATACAAATTTTTTAGAGTTGGTGAAAATATGTTTAAAATTTTAGCAGCCACAACTAATCAAGGAAAATTAAGAGAGATTAAAGAAATTTTATCCGATTTTGAAATAATTTCTTTAAAGGATGCAGGAATAGATGTTGAAGTCGAAGAAAACGGAAAAACCTTTTCAGAAAACGCATACATTAAAGCCTGCGAAATCTCAAAGCTTACCGATTTGCCTGTTTTAGCTGATGATTCAGGCTTAGAAATCGAAGCCTTAGGAGGCCGTCCCGGTGTGTATTCTGCAAGATATGCCGGAGAAGACGCGCCCTACAGCGTAAAAATTACAAAGCTTGCAGAAGAATTAAAAGATGTGCCAAAGGATATGCGGTTTGCACAATTTGCCTGTGCTATGTGCTTGATTTTACCAAATGGCAAAAAAATCGAATCAGTCGGTGTGAGTTGCCCGGGAATTATTTTAGAAACACCACGTGGCGAAAACGGTTTTGGTTATGACCCTGTTTTTTATTCAATAGAGCACAAAAAAACCTTTTCGGAAATGTCTATGGAAGAAAAAAATGCTGTAAGCCACAGGAAAGCTGCCCTGATTGCATTATTAAATAAAATCAAAGGAGAATTAACAATATGAAAAAGAAATTTTTATTAATTTTACTATCTACACTTGTTGTATTTTCTTTCACAGCCTGCAAAAATGACGGAACGCCCACATCCACTGATGAGCCTTATGCAATAGAAACTCCTGAGGCAGACCCATTTTATACAGAAATGAAGGAAAAAGAAAATGTGCGTCCAATAGCCGTTATGATAGACAATGACACAGATGCTGCACGTCCGCAAATCGGTCTTGAAGATGCCTATATGGTTTATGAGATAGTAGTTGAAGGCAGAGCAACAAGATTTATGGCTTTATTTAAAAACTTTGATTTAGAAAAAGTAGGTCCTGTTCGTTCCTCAAGACATTATTTCTTAGACTATGCAATGGAACATAATGCAATTTATGCTCATGCAGGATGGAGCCCTAAAGCGGCAAAAGACATTTCTGCTTTAAAGGTTAACAATATAAACGGTGTTGCAGGCGATGGCAACTCATTCTGGCGTGATAATACTTATGATAAAACCTGGCACAACCTTTATACATCAACGAAAGAGCTTTCAGCCCGTGCCGATGAGAAAAAGTATGAAAGAAGCACAGAAAGTAATATGCCTAACTACAACCTTTTAGACGAAACACCTCAAGGTACACCGGTTTCTAAAATTTCTATTCCTTACGCTAATTTCTACAAGGTAGGATATGAATACGATGCAGAAGCAGGTAATTTCATCCGCTATGTAAACGGCAAAACTCACGACTCACAAACAGGAAAACCAATTCGTGTTAAAAATATTATTATGTACACACTGCAAAATGTGAATTTGCCGGACACAGAAAACAAAGGCAGACAAGATTTAAAAAATATCGGCTCAGGTACTGGTTACTACTTCTCCGATGGACAAGCAGTAGAAATCAACTGGTCTAAGGAAACAAGAACAGGCAAAACAGAATATACCCTAAAAGACGGAACACCGCTTTTATTAAATCCGGGAAATACATTTATACAGATTGTTCCCACGTATGCAGAAACCAGTATAGAAGCACCTGCAGCAACTGCTGCCGAATAAATAAAAAACACCCCTAGGGGTGTTTTTTATTTATATTCTTGCCACTTTAGTTTCCCTTGCTGCTTTTGATACCGCTCCTGCAACGGCTTTACCTACTCTTTTATCGAAAGCTTTTGGTATTATGTAATCAGCAGAAAGCTCCTTTTTATCAACAAGCTCTGCTATTGCAAAAGATGCCGCAACACGCATCTCTTCGTTTATATCACTCGCTCTTACATCTAAAGCTCCCCTGAAAATTCCGGGGAATGCTAAAACATTATTAATCTGATTTTTAAAATCTGACCTGCCCGTACCAACAATTTTTGCACCTGCTTTCAAAGCTAAATCTGGCATAATTTCAGGCACAGGATTTGCCATAGGGAAAACTATCGGGTCTTTATTCATTGATTTTATCATTTCTTCATTTACAACATTCGGTACAGATACTCCGATAAACACATCAGCACCGCACATAGCGTCTGATAACGTTCCTTTTATCTTCTTTCTGTTTGTAATTTTGCTTAATTCTTTATGTGCCGAAGATAAGCTTTCATCGCCCTCACAAATAATGCCAAATCGGTCACACATTGTAATATTTTTTACGCCAACTAAAAATAAATGCTTTGCTATTGCTGTGCCTGCCGAACCCGCACCATTTATTACTACTTCTACTGTGCCTAAACCTTTTTTAACTACTTTTAGCGCATTTATTAATGCCGCCGCAACAACGATAGCTGTGCCGTGCTGGTCGTCGTGGAATACGGGGATATCACACTTTTCCTTTAGTTTCTTTTCAATTTCAAAGCATCTTGGAGCTGAAATATCTTCTAAATTTATACCGCCAAAGCTTCCTGAAATATTGTAAATTGTTTCTACTATTTCATCTACATCCTTTGTTTTTACACACAAAGGAAATGCATCAACATCAGCAAACTCTTTAAATAATACGCATTTTCCCTCCATTACAGGCATACCTGCTTCAGGACCTATGTCGCCCAAACCCAAAACCGCCGTACCGTCTGTGATAACAGCGACTAAATTATTTCTTCGTGTAAGCTCATAGGATTTATTTATATCTTCTTTTATAGCTAAACAAGGCTCTGCAACACCTGGAGTATATGCAACCGACAAATCTTGGGCATTTTTAACGCTTGCTTTTGCCACAACTTCAATCTTTCCATTCCACTCATAATGAGCCTTTAGTGACTTTTTGCTAATATCCATCTTTATTCCCCTTAAAATTATTTACTCTTTTTTAATCCGTTTGCAAATGCCTTGGTTGTTTCAGGAGTTTCGTCAAACCAATACGGCCTTGCAACCGCGCCCGCCTTTTCGGGACGTTCATCATAATCCGCACTGTTAAACCAGAACGCCATTTTTATGTAGGGATAATTGGGCAGGCTATCAAACATATCGTTAATCCATTCCACCTTATCGCCGCCTACAGAGCTTGAAGCAAATTCTGTTATAATCCAGGGGAACTTACCATAGATTTTTTCAGAATGTTCGGTTATGCTTGTATATATCTCATCAAATGTTCTCCAGCGTTCTCCGTGCTCAGCTGCATAATAGGTGCCCGTGTTATAGCCTGTTATACCAAATATATGAACGTATTCATTTCCGGGGTAGTATGCCGTTGATGTGTTATATCCATTAGGGGGAAATGTTTCATCATTCGGATTAAATACCCATATAGCGTTATCTACATTTTCCTTTTCAAAAATATCATATATTCTTCTCCATACAGCTATATAAATCTCAGGGTCGGTAAGACAAGCTGATGCACTGTAGCCTACCCAGTCTGAATTCATTTCATTATTTAATCGGAACAAAACAGGACTTTGTAGCGCTTTTATATCTTGCGCCATTTTTTTGAACTTTTCATCATATTTTCCGTCTATTATTTCAAACATCGGATTATGTCCATCCATACCCTGATGCATAACATTGGCGGTTTGTAATGTCAGCTCTACTATTTTTCCATCATTAAATGCAGATTTCATACCATCTACAGGAACATCGTCCACCAAAAACATATATTCTAAAACACCTGAAAATTTTGTTCCGACCTTTTCTTCGATTTTGTGAACATCTTCATAATTATTCAAAAATACTGCTCTGGGCATAAAAACTCCCCATTTACAGCTATCAGAATTCAAAATTTCATCATATAGTGCTTTTGTCTTTTCATTCCAGTTTTTGTTTAATACAGGCTTGTAATCTGTGAATGTATCAGAAACACCTTTTACAACAACGCCTTCGCTGAACGATTCCAAGGTTCTATAAACTTCGTTCATCAATTCTTCTGTGTAGTTTTCTGCCTTAAACATTATGCGGTAAAAAAGCACATCTTCCTTATAGATGTAGCAATATACATAGGTGTTGTCTTTAATAGTACTTTCTTCATAAGGAGTTCTTGTGAGTGCAATAATCTGAACAGGATAGTCCCCAACAGTTTCCATATCATTTTTATGGAGCGTTATATTATTTTCCTTTAAATATTTTTCGCTTAGTATAAACTTGTTAATACATTCTTTTACATATTTTTTACTTTGCTCAACGCCTGGCTCATAAGTGCTGTATTCTTTAGAAACCACTGCCGAAAATTTACTGCATTTAACCTTTATATATTCCTGTGCCGCTGAAAAATCATATTCAGCATCACTTGGAAAACCTAATGCAAAACCTCTTGAATGGTTTATCAGGTAAGTTCTTTCTTTGTTTATCTGTACTTCACGCACATCATCTTTTAAATAATCGATTACTCCAGGGTTACCGACAGGAATGTTATTTACATAAAATACAGACCGTGAAAGTCCCAAAAGTTCTCTTGTTTTGTGGTTTAGGGGCGTGAATTTATAAATTCCAAGCATCGCAACTAATACCAATATAAATATTGCAACAATTACTATAATACGCTTTTTTCTCATTTCGTATTTCCTCCTTAGGATAGTATGTATCATTTTAACACATTAAGAGAATAAAATCAATTACAGACACAAAAAAATCAACGATGGTGCCACCGTTGATTTTTTTTATAATATAATTAGTCGTCTATTGAATTATCTGTAGCACGTTCAAATATTGCTTCAACTTCTTTTGATGGTCTTTTATCAATCAAAGTTACAATGATTGCTGCAATCGCACCGATTGCAAAACCTGGAATAATTTCATAAATTCCTGTAATTGCGGCAAGCGCACTTCCATCTGCAACAGGTAACCAGAGCCACGCCATATCAACTACAGCACCAACTACAATACCTACAACCGCACCCTTATATGTAAAGCGTTTCCAAAATAGCGAAAACAATACTGCAGGACCGAATGCTGCACCGAAGATACCCCACGCATTTGAAACAAGATTCATAATAGCCTGAGCAGCATCCCCTTCACTGCTTGCAATAAAATATGCAACAACCGCAATAACCAAAACAATTAAACGGCTTACCCAAAGCATTTCTTTGTTTGAAGCGTTCTTTCTGATTATCGGCTTATATAAGTCGCTTGCAAAAGAAGACGCTGCAACCAAGAGCTGAGAGTCTGCTGTTGACATTGATGCTGCGATAATAGCAGCTAAGAGTAAACCTGCGATAAATGCAGGGAACACGTCACGAGCCAGCTCTACAAAGATTAATGACTGCTGACCATTTGCAAGTAATACTTCTGAAAGGTCTGTACCGTTTGAATATACGAACATTCTGCCAAGATATGCAATTACAATTGTAGCAGCAAGTGATAACACAACCCAGATAATTGCAACCATAGCTGACTTTTTAACCATAGATGGTTTTTCAATAGCCATAAATCTTACAATGATGTGAGGCATACCAAAGTAGCCAAGACCCCAGCCAAGACCTGATAAAATATCTTTCCAGCTTGCATTAAAGAAGTTTGCTACAAAGCGGAACTCTTCGCCGTTTGGCCCTTTGTAAATTGTACTTAATGCCGCAGGCTCAAGCTCTCTTGTAAAACCTACAATAATAGGAACAATCAACAATGCACCAATCATCAAAAGACCCTGGAAAAAGTCAGTCCAGCAAACTGCATTAAATCCGCCTAAGAAGGTGTAAATAACAACGATTGCAGCAAAAATTATCATTGCTGTTGACTTTGAAAGTTCAGGTATAAGTGTTGTAAATACGTCTGCACCTGCAACAAATGCAGAAGCAACATAAATTGTAAAGCATACTAAAAATACTACTGCACAGATAACACTCACTGAGTGACTCTTTGACAGAAAACGATTTGATAGATACTGCGGAAGTGTAATAGCATCGCCTGAAGCCTTAGAAAACTTACGAAGTCTTTTTGCTACCAATATCCAGTTTGCAGCAGTACCGATTGCAAGACCGATACCAATCCAAGCCTGACCAAAGCCAAAGGCTAAAATACTTCCAGGCAAACCCATAAGTAACCAAGCACTCATATCAGATGCCTGTGCACTCATTGCCGTTACCCAGGGACCCATAGCCCTGCCGCCTAAAAAATAATCTTTTTCTGTAACTCCTTTTGATTTAAAGAAAAAATAAACGCCTATGGCGAGCATTGCCACGAAGTATAAAACAAATGCTAAAATATCCATTCCTTAATAAATCCCCTTTTCATTTTTTGATTATGAATAATTATACCACACGAAAGCGCAAAAATCAATCAAAACATTGCTAAAAAATGTAAAACTATGAAACTATATCTATAATTTTTTCAAAAAATATCCCTATTGCATTTTTTTCTCATTTAATATATAATAATATAGTTAGTAAAAAGGGGTGTTAGTATGGAAAAAGCAAAAAAAAGAATTGAAGAATTGACTCGTCTTTTGACATATCATTCGCATCAGTATTATGTTTTGGACAACCCTGAAATTTCCGACTACGAGTACGATATGTTACTTCGTGAGCTTAAAAATTTGGAAGATAAATACCCTGATTTTCGTGACCCTGCTTCCCCTACTGTTCGTGTTATAGGTTCTGTTGCTGAGAACTTTGAAAGTGTCACTCACACGGTTCCAATGCTTAGCTTAAACGACGCCTTTTCAAAAGAAGAAATTATTGATTTTGACAAGCGTGTACGTGCCGCTGTGGGCGATGTGGAATATGTAACAGAATATAAAATTGACGGACTTTCTGTATCATTAGAATATGAAAATGGCCTTTTTGTTCGTGGCTCTACCCGTGGCGATGGTATAACGGGCGAAGATGTTACGGAAAACTTAAAAACTATAAATTCTATTCCTTTGCGCTTAACACAGCCTGTACCATATTTAGAAGTTCGTGGCGAGGTTTTTATGTCAAAGGCAACCTTTGATAAATTAAATCAGGAAAAAGAAGAAAAAGGACTGCCTCTCTTTGCAAATCCAAGAAATGCAGCCGCAGGCTCACTGCGTCAGCTTGATTCATCAATTGCAAGAGAAAGAAATTTAGATATATTTATTTTTAACATTCAGCGTGCTGAAGGGCTTGATTTTAAAACACATCACGACGGACTCGCTCTACTTTCAGAATTAGGCTTTAAAACAGTTCGTCAAAACGAAGTTTTTAAAAATATTGAAGATGCTTTTTCGCAAGTTGAGCGCATTGGTGATGAGCGTGACGATTTACCCTTTGACATTGACGGCGCAGTAATTAAAGTAAATGACTTATCACTTCGTGAAAAGCTTGGCTCAACAGCTAAATGTCCACGTTGGGCAGTTGCATATAAATACCCGCCAGAAACTAAAAAAACAAAGCTTTTAGACATATTTATCCAGGTAGGAAGAACGGGTAAAGTAACACCTAATGCACTTCTTTCACCTGTTCGCGTGGCTGGTAGTATGATTTCAAAAACTACACTTCACAACATTGATTTTATCCGAGAGCGCAATATAAAAATTGGCGACAGCGTGTATGTCAGAAAAGCAGGCGACATCATTCCTGAAATAGTCGGAATTGAGCCAAAGGACAGAAACGGCACAGAAATTGAATTTAATATGCCCGATGTTTGTCCTGAGTGCGGCGCACCTATTGTAAGAGTTGAAGGTGAAGCAGCACATCGTTGCACAGGCGACAGCTGCCCTGCACAGCTTTTACGCAGATTAGAGCATTTCGTTTCCCGTGATGCTATGGATATTGACGGCTTAGGTCCTGCACTTTTAGAAAAATTCTTAGACGAAGGCTTTGTGAAATCTGCTGCAGACCTTTATACCTTGGAAAAAGAAAAAATTGCAGCTTTAGATAAAATGGGTACTAAAAGTGCCGAAAATCTGCTTAATTCTATTGAAAACAGCAAATCCTGTGAGCTTTACAGATTTTTATATGCTTTGGGAATTAACCTAAACGGCTTAAAATCGTCCAAAACAATATGCAGGCATTTTACTTCAATGGAAGCTATAATGAATGCTGACTTTGAGTCTTTAATTGAAATTTCTGACATTGGCGAAAAAACCGCTCAGAATATCATAGATTTCTTCAGGCATCCGGAAAACAGGTCTTTAGTTTTACGACTCATCGAATTAGGCGTAAATGACAAAGCAGAAGAAATTAAGGCTAAATCCACATCATTATCAGGAAAGAAATTCGTTGTCACAGGAAAGTTTGAAACACTATCCCGTGATGAAATTGTTACAAAAATCGAAGAAAACGGCGGCGAAGCTATTGGCTCTGTTTCTAAAAAAACTGACTTTTTAATAGTTGGCGAAAAAGCAGGCAGTAAGCTTACAAAAGCCGAAAGCTTAGGTATTAAAACTCTTACATTAGATGAGTTTTTAGACATGATAAATTAGGAGGCAAAAAAATGTTGGCAAAAAAATATAAGGATATGTTAACACAAAAATCAGTTATTCGTGAGTTGTCGGAATTTGCAACAGCTCGCGGAAAAGAAATAGGCTATGAAAACGTTTTTGACTACAGCTTAGGAAACCCGTCTATCTCTGTTCCGCAAAAATTAACTGATTATTTAATTAAAATATTAAATGAAGAAAACCCCGTTAAGCTTCACGGCTACAGCCCAAGTCTTGGCATTCCTGAAGTAAAGGAAAAATTGGCAAAATCTTTAAACCGCCGCTTTAATATGAATTATCGTGCCGAAAATATATTTATGACATCGGGTGCTGCGGGTGCTATTGCCCACGCGGTAAGGTGTGTTACAGAACCGGGGGATGAAGTGCTCACGTTTTCACCATTTTTCCCTGAATATATACCGTATATAAACCACTCAGGCGCCGTTTTAAAAACAGTTCCTGCTAATACCAAGGATTTTCAAATCAATTTTTCTGAATTTGAAAAAATGCTTACCGAAAATGTTGCAGCAGTATTGATTAACACACCTAACAACCCATCAGGTGTTGCATATTCAGAAAAAACTTTAAAGAGATTAGCAAAAATATTGGAAGAAAAATCGAATGAATTTGGTCACATCATTTATCTTATTTCTGATGAGCCTTATCGTGAAATTATTTTTGATGGTATTGTATCTCCATATCCTGCAAGCTTTTACAAATACACACTTACCTGCTACTCATTTTCAAAATCGCTATCTCTTCCAGGGGAACGTATCGGTTATGTTGCTGTTCATCCCGATTGCCCGGAAGCTGACACAATGGTTGTTATGATGGGACAGATTTCCCGTGGTATTGGTCACAACTGCCCGGCTTCCCTTTTCCAGTTAGCAGTAGCTGAAAACGCAGATTTAACAGCCGACCTTTCGGTTTACGAAACAAATATGAACATCCTTTATGATGCGTTAACTGAGTTAGGCTTTAGCTGTGTTCGACCAAACGGAACATTTTATATTTTCCCAAAAGCTTTAGAAGAAGATTCTGTTGCTTTTTGCAAAAAAGCATTAAAATATGATTTGATTTTAGTTCCAGCAGATTCTTTTGGCTGCCCCGGTTACTTCAGAATGGCATACTGTATTGATACCGAAAAGGTTAAACGCTCAGTTGTAGCACTAAAGAAATTTGTAGAAACTGAATATCCGAACAGATAAAAATAAGAGGGTGTAGCAAAAAAGGGACTGTAGCAAAATGAAATCATTTTGCTACAGTCCCTTTATTTTTTTAATTATGAATCTATTGTTGAAACAGTTATTGTCATTTCTTCCAATACATCTAAGAAAACTCTTACTGTGTCTAAAGCTGTAAAGGTTGTAATATTATTTTCTGCTGCACAACGACGAAGAATGTAACCATCTGTCTGTTGGTCTTTAGAGTGCATATCCTTTGTATTTATAACATAAGTTACAAAGCCTTTTCTCATATGGTCTAAAATTCCGTCAGGACCATCGTCAACCGACTTTTCACGAGTTCTTATACCATTTTCTCTTAAGAACTTCGCTGTACCGCCTGTAGCTTCAATATTAAAGCCTAAGTTATAGAAGCGTTTAATTAAAGGCAGTGCTTCTTCTTTATCAGTATCTGCAATAGTTGCAAATACTGTGCCGTAATTTACAACGTGCATATCCGCAGCCTGTAATGCCTTATAAAGCGCACGGGTTAATGAGTCATCATAACCTATTGCTTCGCCTGTTGACTTCATTTCTGGTGAGAGATATGTGTCAACACCGCGAATTTTCGAGAATGAGAACGCAGGAACTTTTACATACCAACGTTTCTTTTCTTCAGGGTAAATTTCAGTTATACCCTGTTCTTTTAAGGTTTTTCCTAAAATAACAAGTGTACCGATGTCGGCAAGACTATAGCCTGTAGCCTTTGATAAAAATGGAACAGTTCGAGATGAACGTGGGTTTACTTCGATTACATAAACATTTTCATCTTTATCTACAATAAACTGTATGTTATAAAGGCCAACAATACCAATGCCTAAGCCCAAGCGTTTTGTATAATCCAAGATTGTATCTTTAACTCTTTGTGAAATACTAAAGGTCGGATAAACTGAAATTGAGTCACCTGAGTGGATACCTGTACGTTCAACGTGTTCCATAATGCCCGGAACAAATATATCAGTTCCATCACAAACTGCATCAACCTCAACCTCTTTACCGATAATATACTTATCAACCAAAACTGGCTTATCTTCATCAATTTCAACGGCTGTTTTTAAGTAGTGACGAAGTCCTTTTTCATCTGCCACTATTTCCATAGCACGACCGCCAAGCACATAGCTTGGGCGAACCAAAACAGGATAGCCTATACTTTCAGCTGCTGAAATACCGTCTTCAATCTTTGTAACAGCTCTGCCGTTTGGCTGAGGAATTTTTAACTCTTCCATAATCTTTTCAAAGGAGTCACGATTTTCAGCACGTTCGATTGCTTCACAATCTGTACCAATGAGCTTTACGCCGCGCTTCATTAAGCCCTCTGCCAAATTGATTGCAGTCTGACCGCCTAAAGACGCTATAACGCCCATTGGCTTTTCAAGTTCAACCACATTCATAACATCTTCAACTGTTAATGGCTCAAAATAGAGCTTATCTGCTGTTGTGTAGTCGGTTGAAACTGTTTCAGGGTTGTTGTTTATAATGATTGCTTCGTAGCCATAGTTTTTAATTGTCTGCACAGCGTGAACTGTTGAATAGTCAAATTCTACGCCCTGACCGATACGAATAGGACCTGAACCTAAAACTACAATTTTCTTTCTGTCTGATGGGATTGACTCATTTTCATCTTCATAGGTCGAATAAAAATATGGAATATCGCTTACCACTTCCCCTGCACAGCTGTCAATCATTTTATATACAGGGAACATTTTGTTATCTTTTCTCAAAGCATATACATCTTCTTCGGACATTTTCCAGAGCTGTGCAATATACTTATCAGAAAAGCCCATTTTCTTTGCTTTGTATAAAATCTCAACATTGCTTTTGCTTTCAGGATTTTCTAAAACTCTTTCAAAGTCAACTATATTTTTGATTTTGTCTAAGAAGAACATATCAATTTGTGTTGCATTACAAATTCTTGAATGGTCAACGCCTAAATACATAAGCTGAGCAATAGCATAAATTCTGTCGTCTGTGCCTTCAGCAATGTAGGCCATAAGCTCATCAACGGACATTTTCTCTTTATCAAACTTTGACATATAAAGGTGGCAAACGCCAATTTCTAACGAACGAACAGCCTTTAATAAGCTTTCTTCCATTGTTCTGCCGATTGACATTACTTCACCTGTGGCTTTCATCTGTGTTGAAAGCTTATTTGACGCTTGTGTGAATTTATCAAACGGGAATCTCGGCATCTTTGTTACTACATAGTCAATAGTAGGCTCGCAAGCTGCCGATAAGCTGCCGAGTGCAATTTCTTCCAACGTTAAACCAACTGCAATTTTTGCTGTTACTCTCGCAATCGGGTAACCGCTCGCTTTAGAAGCTAATGCTGATGAACGGGATACTCTTGGGTTTACTTCGATTAAATAATATTTAAATGACTGTGGGTCCAATGCAAACTGCACATTACAGCCGCCTTCGATTTTTAACTCACGAATAAGCTTTAAAGCGCTGTCACGAAGCATATGATATTCTTTATTGGTTAATGTCTGGCTGGGCGCAACAACGATTGAGTCGCCTGTGTGGATGCCAACAGGGTCTAAGTTTTCCATACTGCAAATTGCAATAGCAGTATCGTTTTTGTCGCGCATTACTTCAAATTCGATTTCTTTATAGCCCTTAATACTCTTTTCAACCAACACCTGACCAACAGGGGAAAGCTTTAGGGCATTTTTCATAATTTCAGCTAATTCTTCGTCGTTATCAGCAAAGCCGCCACCTGTACCGCCCAAGGTAAACGCAGGACGCAAAACAACGGGATAGCCAATGCGGTGTGCCGCTTCCCGAGCTTCTTCGATTGAATAAGAAATTTCTGACGGAATAACAGGCTCACCAATACGCTCACAGAGTTCTTTGAAAAGCTCTCTGTCTTCTGCCATTTCAATACTTTCGCGGCTTGTACCTAAAAGTTTTACACTACATTCAGCCAAAATTCCTTTTTTGTCGAGCTGCATAGCAAGGTTTAAACCTGTTTGACCACCAATTCCAGGAACTATAGCATCAGGACGCTCATAACGAATAATTTTAGCGATATATTCTAAGTTCAAAGGCTCCATATATACCTTATCTGCTATTGTTGTGTCTGTCATAATGGTTGCAGGGTTTGAGTTACATAAAATAACCTCATATCCTTCTTCCTTAAGGGCAAGACACGCCTGTGTACCTGCGTAGTCAAACTCCGCCGCCTGACCTATAACAATAGGGCCTGAGCCTATTACCAATACTTTTTTGATGTCTTCTCTTTTAGGCATTTTCCTGCGCCTCCTTTATCATTTCTATAAATTGTCCGAAAAGATAACCGCTATCCTGCGGGCCGGGGGCACTTTCGGGATTATACTGAACTGAGAAAATCTTATCAGCAAAGCTTCTTGTACCTTCTACACTTTTATCTACAACGTTTGTGTGGGTTATTTCTAAAGGTGTAGTTGTTACAACGTAGCCGTGGTTTTGTGATGTAGATTCTATTTTGCCTGTAAGTAAGTTTCTCACAGGATATCCGCCACGATGACCTACCTTCATTTTTTCTATTTTTGCACCATACGCTAAATTTATGATTTGATGTCCAAGTCCTATACCAAATATCGGATATTTGCCTTTTAATTTTTTAACTGTTTCAATAACTTCTGTTGCACTTTCAGGATTGCCCGGACCATTTGAGATAAACACGCCGTCAGGCTTCATAAAATCAATTTCTTCTGCCTTTGTATCATAAGGGACAACTGTAACATTACAACCTGCTGAATTAAAGCTTTTTATAATGCTTAATTTGATACCGCAGTCAACAGCTACTATATTGTATTTATGGCTTGTTGTTCTTGAATACCAACGCTTTTTACAGCTTACCTTTTCTATAACATTTTCAGAAAAATGAACATTTTTCAAAAGCTTAATTGCATCATCAGTAGGTGTTTCGATTGATGTTATTATTGCATGCTGAGTACCTAAATCACGAATACTTCTTGTGAGCTTTCGTGTATCAACACCGTAAATACCCGGGATGCCGTTTTCTTCTAAAAATTCTGCCAGTGTTTTGGTGTAACGGAAATTACTTGGCATATCATTATAATCTCTTACAACAATAGCACCTATTGACGGTACTTTTGCTTCAAAATCTTCATCAGTAACGCCATAATTACCAATTAAGGGATAAGTCATAACCACCATCTGATTGGTGTATGACAAATCGGAAATTATTTCCTGATACCCTACAACCGAAGAATTAAACACTATTTCGCAAACCTTATCACAATTTGCGCCAAAGCCGTAGCCATAGTATTCTTCGCCATTTTCAAATACAATTTTTCTGTCAAATGCTTTGTCCATACAGTCTACCTCAAATCCTTTAGCGTTATTTTTTTGGTGCACATTCTTTCTAAGTCTATATCAGAGATATTATAACACCTAAAAGCTCTAAAGTCAATAAAAAAAGAGCTTTTTCTTGTAAGAAAAAGCTCTTTTTTTAATTCACTTAATTATTTTTTTGCAAAAGACTTACAGTCAACACATTCGCATACCTTTGGATCTTGTTCGTGTGACCCTATGCTGACACAATCTAACGAACAATAATCCTTATCACAGCAATGATATTTACACTCATTTACTGTACATTTAATTGAGCTGTTTGCATTACTACTACAATCCATATTATTCCCTCCTAATTTTAAAGGGGATTATTTCCCCTTTAAGATTAGTTTGTGCACTTTTTTAAAAATTATTTCTTTTAATTTTTTCTATTATGCAATTAAAATCCCCGATAAGTTTCATACTTCTTTTTGCACTTCGTAGTGTGTTAAACTTTTTAGCAAGGTCAATGCTTTTAACAAATATTCTCGTGCTGAAAAAATATTTATCACCAAAACCTTCGGAAATTTTTATTACATAATAGCTGTCGAATTCATCAAGAGCCATCAGCAGTAAAAACCCCCCTTTTAGTGACAGTTTACCACCATAAATACTTATTTTCAACACAAGTGACATATCGTGGCGAAAATTTTACTTTTGTGTCAGATTAAAAAACGCCCTGTCGCCCAAATATCGTGCCTGTGAGCCTAATTCTTCTTCTATTCTTATAAGTCTGTTGTACTTTGCAACTCTATCGGTTCTCGAAGGTGCACCTGTTTTTATTTGTCCTGAATTTGTAGCCACGGCAATATCTGCTATTGTTGTATCTTCGGTTTCTCCGCTTCTGTGCGATGTTACTGCAGTATATCCCGCCCTGTTTGCCATTTCTACAGCTTCTAAGGTTTCAGTAAGCGTGCCTATTTGATTTACTTTTATTAAAATTGAATTTGCACAGCCTGAATATATGCCTTTTTCCAACCGTTTTGTGTTGGTTACAAACAAATCATCACCGACAAGCTGAATTTTATTGCCTAATGCATGGGTTAAATTTTTCCATCCGTCCCAATCTTCTTCTGATAGACCATCTTCTAAGGAAATAATAGGATATTTTTTTGTTAAATCTTCCCAATATCTTATCATTTCGTCACGGTCTTTAAATTCGCCTGTTTTCCAGAAAAAATACCCGTCCTTGCCTATTTTTTTTGCTTCTTCATATAATTCGGTTGATGCTGCATCCATTGCTATTTTAAAATCACTTCCCAAAGAAAAGCCTGAAGCTTCTATTGCTTCACAAATAAGTTCTAATGCTTCTTCGTCGGATTTTAAATTTGGTGCAAATCCACCCTCATCTCCCACAGATGTCGAATAATTGCGTATTTTTAAAACTTTTTTTAAGCCATGAAAAACTTCTGTTGACTTACGTATTGCTTCCGAAAAAGTGCGGGCACCTGTAGGCATAATCATAAATTCCTGTAAGTTTACGCTGTTATCAGCATGCTTTCCGCCATTTAAAATGTTCATCATGGGCACGGGCAAAACGTGAGCATTTACACCGCCAATATATCTGTAAAGACTAACTCCAAGGCTTGCCGCTGCTGCCTTAGCAGTTGCTAATGATACAGAAAGTATCGCGTTTGCGCCGAAGTTTTTCTTGTTTTCTGTTCCATCTTCTTTCAGCATTATGGCATCAATTTCACGTTGGTTTAAAACATTTATTCCTATTAAAGCGTCAGCTATTTCATTGTTAACCTTAGAGACCGCCGTTTTTACACCTAAGCCGTTAAATCTTTCTTTATCTCCATCACGGAGCTCTACTGCCTCGTAAGCACCTGTTGAAGCACCCGATGGGACAGACGCACGGGCAACAACTCCTTCTTCGGTTGTAACTGTTGCCTCCACAGTCGGATTTCCACGAGAATCTAAAATTTCTCTGGCACAAATGTCTGTAATTTCAATATAATCCATATTAATTTCCATAGCCTTTCTGCCCACAAATAGTAATTAAAAATACATACACCTTACATCTGGGCGGATAAGGCGTATAATGGAAATTATGCACATCGCCGTTTTGTGCCTTTTGGCACGAAAACTCGGCGGTGCAATAAATTCCGCCGGAGGCTTAACGTGATTTTTCACGTTAACCTCCCATTTTTTGTGCATAAAAAATGCACACCCTAATTATAGAGTGTGCATTTTGCTGTTTTTTTATTATAAAATAATGCTTGTGCCTGTCATTTCTTGTGGCTTTTCTAAATCTAAGATTTTTAACATTGTAGGTGCGATATCGGCTAAAACGCCATCAGCACGAAGCTTCACATCGCCACAACCTACTACGATAAACGGAACAGGGAATGTTGTGTGAGCGGTAAATGGTCCTTGTGACTCAGGGTCTATCATCTGGTCAGCGTTGCCGTGGTCGGCTGTAATTAACATAACACCGCCCATTGATAATACTTTTTCGGCTACTCTGCCAACACAGGTGTCAACAGTTTCAACAGCCTTTACGGCGCAATCAATAATGCCTGTGTGACCTACCATATCACAGTTTGCATAGTTTAAAATAATAACATCTAAATCGCTTTCGTCTAATTTTTCCATCAGCTTATCAGTTACTTCAAAAGCACTCATTTCAGGCTGTAAGTCATAGGTTGCAACCTTAGGAGAATTGATTAAGACTCTGTCTTCTCCTTCTGAAACTTTTTCAACACCGCCGTTAAAGAAAAATGTAACGTGAGCATACTTTTCAGTTTCTGCAATTCTTAACTGCTTTTTGCCTTTTAAGCTTAAATATTCGCCTAATGTATTTGTTAAAACCTGAGGTTTGAATGCTACATCAACATTCGGCATTGTTTTGTCGTACTGTGTCATACTTACAAAGTATGTTTTAAAGTATTCGCGACTAAATCCTGAAAAATCAGGGTCAACTATTGTTCTTGTAATTTCACGGGCTCTGTCAGGTCTGAAGTTTGCAAAAATTACGCTGTCGTTTTCAGAAATTTTACCAACAGCTTCGCCGTTTTCAACTACTACTGTAGGAATAACAAACTCGTCTGTTACGTTGTTGCTGTAAGAATTTGCAACCGCACAAATACCGCAAGCTGCTGTTTCGCCAATGCCTTTTACCATAGCGTTATAAGCTTTTTCAACTCTGTCCCAGCGGTTGTCTCTGTCCATAGCGTAGTATCTGCCCATAACAGTAGCAATTTTACCAACGCCAATCTCTTTTAGCTTTTCTGCCATTTCTGCAACAAAGTCCTTACCTGACGACGGCGGAACATCACGACCATCTAAAAAGCAATGAACAAAAACTTTTTTAAGTCCTGCACGCTTTGCAAACTCAACAATGCCGTAGATGTGTGAGTTGTGACTGTGAACACCACCATCAGACACAAGGCCCATAATATGAAAGGCGCTGTCATTCTTTTTGCAGTTTTCAACTGCAGAAATAAGTGCTTCATTTTCAAAAAAGTCGCCATCAGCGATTGACTTTGTAATTCTTGTTAATTCCTGATAAACAATTCTGCCCGCACCGATATTTGTGTGACCAACTTCAGAATTTCCCATTTGTCCGTCAGGTAAACCCACAGCCATACCGCTTGCCTGTAAGGTTGTGTTTGGGTATTCTTTAAAAAGCTTATCAAGATTTGGTGTTTTTGCAGCTTTTACCGCGTTTCCTGTTGTTTCAGGATTAATACCGAAACCATCCATTATACATAACAATAAAGGTTTTTTCATATCTTTCTTCCTTTTCCTTTAAAAAAGGCTGCTAAATTGCAGCCCTTTTAATCATTTATTATTTATTCCAGTTTGTGATTTTTGAAAAATCAGGAGCTTTTAGTGAAGCGCCACCAATTAAGCCACCATCGATGTTTGGCTTAGATAAAAGCTCAACAGCATTTGATGCATTCATACTGCCGCCGTACTGAATTCTGATAACTTCTGCTGTAGCATCGTCATAGATTTCAGCAATAACATCACGGATAATTCCGCAAGCTTCATCAGCCTGGTCTGCTGTAGCTGTTTTGCCTGTACCGATTGCCCAGATTGGCTCGTAAGCAATAACAACTTTTTTAGCATCATCCGCAGAAATACCTAACATATCTGCTTTAATCTGCATACGAACAAACTCCTTCATAATGCCCATTTCACGCTGTTCTAATGTTTCGCCACAGCACATAATAGGTGTTAAACCTTTTTCTAAAGCTTTCTTTACTTTCTTATTTACTGTTTCATCTGTTTCAGCAAAATATTCACGTCTTTCAGAGTGACCGATAATTACATACTTAACACCTAAGTCAAGTAACATATCAGCAGCGATTTCGCCTGTGTATGCACCGCTTTCCTCCCAATGCATATTCTCAGCACCAACCGCAATATTTGTGCCCTTTGTTAATTCTGTTGCAATTGATAAGTCAACTGCGGGTGTGCAGATAACTACATCAGCATCGCTATCCTTTACTAATGGGATAAGCTCATTTATTAATTCCTTAGCCTGTGAAGGTGTTTTATTCATCTTCCAGTTTCCTGCGATAATTTTCTTTCTTGCCATTTTTATGTCCTCCTACAAATGTTTTAATTATTTATCTGTCAAACAAACAATACCAGGTAATTCTTTACCTTCTAAGTATTCTAATGATGCACCGCCACCTGTTGAAATGTGGCTCATTTTGTCGCCCAAGCCTGCCTGGTTAACAGCAGCAACACTATCGCCGCCGCCGATTACTGTTGTTGCATCAAGCTCTGCTAATTTTTCAGCTATTGTGTTTGTACCCTTAGCAAAGTTAGGCATTTCAAATACGCCCATAGGTCCGTTCCATACAACTGTTTTAGCATCTGCAATCGCTTCTGAGAAAAGCTTGATTGACTTAGGACCGATATCTAAGCCCATATAATCTTCTGGAATATTTCCTTCAACAACCATTGATTCAGCATCGTTATTGAATTCCTTTGCAACTACTGTATCAACAGGAAGTAAAAGCTTATCGCCTGCTTCTTCCATCATTCTTTTAGCATAGTCAATATAGTCAGGCTCTAAAAGTGATGTGCCTGTTGTTTTACCCTGAGCTGCAAAGAATGTGTAAGCCATACCGCCGCCGATGATAAGCTTGTCAACCTTCTTTAAAAGATTTTCAATAACTGAAATCTTTGAAGAAACTTTAGAGCCGCCTAAAATAGCAACTAAAGGACGAACAGGTGTATTTACTGCATTCCCTAAAAATTCGATTTCTTTTTCGATTAAGTAGCCTGCTACAGCTGTGTCAACATATTTTGATACGCCAACATTTGAGCAATGTGCACGGTGTGCTGTACCGAAAGCATCATTTACAAAAATATCACAAAGTGATGCTAATTCCTTTGAAAATTCATCAACGTTCTTTGTTTCTTCTGCTCTGTAACGTGTGTTCTGTAAAAGAACAACATCGCCATCATTCATTTTTTCAATAGCAGCTTTTGCATTTTCGCCAACTACATTATCGTCAGCAGCAAATACTACTTCTTTTCCTAATTTTTCTGATAAGCTCTTTGCTACAGGTGCTAATGAAAGCTCGGGCTTTGGTTCGCCCTTAGGCTTACCCATGTGTGAGCAAAGGATAACCTTAGCACCCTGACCGATTAAATACTTGATTGTAGGCAAAGAACCTACGATTCTGTTTTCATCTGTGATTTCGAGTTTTTCGTTTAAAGGCACATTAAAGTCGCAACGAACCAAGACTCTTTTGCCTGAAACCTTAATGTCTTCAACTGTTAATTTCATATTTTTCACCTCATAAATTTTATATACATTTTTATAAAAACACTTACGCCCATATATTATAGTACATTTTTTAAAAAAATTCAAGTAAAAATGCATATTTTTTTAATTTATAAATAATTTTTAAAGTTTTAAAGTTTTTGGTGCAATTTTGGTAAAATTATGTTATACTCAAATGTAGGTGATTAAATGTTTGGATATGTTAAAGTAGCAAAGGACGAGCTTAAGGTCCGCGAATACAATGTTTATAAGTCCTACTACTGCGGTCTTTGTAAAACACTAAAAAGTGAATATGGTTATTTTTCGCGATTTTGCTTAAATTATGACTCAGTTTTTTTAGCTCTTTTGCTCTCTTCGGTAACAAATGACGAATACGACTGCAAAAATCAGGTCTGCATTGCACATCCTACCAAAAAAACACCTATAATGATAAAAAACAAATCGCTTTCATATAGCGCTGCTGCTATGATTATTTTGGCACTATTAAAATTAGAAGATGACATTCGTGACGAAAAATCAATAAAATCAGCGTTTGTTTATTTACTCTTATTTAATGCCAAACGAAAAGTCAAAAAAACACACAAAGAGCTTTATGAAAATTGTAAAACCCAAATAAATAAATTAAGCGTTTTAGAAAAGAATAAATGTAGTGATTTAGACGAGCTTTCCGATGTTTTTGCAAAGCTTTTAGGATTTCTTTTCGTTCCCGAATTTATTGTTGATGACACTAATCGCCGAATACTTTCGCACATCGGCTATATGCTCGGACGGTTTATTTATATAATTGATGCCTATGAAGACATCGAAAAGGACAAAAAGAAAAAGAGCTTTAACCCGTTTCTTTTGTCTGACAAAAAACCTGACATTCACGAGCTTTTTGAGCTTTTAACATTTGATTTGAGCAGTATGGCTAACAGCTACGAGCTGATTAGTTTAAAAATAAACAAACCAATTTTAAATAATATTATTTACTTAGGCTTGTCAGGCGTGCTTGATAAGACCTTAAAAGGAGAAAATAAAAATGCGTGACCCCTATGAAGTTTTAGGTGTGCCCAATGGCGCAACACAAGACGAAATTAAAAAAGCATACAGAAAATTAGCAAAGCAATATCATCCCGACAGATACGTAGGAAATCCTTTAGCTGATTTAGCTGCAGAAAAATTTAAAGAAATAAATGAAGCCTACGATGCCTTAACAGGCGGAAATGGTTCTGCTTCTTACTCAAATGCTTCAGGCTCACACTCAGGTGCGGGTAATTTTTCTCAGATAAGAAATTATATAAATATGGGTTCAATAGACGAAGCCGAGAGATTACTTGATGCAATGGGTGAGCGTAATGCCGAATGGTTTTACTTAAAAGGCGTTGTGTGTTTACGCCGTGGCTGGCACTCACAAGGTGTTAATTTTATTCGTCAGGCTGTAAATATGGCACCTAATAATTTTGAGTATAGACAAACCCTGAATGCAATAGAAAACCAAAGCAGACAATACAGAAGTGTTGGCTCTAATATGTCAAATGACACTGCCTGCAACTGCTGCACAAATCTTCTTTGTGCCGATTGCTGTTGCGAATGTATGGGTGGCGACCTTATCAGTTGTTGTTAGCAAAGGAGCATTATATGTCTAAAAAAATATCAACTGCCGCAATAATGACAGCACTGACACTTGTTTGTCTTTTCGGCTCTGCCTACATTCCCACGGGAAGAATCGCACTTATGGCTCTTTCTTCTATGTGTGTATTGGTAACCGTTTGTGAGTGCAGTGTGCATTTTGCTTGGCTTCAGTTTGCCGCAACATCTGTTCTTGCACTTTTACTTATTCCCGCAAAGGGACAGGTATTTTTATATATCGCAATCTTAGGCTACTACCCCATATTAAAGCTTCATATTGAAAACCTTGATAACCTTAAAGTTGAATGGATTATTAAAATGATATATTTTAATGCTCTTTTAATTGTATCATACTTTATTTTAAGATATATTATTTTAAGATATATTTCATTAGGTGCTATTATAGATTTTGTGTTGGCTAATACTGTAATAGTCGTAATTGTATCAGAAGCCGTTTTTGTTATGTATGACTATCTTTTAAGCTTTTTTGCAAAATATTATAATGACGTTATTAAAAAAAGAATACGATAAAGAAATGAGAGTTGGACATTATGAAAAAAAGAATTTTAGCATTTACTTTGTGTGTTTTATTCGCACTGACTATATTTAGCGGTTGCAAAAAAAATGATGATGAAAATCTGATTGACCTGCCAATTACAGAGGCAAACCCTGATATCAGAAAACCTGAAGGGGAATTCTATACAGCAAACGGCGATGAGCTTTATGCTTCAGGCGGATTGTCTGCTTTAGGTGATAACTTTATAAGAATTATGGTAGACAAAACAGAGACTGAATTTAAAATGTCTGACGAAGTAATAAGAAAAATTGGCATTTTTAATAAAGATGAGAACAATCTGCAAATTAAACGTGGCACATTCATTTCATTACAATACGAAATAAAAGACGGAAAATATTATGCAAAGGATATTGAAATAATTACAGCAAACTAAAAATAAAAGGCGTGATACTCACGCCTTTTATTTTTTTATCTTTTATCATTTTATATTATTTGCCTTTTCATTGCATTTTTTAATTGCTTCTATAATTGCTGAACGAAAACCTCTTTTTTCAAGCTCAGCTACAGCTTCAATGGTTGTTCCTTTAGGAGAGCAAACCATATCCTTAAGCTCACCAGGATGCATACCTGTTTCTAATACCATTTTAGCCGAGCCCAAAACAGCCTGGGCCGCTAAATTATAGGCTTTTTCTCTTGGGATACCACCAGAAACTCCCGCATCTGCCATAGCTTCAATGAGCATAAACACATAAGCAGGGCTGCTGCCCGACACGCCTGTAACAACATTTATCATGTTTTCTTGCATAATCTCAGTTTTTCCTACTGCATCAAATATGCCTACAACCTTAAAAAGCTCATCTTTTGTCACATTTTCATCAGGCTGTGCAATTACTGTCATACCTTCTCCAACCTGTGCAGGTGTATTTGGCATAACACGAACAACTTTAGCATCATTTCCTAAAATACCCTTAATTTCAGCAACCGAAATACCTGCAACAATAGAAATAAACACCTTATTTTTTATATCTTCTGATTTGATTTCTTCTAAAACCATAGATAAAATAAGCGGCTTTACTGCTAAAACTATGTAATCACATTTTAGTGCATCTTTATTATTTTGTGATGTAGTAATTTCTTTATCGTATTTTTTAAGACAATCTTTATTTATATCGCAAATGACCATATCACTCATTTTGCAAAGACCTGATTGTATCACGCCATTTGCAATAGCGCCTGCCATATTGCCACCGCCGATAAATCCTATTTTCATAAGTTTTCCTCATTTCAGTATAAATTCACAATAGGAATCGGCAAACCGATTCCTATTGAAATATTATTTATTTTCTGGCTTTACCTTTTCAGGCTTTGGTTCTTTTTCGATAACTAAGCCATCAACACAAACATTAACCTTACCCAAGTTAACATTTGTCATCATTGTAACATTTTTCTTAACAGCTTCCTGAACTGCCCACGATACTTCTAAGACCTTAAGTCCATAAGCAACATTAATATGAACATCAATATCAGTAACACCTGTTTCTGCATCGGTATTTATACGGATACCTCTTTGTGCATTTTTCTTAACTATAATATCTACAATGCCTTCAGCAAGTGTTGAAGCAACTGATGCACCGGGGATTTCTGCAACCGCCTGTGATGCTATTGTCATAACAACCTCATTGGCAATTTTTATAGAACCGCTGTTGTCCTTCGTTTCAAACATAATTTCTTTATCAGCCATTGTAAGTACCTCCGAATCAAATTTTATTAAGTATAGTATACCATTAATTCAGGGAAATTACAACTGTTTTTTTTAATTAGGTTTTATTTCAACAATTTTCACTTGTTCCGCTGTGCAGGCACCGGTATCAACAGCTATTTGCGTTATGTTTGCCGCGTCAATTTCATTTAAACCTTCACTCATTACAGCTATGCTCGTTATATTTTCGCCCATAAATACGATACAATCTTCATAGCCCTTGGCTTTAATCAGGTTTTCTGCCGTAACCTCACACTCTGTAAATTTTGCAAGCATTTCAATTTGAGCCTGAGCATTTTCTCTTGATTCAGCATCTGAACCTTCGGAATTTAAAATTTCAGAAAGCATTTCTATGGATTCATCACGCTTCTTTTCGCGGTCCATTCTTGCATTTGTGAAATAGTTTGATGTAGCTTCGGTTTCTTGATTATCCGAATTAACCATTTTTGCTTCTCCGAGCTTTTTTGTTGCCTGATTAAACATAACAGAAATATTCGGGTCTGTGCCTTCGTTTTTAATACTTAAATTCAAATACCCCGCAATGCCGATTAAAAGTATCAACGACACCGCCGCTATTTGTCTTTTTCTTACGACAAACATTTTGTTTTTTTCGTTTCTTCTACTCATTTTTCTACCTCTTTCTAATTTCTCTCTAAAACCTCAATCCGATGACTTTTTACACCCAAAAGAGCTTCTACTGCCATTTTGATATTATTTTTTATTTGTGGGTTTTCTGCCCCTTTTGCACATATTAAAACACCTGAAATTTCAGGAGATGTTTTTTTCGTTATGAGCGGCGATTCCTTGCTCTGTGATTCACTTTTTAAAACATAGCTTGAATCGTTTGTTCTTGTTGTTTCGTTTTCGCCCTGCATATAGCTTGTATTTTCATTTTTAGCAAAATATGTACTGCCTTCATCAGTAAAGGTTATCATTACACTTACCCTGCCCACACCTTTAATTTTAGAAATTATGCTCGTAAGATTTTTCTCCATTTCCTGCCTGTACTCAGAAAAGCTTGTGTCAACTACAGGCTCATTTTGGGGTTTTTTAGTGTTACCGGTCGGTAATAAAAGCATCACTATCCCTACTATAAATATGATGCACAAAACCTTTGTATTCTTGATTTGTCCAAAAAGTTTTTTAAAATCCATCTTCATTTTTGTACAACTCTCCCCCTGTCTATGCCCAGATACTCAGAAACAATACCTGCATATTCTTCAGAATACGGTGCAATCTCTATATTCTTGATTTCTATAATTTCATCAAGCTTATCTGCACAAACAACAACCGAAAAATTAATACCCGTATCATCCTTTAACTTTTTTTTAATATTTTCTGCAAGCTCCTTTTCAAATTCTTCCATCAAATATGAATTTGTATTTAGTTCAAGTGCTTCAATATCCAACGCATCAAAATCTATCTCGTTTCCCGCATTAATTATAGGCAGCACGAGCACCGTCATAACGATAATTCCTGAAAGAATTCCAATATATTTGGATATTGTATCCTTAGGATAAAGTATAGATATTAACCCAACACAAAAAACAGCTGTTAGAATTGTTTTTAAATATTCGCCCATGCTTACCCTCCAAATCCGCACAGCATCGCAAGACTTATTACAAACATAACCGCAACCGACAACAAAATCAGACTGACTCTCGCTATATTTTGTGCAAATTCATCTATTACCGAGCACACCCTTTTTTCTGATGTTACCGACGCTATTGCACTCGCAAATTTAAAGCTCATTGATATGGCAGATATATTTATTAAAGGCACTAAGCAAATATATCCAACGCCTAAAACCCCCGAGATTCCAAGCGCTCCTGCCATAGTTTTAGCACTTTGAATAACAGTTTCCAAAGAATCTGACAATGCTCCCCCAACCACAGGTACAAAGCTTCCTACGGCATACTTTATGCTTTTTCCCGCCAATGAATCAAGACCTGATGCCGCCTGCGATGTAAGCCCTATAACAACTGAATATATAGTTATCATAAGACCTGTTCCCCATTTTAAAACCTGCTTTAGTATGTTCGTTATTCCGTAAAGATATGGCGTTTTTCCCACCTTGTCGCCAACAGAAAACACACATATTACACATATAAGCGGGATTAGGATTGATTTACAAATATGTATAAACACCTGCATTGCAACAAAAATCGATGCTGCCGCACCGCTTAGGGCAATTCTGCCCGTTGATGCCACTGTGGCAAGCGGTGTCATAAGAGAGCTTATAAAAAGAAAAAGTCCGTCTATTGTTTCTTTGGTTACAGTAATCGTGTATGAAAATATCTTAACAGCAATAGTTGCTGCAATAACTACAGCCGCATAGGTTCCTATTTCGTTTTTATCTTCGGTTAGATTAATAACAAGCCCCGACAGTATTGAAATAGCTGTCATTTTAACTATATCAGGAATATTTTTTTGTATTCCCTCAACGAACAGGGACAGTATCTTTTTTAAAACCCCCAAAAATGTAATCGGCATTTCTCCGCTTTTTACAGTTTCCACAGTTTGTCCTATATCAAAGCCACTTGGCGAGTCAATTTCTTCTATGATGTTGTGCTCATTATTCGCATACACAATATGTGGTGTATATATTAATAGGAAGAAAGTCAGTACAAATATCATTTTTTTCATAGGTTTTCTCCTTTTTTTCAGGGAAGTACACCCAAAAGCTGATTGAAAAAATCACTTATAACGGGAAGTGTTAAGCATACACATATTACCTTGCCGCAAAGCTCCACAGTTGACGACACCGCCGACATTCCCGCATCCTTACATAAATTAGATGTCAACGATACAACGGTTGCTATTCCTGTTATTTTTAAAAGCAAACTCATATATCCATCTACGCCGTTAAACGACGAATACAAAATTCTCACATAAGAAAGAATTTTTTCAAGATATGGTAACCCCAAAAAGAATATGCTCAGTGCACAAACCAAGCCGAGTGATAATCCCAAATATGACTTTTGTTCTTTTAGTATAAGAGCAAGCATAGTGCCTACTATTGCCATACCCATTATTTTTATTACAAGCATAATACACCTACAGATTAAAAATTGTTTTTATTGTGTCGAACAAGTAGCTTATTTGTTGTATTACCATTAAAAGCACCACGACAAGTCCAGCTAAGGTTGTTAACATCGCCTGCTCTTCCCTTCCTGCACGAATTAAAACCTGATTTAACACACTTACCAATATTCCTATTGCCGCAATTTTAAATATAAGGTCAATACCCATTGTTTCCTCCTAAATTGTCAAAATTAAAATTATAGTACACGCTGCTGCACCTAACGTATAGATTAATTTTCTGTCCTTTAAATAGTTATCCTTTTCTTCAGCTTCAAGCATATCTAAAGCATTTTGTGCCTTTTCTATATTTTCAAGCTCTATATCTAACGACTTTTTTCCTAAGCTCTTAATTAACTCTTTAACATTTTGTGACACATTATCAGAAAAAAGCTCTCTTTTACCTGCCGCCTCTTCCCAAGCTGTACAAAAATCAGATGAGCTGTTTTTTTCAAGATTGTTTTTTACTTGTGCAAAAATTTCAGAAATTTCGCCTGTGGTTTGAGCAGAAATTTTACCGCAAATCAAAAAAAGCTCAGGCGCACAAAACTTAAGCTCGTGCTTCAAATAAGTAAGCGCCTTTTTGATTTCACAAAAATTTTTGAATTTCTTTCTTTTTATTTCAACCTTGTTATATAAAAAACTCCCCAGAGAAATCAGCACTAATGCTGTACCTACTGCCTTAAACATTTTACTACCTCCGGTTTTCCTTCTTTTTTGTTTATAAGAATTATTACATCAAAAAGAGAAAGCAGTTCCTTTTGTTTTGTAAGCATTTCTTCAATGCTTTCCCCGTGCATACTGGTTATAATTTTACAACCACCCTTTAAAATAGTTTTAACGGATAAAACATCTTCGTTTGTTCCTATTTCATCGCAAACAATAACGTCAGGCGATAGCGACCTTAACGCGTGTGTTATGCCGTCTGCCTTAGAAAAGCCTGATAAAACATCACTTTCTATGCCAATATCAAATTGCGGCTCTCCGTTTTTTACAGCTGCAATTTCCTGCCTTTCATCTATTATAGATACCTTATATTTTTTTGACAGCTGTCGTGAAATATCACGAAGCAAGGTTGTTTTCCCTGCATTGGGCGGTGCAATTATTATTGTGTTTAAAACTTTTTGATTTTCTTCCAACTTATTTATACACACATCAGCACAACCCTTATACTCACGGGCTATCCTTATATTAACAGAAGAAAAGTCACACAAATTTGAAATATGTGCTTTTTTGCCTACTGCTCGTCCGGCAATCCCCACGCGGTGCCCGCCCTGCAATGTAATAAAGCCTTCCTTTATGTTTTCTGTGTATGCATAAACCGAGCTTTCGCAAAAACAGGTAACAATATTTTCAATGTCGGCATATTTTGATATTATTGCTCTATCGAGACCGCACTCGCCTGAATTTCCCAGATACGATTTTCTGTCGGAATAATAAAGCATAACAGGACGATTTACTCTCATTCTTATTTCCTGTAAATTTTCATACGGAATCTGTGTTAATTTTTCCCCTATTTCCTTTGGTAATTTTGATATGATTTCACACATAGCTTTGTCCATAAAATTTTCCTCCTGTTTTACAAATATTTTATGTATAAAAAACCGTTTTAGAACAACTATTTAAAACCCAAAAAATGCATATTTATGGGATTTTTTTTTAAGAATTTCGCTTATTTTAGTTCCATTTTCTGTAAATTATTTACATAAAATGGGAAAGATTACAGCCAAAAACGAAAAAAAATAAAAAATTTCAATTTTTTTCCATTTTTTAGTTTTTTGCCTAAGCAATGGGGTTTTAAGGTATCTTCTTCCAATTTTTACCACGAAATTTTTTAACGTTTTTTGCTTAAAATGGCATAAATGTTTGACAAAATAGCAAAAATATTTTATAATAGGCAATGCTTTGGAGAACATTTAACAATTTTGTAACAGTTTACATGTTTTTTTGGAGGTAATTAATGAGTAGTAAAACAAGACTTATGAGCTTGGCAAAAAAGCTTTTTAAAAACAGCTTTTTTATGCGACTTGTAGCTTTTGTTACTGTGCTTTGTATGTCACTTCTTTTTTATGGTTTTACCAATAAAAAGGTTGACTCAGGATTTAAAACTGTAAGCATTATCGATGCAAACCACCACTACGAAGTAGTAACAAAATCTGTAACAGTTGGCGAAGCCCTTGCTCTGGCCGGAATTACACTCGGCGAAAATGATGAGCTTTCACACGATTTACACGAAGCTACAAAAGACGGCGATGAAATTTATTTAAAACGCCAAAGACTCATCAAACTCGAGACATCCGGTACAGTATTTGAATTCTACACAAAAGAAAACACCGTAGGCGAAGCGTTGCTTGCTGACGGATTTTTAGTAGGAAAATACGACGAGGTTATTCCTGATGTTAACACAGCCGTTACAGACGGTATGACAGTCAGTGTAAAAAGAGTTTATATTGAACTCTCTGAGGTTACAGAAGAAATACCTTTCACAACTAAAACAATAGACAATCCCAACGAATTTATGGGATACGAAAAGGTTTTGCAAGAAGGTAAAAACGGCACAACAACAAGAACATACAAGCTTGTTTCTAAAGAAGGTGCCGGGGTTACCGCTGTTTTAATCGGCGAAACAAGACAAGAACCCACAGAACGAATTATAGAAGTAGGAACAAAGCTTATTACCCCTGAATCAATGACAGTAATTAAGGGCGAAACAGCTGATGGTATTCCTTACTCTGCATTCCCTGCAATGGCACAGAAAAATTCAAAAACAATTATCAATGGTAATACTGCCATAACACCTTACGGTGAATTTAAGTTTTCTAAAGTTATAAATGGCAGAGCATCAGCTTACGAGGGCGGTGTCCAGTCAAATGGTATCTGGGCAGGACAGACAGCAACAGGAAGAGCTCCCGTTTACGGCGTTGTAGCTGTAGACCCAAGCTTAATCCCTTTAAATTCAAAGCTTTATATTGAATCAACTGACGGCGGTCAGTCATGGATTTATGGTTTTTGCGTTGCAGGAGATACAGGCGGTGCAATTAAAGGCAACCGTGTTGACCTTTGCTACAGCACAGTTGAACAATGCTATAGCTTCGGAAGAAGAAATTGCAGAATTTACATTTTAGAATAGTTTTTAGGGGCTGTAGCAAAATGCACAGACCACACAAGGCAAAGAAAAACGCAAGATTTCGCCTTTGTATTCTAACTACAAGGGAAAAATAAGATAAAACTTAAGGAAGAAATTCGTCGAATAACGAATTTCTTCTGTTTTTTTATTGCCTTGTGTTTCGAACAAACTTCGCCACTCGATGTACCAATGTACATCTTCGGGTAACCGAAAGCAAGGCGTAGCCTTACTTTCGCTCAGTTTGTCCAATCTGCGCTATTTTCCGTCCAGCCCAAACAGGGGCTGTAGCATTTTGCTACAGCCCCTGGTACAATAAAAGTGTAAGTAAATTAACTACTGATATAGTTGATTGCTTGCACTTATTTTTTTATAATAAGAGATGAAATGGTCTGACGTACAGCCCCTTGGATTTCGCATC
>JAZNDH010000030.1:0-48048 GCA_045587965.1 Congzhengia sp.
ATATTAAGAGCATCTCTGTATCCCGCAATTTCTTGTTCATCACGGGTTCTGGGAGTCGTTTTTTCTGCTACAAGTTGTTTAATACGTGTATTTGTTGTAACGATACCTTCGATTGCATTGGAAGACTCTGTGCTTTGTACCTTTGCGATTTCCACAAGTTTTTCAAGTTCTTCCGGGCGCATCTTTAAATAGAAGTCCTGTTTTCCAGCTTCTTTATATATCGCAGCAACGAGTCCGAGAAGTTCCGAGTCCCATTTCTGCTCTTTAATAATTGAATAATTAAATACTCTCATTCCCTTAATCTCCCTTCTTTCCCTTAAATATTATCACATATTAAGGGAATTGTCAATATATTCAATAAATTTACCCTTATTTATTGTTTCTTTTTAAGGTATAGTTATTCTGTCAAACTATTTTATCCTCCCATATATTTTTTCTAACATTTTTCTAGCAGAAATGGTTAGAAAAGTGTGCAAAAGCGGCAATACGCAAAATTTGAGCGCTATAAAGGCTTTGAAGGATTTTAACCCCTCAAAGCCTTGATTTTATGCGGTTTTTATCACTTTTTAAGTTCCTTTAACTTCCGCTAATTTACTCTATCTAAAAAGAGTGTCTAGGAGCTCGAAATCAGTTTGTCGGTAATCCCGGCACGTGGGTTCGAATCCCACCCGCTCCGCCAACAAACAGAACAATTTAGATGACAATCTATGTTGTTCTGTTTGCTTGACTTTGTAAAGGTTTTACAAACTCCTTCGAGTTAAGATGGTTTTCATTGTATAATAAAAATTTAAGATTATCAATTTACTTAAAAAAATTGTCATAATATAGTATAATAGACAAAAATCCTATAAAATCTTTTTAAGGAGTATCAAATATGCCAGAACAAAAGAAAACGTGCTTTATCATAACTCCAATTGGAGATGAAACAGAACCAATTAGGAGACATATAGAAGGAATTATAGATACAGCAATAAAACCTGCTTTAGGGAAAAAATATGATATAATTGTTGCACATGAAATTAGCGAACCCAGGTCAATCACAAAACAAGTAATTAACGAGATTTAATTTGACATGCTTTATAAGGTAATACAACTGTTCTTTTACACCCATTATCTTTTACTCCTGTTTACGATAAAACGCAAATACTATATTAGCCCAAATTACGACTAATATTCCTCATGTTATCAATCGGAAAACTTTTCGAACAGTTCATCAAGCAATGATTCATCATGCATTTCACCGTTACAGACAAATCTTTCAATTTCTATATCGCACTCTTTCTTCGTTCCATATGAATTTAATTCAATTTCCCATCTTTCGCCTGGAACAACAACTTCAATCATTATTGTGTTTTCGCGCATTTTGTTTAACTTATAATAGATTTTCTTTTCCTCAAGTTTTTCTAAAAACTCGATCAATTCCACTATATATTTCATAATTTCTCCTCCTATTTTTTAAACCTACCATCTGTAAGAAGTTTCCATATTTCTTTATATGCCTTATCGCCTTTTTGTGCTTGTCTCAATATTTCAGTCATCGTACTCGTCTGCTAACGAATAATATAATGCTCCTTTGTCATTTCGTGGTTGAATTCAATATATGGTGCTTTTATCTGTAAGCTTTGAAAAGCAACAAGCCGGATGTTCCTCGAATAATCTTTTGAGATACTTAATCATCGTTTTATCATTACTATAAATATCCAGAAGATAATTTGCAATATAGTTCCCAACCATAGGTAAGTCATCCATTTTTATATCAAATACAAATATGGTTAGTTTGCTGGCGAAGTTAAGTTAACAAACTGAATACATTTTCTTTTATCAAAATAAAACAGTTTACCGCCCCACTTCAGAAGACGATTTCCACTTTCTTTTTTTAGCGTTGCTTTGGCAATTTCATTCATTGGAAAACTTAAATCTTCTGGCATTTTGAGTTTATATCTTTCGAAGGTTTGTTTTGTTACATAAAAAAATCATAGTGCATACCTCATTTGTTAAGTTTTCTATAGGTCGGCAGCAATATTTTTTCATATCTTGCCACAATATATGTCTTATAAAATTTCTTTTGCAAATCGGATATATAAATAATGTCATCAATAAATGCATATATAAATTCAATATCAATATTTGGAACAATTCTTAAAATAGCTTTGTTGCAATCCTCGTTTTCCATTGAAGAAATGAAATCATAGTAGTTGATTTTTCTGTCGTTCAGTTTAATTGCAGATGTAGGAAATTGGAAAATACGGGCATTTAGTTGATCTTCATTTTCCAAAATAGTTTTCATTACCTTTTCATCCGCCTGAGGAAGCAAACAACTACCGCAATCAAATACAGGGGCAATCTCAGCTGTTTGAGTTTCGTCATTGAACAAAAATCCCCAGTTGCCATTATGCCTGTCGAAATTGCCGAGGAGGGCATCTACTACAAATACATTCCAGAAATGCTCAAGCAATTCTTTGGGACTTACAAATTGTTGCTTTTCAATGGTTTCGAGAACATCGGAAAGCTCTGTTCCTGTACCATTATGTTCAGAGTCGATGACGGTATTTTTTATAGAACAAAAATCGTATAAGTTTTTATTTTTATCAGTAAAATCCTTGCACGCACAAACAATTTTCACCTTGCTGTTTACAGTAAAGGTTCCAAGCTTTGTTTTCTGTGCTTTTACCCCTATCATATTAAATATACTGCTTGCAATATGCTCACTGATTGAACTGTTGGTGTATGACAATTCTGTTGGCTTTTTATTTCCTGAAGGTGGGAATTTAAGCATATAGTTTTCACCTTCATATTCAACTGCAATTTTCTTTCCGTTAGCTCCGTTATATGCTCTGCCAATAATTCGTTTACAGTTTGTAAAATCAATTCTATTTGCCATAATGTTACCTCCACAAATATTTCTGTCTTAAGTAATCCGCATGCTCCGTCGTTATCAGTCCATCACTGATTTCTGCCATATTGATGCTTCCATATAGTTCACCCCAATAACAATCTATCAAAGTGGAATTTTTTGATACGGCATCTTTGTACACATCCAAATCATGTTGCAGATATGAGGGAAGACCGTACTCATAAGAACGCTCTCTTGAAATAGTTGTCATTCTGTCATCGAGCAAGCTCTCCATAGAAACATTTAATACCTTTGCAATTTTATATAATGTTTCACCTGAACATTTTTCAATGTTTGTTTTACCACTGCACAATTCACTAAGTGTCGCATGGGGAATCCCGGAGAGTTTTGCCAATCGGTATTTTGTCATTCCGATATTACTTAAAATTTCATTTATACTCATTTTCATCACCTTAATATATTCTATGTTATTATTATATCGCTATACCGAAATAAAATCAAGTAATTTTTGAAAATTTAGTTGAAATACTAAAAACCCTTGCAAGAATGTATCTCACAAAGGTTTTATTAAACATTTTAAGAGAAAAACTGTTTTCGCTTCGTTGCGACAGTTTTTGCAAAAAACTTAACTTTTTCTTCTGAAATCTCTAATTTTTGTGCAATTTCAGAAATTGTTAATCTTTTCTTTAAAAGCACCAAAACATCAGCTTCATTTTTGCTAAGTTGTTTCTCAAATTGCTCTTCCATAATTCTGTTTTCAGCTTGTGCATAGCTGGAATCAATAAAGCTATTTACAGAATATAAATTAAAACTGCCGTTACTGTCATCATTCAAAGATGCATCCATCGATTTATCCATATTATGTTTTACATAATGACTATTTTTCAACTTAAGCGATTCTTTTGCACGCTTAGTAATGAACTTTTCAAAGTTACCGAATGCAGGCGTATATTCCTTTACGGCTTCGCAAATTGCAAGAGCAATAATTTGCCGTCGGTCCTCTTTAGGTGTAGTTTTTCCGATTTGGATAAACAATTTGTCTGAAATTGGTTTATAAAGTGCCAGGACTTGTTCCAAATCATACTCTTGTTTTTTCTTTCTAAGTACAACTTGACCCACCCACAGTTTATTTGCATCATCATATTCAAACTCAAAGCAGACAGGCAATTTCATTCCTGTTGACAGAATTTCATCTACTAATCCAAATACCATTCCGTTTTTACACTTTTTGTCCCTTGGGTTCTCTGATTCTGCAATAACCAGTGTTCGCGAGCTGGCATCAAACCCGAACTGAATATTTTCGGGTAATTGCTTTCGCAGTGCATCGCTCAAAAATAGTTTTTGATTACTTCCTAATGTAGCAGTAAGTTTTTCTTGTTTTTTCGGTTTATTAAACCAGACAATTTTTTCTAAATTTAATTGCATATTTTATGCACCTCCTGCTATAATTTTACAGGATAATACATACATCGACAATCATAAAAGGAAAATATATTAATGATAATAATAAAAAATAGTGAAAAAATAATGTAAAAATAGTGGAATTTTTATTTTCATTATGGTATAATATATACAGTAAGACTTGTATAGCAAGTCTTTGCCACTCCGCCGCTAATGTACTCCGTACATTCTGCAATATTGACGGCTGCGTAAAAATGCCCTTTCAAGCAAGCATTTTTACTTATGGTATAATATAATTAACAAAAAGCAAAGGGATGATTTTATGATAAAGGTTACTATAACAAATGACATTCTAAAAAAGATATCTGCTATTGATGAAAATCGTTTTTGTCTTAAAACAATTGAATTGCCGCAAGTAACAAAGAACAGGCTTAGAAAAAATTCCAAGAAGAAAAGTTCTTATGCATCGAACAAAATCGAAGGCAACCCTTTGACCGAGGCACAGGCAAATGATGCAATGGAAAGAGATGAACATAAGCATTTTTTGAAACCCGAGCAGGAGGTAAGAAATTATTTTCTTGCTCTTAATCTGCTTGAAGAAAAATTAAAAGCAAAAAAGCCTTTTTCGAAGGAACTCCTACTGGAAGTTCAGGCAATGGTCGAAAAAGGTGCTTCAAAGGAGAAAATTGGACTTAGGGGTGAAATGCCTGCCGGAATGTTATTTGCTGTATACGATTCAGAAAGCGGAGTTCCTGAATATATACCGCCAGAATATAGAGAAATCCCTGCACTTCTTGATGAACTTATAGAATATGTAAATACAACTGATGACCACCCGCTTATTATTGCAGCAGTTGTACATTATCAGTTGGTTACATTACATCCTTTTGAAGATGGTAATGGTCGTACTGCAAGATTGTTGTCCGGATATATTCTTGACTTGTATGGTTACGGATTTAACGGAATAGGTTCTTTAGAAGAATATTTTGCGTATGATCCTGACGAATACTACGCATCATTACAAATGGGGTTACCTGCTCTTTACTATTCTGGCAGAGAAAATCCGCCACATCCTGAAATCTGGATTAATTATTTTCTTCGCATGATGGAGTTATATTCAAGTAAAGTCTGTGAATTGTCAAAAACATCTACAGAGGATGAATTGAATGGCAGTATATCATATTTGAATACAAAGGAAAAAGATTTGTTGGTATATCTTCTTAAAAATCGTATGTTTGAATTCACACCCATAGAAGTAAGCAAAAAACTTGGTTGTACAAATAAAACCATTATCAATCGCTGTGCGAAACTAACTTCAAATGGCTTTTTGATACCCAATATTGTAAAAGAAAGAATACGCTCATATTCGTTAAGTGGTTTTTCAAGAAAGAACGAAAAACAGATTCTCTCAAAAATTGACGGATAAAACTGCGTTCGCATACATCTTAAAATTCGAATACAGAGAGAGCATGACTGAAACATAAAAAATCCTGAAAGCCACTATTTAAGCGGTTTTCAGGATTTTCAACTTTTGAATTTATATACAGATGTTTTCGAAAAATTACGCAATTTGTCAAATCCCCGAAATGTGCACCATTACGCCACTTCAATATAAAAAGTTTCTATGTTACTCTTACTGTATGTTCTGAGGTCTGTGGCAACATAACAAGCAGAGCAATGCTTAAAACTACTCCGAAAATGGATACTGTTATTTTACCTTTATTTTTCATTTACATCATCCCCCTTTATACTAACCTGAAAGATGCTATATACTCAACATCTGATTCTATCTTTGGATCATTTTGTTCAAAGACAATATTCAAATTGTTTTCTTTCGCAGTCAGGTCAAAGTGGCAAAGAGCAATGCCCATATCAATCATTTGCATATCAAGTTTTTCGTTATAGCTAAAACCCTTACTGCGTTTTAAGTAAAAGTGAACTGCATTGTCGGTCGCTACAACTCGCCAGGGTTGCTTGTTTACTGCCGAGGGAGCAAGTCGAACCATTTCCAGAGCCTCTGCCCATTGACCTGCATTTTCTCTGGATAAGGGCATATCAAATGAGTTGTCAAAGAATAACTCTTCAAAAGGCAGACACTCATCGGCTTTAACTCCCTTTCGCATCATACTCTCACGGAGGGACATCTTTTTTGCAGGATACCAAGCGGACTTGCACAGGGCATAATTTCGTTATTCATAATAACATCTACCCACTTACAATTTCATTTTTTAATATTGTATCATGCTCTTCCTTATATCTTATATGCTTTTTCAGTAGGAATAGCAGTTATTATTCCGTTTGCTTTAGAGTTAATTCCAAACTCACGGTTTACTTCCTCCATAATTTGTTTGCTTGTTTTAATCGGAGCAAGAATAACGAGGAGGTCCCTTTCTTCATCTATTATTTCAGTGTTTTCAAGTTCTGCAACAAATTCAGTATCAGCAAGTCTTCCTTTTATAACCGTTCCGCCTGTTGCTCCTGCTTTTCTTGCAACCTGCATTACATTATCTGCATAGCCTTCGTTTACCGATATTATAATCAAGTTATTATGATGCTCATTTTTCATAGCTCCGTTTCCTTTCTGGGTTATATTATTGCTGTTATGAGTTAATAATTCTGTCAAAACTCTGCTTGCAGCACTTGTGTTAAGAATTATCATAAGCCCGCCAAACATCGTGTGACTCTGAAAAGATGTTCCGAAGTCAGACATCATATCCTTTACTGTTTTTTCTGATGCGAGACTTATTATGATGTCCTTATCATTTGGACCAAGTCCAAATATGTCCATCATTTCTGTGGGAGCAGTACCAAAACCGACACATTGGAAATTCATTCGTATATTAATACTTTCCAATACCTTTATGAGCTTTTTGCCTTTATCCCGTTCTACAATAGACAAAAGAGCCATAAGTCGTTTACTCATACAATTCTCCCTCCTCATCAAAGAAAATAATATCATCTTTTACCATACTGATTTCAGTATGAAGCTTTTTAATTCTCCTGATATGCTTTCTGCGCTCATAAAGTCCTAAAACCTGAATGGTAATAAGCGGTGTCATAGCAATCATTGCTACTATTCCGAAAGCGTCTGTCATTACATTTCCGCCTATTGCCTCACACGCTCCCATAGCAAAAGGAAGCATAAATGTTGATGTCATAGGACCGCTTGCAACACCACCGGAGTCAAATGCGATACCCGTATAGATATGCGGAACAAAAAAGCTGATAATTAAAGACACTGCATAACCGAAAATCAGGAACGGAATTATAGGAATTCCCATAAGAACTCTCAGCATTGAAATTCCTACTGAAACAGATACACCTACTGAAAGTGCGATTGCAACTGACTTTTGAGATATTGCACCCTTTGTTATTTCACTTACCTGCCTTTTAAGAGAATGAACAGCAGGCTCGGCAGATACAACGAAGTATCCCATAATCATACCAATAGGTATAAGCATTGTCTTAAAAGAACTTCCTGCAATTTCTGCTCCAATCAGTCTGCCTGCAGGCATAAATCCTACATTCGCACCGGTCAAAAACAGTACCAGGCCGATGTAAGTATATATAAATCCCACACACATTTTAATGATGTTGTGTATATTGAATCTTTTTGTTATTCCCTGATAGATAACAAACAAAACCACGATTGGAATGAACGCCCCTGCTACTTCTTTTGCAAAATGAGGAATAGTGATTAGAAATTGTCTGAATGCATCAGTTGTTGTGACTACGTCTGTTATCTCATATACCGAGGTAGAAGGATGTGGCTTATAAAAAATACTTAAAAGCAGTACCGAAAGAATTGGACCTATACTGCATAGGGCAACCAACCCGAAGCTATGCTCGCCGGTATGCTTTCCTTTTTTGCCTGAAGCAAGACCTGCACCGAGCGCCATAATAAAAGGCACAGTAATAGGTCCCGTTGTTACACCGCCTGAATCAAAAGCAGTAGGAACAAATTCATTTGGGGCAAAAAACGCGAGTCCTATAATCAAAATATAGAATACTAAAAGCATACCTCTTAAAGATATTTCCTTTTTGTTTCTTAGAAGCGTAATGCTTAAAAAAATACCTACACCAATACCAACGCATGAAATCAACATTGCATTTGGTATTGTAGGAACTTGTTCTGCAAGCACCTGCAGGTCCGGTTCTGATATAGTAATAAGGAATCCGAGAACGAAGCAGATGATAAGCGGGAATATTATCTTTGAGTTTTTATTAAGAGATTTACCGATTCCATCGCCCAAAGGCTCCATAGAAATAGTTGAACCTATGGTAAAAAAGCTCATTCCCAAAATCAATAAAATAGTCCCGAACAAAAACAACACAAGAACACCTGCATCCAAGGTTACACAGGTGACAGAAAGTATCAGAACTATAATCGCAATCGGCAAAACCGAAGTAAGCGATTCCTTTATTGATGTGAAAATATGTGCCATCCTACCAAACTCCTATACTAAATACTATTAAAATCATATATCATCTACAATTAAATTATACCAAAATAAATGGCACAGGTCAAGAACACAGCATAAACCCTTGTAATTTGTGCCTTATTAAAAAACAGGCGGTTTTCATTAGAAAACCGCCAATAAAAATTAATGCTTTTATTGCATCAATCAGCAATCATATATTTTTCTGCATAATATGAGTATTTAGCATTAAAATACTCATTATTCACCTTCATATCTCTTACAGATTGATGGATATTCATATTATTTTCAGATGCATCAATAACACAAGCTGCTATGTTTGAACAATGGTCTGCTGTTCTTTCTAAATTTGTTATAAGGTCTGCCCATACAAAACCTGCCTCAATAGAGCAGGTTCCTGCCCTTAAGCGTTTTATATGTCCATCTCTGAGCTTTGCCTTTAATCCGTCAACTACCTGTTCTAAAGGCTCAACATCACGGGCACATTTCAAATCATTATTGATAAATGCTGTATATGAAAGAGTCAGAATTTCGGACACAGCACTGCACAACACCTCTAACTCCTTTTTAGCATCAGGTGTGAATTCCCAATCCTTATCTCTAAGCTCTTCTGCTGATTCTAAAACGTTGATGCTATGGTCTGATATTCTTTCAAAGTCGCCAATAACCTTAAGCAGTTTTGAAACCTCCGAACTGTCGCTGTCACTAATTTGATTACGGCTCAGTTTTACAAGATATGTTCCTAAAATATCTTCATAATGGTCTGCTTTTTCTTCGGCAGCACGAATTTCTTCTGCGATACCTGAATCATATTTATTAAGCATATTAAGTCCGTTTTTCAGTGCAACAACCGACGACTCTGCCATTTCGTGCACAAGCTCATTGCAGCGTTGGAGTGCAATGGGCGGAGTTACAAGAAGTCTTTCATCAAGCTCAGCAATTTCTTCCTTTTTATTTGTGTCAGGCACAAGCTTTATTGCTAATTTTTCAAGAAGCGAGGACATAGGAAGCAAAAGTGCTGTGCAGGCAATATTGAACATAGAATGTGCAACCGCAATTCCGAGATACGATGCTGAAGTATCTAAAAGCACTGGTTTTAAAACGGCTGATACTAAACTGAATACAGAAAGCCAAATTATTGTACCAATTACATTAAATGATAAATGTAGAATCGCTGCACGCTTTGCATTTTTATTAGTGCCAAATGATGAAAGGAGCGCAGTTACACAAGTACCGATATTCTGTCCCATAATAATCGGTACAGCTGCACCATAAGAAACCTGACCTGTTGCAGAAAGCGCCTGAAGTATTCCTACAGATGCAGAGCTTGACTGAATAATTGCAGTAAGAATTGCGCCTGCCAAAACACCTAAAATTGGGTTTTTAAACATTATAAAGAGATTTTGGAAAGCAGATACATCTGCAAGTCCCGATACAGCAGATGACATCGTATCCATACCGAACATTAGCGTTGCAAAACCAAGCAAAATAGTGCCTGTATCTTTTTTCTTGTTTGTTTTACCAAACATTAAAAGTGCTGTTCCGATTAATGCTAAAACAGGTGTGAATGATGTGGGTTTTAAAAGCTGAATAAACATATTGTCGCTTGATATTCCGCCAAGACTTAATATCCATGCGGTAACTGTTGTACCGATATTTGCACCCATTATGACGCCGATAGATTGCTTAAGCGACATTATACCGGAGTTAACAAAACCAACCACCATAACTGTAGTTGCCGACGAACTTTGGATAACTGCTGTTACACCAAGTCCGGTTAAAAAACCTGCTATTTTATTTTGTGTAAGCTTTGCAAGCAGCTTTTTTAAACCACCGCCGGCTCTGCGTTCTAAAGCATCGCCCATTATATTCATTCCGAAAAGGAATAAACATAATCCGCCAATTAACGTTAATGAATCAAATACTGTCATTTTTACACCTCGTCAAATCAGATATTGTTTAGATATTAAAATTCATACCTTCTCAGTATGACACTTGAATTATACAATATTTCCGGCTAAGATGCGGTTAAGATTGCTTCTTTGAAAAAAAAAAAAAGCGGATTTTGTATCAAACAAAATCCGCAAAACTCACTTTATTCATCTGTTTCACTCATACGGTAACCTACGCCAAGCTCGTTTACTATATAATTGCTTTTACCTGGTTTATCGCCTAATTTTTTTCGTATGTTTGCCATATTTACCTGAAGCTTTTTAGTGCTGTTTATGTCATTGTATCCCCATATATCACGAATAATAGAAGCATAGGTCATAACCTTGCCTGAATGCTCTGATAAAAAAGCTATGATATTGTACTCAGTTTGTGTGAGTGTTACCTCTGCTTTATCAACAAACACCCGTCTTGCATCGTAGTCAATTTCAAGACCGCCCGATTTGAATCTTCCACCTGGTAATTTTCCTTCATCTGTGCTTCGCCTTGAATTTCTGAGTGCAGACCTTACTCTTGCTACAAGCTCTAAAGAACTGAAAGGCTTTGTTACATAATCGTTTGCTCCGATATCCAAAGCATCAACCTTATCCTTTTCATCCGCTCTTGCAGACAGTATGATGACAGGAGTTAGGGAGTCCTTTCTAACATCTTTTAAGAAAGTGATTCCATCAAAATCAGGCAAGCCAAGGTCTAATATTACCAAATCAGGTCTGTGCGATGCAAATAACATTTGACCTTCTCTGCAGGATTTTGCAGAAATAACCTGATATCCGCTTGTTTCAAGGAGTGCTCTTAATAGATTGTTTATATTATCTTCATCTTCAATTATGAGGATTTTATATCTATTATTATGCATTTTATTTATCCCCCATATTTAATGTGAAACGGAATACACACCCGCCTTCTTTTGAGTTTTCTGCTTTAATATCCCCGCCGTGTGCCTTAATAATTGACGCACATACCGAAAGCCCGATTCCTGCGTTGTTTTTCTTAGCATCTGAGATGTCCGCGTTTGTTGTATATATACCTGTAAAAATATCCTTGAGCTTCACTTTTGAAATTCCGCATCCGTTATCTTTAATTTCAAATATTGCTTTATCCGAGATTGTAAATACCCGAAACTTTAAACATGTCATACCCTCTGCGTGTTGCACAGCATTTTCAAGGATATTTATTAAGACCTGTTCAATTAAAAGTGCATCCATCGGCACTAAAACAAAATCCTCGGGAATATCAACATCTATTGCCTGATTGGGATATCTTTTTGCAAATTTAACTAAAACTGAATCAACAAGTTCATCAAGAACAGTTGCGGTTTTAATAATTTTAACATTGTTTCCGTCAAGCTTTGTTATTGATAACAGATTTTCCACCATACGATAAAGCCATTGAGAATCTTGGCTAATGCCTTTTAGCATTTCTTTGCATTGCTCATCGCTGAAATCGTCGTACTTTTCCAAAAGAGCAGAGCTTGAACTGTAAATTGTTGTAAGCGGTGTTCTTAAATCGTGCGAAACTGCTCTTAACAGATTTGCACGCATTCTTTCTTTATCTCGTTCTGCTTTGATAGCATCCTGATGCCTTACCTTTGCGGTAAGTCCGCAAGTCATCATAGAAACCGAAAGTAAAATAATAGCTGATACGATATTTTCAGCTATTGTAAAGTTAAATTCAAAATACGGAAATGCAAAAGCAAAATTTACAACCAAAACACTTAAAAGAGCATAGCCTATTCCGTAAATGTATCCTGGTGTTAAAACAGATACTAAATATACACCCAGTACGAAAATTGCATATATCAACGCACTGTCTTTGAATATGTATTTTAGAATCAAACACAGTATAAAGCACGAGCAAAGAATAGCCAATGTAATCAGTGTGTTTTTCATAATTCCTATTGATTTTTTCATATAATCCTCCGTTTGAAGACTACTATACAATTTTCATAATTTATTACATTGTATCATAATGGCAGTTAAGATGCAGTTAGGGCAAAAAGCCGACAGGCTTTTTAAAATTTTGTTTTACAAAATTGAACGCATTATATCACCATTAAAGACAATTCTACCAGAAAGCAAAAATCTTTGCTTGCAAGGAGATTTTTGCGACGCCGTCAATTGATGTGGCGGTCAAAGACCGTAAAAGCCGACAGGCTTTTTTAAATTTTTTTTTGCAAAATTTAACACACATCAATTATAAACCAATATGTAAATTTAGTCAAGCAGAATACTACTGTTTAAGCTGTAATACATCATCTTCATATTCATAGCCGTCACGGTCAACATTTGTGTAGCTTTCGGGAACATCTCCCACAATTACAGCAGAAACGATAGGAACACTGGTTTTGATTTTTTCACTTTTATTTATGCTCGGCATAAGGATAGATATATCACTGCTGACTTCTGCTATTACCTCAAATGCTGTCTGGTTTATCCCCTCTTCGTGAAATCTCGTTTGTATGTTGGTATCTGCATAACCGTAGGGTTTTATTTCTATTGGAATTACAGGGCCTGTGCCGTATAAAATATCAATACCCGAAAGCGTACCTAAGGTTATTCCCAATTCACTTTTTGAGATTTTCGATATTGCTTCTGTTACTTCTAAGGCTAATTCTGATTTTAATTTGCTCGCAAGCGATACGTTGCTGCTAAGAGCGGATATTTTCCCATTTTCTGAATAAGTAAGGCTGATGATATCTGAAAACTTGACGTTTTCATTTTCTAACTTTTCTGCCACAACTCGATTTATTGTCATAACACCGATTTCTTTCGCTTTTGCTTTTGCCATATTTATAACAGACGGTCGGAGCACATTCATAAAGTAAAAAAACATAACAGAAACAGAAATTAGTGCTATAGCTAAAAATATTATTAGTCTTGCTATTTTTTTGGATTTATCAGTTCTGTATATAATTTTTTTTGCGCCCAATCTCATGTTATCACCTAAAAATAAAAACAGTTCATTGCATTATATGCAACGAACTGTTTTTTGCTAATTAAATTAAAGCATAACTTTTAGTCTTTCGTTTACTTCAATTAAAAATTCTTCGGTATCTACCTTTTTCTTATCGGAAAGAGACGATAACAAATATAAATCTCCTGTCATAACGCCTTCTTCGATTGTTTTAATTGTAGCTTTTTCAAGCTTTTCTGCAAAGTCGCAAAGTTCAGGAATTTCATCTAATTCGCCACGTTTTTTTAACGCACCTGTCCATGCAAAAAGTGTAGCTACACTATTTGTTGATGTTTTTTCGCCTTTTAAATGCTTGTAATAATGGCGCTGCACTGTACCGTGAGCTGCTTCATATTCATAAACACCATCAGGAGAAACTAAAACAGATGTCATCATGGCAAGGCTACCATAAGCTGTTGCTACCATATCGCTCATAACGTCGCCATCGTAGTTTTTACAAGCCCAGATGTAGCCACCCTCTGAACGAATAACTCTCGCTACAGCATCGTCAATTAGTGTGTAGAAATATTCAATACCAGCTTTTTCGAACTTTTCTTTATATTCAGTTTCAAAGATTTCTGCAAAAATATCTTTAAATCTGTGGTCATATTTTTTAGATATTGTGTCCTTTGATGCAAACCAGATGTCCTGCTTCATATCTAAAGCATAATTAAAACAGCTTTTTGCAAAGCTTGCAATCGATTTATCTGTATTATGCATGCCCTGAATAACGCCCGCAGTGTTGCTAAAATCAAATATTTCGGCTCGTTGTTCGTTGCCGTCCTTATCTGTTGTAACAAGCTCACATTTCGAACCTTTTGCAACCTGCATTTCTGTATTTTTATAAACATCGCCATAAGCGTGACGGGCAATTGTTATAGGCTTTGTCCATGTTGGAATGTAGGGAGTAATACCCTTTACAATAATCGGTGTTCTGAAAACTGTACCATCTAAAATTGCTCTTATTGTGCCGTTAGGCGATTTCCACATTTCCTTTAAATCGTATTCTGACATTCTTGCAGCATTAGGTGTGATTGTTGCGCACTTAACTGCTACACCGTATTTTTTAGTTGCTTCGGCAGAATCAACTGTTACTTTATCATTTGTTTCGTTTCTGTATTCTAAGCCTAAATCATAATACTCTGTTTTTAAATCAATATAAGGAATAAGTAAAATATCCTTAATCATTTTCCAGATAATTCTGGTCATTTCGTCCCCGTCCATCTCGACTAAGGGGGTTTTCATTTGAATTTTTGCCATTATTTTTTCTCCTTATTCTGAAAGCTTTTCTCTTGTGTAATCTAAAAGTCCGCCCGCCATTATGATGTCCTTTGCTCTTTCTGATAAATCGCAAGCACACTCAATGTGAGCACCTGTTGTTACATTCTTAACAACAATATTTTCGCCTTTTTTAATTGACTCAATTAAGTTTTCACAAACGAGCGTGTCGCCCTGTGATATTTTATCATAGTCTGCTTCGTTTACAAATGTGAATGGAAGTATTCCTGCATTTATAAGATTTGAGCGGTGTATTCTTGCAAAAGATTTTGTGATTACTATTTTAACACCTAAATAGAGTGGCGCCAACGCTGCGTGTTCACGAGATGAGCCCTGACCGTAGTTTGAGCCGCCTACAATAATGCTTGAACCAAGTGACAACGCTCTTTTGGGGAATTCTTCATCACATACTGTAAAGCAGTGCTCCGAAATTTTTGGAATATTTGAGCGAAGCGGTAAAATTTTAGCACCCGCAGGCATAATATGGTCTGTTGTGATGTTGTCGCCAACCTTTAGAGAACACTCACACTCAATTTTATCAGCTAATGGTGTGGTTTTAGGATAAGGCTTGATGTTTGGACCACGTAAAATTTCAACACTATCCATATTAGCTTCATCTATTGGTGGTTCTATCATATTATCATTAATTTTAAACTTCTCAGGCATTGAAATATCAGGCATTGCGCCTATAGTTCTTGGGTCAGTAAGCACTCCTGTAATTGCAGAAATTGCTGCAGTTTCAGGAGAAACTAAGTAAACCTTTCCATCCTTTGTGCCTGAACGGCCTTCAAAGTTTCTGTTAAAGGTACGAAGTGAAATACCGCCTGAATTTGGAGATTGCCCCATACCGATACAAGGACCGCAGGCACTCTCTAAAATTCTTGCACCTGCATCAATCATATCATATAAAGCACCATTTTCAGCAAGCATACCTAAAACCTGCTTAGAACCAGGTGCAATAGAAAGTGACACATCAGGATGAACTGTTTTGCCCTTTAAGATGTGGGCAACCTTCATCATATCCTGATATGAGCTGTTTGTGCATGAGCCAATACAAACCTGGTCAATTTTCATTGCGCCTATTTCACTGATTGATTTTATGTTATCGGGAGAATGTGGACACGCAGCTAAAGGTTCAATTTTTGATAAATCTATTGTTATTTCTTCGTCATAAACTGCGTCACTGTCTGCAGACAGCTCTTTCCATACATCCGCTCTTCCCTGAGCCTTTAAAAATTCTAACGTAACATCATCAGATGGGAAAATTGATGTTGTAGCACCAAGCTCTGCACCCATATTTGTAATGGTTGCACGCTCAGGAACAGATAGCGACTTAACACCCTCGCCGCAATATTCTATTACCTTACCTACACCGCCTTTAACGGTCAGTCTTTTTAATACTTCTAAAATAACATCCTTAGCTGCTGCCCAAGGGGAAAGCTTACCTGTTAAATTTACTTTTACAATGTTTGGATATGTAATGTAATAAGCACCGCCACCCATTGCAACTGCAACATCTAAGCCACCTGCACCAATGGCAATCATACCGATACCGCCACCTGTTGGTGTGTGACTGTCAGAACCGATTAAGGTTTTACCAGGTGCGCCAAAACGCTCTAGGTGTACCTGATGGCAGATGCCGTTTCCGGGACGCGAAAAATAGATGCCGTGCTTTTTAGCAACTGAACCTATAAAGCGGTGGTCATCAGCATTTTCAAAGCCTGACTGTAATGTATTGTGGTCGATATATGCAACTGAGCGTTCGGTTTTTACTCTCGGTATTCCAATAGCTTCAAATTCCAAATATGCCATTGTGCCTGTTGCATCTTGTGTTAATGTCTGGTCTATTTTTAAACCGATTTCGGTTCCTTTTATAAATTCACCATCAACAATATGTTCATTTAAAATTTTCTCTGTTAGGGTAAGTCCCATTTTTTTCTCTCCCTTTTACTTGTATGATAAATATTTTTTATTCATAATTAAATAATCAACGCCTGATAATACAGTTAAAGCTAAGTTTATCCACATCAGCACGCTGATAAAAAGACAGGGCACATTAATTAAAAGCGCTATAGTTAAAGCGATAAACTGCCAGATTGTCTTTACCTTTCCCCACACACTTGCAGCAACCACATTACCTTCTGCCGCCGCAGCCATTCTGACACCCGAAACAATAAATTCACGCGCCAAAACCAAAACTGTGACCCAGGGATTTACAACTTCTGTCATTGTAAGTAAAACCATAGCCGCAGAAACCAAGACCTTGTCGGCTAACGGGTCCATAATTTTACCAAAATCTGAAACCTGATTGTTTTTTCTTGCTAAATAGCCATCTAACATATCTGTTAAAAATGCCAAAGCAAATATAAGCGCTGAAATTATATCAATTTTTAAGTACATATATGCCACCATAAAAATTGGTATCATTACAAGCCTTAGAGTTGTAAGTTTATTTGGAGTATTCATTTTACTGTTCCCCCATTTCTACCTGCTCACCTGTGCAGTCATAGTTGTCCGTATCTAAAATACGAACCCACACAAACTCGCCTATTTTTATTTCATCGTGTGCCGCAAAATATACTGTACCGTCGACATCTAATGAATCTGCCTGACTTCTTCCTACGTACATAAGATTTTCTTCGTCGTACCCTTCGCAAAGCACTTCTACTATTTTGCCCAAACGTTCCTGTTGGACTTTTTTTGAAATCTCACACTGTATCTCCATTATAGCTTCCTGACGGGAGATTTTAACATATTCTTCCAACTGTTCGGGCAATTTTGCCGCAGCCGTTCCATCTTCCACAGAGTAAGCAAAAGCACCTAATTTTTCAAATTTCTCCTGCTTTACAAACTCTAAAAGCTCTAAAAATTCTTCTTCGGTTTCGCCTGGGAATCCTGCAATTACAGTTGTTCTTATTGTGATTTCAGGAATGTTTTCCCTTAGCTTATGGATTAGCTCAATCGTTTCTTCTTTTGTGTTTTTTCTTCCCATTCTCTTTAAAACATGGTTACTTATATGCTGAATGGGAATATCCATATATTTTACTATTTTCGGCTCAGTTTTAAAGGCTTCAATCATACTATCGGTAATTGATTCAGGGTACATATAATGAACACGAATCCAATGAAGCCCGTCTATTTTTGCAAGCTCATATAGTAGCTCAGACAGCATTTCCCTGCCACAAATATCATAACCGTATCGGGTTGTGTCCTGAGCAATTAGTATAACTTCTTTCACACCGCTTTTTGCAAGCTCTTCAGCTTCTGCTAAAATGTCTGCCTTTGGTCTGCTTCTGTACCTGCCACGCAGTTTTGGAATAATACAGTAGGTACACTTATTATCACAGCCATCAGCAATTTTTAAATAAGCAGTTGCACCGCCTGTTGAAACCATTCTGGGATAACCCTCAGGAATTTCATCATCAATATGCCCGAAAATTACAGGCTTTTCTCCATTTTCAATATCACTTATAACCTGAGCAATTTTATGATAATCCCCTGTTCCTACAACAGCATCAACTTCGGGAAGTTCAGCTAAAATTTCTGCATGATAGCGTTCTGCCATACAGCCTGTCATAATAAGGTACTTGCAGTTTTGCTCCTTAAACGCTGCCATTTCCAAAACTGTGTTTATCGACTCTTCTTTGGCTGAATCAATAAAAGCACAGGTATTTACTATAATTATGTCGGCAGAATCAGGGGTTGTCACGATTTCATAACCCTCGTTGCCTAAAATACCGAGCATAACTTCTGTATCCACCCTGTTTTTAGGACAACCCAACGACACTATGCCGATTTTTTTCTTATTCTTCATCATTTTTAATTTCAAAATGAGCTCTTGCTTCATTCTGAGCCATCTGATTTTTAATATATTCTTCTGAATTTACATAGGCAACCTTTTCGATAATTTCGTCTGTGCCTTCGTAGTTTTCAACTGCGATACCACCTTCGGCAATTTCGCCTGCTGCAGCAGTAATGGCACGGGCACCATCAATAGACTCCCCTGTTTCCACTGCATTTTCACAAATTTCTCTTGCACGCTTTGAAGCGGCAATAACTAAGCTGTACTTACTTCCCGCCTTCTCTAAAAGACTTACTATTGACGGATAAAGCATCATAATATATCAATCCTTTCAAAATAATTTTTTATTTATAGTTGTTAAGCAGCTCTTTATTTCTCTTTGTTGCACATTTTTCTCCATCTATAATAGATAATAGTGCATCTGCTGCTTTTTCTACCTCATCATTTACTATAACATAGTCATAATTTTGTGCCTGTTCTATTTCCCAAACAGCTGTATCCAGGCGCTTTTTAATAACATCATCAGAATCTGTTTTTCTTCCTACAAGACGATTTTTGAGTTCTTCCATTGACGGTGGTAAATTAAATATTAAAACCGCTTCGGGACAAGTTTTTCTGATTTTCATTGCACCCTGAACTTCAATTTCCAAAAGCACATTTTTGCCGTCATTAAGCAACGCTTCAATTTCTGCTCTTGGTGTGCCATAGTAGTTTTCACAAAAGCACGCCCACTCTAAAAAACCATTTCGAGAGACAAGATTTTCAAATTGCTCCTGCGAATAGAAAATATAATCTACTCCATCAATCTCGCCTTCTCTGGGAGCGCGGGTTGTAACAGAAACGGAGACTTTTAAATCATCACTCTTTTTTAAGGCTTCTTTTAATACTGTTCCCTTTCCCGAGCCTGATGGTCCTGAAAAGACAACTAACACACCACGCGATTTACTCATCGTCTTCTCCCCCTAAGTCAATCGTGTCGTAAGTATTTGCATTTTCATCAAGTCTGTGAGCAACTGTCGACGGTTGAACGGCAGATAAAATAATATGGTCACTGTCCATAATTATTACTGCTCGTGTTCTTCTGCCGTAGGAAGCATCAATTAAAATTCCACGGTCACGGGCATCCTGTACCATTCTCTTTATCGGAGCTGAGTCAGGAGAAACTATTGCCACCAATCTTTTTGCTGAAATAACATTTCCAAAACCTATATTTATCAGTTTCATTGCTTTACTCCTATTCTATGTTTTGAATTTGTTCTCTTAATTTTTCTATTTCCGATTTTATTTCAACTACATTTTTTGCCAGGCCAAAATCATTTGCCTTTGAGCCGATTGTGTTTGTTTCGCGATTAATTTCCTGAACTAAGAAATCAAGCTTTCTGCCAACAGGCTCGGATAATTCCAAAATCTTTTCCAGTTCATCAAAATGCGATGTTAAGCGTACCAATTCTTCATCTATACAAACCTTGTCTGCCATAACACCGACTTCTGTTAAAATTCTGCCTTCGTCTGCCTTGAAATCACCCAAAAGCTCATTAATTCTTGAGCGAAGTCTAGCCTCGTACTCTTTTACGATTTCAGGAGAGCGTTCTTTAATTTCAGCAACTAACACTTTTATGGCGTTTGCACGTTCAATTAGATTTTCTTTTAATCTTTCTCCTTCGCGGACTCTCATTGCAAGAAAATCATCAACTGCAGGTGCTAAACACGACAACACCATTTCCCAGGCTTTATCCTTATCTTCATCCTGCTGACGAGTTACGAAGATGTCAGAAAATCTTGCGATGTCTGAAATTCCCACATCGTTTCTTAAGTCGTACGTTTCTTTTAATTCTTTTAAAACATCGTAGTAATTTTTTGCTAAAACGTGGTCTACCGTTACTACTTTATCGTTTGATGTGTAATTTTCAATATATAAAAATACCTCTATTTTACCACGGGAAATGTTTGATGAGACGTATTCTCTTATTTTGTCTTCCAAATACCCGTAGGCTCTCGGAACCTTAACCGATACGTCACAATATCTGTGATTTACGCTTCGCAAATCAACTACAATTTTTCTGTTATCATCAATGTGCTCGTATCTGCCGTAGCCTGTCATACTTTTTATCATAATGTTATTCCTTTCTTGCCGATTGCTCTAAATATACCAAAAGCACAGAAATATCTGCAGGGCTGACACCTGAAATTCTTGATGCCTGACCGATTGACAATGGCTTTAGTTTATTAAGCTTTTGTCTTGCTTCTAAGCGCAAGCCTGAAATTTCATCGTAATTAATATCTTTTGCAAGCTTTTTTACTTCTAATTTTTTAAACTGCTCTATTTGCTTGTTTTGGCGTTCAATATAACCGCTGTATTTTACTAAAATCTCAACCTCTTCAGCCGACTGGTCATCAAGCGTTACTTCTTCGCCCGTTAACTCGATTAAGCTTTTGTAGTCAAGCTCAGGGCGACGCAACAAATCGCAAAATTTTGCACCTGATGAGATTTTAGTTGAATTGCGCTCTTCTAAATATTTTAAAACCCTTTCTGACGGTGGCAAAACGATTTTTTCAATTCTTTCTATTTCTTGTTGTATATTCTTCCACTTTTCTTTAAATTCTTCGTATCTTTCGTCACTTATTAAACCAATTTCGTGACCTAATGGGGTTAATCTGAAGTCAGCATTATCCTGACGAAGAATAAGTCTGTATTCAGAACGGGAGGTCATCATTCTGTAAGGCTCTTGAGTGCCCTTTGTTACCAAATCATCAATAAGCGTTCCTATATAGCTTGACGCCCTGTCTAAAATAACAGGGGGCTTACTCATAACTTTTCTTGCAGCATTAATTCCTGCAATAAGACCTTGCGCTGCAGCTTCTTCATAGCCTGAGCTGCCATTAAACTGACCCGCGCCGAAAAGTCCCGAAATCTTTTTGAATTCAAGGCTCATATCCATTTGTGTAGGCTCTGCACAATCGTACTCAATAGCATAGGCAGTTCTCATCATTTTCACATTTTCTAAGCCTTTAATTGTACGAAGCATTTTTATTTGTACATCTTCAGGCAAGCTCGACGACATACCCTGAACATACATTTCTTCTGTATTTGCGCCCATTGGCTCAATGAAAAGTTGATGGCGCTCTTTATCTTTAAATCTTACTATTTTATCTTCAATAGATGGGCAATAACGCGGACCTACACCCTCAATTTTACCGCTATATAACGGAGAACGATGCAGATTTTCTAAAATTACCTTGTGGGTATTTTCGTTTGTGTAAGTTAAATAGCAAACCTCTGTGTTTTTTCCGGGGGTTTTAGTTTCAAACGAAAACGGCACAATTTTTTCATCGCCCTCCTGCACTTCCATTTTAGAAAAATCAACTGTTGAGCGATTAACTCGCGCAGGTGTGCCCGTTTTAAATCTCATAATTTCAACACCTGCATCTATTAATGATTTTGACAAAAGATTTGCAGGCTGACAACCATCAGGACCGCCACCGTATGAGTGGTCGCCTATTATTATTTTACCCATTAGGTATGTTCCGCTTGCAATAACTACGCATTTTGCAGGATAATATGCTCCTACTGCTGTAACTACACCTAAAACACGACCATCTTTTATTTCAACGTGTATTACTTCTGCCTGCTTTAAATCAAGATCTTCTGTAAGCTCAATGGTATGCTTCATAACCGCCTGATATGCCCGTCTGTCAGACTGAGCACGCAAAGAGTGTACTGCAGGACCTTTGCCGCGATTTAACATTCTTGATTGTAAAAAGGTTTTATCGGCAGCCTTTCCCATTTCGCCGCCTAAGGCATCTATTTCTCTTACTAAATGTCCCTTTGCCGTTCCACCGATAGATGGATTACAGGGCATATTGGCTACTGTATCAAGATTTAATGCAAAAACTGCAGTTTTTACCCCTAAACGTGCAGAAGCCAATGCTGCTTCTACTCCTGCATGTCCTGCACCTACAACAATAACATCGTAGTCCTCTGCTAAATATGCCGCACATTCAGGTAAATACACAGTTTCTTTTGTTGCTTCCATTCAAATCTCCCCAAAATTGTCATAACTATACTATTCTAATATATTTTAGCACAATTAATAGGCAATAGCAAGGATTTTATTAAAATAAAGCTATATAAAAATAAAGTAACACAACAAATTTGTTGTGTTACTTTATTCTTGCACTGCAACAGATACGATGTATCTTTCTCTTATGTGAGTTTTAATATCATTATTCCCCATTGTAGAAAAGTTCGGAAAATGGGTTATGCCTTTTCCAAGCATTTTCACATAAGCCTCTTTCCTTGTCCAGATTTCAAAAAATCTTTGCTTTGAAAGTGCCCATTTTTCCATAACATAATCCTGTTCATCAGGAGTATAAAGCTTTTTGACAGCATTTATATTCACATCACGTATTTTTTCAATATCTATTCCTACGGGTTTATCCGATATTGCACAAATTGCAATATCGCCCGAATGACTTATGCTGAACTCTACATTTATATTTTCCAAATATGGTTTTCCTTTTTCTCCTGCACGAAAACGTATGCTTTTTTTATCAATATTAAATTTTTCACTAACCGCCGTTTTCACTAACTCCCCTGCAACTAATGACAGTTTTTTGTCTGGATTATTTTTGAGCTTATCTGCTTTAGCCTGTCTGTTTTCATCGGCATTCAGATATATATTTAAAAACTCTTCCTCTGACATTTTTGAGATATCGCAGTGGTAAATTTCAAACACTCCTATCACCTCTACTTTTATTCTAACACATTAATTTTTTTTGTCAATATCAATTTCACTTGTAAAACAACCCGATTCGTGATATTATTAAATTATAATTTAAAAAGGGGGGAATTTTATGTCAAAATTCAATCTCACTATCCCCACGCTTTTAGGCACAGAGCAGGTGGTTGCCTTTGAAGTAAAAGAACTGGGATATGAAATTTCAAAGGTAGATAACGGCTCAGTTTCTTTTGTCGGCGATGAAGAGGCCATTGCAGTTTTAAATGTAAATCTTCGTGCAGCCGAGCGAGTTATGGTAAAGCTTGCTTCATTTCGTGCAACATCGTTTGATATGCTTTTTGAAGGCGTACGTGCTATTGACTGGGAAAACTATTTACCTGCCGACGCCCAGTTTCCTGTTACGGGATACGCTTTAAAAAGTGCGCTGCACAGCGTTCCTGATTGCCAGTCTATAGTAAAAAAAGCGATTGTTGAAAAGCTTTCAAAAAAATACGGAATAACTAAAAGGCTCGAAGAATCAGGTGCTCTTTATCCCGTAAGATTTGCAATTATGAAGGACATCGCAACAATATATATCGACACCTCAGGTCCCAGCCTTTATAAACGTGGCTACCGTGAAGAAAGTGTTATTGCACCTATGCGCGAAACACTGGCTTTTTCTATGGTGTCATTAAGCTTTTGGAAAGGTGACAGGCCTTTTATAGACCCATTTTGCGGAAGTGGTACTATTCCTATCGAGGCAGCGCTTTTTGCTACAAAGCGTGCTCCCGGTATAAAGAGAAGATTTGTTGCCGAAACGTGGCGTAACTTAATACCCCACGATTTATGGCGCGATATAAGACTTGAAGCTAAAGAAAACGAGTGTCACGATGCTGAAACCAAGATTTTTGCATCAGATATTGACCCTATGGCTATAAAAATAGCAAAGCAAAATGCTGAAAACGCAGGAGTTTTAGACAAAATCCACTTTGAAGTCAAGGACGTTAAAGATGTTGAGCCTTTTTCAGAAAAAGGTGTAATTTGCTGCAACCCACCCTACGGCGAGCGACTTATGGATGCACGTAGCTGTCAGGCGTTATATCGTACAATGGGAAAGAAATTTTCGCAGTTTCCCGAAGCTAAAAAGCTCATTTTAACATCACACGAGCAATTCGAAAAATTTTATGGCAAAGAAGCCGATAAACGAAGAAAATTATACAATGGTATGCTTAAATGCTATGTTTATCAATATTTTTAAGGAGAGAAAGCTATGAAAGTTATATTAGTAAACGGAAGTCCGCACGAAAAAAGCACGACCTTTGCCGCTTTATCAGAAGTAGCAAAGACACTTAATAAAAATGATATCGAAACAGAAATTTTCTGGCTTGGCACAAAAGCAATTTCAGGCTGTTTGGGTTGTGCGGGCTGTAAAAACACAAAGCGTTGCGTTATAGATGACATTGTAAATATTTTTTTAGACAAAGCAAAGGAAGCCGACGGCTTTATTTTCGGAACACCTGTTCATTATGCTTCAGCATCTGGTTCACTTACTTCCTTTATGGACAGAGTGTTTTACTTAAAAGGCGGACTTTTCGCAGGAAAACCCGCAGCAACAGTTGTATGCTGCCGTCGTGGCGGGTCTTCAGCCGCATTTGACCAGGTTAACAAATATTACCCGATTTCAGGTATGCCGATTGTTCCGTCACAATATTGGAACAGCGTTCACGGAATTAATGATGAACAAGCACATCAGGATGAAGAAGGTATGCAAACAATGAGAACATTAGCTAATAATATGGCGTGGATGTTAAAATGTATTGATTTAGGAAAGCAAAACGGAGTGAATTACCCCGAAAGAGAAAAACCTTTAAGAACAAACTTTATAAGATGAGAAGTAGCTGTAGCAAAACGGTTTTATTTTGCTACAGTTACTTTTTTTGGGGGGTGGACGGAAAATAGTGCAGATTGGACAAACTGAACCCGAAGGGGATACCCGAAAGCGTACGATGGTACGCTGAGAGGTGAAGTTTGTTCAAAACACAAGGCATTTAAAAAAAGAAATTCGTCGTTTGACGAATTTCTTCCTAAAATTTTAATCGTTTTAAATTTGTCATATCAAACAAAAGGCTTTGTCATGCATTTCTTTTGCCTTGTGTGGTGTGCACATTTTGCTACACCCTTATTTTTATTTTAAATCGTCGTTATAATGTGCTCTTTCGCCACCGATAAATTTTGCACGGCTTCTTGCACAGGTAAGGTGTGCATTGCCTATACTCTTAACCGAAAGTCTTACAGGAACAGCCACAGGACGTATGTGCATACCGATAAGTGTATCGCCGATATCTAATCCTGCGTCTGCCACAATATGCTCTAACGCCACAGGCTCTTTCATATTTTTATAAGCCCCTGTTGCAAACGAGCCGCCTGCCTTAGGCTGCGGAACAACATTGCAGGCATACGCTCCCGAAACCGCTTCACGCTCTATTATAATTGCACGATTTAAGTGCTCACAGCATTGAGCAGCAATATAAATGCCTTTATCGTTAAATACCTTTGCCAAGGTTAAGTAAATCAATTCCCCAAGCTCTGCAACTGACGATGTGCCGATTTTTTCGCCTACAACCTCACTTGTTGAGCAACCTACCGCAACAACATTTCCGCTTTTTAGGTTTGCTTTTTCTATAAGTTCTGCTGCTGCTGTTTTCAGCTCTTCCACAATATTTTCATACATAGTAACTTCCCCCTACTTTAAGCTCAGAGTTCCTGCTGCCGCACCCTTTAAATACTCATTTATAAAGCCATCCAAATCGCCATCCATAACTGCTCCGATATTACCCATTTCAAAGCTTGTTCTGTGGTCCTTTACCATATTATACGGATGGAAAACATAAGAACGAATCTGACTTCCCCAGGCAATATCTTTCATATCACCTTTTAGGTCTTCTATTTTTTCTTTCTGCTCACGCTCTGCCATTTCAACAAGCTTAGCCTTTAGCATTTTCATAGCATTTTCTCTGTTCTGGTGCTGTGAACGCTCTGTCTGACACGACACTACAACGCCTGTAGGTATATGTGTCATACGGATAGCGGAGTCGGTTTTGTTGATGTGCTGACCGCCCGCACCGCTTGCACGGAATGTGTCCACCTTTAAATCTTCAGGGCGGATATTTATTTCAATATCGTCATCAATTTCAGGCATAACATCTACTGATGCAAATGATGTGTGACGTCTGCCTGACGCATCAAACGGAGAAATACGAACAAGTCTGTGAACACCCTTTTCACACTTTGCATAGCCATAGGCATTTTCGCCCGTCAACTGAATTGTAACGCTTTTAACCCCTGCTTCATCTCCTGCTAAATAATCAAGTGTTGAAACAGAAAATCCACGTCTTTCGCCCCAACGCTGATACATACGTAAAAGCATCGAAGCCCAGTCCTGAGCTTCTGTTCCGCCTGCACCCGGATGAATGGCTATAATTGCATTATTTTTATCATACTTTCCCGAAAGAAGTGTTTCAAGCTTCATTGTTTCAAGCTCCGAAGACAAGTCACTATAGCCTTCTTCTATTTCCGAAAGTAAGCTTTCGTCATCTTCATCTATGGCAAGCTCGACTAACGTCTTTAAGTCTTCCCAATCTCCGTGTAATTTCTTAAAGCGTGAAATTTTATCCTTGAGTTGCTTTATTTCCTGCAACACCTTCTGTGAATTTTCCATATCGCTCCAGAATTCTTCTTTGGCAGAAATTTCTTCCAATTCCTTTACCTTTTGCTCTTTTTTAGGGATTTCAAAGTGAATCCCCCATTTCAACAATCGCATCTTCCATTGTCGCTAAGTTTAAGCGATACTGGTCAAGCTCAACTATCATTTTATCAGTCCTTTATAATAAATTTTTATTGATTTACACCACAGCATTTTTTGTATTTTTTACCGCTACCGCAAGGACATAAGTCATTTCTTCCTATTTTATCGCTTTTTGCCTGTTTTGGTGCAAGTGTTCCATCGCCTGCAGGTGTAAACGGTTTTGCAACCTGGACACGCTCAACAGGTGCTGATACCTTTGCATTAAATATAAGCTTTAGTGTTGTTTCCCTGATTGTTGCAATCATTTCTTCAAACATATCAAAGCCTTCAAATTTATACATCATAACAGGGTCCTGCTGACCATAAGCACGAAGTCCGATACCATGTTTTAACTGGTCCATAGCATCTATATGGTCCATCCACTTTGAGTCAACCGCACGAAGCAATGCCACACGCTCAATTTCTCTCATAACTTCTTCTGTGAGCTCTTCTTCTTTTGCTTCATAGTTTTTATTTGCAATATCGGTCAATACGCTTATTAAGCCTTCCCGTGTCATATCAAAAAGCTCTTCCTTAGTAAAGCTTACCTGCCCAGGTGCTAAATAAACAGTTTCCAAAAATTCTATAAGTCCTGCTATATTCCAGTTTTCAGGAGAATTTTCATCCGCCGCAAAGCGAAGCACAGACTCTTCTGTAAAGTCTTTTATCATCTTTAAGATGTTATCTTTTATGCTGTCGCCGTTTAAAACCTGCTGACGCTGTGAGTAGATAATTTCTCTCTGCTGGTTCATAACGTCATCATATTGTAAAACGTGCTTTCTTATGTCAAAGTTTCTGCCCTCTACTCGTCTTTGTGACGTTTCAATAGCATTTGTGAGCATTTTGTTCTCAATAGCCTGGTCTTCTTCCATTCCTAAAGTATTAACTACGCCCCTTATTCTGTCCGAACCGAAAAGACGCATTAAATCGTCGTCTAATGAAATATAAAATTTTGAAGCACCCGGGTCACCCTGACGACCTGCACGACCACGAAGCTGATTGTCGATTCGTCTTGACTCGTGGCGTTCTGTACCTATTATAAACAGTCCGCCTGCTTCCCTTACTTTTTCAGCTTCGGGTGCGATTTCTTCTTTATATTTTGCCAAAAGCTCTGAAAAAGTCTTTCTTGCCTCTAAAATTTCTTCATCATCTGTTTCGCCATAACCTGTTGCTTCAGCAATTAGTTCATCGCTATATTCGCGTTTCTTCATTTCGTGCTTTGCCATAAACTCAGCATTACCGCCAAGCATAATGTCAGTACCACGGCCTGCCATATTTGTCGCGATTGTAACTGCCCCCGGTTTTCCAGCTTGTGCTATAATTTCTGCTTCTTTTTCGTGGAACTTGGCGTTTAACACCTCGTGTTTTATTCCGTTACGCTTCAGCATATTAGATAACGCTTCTGATTTTTCGATTGTAACTGTACCAACCAAAACAGGCTGACCTTTAGCGTTACATTCTTTAACCTGCTCAACAACAGCCTCAAATTTCCCTTTTTCGGTTTTATAAATTGCATCAGGCAAATCAATACGCGCAAGCTCTTTATTTGTTGGAACTACTATAACGTCAAGCTTGTATATTTCCTGAAATTCATCTTCTTCAGTTTGCGCTGTACCTGTCATACCTGAGAGCTTATCATACAATCTGAAATAATTCTGGAATGTAATTGTAGCCAATGTTTTGCTTTCACGCTCAACCTTTACGTTTTCCTTTGCTTCTATTGCCTGATGTAAACCATCACTATAGCGACGGCCAAACATAAGTCTGCCCGTAAATTCGTCAACTATTATTACCTGACCGTCCTTTACAACGTAATCGCGGTCAAGTGCCATTGTGCCGTGTGCCTTTAAGGCTTGGTTGATGTGGTGCGAAAGCGTCATATTGTCGGGGTCGGAAAGATTTTCAACTGAAAATGCCTTTTCCGCCTTTTCAACACCTGATTTTAAAAGTGTTGCGGTTTTTGATTTTTCGTCTATTAAATAATCGGCATCAATATCTTCGTACGACTGCTTTGAGTCGCTTTCTGTTACCTTGTATGGTTTTAATGTGCGTGCAAATCTGTCAGCCAACTGATAAAGGTCAGTAGATTTATCCCCTGCACCTGAAATAATGAGCGGTGTTCTTGCTTCGTCTATCAAAATTGAGTCAACTTCATCAACAATAGCAAAATTTTGCCCGCGCTGAACCATTTGCTCTTTGTAAATTACCATATTGTCACGAAGATAGTCAAAGCCAAACTCATTGTTTGTACCATAGGTAATATCTGCATTATAGGCTTCTTTTCTGTCTTCATTTTCAACGTCGTGAATGATTAAGCCAACAGTTAGTCCTAAATATTTAAACACCTTTCCCATCCATTCGCTGTCACGCTTTGCAAGGTAGTCATTAACCGTTACAATATGAACGCCCTTGCCTGTTAATGCATTTAGGTACGCAGGAAGTGTAGAAACCAGTGTTTTACCTTCACCTGTTTTCATTTCAGAAATCCTGCCCTGGTGGAGAATTATACCGCCTAAAATCTGCACATAAAAATGACGGAGCCCTAAAACTCTTGCAGACGCTTCTCTCACTGTTGCAAAGGCTTCAGGCAGCAGATCGTCTAAGGTTTCTCCGTTGTTTAATCTTTCGCGAAATTCATTGGTCTTCGCCTTTAATTCCTGTTCGCTTAATGCTTTATATTCTTCTTCTAATTCCATAACAGAATCAGCAATAGGACGAATTCTTTTTAACTCTCTATCGCTGTATGAGCCAATGATTTTTTCCAACAATTTTTTCAAAATATATCACTCCAAAAAGATAATATAAACAAAACTATACCGAGTATGAGTATATCATAAAATATATATTATGTCAAAGAATTTGAAAAAGTTCACTATTTATTTATAATTTGTATATAACAAGGTTAATATTTAATATTTTTATAAAAAAGTGTTGACAATATGTGCTTTTGCTGTTATAATACTTACTTGCAAGCCCAAGTGCGCGGAGAGGTATCGAAGTGGTCATAACGAGGCGGTCTTGAAAACCGTTTGTCCGAGAGGGCGCGTGGGTTCGAATCCCACCCTCTCCGCCAAATTAACGGCAAGCACAGTTGCTTGTCGTTTTTTGTTTTAATATTGAATTTTTAAAATTCGTCATTCTTGGAGAAGTACTCAAGTAGGCCGAAGAGGCGCCCCTGCTAAGGGTGTAGGTCGGGAAACCGGCGCGAGAGTTCGAATCTCTCCTTCTCCGCCAAAACCCTGCAGTTAACACAATTGCAGGGTTTTTATTTTTTATTATCATAAATATCATTTTAAGTGATTTTAAGTGATTTTATGTTCTACTCCTACTCCTACTCCTACTCACATACTACATCGAAATTAAAAAAGACCGGCATAAAAGCCGGTCTTTTTTATACATCTATATCTTTTTCAGTCTTTGCTCTCAGCTGTTCCAAAATATTTGCCAGGTTCTTTGCAATAGGCACATTCATTTTACCTGCATTCTCCAGGATGGATATACCTTCGTTTGCAATATAAAAACCCACCGCCATTTCACGAATTGCATTTATGCCGAATGCAACATCCATAAAATGCGCTGCTATTACTATGCAGAGTATTACAAATTTCTTTAATATCCCTTTAAATCCCGTTGAACTGTTCAACTTCTTTTGGTAAACTGCAGCACAAAGCCCCGTAATATAGTCTACTACTATACAAGCTATCAACGCCTTCAGAAGCACATCCAGTCCTCCAAAAACAAAAGATAAAACTGCAGCAACGGCGCCGCAGCATATCTTGATGCCGTTAATCACATTATCCCATACCATCTTAATCCCCCCTGTCGTCGTTAATTCGTTTCATATTCTTCTAAAAGTTTAATTGATTTGTATACCATTTGACACAAGTGCGCCCTTGTTAGGTTGTTATCAGGTTTGAATTCCGTCTCGGACACACCGTTAATAATTCCCATGGAGTAACATTTTGCTATAGCTTCATATCCCTCATCGGACTTTGATACATCTATAAAAGGCACATCTTGTGCCTCTGCAAAAATGATTTTTCTCATTCTGTTTTCTGTACAATGCGTTCTTAAAAACGCATAAAACACTTTGCAAAATTCACTTCTGCTGATAGAATCATTAGGACTAAACACATCAGACGTTTCATTAAACACACCTTTGTAAGTGCAATAATTTATAGCTCTATAAAACCATTCTCCAGGAGATACATCATTATATTTGATACAATTTTCAGCATCAACAAATTCTTCTCCATTAAACGCCGCCCATTTTTGAGCATATTTATATAACGCTTGCGCTACATGGGCTTTTGTTAAAATAGTATCGGGAGAGAAATGTGTACCATCTATACCATTGATAATACCGGCGCTATAACATCTTGAGATTGCATGATGCGCCCAATGGTTTTCGGGTACATCAACAAATGGAAATACAGGTGTATTTTTTGCATCAAGAAGTAAATAAGCATCACGCAACACTTCAGGCTTAAACTTACAAATACCCTTATCTCCATAAGTTGTGCCCCAAGAATTCATGTAGTAAATATACTTCTTATCCCAACCAATAATACAAATAGCGTGACCTGCACCATCCATTTTAATATCTCCAAAAATAGGGATATTGTATTGAAGTAATGCTTTCTTTATATTTTGTATAGATTTGTCTATATTTCCATGAATGTCCTTCAATCTAATGTATGAAGCAATATGTGTTTTTTGAGCAATCTCATCGAGTTCTTTGAGATTAGCAGCATTATGCACCAAATCATATGCCTCTGGGTTCTCCCAAATTTGAGGCATCATTTCATTGGGTACAGAGCCTAATAATGTCAAATACTTCATTAAAGACGATACATACATTCCCTCAGTTGTTCTCAACGAGGATTTTCTATGTCTTCCATAAACATATGTAGTAGAGAAGAGTGTTCTTTCTCCAGTCTCAAGATAATTCAATACTTCTAAAATGCCGGCAGTAGCAAATGCTGTACACTGACCTGTTGTATATTGATTTCTGCAGGTCGGTATTCTGTCTTTTGGCAACATAAACTCTTCGGGTAATTCGCCAATAGCAGGACTACCACACAGAGTTTCGTAATCAAAAAGAAGAATACTCGGCGTTTCATTTATAATACCGTGTTTCCTTTTATCACATTCCATAATATCACTCCTATAGTCTTTTTATCGCAGAATTATCAATGATGTCTGCGTAAATTTCAATTGCTTTTTTGTACATTTATACTTCTGTCGTATTGCTATCGCTATAATATAGACTACTGTGTTCCTCTCATATAGCTGAGTAATGCATCGTTTTTTGCGACAATGCGATTTCTCGAAATCGCATCAGCATTTGTTCCATAGAAATTATAAGAAGGCGAAAATGTATTTTCTGTTGTCGCTGTTCCACCTGCCGCCCCCGATAATAATAACAACATAGGCGATACCACAAGATTGTTGAACGCAGAAGTTATTTCCGACATTACATCCGGCATAAGCCTGCTTATTTCACTCATAAATCCCTTAACCCAACTTTCCGCATTATCTTCACCAAGCAAATCTAACTCATCATTAAACTCCTCAAAAGAAGATGTGATTTCACTCTTTATTAGCCCTGTTTCATCTGCATAGAGAAGTTTAGAAAGTTCATCTGCTGCTCCTTGCTTTGCTTTCCAATCTGAAATGTATTCGTTAAATGTTGTGTCATCCATATTCATTAGAAGTCGAGCAATTCTGCTGCCCTCATCAACTGACATATCACGCAACGACGAAAAAAGCTCTACAGGAGTTTCTCCGCGCTCTTTTATCTGCAAGAGTAATTTGGCATATTCTTTGAGTTTTTCTGTCTGTTCACTTGGGTCTGTAAGCCGAACGGCCGTCGCATCATTTCCCCAATGATTCTTTACCGTTACAGTTTCATACCAATCGCCATAATCTTTTAGCTTGTCCTCAAGTTTCTCTTGTTCATCTGCGACTTTTTCTATACTATTGAGAATACCCTCTGACAATTTATCGACATATCCAAATATTTCTGTAGTATAATTATTCCATTCTTCGCTACCCTCTTCGAAATATTTATCGCGAAATTTAGCTAATTCTTTGTAGTAATCTTTCTCTGTAATCTTTTTTGTTTCAAGAGCAAATTTTAACTCCCTTAATTCTTTCTCCTGCTGCTCTTTTAATATATCTGTTCGTTCTTTGCCTGCTTTCTTGGTAGAAGCAACCCTTGTAGCATTTCCGTTGTCGGTTATCTCATTTCTTTCTTTTTCGCCTTCGCCAACTATATCAGTTATTTGCTTTTGATACTCTCCTATCTTTTTGAGATATTCATCTTGCTTTTTTAGAAGGTCATCTTTTTGATTTTCAAGTTCTGAATATATCGGATTTGTTAGTTTCAAATCCCATGGGGTTCCGTAACCAATCCAGTCAAGCACTTTCTCATTAAAACTGCGTTCTCTTTCTTTGGGAGTATTAGCTAGTTTTTCATCTATATCCGTAATCGCCTTGATAGTTGCATTAAGCTTACTTTCATACGCTGCAGCATAAGCTTTTGCTTCTGCCAATTTGTAATACGACTCAGTAAGAGCATCAACTTTGCTGCCCTGAATATCTATAGCACCGTTTTCATCATAGATTGCACTTGTTATTTCAGGAATAGTTTCTGCTAACTGCCCTGCAACTACATCGAATTGTTTTTTTGTTTCAGTTGCTTCTTTTTCTGTTAAAGTTCCACTTTTCAACTGTTTGTCCAATTCAAAAAGTGTATCTTTTAAATGCAGTGTCTTTTCTGCCTGCACCATTTCGGCTGCCGTCGCATCATCGATAGCCTTGATTTCTTCATCGTATGCTTTTTTTATCTCGCTCACTGCCGATTTATGTGTAGCGGCATACGCCACGACTCCCGCAGTTAGCGCCGCCAAGACAACTGCCACAGCGGCATAAGGATTTGCAAGTAATTGTGCATTCATTACCTTTTGAGCTGCCGCTCCAAGTTCTGTCGCCGCAGTAAAACCTTTAACTCCCTTTATCAGATTTGATATATCATTCACTATCAAACCTATTTTTAAACCTACTAAAGCAACACCGAATGCCGCTACTGCACTAATTGCAATTTTAAATCCTTCAGGCATATGTTTAATAAGCAACGAAGAGAGTTCACTTGCAACCGCCTTTATTCTCGGCATAACATTGTCAATTACTATTCCAACAGAATTTACAAAATTATCAACAAGTACATCTATGTCCTGAGTTGGGTCTGATATTCCTACAAGCAGGTTCTCCCAAGCTGCCTTTGCCATATTGATTGAGCCGGTAATGGTCGTGGAAGCTTCTTTGGCAGTCGTTCCTGTAATTCCGAGTTCTGTTTGAATGACATGAATCGCTTCATACACATCAGCCAGATTGTTTATATCGTATTTGACACCTGACAAGGCCTCTGCATCTTTTAAAAGCCTTTCCATTTCGGTCTTTGTACCACCATAGCCAAGTTTTAAATTATCCAAAAGCATATATTGCTGCTTTGCAAAGCCTTGATATGCAGTTGTGATACTCTCCATAGATGTACCCATTTTGTTAGCATTATCCGACATATCAATCATCGCCATATTAGCAATATCTGCTGCTTTTTCCGTATCACCCGCAAGTGAACTTAACAGGCTCGCTGAAAAAGATGTGGCGTTTTGCATATATGTATTTGCTGAAATACCTGCCGTTTTATACGCTTCTGCCGCATAGCCTTGTAATTTTTTTGAACTCTCCTTAAAAAGAGTATCGACACCGCCTACTAACTGTTCATAATCTGCATAGGCTTTTATAGACATCGTTCCCATTGCTGCTATTGCGGCCGTTGTTACAGCTGCACCTTTTGCAATGTTTTTTAATGCCTTATTTGTAAATTTATCTATATCTCCCGCCTTATCATAAAAACCCTTTGTATCGCCATCTATTTTTATGATAAGCTTTCCGCCATCTGCTATTTCAATCACCCCTTTTTGGGTATAATAAAAGCACCTGCAAACATTTGCAAGTGCTTGGTTTTCTGTTTTATTTATGTTTTTTATTTATTATAGATAATAGAAATGCCTTCATCTAAAATTAACGAACAAAAATGCCCGTCGAGATTCCAGTTTACCTCACGCGTATAATCGCCATCATTGATTGCTTTATTTATCATATACGCGTCATCTTTATATTTTTCATTATGCCATTTTTCATCATCAGACACAGGTTCTCCATACTTGTTCTTCATCTTCTCTAACAACTCTAAGAATGTTTGATTATATTTATTGTTTTCAAAATCAAAGATATCATCACTTAACGAGTGCTTTACATAAATCAATTCATTCTGCTTAGAAAAACCGAAGAACACTTTCCATTCGTAGCAATCTTCATACCATGCATCTTCATTATAAAAAATGAAATCATCGTATCCGAATATCGTTTCTTCAGACAAATATTGTCTTACTTCTCCTTCTTTCATTCCCCATTCTGCCCAATCTGGAATTGCAAAATGAAAATACACTTCTTGTTCTTCCTGCACAGGTTGAGAAGTTTCGACACCGCAACCGCAAAGAAACAATACCAACACAATTGATGAAGCAAGACATAATTTTTTCATAAGTTTCCCTCCAAGTGATAAGATAGTTACATTCTATCATCTTTGGAAAAGCTTGTCAATTATTAAAAGGCGCTTGAAAATACGCCGTCTATATCTTCCTGTTTTGCACCTATCGCATATTTAGCTCTTTCCTTTTGCCAATAGCTTTTTTGTTCTTTGCTCATTTTAGAAAAATCCCCGCATCTCGCAAAGGCTCTATGATGCATCGTTGTGTTCTCATTTGATATCAATAGTTTTATAAGCTCTAATCCTGTTTGAAAACTTATACCCTGCTTCATCAAATGTGGAAAATGCTCCCACAACTCACAAAAGATTATATTTCCATCTATACTAAAGTCGAAGGCAGTCTTTGATGCTGTCCTGTTTTTAACCTTAATATTAGCCTTGTCGCGTGTCTGATAAAGCCAATTCATAATAGACCTTATGAGTTCACCCATTTCTAAATCGGTAGGCAATTTGCCGAAAATCTCATTTACAACATCGACGGTCATTTTGTTGTTATTCTCGCCAATTGCAATTAAAAACTTAACCCATATATTAAAATCTGTTTTTATAGTTAGTTTTTTGCCCCCAACCTCAATGAAATCAGGGGCATTTTCTATCAAGAGATTCATTTTATCTTAATTTCTTTATCATAGGGTTAAGTGCTTCAAGTTTTTCGGTAATTGGCGATAAAATTTCAGCTTTGGTTTCTATCTCTTCACGCTCTGCCTCGATTTTTTCAGACAAAAAGAGATTTAATGATACAAGTTGCACCTTTTCTAAATAGTCAAGGTTAGTTTTTTTGCCTTTAGGAGCAATCTTTTTAAACCCTTCTCTACCAAATAAAATTTCGAGTAATTTTTTACAATAATCATATTCTGACATCGCCATCCTTGATTTCTCAAGAGATACAACATCCTCATAAATTTCAGCCGTTCTTTCGGGCAAATTCAAAATTGTTCCATCCGAGAGTTCAATAGCCTTTTCTTTTTGAAAATCCTCTATTAGAATTCGTTCTGCCATTTAAAGCACTCCTTATCAATCAATAATAATGTTATTCTCCTAGATAATCGTCTTCCTGCGCGAAAGTAATTGTTTCTACATTTTCTACATCTCCATCTGCAGGTTCCTTAATTGTAGCAACGCCCTTAACAGCGCTATCCTGCACTTTTAATGTGCCACTATATGTAAGAGCGTCTGTGCCGTCTCCTACACTTGAACCAATAATAGAAAATGAGCGTTTAACAGCTTCAAAACCCTCGCCTACTGGTTTGTGAAAATCTACACTGACAAATTCTCTTACTGCATCTGTGCCGAGTTTTTCGCCATCAATAATACTTGAAATGTCATCTAACACCGCATTTGGTGTCATTGCATCGTATGTAAAATCAAATGACGGACTCATTCCTGTAACATCTACTGTTTCAAATGTTTCATCGACATATTTTCTTGAATACTCAATTGGATTTTTGTTTTCGGAAAGGGATGTGAAACCTCTTAATCTTTGAAATTCTGTAGACGAATCGCTCCCTACTCCCATAAACATTTTTCTGCTTGACCTTAAAATCAATTTTTCTGCTTCTGCCATCTTATATCCTCCTTATAAAATTTTATCAATATAGTTTTGCATAGACCTTATCAAAATAAGGTCTTTCTTTTCTGATATTGCCTTTTTGTCCCACAAACGAGAACCATTCTTCATTCTTAACGGCGTCGATGTGATAACCTTTTTTACTCCCGGTCTACTAAACCAGGTTTCTCCACCATCCTTGGTAAAACCACCAACTTTATATACAGGGTCAACCATCTTCATGCCGTAGTATATGAAATTCGAGTGCGGTGCGTTGTAATGTATTTCTTTTGGCTCATATTCTACATTCTTCTGTCTTAATTGGTCTGTCTTGTGCGGTATGTAATCATATAACACTCTCTGCCACTCTTTTGCACCAAATAACCAAAATGCATCGCTTTCTATAAGCTTTATCGCAGGAGTAAGATTTATTTTATCTTCTATTGATATTTTCATATTCTTACCACTGCTCGTTCTTTTGCAGGATTATCTGTGTAAAATCTAACCGTAACCGCATAATCTACCAAAAAGGCATTAGGGTCGCTGTCACTCTCGTACTGACCCCTTATAAACGGTCTTGGGGTTAAACATTCAATTTGATAGCAATGATTACTTAATGAAGGAGTTTTACCTTCGTTTTGTTGTTCTATGAGCCAATCACATACCGCCTGCACATTTTCTTGTGTGTCAAGGTTGTATGCGTTTTGGTCCGCATAAAAAGCTCTGTATATAATAATATCCATATCAAAAAAGTACGGTTCTGTTTTACGGAATACATAACGATTTCCGCCGCTTTTGTAAGGCGTAGCATCTACTACATACATATTAGCTGATGAGTTTGGCTGCAACACCATTTTTCTATCTTCAATCATAGAAGACACAACCCACAAATTATATAGCGTGGGGCAGGTCTTAAGCCATTCAAAAATCTTTTCAAAATCACTCAATCGTTTTTACCCCCTAACAAGTTCAATGTGGTTTGTTTTCCAAGGCGTTCCATCCGCCTTAAAATTGATATAGACTTCCGCACTCGTGATAGGACCGCCAATATCTCTGTACTTATCCCGGAGCTGATTAAATTCCTGTATCGTTGTTGGTGCTTCGTCAGGAATATCAGCAAAGATAAGCAAGTCTCCCACATTTGCGGTAAAATATTGGTCTTTCCGCTCATCGTCAAGTGCATAATAGCCGCCTTCTAAAAATGTTGGCGCCTTGTAATTTTTCCAATCGTTGATAAATGCAGTCCAAGTGTTTGCCTTATATGCCATCGTTCCTGATGAACGGTCATACAATCCATCCCTTTTGCCGCAGTCTCTAAGGCGAAACTTATTCCATTTCACTTTAGTTGATACCGTAGCATCTTGCGGTATTTGATTGATTATAGTAAACACTTGACCTGCCAATCTTGATAAACTCATTCGTCAAAACCCCTATAAAGCAAATGTCCCATTCCGCCGCCAAAAAGGAAATTACATATTATGTTTTCTAACTGCATATTTATGTCTTCTTCTGTTTTCTGCACATAAGACACGCTTTCATTTGTGCCGCCTTGTGATTGGCTCTCACTTGCTATTTGGCGTTCATTTGTCTTATTTGCACTGAAAAAGAAAACAAGCTCATACACACATTCCTTTACACATTCAGGAATTTCAGCAAGTCTTTTTATCCTTACACCTGTCATTCCCGAAGCCTGTGCGTTGATATGATACTCCGCTTTTCGTGCTAAAGGTGTAAAGGCGGTCTCATCAAGAACACCGCCCATTTCAACATACTCATTAAAAGTAAGGTATTGCATTGTTGAACCGCCTTTCTCTTACTTCGATTTCTTTGCTTTTACATCATTTTTAGGCGCTTCTTCTTTTACTGTTATCTCCTTATATCGAGCAGGGTTCTTCTTCATCTGCTCGATATTAAAAGGATTTCCAGTAATAAGTGTAGCCCCTGTTACTATGTCTTTAAATTTCATTAGGCAGCACTCACTTTATAGATTAAGTCAGGTGTTACAGCCTTTGTGCCGTAAGAATAGAAGAGACCAAAGCCGATAGCATTTGATAACTGAATCTTTTCGGGTTTTGCAACTGTAGGTAACACAGGCTGAGCAATAGAGCCATCTGCCATAGCGACCATATCTGTACCTTCAGGAAGATATACAGAACTGTAAATTCTTACGCCGTGGAATGTGCCGAACTCTGCTTTGCTTGTGTCTACATTAGAATTCTGTGATTTATCAAGGAAATCTCTCATTTCGCCGTATTTAGCTGTTGAAAGTGTTACAGATATTAACTCACGGTCTACGCCATCAACAAATTCATTTTTTGTGTTTTCAATCTGCTGGATGAGTGCTTCAACCTTTTCGTTGATTATTGCTTTATCGGTAACAAGTTCTGTACCTGCTGTTGTCGCTTCTTTAAAGAACGCTCTTTCAAGTTCTCTTCTCATAGACTTGCCGTGATTTGCAGTTCTCTTTTCAACAACGCTGTCAACTCCGTATAAAGAAACATCCTTTTCTTCGATTTCTTCGACGATTTCCTTGTCAACATTAATTGCTACTGTTACAGGCTTTGCTTTTACCTGGTCGCCCTTATTTGCAGCTCTTGCGGTACCATAATCCTTGCTTTCAGCATTGGTAAATCTCTTTGCCTCTACTGAACCGCTTGTAGGTGTACCTGATAAATCAGTGTTTTTTAACGCACCTGAAATAGTTGTTTTTTCAATATTTTCAATTACTTTGCCGTACTGCTCCGCTAAAAAGTCATTACCTTCATCTGTAAGCAATACACTTAAACTTGCAATTCTTGCCATTTTATATCTTTCTCCTTTATATTAGAATATTTTTGGTATTTTTATTGGTTCGTCGGTACCGCCCCCGGCTTTTCCACCTTCCAATTTAAAGGCGGTTACACCTTTAAATGCTGTACCGTCATCTTTTGTTAATGCATTGAAAATATCTGCATCAGACTTGCTCTTATTCTCTTCAACATCAAGGGCCTCGCCAAACTTCTTGAGGTAATCTGCCTCAATAGCGCTGTGAGAGAATTCCTTTTCTCCCAAAACCACTTTAAAACGATTTGCAATATTGTCGGCTTTTTCTTTTGCCTCTTTGTCGGCTGCTGCCTGAGCTTCCTTTTCTGCAATTTCCTGAGTGAGGGTTTCAAACTTTGTTTGCCACTCTTTTGCATCCGCATTGTTTTCTTTAAGAGTATTTAACTCTTCTGTGATTTTTGCGAGAGAATTGTCCTTTTCGCCAAGTGTGGCCTCAAGTTCCTCGCGCTTTGTTTTTTCAGCAGCAATCTCCTTGCCTCTTTCTGCAAAGATTTTTTCTGCTACTTCCTTGTCAATACCTAATTCTTCAACGAGGTATTTTACTGAAATTGCCATAATTTCTTTCCTTTCTGTGTTTAAGTCTTTTTTAAGTGCGTTTCTCTGCACTCCACCCGACTATTTATTAAGGTCTAATCTACCGACCTGTTTTGGGTATAAAAAAAGCACTATGTGAAACCACCACATAATGCCTTAATTATTAAATTTGGGTATAAAAATACCACCCTGCAACTACAAGGTGGTACTATATATTGTACTGATACCGAAAATATAAATCTGCAAACTCATCTTTCTTCGTTACAAATATCGGTTTCTTATCATTTTGTTTTTCCATTTTTTCTTTAAATGACAAACTTTCCTCGAAATATTTTTTCATTCTTTCTTTTGAAATATCTACATCATCCCAATATTCCAGAGGTAATTTTTCTATTTTTTTCAGTTCTTCCGAGTTCTTAAGCTGCTTTCCTATTGCAATAGAACATCCTACAACATTAAGAAACGCAAAATCAATTTCCTTTTGTGAAAAATGATTATGTAAAATACTAGTCATATTCCGTTCCATAATTTCATCTCCTTATTGAATAAGTTCAGCAAATATTTTGACACAATCTTTAACACCATCATTATACGGTGTTGCTCCTAAAATTTTAAGTGATGAATTTGCTTGCGCTATAAACTCACTTTCTTCCCAATTGTCGGTTATTAATCCTTTTGTCCCAATTGGCATTTGAATTTCAAACTGTATCGCCCTATGCGTAAAATAATTTACATCTTCGCACATACTAATAGATGTCACAGCTTTATCTGGAATTTGAATATTTTTCTCGCTGACTGACTTATTTATTCGGTCAGCGATAATCTGCGCAGCATTGCTATTTTTAGGAATGTCAAGTCGCACATTCTTTCCCAATCGCGTTTTTTGCCAACTTTTTTTGGTCAAACCTTCAATTTCAATGCCCATAACATCGCTTAAATACGCACAATCAACTTTTCTGTACCCCACATAATCTTTTTTGAGGGTTGCAGTTGATGTAAGCCTGTTGAGAATAGTCTTCGTTTCCTTGTACTTTTCTTCTAAACCTTGCGTAAGACCTCTATCGTAATCATTTATGGCCTTGTAACCAATAGGATTTTGGATATATCCATTGTCGTCATCCCACAAAATATCTCTATCTCTTTTAGATATATTTTGCATAGAATATTCAGGCATTATATATTTCTTATATTCATATTCATTGTCATACGACAACTTTCTATACTTGCCATTTTCAGTAATATCTATATCTATTATATCACTTTTTACGATATTGTCAACGGATTTTGAAGGAAATGTCGCCATTCGGTCATAGCGTTTCTCTATGCCGACCTTATCACACAAATCATCATAAGCAGCACGATAGTCGGCTATTTTTCCTTTGGCTTGATTCTCCAAAGATTTAATACCGCTTTCCTTTGCCATAAAGGCAATATCGCGTTGCTCACGAACTGCAGTTTCTAAACGCCTTGCACCTTGTTTCCATTGATACATCGTCTTTTGCTTACCGTTATATTCAATAAGCTCTGTGTCTTTTTTCTTCTGTTGTTCAAGCCAATCTTTATCATACCTCGGTTCTGATACACCAAGAATAACATCCATTTTGAAATGCAAGCAGCCATAATCTTTGAGTCTTTCCAACGCTTCTGAGCCGTCTTCATATTTAACGCCATCTATTACAACATCGCCATTATACGAATACATTACACCGCCCATAAATGCGTGTGTCGGTCTTGGTCCCGGGTGGTAGTCTACTTCAAATCCGTTGCATCCAATCTGTTCTCCTATATACTCATCGTATGCTTGTGCCGCTTGTTTTGCACCATAGAGCAGATTGGAGCGAACCATACCAGGCAAACCTCTTGTAATGTTGTTGCCATAATCTACACGGACGCCCGAACCGCCTAACCTTTCAACAGTTTTCTTCATTGCGGTATTAAAATCCGTTGTGCCTGTCGATACCGCCATCACAGCTTCGTCAATCGCCTGTTGAAATGCTCCTTCTAATGGCGTAGTTCCTATCACTTCTCCCAGGGCATTATATTTATCAAAACATAGCGCCTTGGTTCGTGATAGATTTATCATTTTTTCGCATGTTTCCTGCGCCCAATGATTAACAAGGAACTTCGCATATTCATTTTGTTCAAACGGAATGAACTCTGCACCTTTAAAATCAAATAAAGGCTTATAAGAATTAACGCCCTCTGTAACAGTCTGTGTGAGTATTGCTTCCACATCAGCCACATTAAGCTCCATTGTTTCGGCAAGTTTCTTTTTTATCTTAGCCATATCCCCGCTAATATTTTTCATATTATTCAATGCGGTTTGGTCTGCAGCTGATGCTCTGCCGGTGGCTTTAATTCTTCTTCCTATTGTGCGCAAGACATAATCGTTAAATTCATTTGTCCTGGCAAATATGGTCTTGTCCGCAAGCTCTTGCAGTCTTTTATCATCAATACGAGGCATTTAAAGCACACCTTTACATATTAAGCATACTTTCTATGCTTTTATTCGAATTGTTTTTGTTCTCGGCAATTATACGCGATTTTTTCTCTTTTATTTCATCATCAGTAAGAGAAGACCATAGCCACTTGATAAGGTCTTCTGTTTCTGCTGCACCATTACTCTTGGCCTCAACAAGTCTCTGCCATTGTGTGTCAGGGTCTTCGAACGGGTCGAAGTAATCTGACTTATATGTCCACAAATCAGGCGAAATGTTAAGGAATACACAGTCCGCCAAAAGTGTCATTTCATTGCCTTCATCTATCGCAGTATGAATTCTGTCTATCAATGACAATGTGTCGGCATTTGCTCTACGAACCGCCGTAGCCGTTGCAGTATACGAGGTTTCATTATCTGTTAATATACCTTTACTCGTTCCTATTTCTTTTTCAAGAAGAGCCATATCGCCCACGAGCTTTGAATAATGCTCACTGTATCTTAAATTCGGATTGAAAATGTCGATATTTGAACCTTTAATATCCGGTCTCTGATGTATGGGTATAATGTTCGATGCAATTTTGAACCCTTTTGTTTCTTCGTCCTTCCAAAGATTTCTCGGGTCTGTGAACACAACAGATTTTCCGTTCTCGAATTCTTCCTGGATGAGTTTTAAATCTTCAAATATTTTCTGCTCGATTTCATCACATCCAAAGTTGAGAGGCACACCGTATACAGGAGACAAACCCCTGCTCGATTTTGGAGACTTATATCGTCCGAAACCTATATGATTTGCACCCTTCCAACTGTAAACATTATCGTTCAGGTAGTTCCATTTTTCTATATATGCAGGTTTTCCCGAATCAGTAACCGTAGAGTATGATATGGTAAGTGTGCCATCGTTATCTAATTTGTGGTGGCGGAGTAAGAAATAAACTCTGTTGTGCTTGTCCGTATAAACATCTATTATACCGAAAGCCTCTTTTATTTCTTCGCCATCCATATCAACAATACGGACCTGCTCTTGTGTCAAATATGTATGAATTATGTCGCCTTTGCTGTTATGCGCTGGGAAGACATAATAATCTCCATCCCCGAGCATATTTTCAGTTATATCATATCTTTTGCTTTCCAAATCCTTGCACAATGTTTTTAACTTCTCAGTTAAAGAACTGTCGCTCTCTACCTCAAAGGTTGCTTCCATATTGGCAAGTGTGTTCAATACTCCTACAAAAATATTAAGCAGATTTATTTTTGTAATATCTCGCCATTTTTGCACTCCTGATGTTGTAGGGTTTTTATATGCTTTATTATATGCCTGTCGCATACTTTCCCATAGCAACGACCAAAACATTCTAAATTTCTGCAATGTGGTTTTCACTCCTTATGTATCTAAATATTGCCAATTGCCACTCAGTGAATAAATAAAACTATCCCAAGTATCAATTTGCATAGTGCCATCATCTAACGGAATTGTTCTTCCCGATTTTTCATCGTATACAAGATTTGACATCTCATCAATCAAGTCGTCGCATTCGCCTTCAACAAACTTAATCTTCTTCTGTGCCAATAACTTGCTTATCGCAAACACTCTGTCTTCAAGTGGCGGTTTATATGTGAAATATGCCGCATATGGAGTATTGCTAGTTATGGTGTTTGTGATTGCGGCAATATGGTCGCTATTTATAGGACCTATTACGATGTTATATTTACGCCGAGCATCGTCGCAGAAGTTGCACACGAGCCTTTCTATATCTTGCATATTAACTTCGTTTGCCTGCGTCTTTTTGCTCTTTAAAACATAATAAATTCCGTCTAACCCTTCTGCACAACAGGTCAAGGCATACGCCGAACCATTACCACCAATATCAAATCCAACTTCGCACCATCTGAACGCTTTCGGCGCATCGGATGCTTTAACAGTAAATTCTGACGGATTATTCGCTAATTCTTTAAAGATAATTCCCTCAGCTCTTACCCATTTACCCAAAATATATCTATCATAGTAAACAGTATTTGCATATTCTTTTTTAAGGTTCTTGACAAATCCCTCCGACAAGAACGGATTGTCGTCTATTGTATACTCCTGAAGATAAATATCTGCATTTTTTTCATTGTCAAGAAACGATTTAAACCAATGTGTTGGTCCTTCGGGGTTGCAAGTTCCGTCAAATCTGCTGTACGGTTTATCAAGTCGAGACTTCAACATTTCAAATACTTCTTTATGCCATGTAACTATCTCATCGCCATAACAATATTTAATGCTCGAGCCTCGAAGTTTATCAACCTGGCTTATTTTGTCTGCGCCCAGGCAATATACTTTTTCGCCCATTATTGTTGCAGTGTTGTCAGAGCGAATGTCTGATACATTCTTCACGCCCCACAGTTCCTGCAACGGCTCTATTATATTTCTCTGCAAGGTACTTTTTGTATTGCCAAGCAAAACATTTAAGCCATCCTTGCCCGATACGGAGCGAATCCTTTTCGGTATGACATATAAATCTATATAGGTCTTGCCCGAACGTGTCGCACCGCTTTTTATATTCCATCTATGATTTGCGTTGTCTAAAAACTCTCTTTGCTTTTCCGAAAAAGGCATTTATATAACACCGCCTATCATTTCAAGTATCTTATCTAATTTCTTATCATTATCAGTCTTATCATTTTTATTGACTATTTCGCTTAAATCTTTCAACGCCGAAACAAGCTTTCGCACCTTGGCTACATCTATGATGTCTGTTTCGTGCTTTTTTCCGTACATATCAATATAAGTGCTAAGTTGCCCCATAGATTGTATGATTTTTTCTTGCAGGGCATCAGCAGTGCTCAAAATACTTGTAATACGGTCTACTTCTTCCTGGATTATTTTTTCTTCCGTTATTTGTTGTGTCCTTTGAGCGATTTTGTTGTGCTGTTCCTTGCGCAAGTCCGCCCACTTTTCTCTATTGGCTCTATCCTTAAGCGTGTTGAAAGATATTTTATATTTATCAGCCAATTTTCTTTGGCTTATATTCGTATTAAGATATTCGTTTTTGATTTTTATCCAGTTAATGGTTTTACCCAAGCCCCACCACCTCTCTTTATACATAAAAAGAGCAACCCCTTTAAGATTGCTCCTTTATAATATCGTTTATTCCCTCCAACCTCATCCACCGGCAATGCAATTCCGGCACAAAAAAAGGACGAAGCCGCATTCTTCATGTTGCCCTGTCCTTTTATTACATTTTACACAATATCACACTTGACACTGCAAGTGTGTGCAATGATGTCTTTTACCTCTTCCAATGACTTATCATGTATGTAGTGAATGTTGCGTATTGAATAGTCCATTTCATTCGCTATTTCTCCCCAGGACCTATATTCTAAATACCTCATTCTAAGGAGCACCCTCAACTTTCCGTCATCCACACGCGAAATAGTCTCACTTATTTCTATTTTCGTTGCATATAATTCTCCGAGTTCTTTTGTAATTTGTTCAGAGTACTCTATGCACTTGAGTATTGCATAATCTGCATTGTTAACTTTTGAGGTTTGAACTTTCTCTTCTGTTCTCTGTGTCGCAAGAGATGTTGCCGCAAGGTTTGCCTTTTTCAATTCTGATTCAAGACGTTTGATTTCTTTATCTATTGAATATGCACGGTTTAACCATTTTTTTGTTTCTTCCAATTAGAACACCCCTTTTAATATTTTGGTGCATTTTTCGGTTCTATAGGTTTATATTTTTCCCTAAATTCCTTTTGCCGCTTTATGTATTCCTCTTCCGTTTCATAAAAGCTGCAGTCTCTTTCCTCACACACTAAGCATTCTAATACTTTACACGCTCTACGCCAATAATGAAAACAATCCTTTTTTCTCTTGCTCTTTTCCACTTATGAATCGCACTCCTTATTTCATTGCTGATAAATGTTTATAAATCTGCTCCATCACTTCTTGTATTTTTGGGAACTGCACCGCAATCCAATCTATCATTGTTTCATCATGTCCCCACTCTGGATGGGAAAAATTGTTGTGCAAGCCACTTTCAAATAAAAATGCGTGTATTATTTCATGCCTTAACATAGTTCGCAAATAGACATCATAATTGTCTATAACACTCACATCTTTTTTATCGTTTTTGTCTTGCGCTCTTACAACAATTCTTTTTGATGTTTTATCGCAATATCCGTCAACCTGTTTAAGATATTCATCTTGTGCTTTAGTTAACAACTCAATACTGTATTCAGTTCCTAAAATATTTACTTTCATTTCTGCCTCTCCTTATAAAATTGGTTTATCTCCTGTTCCCATAATACTGTCTCCCTGTAAAAAACCACCGAATTTTTGTTAATAACGTAGGTTTGATGAAGCCGCCTTTGACAAAACACCACTCCCGGCGTAAACTCCCGTCCCTGCTACTTCGAATACAACATCTCGCAAAAGTTTGATATTTTCGTCTTCGCACTTAGTTTTCACTCTCCTTAAAATCGTTCTTTTATCGTTTAAATTGCGATTTTATTGTGGTTATGCGGATGAGGATTTGCACCTCATATAGCACTCTATCATAGACACGGCACCACTTTACTGGGACTGAGGATTTAACTCGATAATGATAGATTATTGGTGGAGGGATACTACATGCTTTACCCGTGTTTTATACACCCTACAACACGCACCATTGCCTATACCTACTGATTAGTGTCTACCTATTCCGCCACCGCATAACTTTTTTATTGCTCCGTCATTTCTTTTACAGATATTTCATAATCCCTGCCATCTATTTCCACACTTATCAAATCAGAATTAAACTGATTTATAAATCCTTCGTGTTTCCATTTCTTAAATATTACTTCCTCTATGTTTGCTACAATACTTTC
>JAZNDH010000031.1:0-3693 GCA_045587965.1 Congzhengia sp.
AAAACGAGAAAACGAGAGAAAACGAGAGCATTTGCCATACTAAATTAATTTTTTGTAAAAATTTCAAAAAAGGTATTGACAAGCCGCTATAGGTTTGATATAATCTCACTTGCTGAAAATAACACAAAAAGGTAAATCGGAGGATAATCTTATGTCTACTTATATGGCAAAGAAAGAAACCGTTGAGCGCAAGTGGTATATTATCGATGCGGCAGGTAAGCCCCTCGGTAAGACTGCAGCTGCAGCGGCTACTATACTTCGCGGCAAGCACCGTCCTGAGTACACACCTCACGTTGACTGCGGCGAATTTGTTATCGTTATTAACGCTGGCAAAGCTGTTTTAACAGGTAAAAAGCTTGACCAGAAAATCTATTACAGACACACAGGCTGGGTTGGCGGTCTTAAGGAAGTTAAGTACAGCAAGCTTATGGCTGAAAAACCTGAATTTGCAATGACAAAGGCTATCAAGGGTATGCTCCCACATAACACACTTGGCGCAAAAGCATTAACAAGATTAAGAGTTTATGCTGGTGACAAGCATGAAAACGAAGCACAGAAGCCTGAAGTATGGGCACAAGAGATTAAATAAGGAGGAGCGTAAAAATGGCAGACTTTTTCTATGGTACAGGTAGAAGAAAAAAATCTATCGCAAGAGTAAGACTTATCCCTGGTAAGGGCGATATTAAAATAAACGGCAGAACATTAGACGAATACTTTGGTTTAGAAACATTAAAAATCATCGTTAATCAGCCGTTAGTATTAACAAAAACAGAAGGCAAATTTGATGTAATTGTAAACGTAATCGGTGGTGGCTTTACAGGTCAGGCTGGTGCTATCCGTCACGGTATTTCAAGAGCATTATTAGAAGCTGACGAAGAAGCTTACAGACCTTTACTTAAAAAGGCTGGTTTCTTAACAAGAGACCCAAGAATGAAGGAAAGAAAGAAATACGGCTTAAAGGGCGCTCGTCGTGCACCACAGTTCTCAAAACGTTAATCGAATATTTTTGTTTTTTAAAGCTCCGCATAAGCGGAGCTTTTTTGTATGCTAAACATTAAATTTACAACTCACTTTACATAACCGAAATATTGTGATAAAATAATACAGAACATATTAAAGTGGAGGTATTATGGCTAAGAAAGTTGCTATTTACACATTAGGCTGTAAAGTTAATACTTATGAATCCGAAGCTGTAAAAAAGCAGTTTGAAAGCAATGGATACATCTGTGTTGATTTTGACGAATTTGCTGATGTGTATATTATAAATACGTGCACAGTTACTCATTTAGGCGACAGAAAGTCACGCCAGATGATACGGCGCACGAAACAAATAAACAAAAACAGTACGCTTGTTGTTATGGGGTGCTATGCTCAGGTTATGCCACAGGATATAGAAAAAATTTCCGAAGTGGATATCATAATCGGTACCGATAAAAAAGGTGATGTTTACAGCACAGTAGAAAAGTTTTTAGAAAACAAGGAAAAGCTTAATTTGGTTGGCGATATTTCAAGTAAATGCGATTTTGAAGAATTAGAAGTTACAAGCTACGAGGGCAGAACGAGAGCCTTTTTAAAGGTGCAGGATGGCTGTAATAATTTTTGTGCGTATTGTATAATTCCTTATGCACGCGGGAGAATTCGTTCAAGGAGCTTAAAAAGCTCGCTTGATGAAGCAAAACGATTGGCTTTTCACGGATTTTCTGAAATTGTTTTGGTTGGCATCCACCTTGCTTCCTACGGTAAAGACACAGGCGAGAGCTTAATTGATTTGCTCAAAGGCTTAAATGATATAGAAGGTATAAAGCGCATAAGAATGGGTTCTTTAGAGCCCACACTTTTTGATGATGATTTTACCGAAGAAATTTCAAAGCTTCCCAAAATTTGCAGACATTTTCATTTGTCATTGCAAAGCGGGTGTGACGAAACTCTAAAGCGAATGAACAGAAAATATGTAACGAGTGACTATCGCGAGTCGGTAAAGCGTATAAGACGTGCGTTTCCTGACAGCGCAATAACTACGGATATTATGGTTGGTTTCCCCGGTGAAACTGACGAAGAATTTGAAAAAAGCTTCAATTTTTCAAAAGAGATATCCTTTGCAGAAGCTCATATATTTAAGTATTCAATAAGAAAAGGTACAGTTGCAGAAAAAATGGAAAACCAAATTGAGCCAGCTGTAAAAGAAGAGCGAAGCAAAAGGTTAATTGCACTTACAAAAGAAACACAAAAGAATTTTTTACAGTCACATATAGGCAAGGAAGTCGAAGTGCTTTTTGAACGTGAACACAAAGGCATAAAAGGTCTTTATGAGGGAAAAACAGATAATTACATCACAGTAATTGCACAAAGTGAAACGGACATAAGCGGAGAATACAAAAAAGTAAAAATCAACGCTGTAAAGAAAAACCTTGCAGAAGGAACGATAAAAAATTAAAACATATTCATAAGAAGGTGTAGTTTTGCAAAAAAGAGTGATAGCTATAAATGATATATCGAGCTTTGGCAAGTGTTCTTTAACTGTTGCTGTTTCAATTTTAGGTGCGGCAGGTCTTGAAACTTGTGCCTTGCCTACAGCAGTTTTGTCGGCACATACAGGCTTTAAGGGGTACACATTTTGCGACTTAACTGAAAATATTTTACCCGCGGCAAACCATTGGAAAGAGCTTGATTTAAAGTTCGATGGCATATATTCAGGCTACCTGGGCTCTGAAGAACAGATAGAACGAGTGAGCGAACTTATAGATATGTTTGATGTTTCTATAAAGCTTATTGACCCTGTAATGGGCGATGATGGTGTTTTATATGACGGCTTTAAACCTGAATTTTGTCAGGAAATGAAAAAGCTTATAAAAAAAGCAGATGTAATTGTCCCGAATGTTACAGAAGGTTGTCTGCTAACAGGAATAGAATATAAAGAAGAACATACTAAAGAGTATATCGAAAAAATCATAAAAGAACTAACGAAAATTTGTGATGCTTCAATTATTATAACAGGCATAAATTCAAGAGAAGATAGAATCTCAACAGCAATTTATTGTGATGGTAACTTAACCTACATAGAAAACGAAAAACAAAGAGCGGTTTATAGCGGTACGGGAGATGTTTTTGCAAGTACCTTTATGGCAGCCTTGATGCTCGGTAAAACACTTGTAGAATCAGCTCGTTTGGCTTCTGAATTTGTAGGGGAGTGCATTGAGCTCACAAAAAAAATATCTTCATCACGCCATTATGGTATAAACTTTGAGCTAAATACAAAGTCATTACTTAAAAAACTTGATATAATATAAAATGGGCTGTAGCAAAATGCACAGACCACACAAGGCAAAGAAAAACACAAGATTTCGCCTTCGTATTCCAACGACAATGAAAAAATAAGATAAAACTTAGGGAAGAAATTCGTTATTCGACGAATTTCTTCTGTTTTTTATTGCCTTGTGTTTCGTACAAACTTCGCCTCTTGGCGTACCCACGTACGCCTTCGGGGAACCGGAAGTAAGGGTGCGCCTTACTTTCGCTCAGTTTGTCCAATCTGCGCTATTTTCCTTCCAGCCCAAAAAGACCTGCTAAATAAAGTCAAGTAGAAATTTAAAAAATATTTAGCTACAAAAATTGCATGAGAAACAGACCGGCATTGAAAAGTGTCGGTCTAAATTTTTGCAAAAACATCCTTAAGAATTTGAGTAAACTTCTTTA
>JAZNDH010000032.1:0-23341 GCA_045587965.1 Congzhengia sp.
TAAAGTATCTTCTCTAATTATAAAACAAAACTTATGTTTTGTCAATTGTTTTCAATATATATTGACAAATAATTAAAAAATAGTATAAGCAGAAAAAAAGAGGGGACTCCAATTGGGAGTCCGCAATGATCTTATTGCTTGTCCTGCTTTTTCCTAAGCATAGTTACGTTATCTCTGTGATAGGATTTGGGAGGAACGTCGGGCGAGGCAAGAAGCCTTACTCTGACAGTGCCCTGAAGAGGACTTATCTCGGTAACTATTCCATCGCCGTTTTCCGTGCGGACAAGGGAGTCTACGGGAGGCGTACGCTTTATCTCGTATTCATACGCTTCATGCTCGTATTTTAAGCAACACATAAGTCTGCCACAGGTGCCTGAAATTTTTGTTGGATTTAAAGAGAGTGATTGCTCCTTAGCCATCTTTATTGAAACAGGCTCAAAATCGCCTAAAAATTGTGCACAGCATAAGGGTCTGCCGCATATTCCGAAGCCGCTTAACAGCTTTGCTTCGTCACGGACGCCGATTTGTCTCAACTCAATACGAGTTCTGAAAACAGCCGCCAAATCCTTAACAAGCTGTCTGAAATCGACTCTGCCATCGGCTGTGAAATAAAATAAAACCTTACTTCTGTCAAAAGTGTATTCAACGTCAACCAAGTTCATTTCAAGGTTGTTTGCGGCAATTTTTTCTAAACAAATAGAATACGCCTCTTTAGCACGTTTTTTGTTGTCCTCTGCGGTTTCGTAATCTGCATCTGTCGCCTTTCTTAAAACGCTTTTAATCGGCATATTAAATTCTTCTTCATCTATTTCCTTTCCCGTTAAAACAACTGTGCCGTACTCAATGCCGCGCGTAGTTTCAACTATAACGCCGTCATTTGGTTGAAGCTCAATATCTTCGGGATTGAAATAATAAATTTTTCCTACGGGCTTGAATCTTATGCCCACTACTTTAGTCATGGAAGTCCTCCCATATACGCATAACGGCCTCTGAAACCGTAGCGTTGAAATTCAAATTTTGGTTGAGCGAAATTTTTAAATCACTCAGTTTATCGTAAGCTGATAACAGCCTTTTTTTCGTTATATTTTGTGTAAAAGCTCTGATGTCGGATAAATGATTTGAAAATACAATATTGCAAGACAAATCTGTTTTAACCATAACACAATCTCGGATAAATGTCAAAAGAAAGTCGATAATTTCTTTTATATTTTCTTTTTCTTCGGTTAAAAAATTAACCATTTCACGAATGCGTAAGGAGTTTTTGTTTAAATTCATTAATGCATCAAGCGATTTTTCGATGCGCTCTTTTTTTGATGTGTCTGTTGCCAGCTCCATTGCATCCCCTATGCTTCCCTGAGAAAGAGCTGCTAAAACCTTTGCTTCATCATGTGAAAGCTCTGAATTTTTTAAAAGATATTTTTCAACAGTTTCGTTTGGCAACGGGAAGAATGAAACAGTCTGGCTGCGCGACAAAACAGTAGACAAAAGCTTTTCCTTTTTAGTTACACAAATTATAAATGTAACATACTGCGGCGGCTCTTCTAAAACCTTTAAAAGAGCATTTTGAGCTTCGTCACTTAAAATATCGCCGTCTTCAATTATAAAGATTTTACGTTTTGCATTTCTCGGCTTTATATAAACCTCTGAAATTATTTGTTCACGAACATTATCAACACCGATTTGTGTTTTGTCGGAATCTTTCACAGGCACAATTATATCGGGCAATGTTCTTGCTTTCGCCTGAAGACACATACTGCATACACCACAGGGAGCATCATCGCCCACACATACCATTGCCTGTGCAAATAAATGCGCGCACAACCTTTTGCCCACGCCTTTAATCCCTTCAAAAACGTAGGCATTAGATATTCTGTCTTGGGTTATTGCTAACCCAAGACATTGTTTTACTGTTTCGTGGCCATAAAGCCCTAAAAAATTCATTAAACTTTCTCGAATCTTTCTACATCAACTACAAAAATTGTTGCACCGCCTACTTCAATTTCAGCAGGGAACGACATATAGCCTGCACCTGCGCCGATATAAGGCTCGGATGAAAAAACAACCTGTTTACGTTTGGCACTATGTTTAGCTATTACATCAATCGCGCCTTGTACTTTATCTTCTTCAGTACCAACTAATAGAGTTACGTTACCAACTCTTAAAAAACCACCTGTTGAAGCCATTTTTGTTACAGAAAAGCCTTCTTTATTAAGCTCCTTCATAACAATGCTGGCGTCGTCATTACTAACGATTGCAAATACTAACTTCATATAATCCCAACCTTTCATAAAAAATTTTATTTTTTGATTTCGCGCAAGAACTCAATCAAATTCTGCGTTGAATATGGTTTAGCAAGACGTTCGATGTTTTTAATGAGCATATTTTTAATATCAGGGTTGTGAACGAGCTGGTGAATTGCCTTTTCTGCTGTGAATTCATCGCCCAAACCCAATGCAACACCGTTGCTCTGCATAAATTCCAAATTTCTTTCTTCCTGACCGGGAATAGGATTTGTTAAAATAATAGGAATACCTTTTGCCATAGCTTCCGATGTGGATAAACCGCCCGGCTTTGTTATAATGCAGTCAGCAGCATCCATCAAAAGTGAAATATCATCACAAAAACCATAAACAAGCATATTCTTTTTTGTTTTTTTCTTGTCAAGCTTCTTTTTTAAGGTTTTGTTATTTCCACAAACTACAATTATCTGGAAATCGTCTTCTGATTTATCCAGCTGACTAACCAAATCAATTGCCGAGTTTGCATATCCCATAGAACCCATCATAATTAAAACTGTGAACTTATCTTTAATTCCAAGTGCGGATTTAGCATCTTTTGTTTCTATTTTTTTTGCAAACTCTTCTCTTATCGGAATTCCTAAAGGCAGCACGTTGTCTGCTGCTCCCCATTTTTTGAGTGCTTCAGGAATAAGATTTTCCGAAGCGATAATATAGTAGTCGGAAGTTGTTTGCTCCCATATAGGATGTACTGTAAAATCAGTAACAATAGATATTATTTTTGCTTGCAGCTTGTGCCTTTTAGCATGAATATTTAAAACAACAGTCGCAAAAACGTGAGTTGAAACTATAACATCAGGCTTAAAGTCCTTTATATATTCAACAAGCTTTTTTCCGCAAATCTGATATAGCATCTGTGAGCTTGCAGTAAAGCTTTTTTTGGTTCGTTTGTCCATCTGATTATAAACAAACCTGTAGCCTGTTTGCATATATGTGCTTGTCAAAAGATAACCATCGGAAACAAGTGTTGCTGCTAAGTCATTTACATTTTCCGCTATATCTAAAATCCTGCACTCAGTATTTCCCTGCTTTTGAAGGGACTCATTAAGTGCCCTTGCTGTTTGCATATGTCCGCCGCCTGCGGGAACAGAAAGAATAAGTATTCTCATAAGAATTACCTCTTAGAATAAACCAGGTATTGAAAGTCCTCCTGCGATTGCGCTCATACCTTCTTCTGCCTGAGCTTCAATCTGCTTAATTGCATCATTTACAGCTACTGTAATTAAGTCTTCAAGCATTTCTGTGTCAGTAGGGTCAACAATTTCAGGGTCTATTGTAATTTTTGTGATTTCCTTTGTGCCACGCATTTCGACCTTTACCTTGCCACCGCCTGCTGATGTTTCAATTACCTTTTCTTCGAGCTCTTGTTGTACTCTTGCCATTTCTTCCTGCATCATCTGCACTTGGCGCATTGCTGTATTCATCTTGTGGTTTCCGCCACCTGTAAACTTATTTCCTTTTGCCATAGTGAAATTCTCCTTGATTATATAAACTGTATTTCAGAATGAGTTTTGCTCAACTCTTCTAATCTTTCAAATGGATTTACTTCTTCGCCGATTTCCTTTGGCGTAACACAGGCGATTTCCAAATCTTCGCCGGTAATTTCTTTTACGGCTGTTTTGATAAGAGCTATGTTTGAAGCTTTTGCAACAATGCTTTTTGACATTGCTATCTGCTCGTCAAACACTACACAGAGCTTTCCGCTTACCACTTTTGTGCGCGCATTCATAAGATGCGGATATAGGGGCATTCCGCCGTGTGTTTTAATATAATTTATAATTTCAGGCCAGCGAGATGCTGCCGATTCGTCGTTTTCTTCTTTTGGCACATCGCATTTTTTTTGCTCTGCAGGCTCTTTTTTGATTACCGTGTCTGTTTTTTGTATTTTTTGCTCCGACTCTTTTTTAACCTGTTGGGATTTTTCTTCTCCCCAGGGCAAATCAATCTTTTCCTTTATTGGCACAAAATCTGCATTGGCAAGCTTTTTTTCAAGCTGGTCTATTCTGTCTAAAAGTGCGATTTGTGAGTCTTGTGTTTGGGGCTCGCACATTTTAACGATTGCCATTTCGTAGGTTGTTCTTACGTTTGATGATGCACGGGTTTTAGCATAAGCCTCACTCAAAAGCTCAATGGAACGAATAAGCCTTTCTTTTGAAAACTCTGCTGACAAATCATTAATTTTTTTAGCATTTTCTTCTGATGTGTTCAAAAAAAGCTCAGGCTTATTTGTTACCTTAACAAGTAAAATATCACGAAGATATTTTATAAATCTCTCGGCAAAAAGTCCTAACTCTTTGCCTTTTTCAACGATTTCATCAATCTTTATTAAAGCACTTGCTGTTTCGCCCCTGGCTAAAGCTTTCGCTAAATCATAAAGTGCATCGTTATCTAAAATTCCTGTAACTGCGGTTACTGTGTCAAAGGTAAGATGTTTATCAACAGCGCCTACACATTTATCTAAAACAGAAAGAGAGTCACGCATTGATCCGTCGCCCAACTCTGCAATCAACGACAGAGCATTTTCTTCAAAGGTAAAGCCGTCGGCTGATAAAATTTCGCCCATTCTTCCCGCTATGTCGGAATTTGTAATTCTTCTGAAATCAAATTGCTGACAACGTGAAAGCACGGTTATTGGCACTTTGTTTAATTCAGTTGTAGCCAAAATAAACATCACGTGCGCAGGCGGCTCTTCTAAAGTTTTTAATAAAGCGTTAAACGCCTGTTGAGTTACCATATGAACTTCATCTATAATATAAACCTTTTTCTTTGCAACACTCGGTAAAAATATAACATCATCAATTATTTCGCGTATGTTTTCAACCTTGTTTTTGGAAGCACCGTCAAGCTCAATAACATCTAAAATAGATTCGTCTAAAAGTCCGCGGCAAACTGCACACTCGTTACAGGGGTTGCCGTCTTTAGGATTCAAACAATTTACAGCACGCGATAAAATCTTGGCTGTGGAGGTTTTGCCCGTACCACGTGTACCGCAAAAAAGGTATGCGTGGGCACAAGAGCCATTCATAACCTGGTTTTTCAACGTTGTTGTTATGTGCTTCTGACCTACTACGTCGTCGAATGTTAACGGACGCCAACGTCTGTATATTGCTTGATATGCCACGGTTACACCTCCTGTATTTTATCAAAAAAGCCGCCCAAGGCGGCCAACATACCGCGATTTCGCAGTATTTTCCGTTAGCGTTCACACCGGGAGGAGCCGTATCACATTTGCAAACTTGCTTATCGCTGCTTGGTTCCCCACCTGACGAGGTTCACAAGCGCAAATTGTACGGTTCCCGGCCGACAACGCTTACGCGTAGAACGCTATGAAAAAGGGATATTCCCCTTTTATTTAGTATAACATAAATTATTGTTCATTTCAACTACTTTTTAACTTATTTCTTCGACATAATATACTCATCAATCGCCTTAGCTGCAGTTTTTCCAGCGCCCATAGCTAAAATTACGGTTGCAGCACCCGTTACGGCATCGCCACCAGCATAAACACCTTCTCTTGAGGTTTTGCCTGTTTCTTCATCAACAATAATTCCGCCCCATTTCTGAGTTTCTAAGCCTTCGGTTGTAGATTTGATAAGCGGGTTTGGCGATGTGCCGATTGACATAATAACACAGTCGACATCTATTATAAATTCGGAATCCTTTTTTTCAACAGGGCGACGTCGACCTGATGCATCAGGCTCGCCCAATTCCATTTCAACACACTTCATACCATTTACAAAGCGATTTTCATCTGCTGTGATTTCTATAGGATTTGTTAAAAGCTTAAATATAATACCTTCTTCTTTAGCGTGCTCAACTTCTTCCGAACGGGCAGGAAGTTCTGCTTCTGAGCGGCGGTAAACAATATAAACTGTTTCAGCACCCAGCCGCTTAGCACAACGAGCCGCATCCATAGCAACATTTCCGCCGCCAACAACAGCAACACGCTTTGCATTCATAATAGGTGTTGTCGGGTTTTTCTGATAAGCCTTCATAAGATTAACTCTTGTTAGGAATTCGTTTGCAGAGTAAACGCCCTTATAGTTTTCGCCAGGGATACCCATAAATCTCGGCAAACCTGCGCCAGAACCGATGAATACTGCTTCAAAACCATCTTCCAATAATTCGTCTATTGAAAGAGATTTACCGATAACAACATTCGTTTCAACCTTAACACCTAAAGCCTTTAAGGTGTCGATTTCTTTTTGAACGATTGTTTTAGGCAAACGAAATTCAGGAATACCATAAACCAAAACACCGCCTGCTAAGTGTAGTGCTTCAAAAACTGTTACCTCGTAGCCTTTTTTTGCTAAGTCGCCCGCACAGGCAAGTCCCGACGGACCTGAACCGACAACAGCAACTCTGTGGCCGTTTGATGCAGGCTTTTTAGGGGTTTCGGTTGAATTTTGGTTGTGATAATCTGCAACAAAACGCTCAAGTCTGCCTATAGCAACAGGCTCGCCTTTTATACCGCGGACGCACTTTTTTTCGCATTGTGTTTCCTGCGGACAAACTCTGCCGCAAACAGCAGGAAGTGAGCTTGATTTGGTAATTACATCGTAAGCGCCTTCAAAGTCGCCTTCTGCAACACGCTCAATAAAGGCAGGAATGTCAATTCCTACAGGACAACCCGAAACACACGGCTTGTGCTTGCAATTTAAACACCTTTTTGCTTCTTCGATTGCGGTATCAGGCGAGTAGCCAAGTGCAACTTCACTAAAATTTTTATTTCTCACATCAGGTGCCTGATGTGGCATTGGATTTTTTACAGGTGACATATTAGGCATTTTACAAATCCCCCTTTTTGAACAAATTGCACGCTTCATCGTGTGCATGACGTTCAAAATCCCTATACATTGAAGCGCGGTCTAAGGCTTCATCAAAGTCAACCAAATGACCATCAAATTCAGGGCCGTCAACACAGGCAAATTTCGTTTCGCCACCAACTGTAAGTCGGCATCCGCCACACATTCCTGTGCCGTCAATCATAATCGGGTTCATTGAAACAACAGTTTTTATGCCATGTTCCTTTGTTAATTTACACACAAATTTCATCATAATTAACGGACCAATTGCTATAACCTCGTCGTACTGATTACCCTCTTCAATAAGCTTTTTTAAAGCGTCTGTAACAAGACCCTTTTCGCCTGCTGAACCATCGTCAGACATAATAACGAGCTTTTCGCTTACCGCACGGAACTCGTCTTCTAAAATTAGTAAATCCTTATTTCTGAAGCCAATGATTGAGTGAACACAACACCCCATATCGTGAAGCTTTTTAGCAACAGGGTAAGCAATGGCACAACCAACGCCACCACCCACAACAGCAACCTTTTTAAGTCCGTCTGTATGAGTAGCGCGACCTAAAGGACCAACGAAATCGGATATATACTCGCCCTCATTTTTCTGATTTAAAACAGCAGTTGTTGCGCCAACAATCTGGAATATTATTGTAACTGTGCCTGCGCTTCTGTTATAATCTGCGACAGTAAGCGGAATTCTTTCGCCGTCTTCTGTTACGCGCAAAATTATAAACTGGCCGGGCTCAGCCTTTTTTGCAACCAAAGGAGCTTTTATTTCCATAAGTGTAACTGTAGGGTTAAGCTCTCTTTTCTTAATAATTTTAAACAATTTATATACCTTCCTTCAGGATAAATCTCTTATGTCATAAATTATATTTTATCACATATATCCATATTTGTAAAGCGAGTAAAACAGCAAAGTACAAAATATCTTTGCACTCATTTTCACATTTTTTTGTGTTAACATATTTACCAAGGAGGGATAACCAAAATGAAAAGGATTTTAATGAAATTTTGCGAATTTTTAGAAAAAAAGCTGTATGATGCGCCTACACTTCAAGAGCTCACGATAACTTTAGACAGAACAAGGTATCGACTGTACGAAGCAAAATCGGAAATTGACCATTTGCAATCTGTTATAAAACAGATGCTGAAGTAAAAAAGCTGGAGCTTTCGCTTCAGCTTTTTACTATTTTATTTGTTTTTACTTTATTCACAAAACTCACAGGTCCATACATCAATGCCTGAATCTGCAAAAACATCATATACACGATTGCGTAACGTTTCAACAGAAACATTTTCTTTTAACACAACCTGCAAAAATCCACCGCCGCCGGCACCGCAAATCATTTTGCCATCGATCAAATCATCAATGGTATTAAAAATCTGGTCAATACAGGTATTTGTACAGCCCGCATCAAGTTTTTTGCTCAGTTCCCAATGAGAATTCAAAAGCTTGGCAAAGCCGTTAATATTTCCTTTTTCCAGCTCAAACCGCATTAAAACGGCAAGTCTTTGAATTTCATACAAAACGGTAAGGACATCTTCGTCGGAAGAAAGATATTTCCCAACAACTTCACGGAGAAGATTTCTTGCGAGTCTGCGCTGACCTGTGTATATAATGCAAAAACGCTCGTTGAGTTCCTTTTTGATTTCATCGGACATAGCAAGAGTTGTGCATAGAATATCCTGATGAAGTCCGGGCTGCGATGTGCAGATTTTAATACCACGAGCTACGCCGCCAACCTGGTCCTGCCAGCCGCCGCCTGTTGACATAAACTGTTCTAAGCAGAGCACCCTGTTATAAATTTCATTATCCGAAATATCAATGCCGATAAATTCAAATATTCCCTTAACACAAGCGGCGGAAAGTATTGAGCTTGTTCCCAGTCCGCTGCCCTTTGGTATGTTAATTACTTTTGTTGAAAGGTAAATGCCGCCGCCTAAGCGTGATAAAATATCCGAAAGTGACTCATCACTTCTTTCGGAAACTATTCCGCAGGCAGTGAGTGCTGCTTTGTGTAGTGCAAACGGGTCGTGCGGATTACCTAAATCCTGCAACTCAGAAAGCTCTGTAAATTCGCCATAAGAGTTGTTGTCAGCACTTTCTAATATTACCTTGTATTCGTCAAGCCTTTTTAACTTAATTTCAACAGGATATCTTCCGTTTATAGTTATTGCGGCATTTAAAACCGTTCCGCCGTGCTCGTTACAATAAGGCGGAGTGTCGGACCAACCACCGCCAAAATTCACACGAACAGGTAAACGAACAGTAACCTCGTCTTTTTTTATGGTCATATTTTTATATTTGTTTAATTTTTCCTTTGCAGCCGAAAGCAAACCATTTCTTATTGAAGCAAAGCATTCATTAAGTATTCTTTCGCCCTCGACGCCTTCACAAATTGTACCCAAATAGTAATAAACACGAACTTGTTCACTAAATGAAAGGTCTTTTGCTATTTCTAAAAGGCGATTTTTCACACCTTCAGAAATTCCGTTACTAAAGAGCCTTTTAGCCATATTAATATGCTTTTTGCCACGTGCAATATCTAAAAGACGCTCAACCTTTAGTCTGTCCCCTAATTTTTTCTGCCAGGGAAGAATAGCCGTAACATCAGCTAAATTAAAGCTTTCCTCTAAGCTTAAAAGCTCGCCGTTATTATCGCCTGATAATGTTGCCGTTAATGCTTCTTCTAATGTGTCACAGGGCTTAAAGAGCTTAGCCGTCCAAAGAGGCGTGTCAAGAGTTTTTCCCATCCACTTATTTTCCTTAGGATTGTCAAAAATGTCATACATACGAACAACGTATCTGCCGTCTGTAAGCTTAAGTCCGTGTATGGCGGTGTTATCAGGTACGATGTGTCCATAAAGCTCAACACAGGAAAGCACACAATTTTTACCTATAGTGCTGTTAGCGTGAACGATTGAATCTTCTATATATGTCCCCCGACCTACAGAAACATTTTTTTTGCTGATATATGAGTTTGAAGCAGAAAAACGCTCATCGTCGGCATTTGTATTTACCTTACTGCTCCAGCCCAAAAACTTAAAGCCTTCAATATTTGTTGTCATAAGAGCTAAAAGCTCGTGAGTTGTGCCAAAATGGATAAATGAGGCAGGGCTGAAGTGCAAAATTTTCATAGGATATTTACGCAGAATTTTCCATAAAACTCTGCGACATTCAGAAAGCTCAGGGGTAAACTCGCCCTCGGGAGCTTCTTTGTAGAACTGTTCTTCCGTAGAATTTGCTGCCAGCGGGTACTGGAAATCTCCGTAGAACGAAAGCCTTGCACGTTCGTTTACAAATTTTCCAAATTTTTCTTTAGTGTCAATCAACGAGTATAAATCAGCTAAAATTTCCGAGCTGAATATACAAGCACCTGTGTCGATATCAACATTGCCTTTTTGGTCCACAGCGCCTGCTTTTTTTAGGGCTTCTTCGGTTTGCTTATGTAAAAAATTAGTAACGTAGCCATTTTCATCGGAAAGAAAAACGCCGTGATTTTTGCCTACTTCTACCTTTTCTTTAACAGAAAGCACTGCAGAACCAACGGTGTGAAAATCTAACTGCAATGGGTTTAACAACAACAAAACATCACCGCTTGCGGTTAACATACCATCCTTCATTCGTGATGGGATAGCGGTTGTGGCAAAAATAAATTCGTCAAAAAGTGTGGGGCGTCTGCCATCTGAAAGCTCTCTTGGAATAGGGCTGAAAAGCTTTCCGCAAGCAGAATATTGCGGAACTCTTTTTGAGTCACCACCTGAGTGGATACACAAGATTTTAAGACCGCTAAAATCAGTTTTTTTGCTATCTTCTGCTATATATTTTAAAACATTAAGGCACGCCCCGCCAGAGCCGACACGCTTGCCATCAGGGTCTGAGATAACCTTATATTTTGTTCTTGGATTAAGGTAATTGTTACTAAGACGATAGCTGATTTGCTGCTCATACGCTTTAGCCTGGGTTTCGTTTGATGCAGTAATCACTACATAATCCCAAACGGGATAATCGGCCTTTTTCAAAGAACACTGATACTCGTCATAAGAGTCGCTATAGGATTGACTCAAAAATAAATTCTTGTAAAAATTCATACCACACGCTCCTGCTGTTACTTCTGGACACAAACTAATGATTTAATCATATCATACAAAAAAAAAATTGTCAACAAAACAAAAAAGCACCCCCATACGGAGTGCTTTTTCTAATTACAATTAAATTATTTAAGTGTAACTTTTGCGCCAACTTCTTCAAGCTTAGCTTTGATTTCTTCAGCTGCTTCTTTAGAAGCGCCTTCTTTGATAACTTTTGGAGCGCCATCAACCATATCTTTTGCTTCTTTAAGACCAAGACCTGTGATTTCACGAACAAGCTTGATAACCTTAACTTTTTCAGCGCCAGCTTCTGTTAATTCAACGTCGAAATCTGTCTTTTCTTCTGCTGCAGCACCAGGAGCAGCAGCACCAACTACTGCTACAGGAGCAGCTGCTGATACACCAAATTCTTCTTCGATTGCCTTTACTAATTCAGATAATTCTAAAACTGTAAGAGCTTTAATCTCTTCAATCATAGCTGTGATTTTTTCACTCATTTTAATTTCCTCCTAAATTTTGTCATAATATTTCTTTTTGTTAACTAATTAAATTGAATTAAGCAGTTTCTTCCTGCTTTTCTGCGATTGCATTAAGCGCACGAGCCAAGCCTGCGATTGTAGCATTCAAGCCACCAGCGAGCATAGCGTATAATGTATCCTTTGAAGGAATCTTTGCTAAAGCATCAATTTCTTCAATGCTCATTGCCTTGCCGTCCATAAAGCCTGCCTTAACTGTCATAACTTCGTGGTCTTTTGCAAAGTCTGCTAAAACTTTAGCAGGAGCAACAACGTCATCAAAGCTTAAAGCTAAAGCTGTAGGTCCGTTTAAGATTTCATCGAAATCAGCGTAACCTGCATCATTTGCTGCACGCTTTGTGAGTGTATTTTTTACAACTGAATATTCAACACCGGCTTCACGGAGCTTGTTACGAAGTTCTGTGTCTTCTGCAACAGAAAGACCACAGTAATCAACGAACACACCTGCTGCCGCTGCTTTGAACTTTTCTGCGAGTTCAGCAACTGCCTGCTGTTTCTGCTGTAAGATTTTTTCACTTGCCATTTAATTTCACCTCGCTAAAATATAAAAATTTAAGGGCTTTTCCGCAAAACAGGAAAAGCCCAAAACTACATTTTAAAAGCTTTCCTCGGCGGGCAAATTAAGTGTATAAAACACGCCTGCTGTCTACGGAAAAATATTTACTTTAATTAAGCAACTAAGATTTTAACATAAGTTTTACTTTTTGTCAAGTAAAATTAGTCAGAAAGTTTAGCCTGGTTAACTCTAACACCAGGACCCATTGTAGAAGCTACTGCACAGCTTTTGATGTACTGTCCCTTTGCAGCTGATGGCTTAGCTTTGATAATAGCTGATAAAAGTGTTTTAAAGTTTTCACCAAGCTTTTCTTTACCAAAAGATACTTTACCGATTGGGCAGTGGATGATGTTAGTTTTATCAAGACGGTATTCAATTTTACCTGACTTGATTTCGTTAACAGCCTTTGTTACGTCCATTGTTACTGTGCCAGCTTTTGGGCTTGGCATTAAACCTTTAGGACCTAATACCTTACCTAAACGACCTACAACGCCCATCATATCAGGTGTTGCAACAACAACGTCGTAATCAAACCAGTTTTCGTTCTGGATTTTAGGAATTAATTCTTCGCCACCGAAAAAGTCAGCACCAGCTGCTTCTGCTTCAGCGAGTTTGTCGCCCTTAGCGAATACTAAAACACGAGCTGTTTTACCTGTGCCGTGCGGTAGAACTATAGCACCACGCACCTGCTGGTCAGGGTGTCTTGAGTCAACGCCTAATTTAACGTGAACTTCAACTGTTTCATCAAATTTTGCCTTTGAAGCCTTAACCACGAGGTCTAAAGCTTCTTCAGGGTCATAAAGTTTTGCTCTATCCACGAGCTTTGCGCTCTCCTGATAGTTTTTACCTCTAAACATTATTTTTTCCTCCTTTTGTGGTCAAACAAGCGAGTTTTTCGCTCTCCCACGTAATTAAAAAACCGAAATTAGTCTTCTACAGTGATACCCATACTTCTTGCAGTACCTGCAATCATACTCATAGCAGCGTCTAAAGATGCTGCATTTAAGTCTGGCATTTTTGTTTCTGCAATCTGCTTGATATCGTCTTTTGAAACCTTGGCAACCTTTGTTTTGTTAGGTACGCCTGAACCCTTTTCGATTTTAGCAGCCTTCTTTAAAAGAACTGCTGCAGGGGGAGTTTTTGTAATGAAAGAGAAAGACCTATCAGCATATACTGTAATAACAACAGGAATAATTAAGCCTGCGTCTTTAGCTGTCTTTTCATTAAACTCCTTTGTGAACTGAACGATGTTTACACCATGCTGACCGAGGGCTGGACCAACCGGGGGAGCCGGTGTAGCTTTACCTGCAGGAATCTGCAATTTGATGTAACCTGCGATTTTCTGTGCCATTATCGTGCACCTCCTTAATAAAAATGTGGTAATGGCGAATAAGGACTCTCCTTATCCTCCCACACGCAACGAACCGTTGCGTACAACAAAAGCGTATAGCTTTTTATATTTTAAGTATAAACTTAAAAACTAATTTAAAACTTCTATCTGTGAGAAGTCGAGCTCGACAGGTGTTTCTCTGCCGAACATAGAAACAATAACACGTGCTGTTTGCTTTTCTAAGCTGATTTCATCGACAACGCCGACAAAATCTGAAAAAGCACCGCCAGTAACACGAACAGAAGAGCCAACGGAAAAATTAACCTTAACAGTTGTTCTTTCAATTCCCATTGAATGTACTTCTTCTTCGGTCAGTGGCACCGGTTTTGAGCCAGGACCAACAAAGCCTGTAACACCACGGGTGTTTCTGATAACGTACCAGGTGTCGTCTGTCATAATCATTTTAACGATGACATAACCAGGCAAAAGCTTACGGGAAACGACTTTCTGTTCGTTACCTTTTTGTTCAACGACCTCTTCCATAGGAACCTTAATTTCCAAGATTTTATCTTGAAGATTGCGGTTTTCAATGGTTTTTTCAAGGTCTGTCTGAACTTTTTTTTCATATCCTGAAAAAGTATGGATTACATACCATTTAGCATCAGCCATATCTTATAAAAGAAGCAAAGCCTCTTTTTGCCTCCTTTTCCTGTTAATTGATTTTAAAAATAACTATGCAATTTTAGAAATTACCCAGTTAAAGATAAAATCTACAAGGGCGATAAACGCACCTAAGATAACGATAAAAGCAATAACAATACCAGTATTGTTTCTTACCTGCTTGAATGTAGGCCAGGAAATTCTTTTGAATTCTGCTTTTAATTCGCGGAAATAGGTTTTGATTTTGCTTGACTTTTTAGCCTGTGTATTTTCTGCCATAACGTTTCACTCCTTAAATTAAATTACTTTCGGAAAAATTATTTTGTTTCCTTATGAAGTGTGTGCTTTTTGCAGAATCTGCAGTATTTGTTAAGTTCTAATCTGTCTGGTGTGTTTTTCTTGTCTTTCATTGTGTCGTAGTTTCTCTGTTTACATTCTGTGCATGCGAGAGTAATTCTTGTTCTCATTATTCACGCCTCCTTATTTATAACTAAAAATTATTAACTGTTTTTTCGGGCGAGTTACAAATTTTTTTGAGCAAAAAAAAAGAACCCATTTACCCAAGTACCCCATAGTATAACATAAAACAACCCCCAAGTCAAGCATTTTTAATAAAAAAATACGACATTTTTCGGGTATTCAAGGTTTTGTGGACACGCTCTGTTTTTTTTGGAATATATTGTGTTTTTAAACAACACCGCAGGAAATTTAATTGAAAAATCAATCTTTAAACTCAAATAATTTTTTGAGTGGAATATTTAAAGCTTCAGCAATAGTCATTAAGGTATCTAACGTGCAAGAAGATGTAGCTGTTTCAATTCTTTGAATGTAATTTCTACTGAGATTGCATCGTTCCGCTAATTGCTCCTGTGTCATACCTTGTTCTTTTCTGTAATGCAGTATATTTAAACCAATAGCTAACCAAGTATCAAAGCTTTTATTATTCAAGTATATCACCTCTAAGAATGATTATAAAATACTGAAACAAAATTCTCGCCAAACAATATTTCAATAAATACAAACAAAATGTTTGTATTTATTGAAATAATACGATATAATACAAATATATTATGTGCATTTAAACACAAATAATTGGTTGGTGGTTAGTTATGAGTAAAGTCTGTTGCTTTTTTTGTCACAAAAAAATTGAAAAAAGTGATGGATTAAAAAGCGAGCTTTTTAGCGTTATAAAAGAGTTGATTTTGAAAGAAAATGTCAACACATTCCTGTTCGGTAGCCGAAGTGAGTTTGATAGCCTTTGCCGTGATGTTGTTGAAGAATTAAAAAACATATATCCGAATATAAAAAGGATATATGTACGTGCGGAATATCAGTATATTGATGAAGGTTATTTAAAATATCTTTTAAAAAGCTACGATGAAACGTATTTTCCCAAAAAAATTTCAGGAGCAGGGAAGGCTTCCTATATTAAAAGAAACTACGAAATGATAGATAACAGTGATTTTTGCGTTATTTATTATGATAAAAAGTATGCTTCAATCAGTAACACAGCCAGCGGAACAGCGATTGCATATAGCTATGCAAAAAGAAAGAAAAAGAAAATTTTCAATTTGAAAAACGGGCTGTAGCCTGCACTAAAGCTCACGATTTTGTAATTCTATTTTCTATCTGTTTTTTTAATACTGATGCACCGCCTAACTTTGTGTAACAAATAATATTTTAGCACAATACATTTTTGTTGCGGATTAAGCGTTTCAATGGGTTTTGGGGTTCGTTAAGGGGAAAAGGGGGAAATCGCAATCCCCCTTTTGCCCCTTAACACATGGCGATAAAACAAAATTATCAGCAAATATTGATCCCTCTGATAAAAAATAAGACAAGGAATTATTCCTTGTCTTAATTATTATTCTTCTCCTATAATTTTCACTTCGGGTTCAAGCTCTACACCAAATTTTTCAAAAACCGTTTTTTTGATGTGCTCTATTAAATCACACACATCCTTTGATGTTGCATTTCCTGTATTAATAACAAACCCTGCGTGCTTTTCAGAAACCTGAGCACCGCCTATGGTGTAACCCTTTAAGCCTGCCTGTTCAATTAATGAGCCTGCAAAGTGCTCCTCAGGACGGCGGAAGGTACTGCCTGCCGACGGATATTCTAAGGGTTGCTTTTCTTTTCTTTTAGCGTTTAATTCACGCATTGTGGCTGAAATTTCATCCTTATTTCCTTTTTGTAATGTGATTTTAGCTGAAATAATAATTTTATCGCCTTTAGAAAAAACACTTTTTCTGTAGCCGAAATCACATTCATTGGCAGGAATGGTTTTAACTGTGCCGTTTGCATCTATAAAGGAAACTTCGCTAACAACATCTTTCATTTCGCCACCGTATGCCCCTGCATTCATAAAGAGCGCACCGCCCAAAGAGCCGGGGATGCCCGATGCAAATTCCAAGCCCTTTAGCTCTGCATTTTTTGCTTCGGTTGCAAGCTTTGCTAAGCTTACTCCTGCACCTGCCAATATATAGTCGCCCTTTGCATGAGCGTAATCAAAGCCGTCGCCAAGCTTTATTACGGCGCCTCTTATACCTTTATCTGCAATCAAAAGATTAGAGCCTGCGCCGAGCAAAAAGTAAGGCACGTTATTTTCCTTTAAAATTGCGAGCGTGTTAATTAGTTCCATTAAGTTTTTCGGGCAAACATAAAGGTCAGCCACACCGCCAATTTTAAAGGATGTATGTTCTTTCAGCGAAAAGTCGGTTAAGACCTCGCCTAAAATCTTTTCGCTTATAAGGTTTTTTATTTTTTCCACGAAAATTCCTTTGCCTTTCTGTCTTTTAAAAGACGAAGATTTATTCAAAATTTGCCTGATTCATAATCTTTTCATTTAATTCTTCTGCAGCGTTATAGCCCATTTTTCTCTGACGGGTATTCATAGCCGCAACTTCAACAATCATAGCAAGGTTTCTGCCCGGCTTTATCGGAATTGTGAGCGATGGTACTTCTATTCCTAAAATATCCATTTTCTGCATATCCATACCTAATCTGTCGTAAGCCTTGCCCTGCTGCCAGTTTTCAAGATTAATAACAAGGTCGATGTTTTCTGTGTCTTTTACGGCACCCATACCGAAAAGTCGCTTTACATCTACTATACCTATTCCGCGAAGCTCAATAAAATGACGTATAATTTCAGGTGCTGCACCAACTAAGGACTTGTTGGATACTCTCCTTATTTCAACGGCATCGTCAGCCACAAGCCTGTGACCACGCTTAACAAGCTCTATTGCGGTTTCTGATTTACCTACACCGCTTTCGCCCAAAAGTAAAATGCCTTCACCGTAAACCTCAACCAAAACACCGTGAAGCTGCGTCATCGGGGCAAGAGCCACATTAAGATAAAGAATTATAGCACTCATAAATCGTGACGTACTGTAGTCACTCACAAAAACAGCACGCTGATATTTTTTTGCACAATCAACAAGCTCAGGAAAAGGCTCCATTCCGCGAGTAATGATAACTGCAGGAATCGGCTCTTTAATAAGACGCTCTAATGACTTATATCTGTCCTCCGAAGAAAGTGACTCTAAGTATGTATATTCAACCATACCGATAACCTGAAGACGAGACGAGTCAAAGTATTCAAAAAAACCTGCGAGCTGCAGGCTCGGTCGGTTTACATCGGCAACATTAAGCTCAATGTCTCCATAGCCTTCGGGTGTTACAATAGGTTTTAAACTATATTCTTCTATTATTGCAGAAAGCTTGACTGCACGTTCCATAAAATCAATTTCCTTTCCTGATAATTTACATATATAAAATATTATACAACAAAAATTGTAATTTTTAAAGAGAAAATTAAAAAAACCTTGAAAAAGTGCATTTTGTCGTATATAATTAAGTCGATTATATCGTAAAGGGGAACAATTATGAAAGCAGTAATCACAGTAGTAGGAAAAGATAAAACAGGAATAATCGCAAAGGTAAGCGGATATTTAGCAGAAAAGACAATCAATATTTTAGATATCTCTCAGACAATTATGCAGGATTTGTTTACAATGATAATGCTTGTTGACACAAAAGAATCAAACATTGAAGCAGCCGACCTTTCGGCTGATTTAAAAGCATTAGGAAAAGAAATCGGTGTTGAAATTAATCTGCAGCATGAGGGCTTATTTTCCGCAATGCACAGAATTTAAGGAGAATTATCATGATAGATAGAATAGATATTTTAGAAACCATAAAAATGATTTCTGAAGAGCATTTGGATATAAGAACCGTCACAATGGGTATATCTTTGCTTAATTGTGCAGGCAGTGATGTTGACGAGGTTTGCGATAAGGTTTACAAAAAAATCACAACTGCTGCCCGTGACTTAGTTCCTGTTGCAGAAGAAATCTCAGTTCGTTATGGCGTTCCGATTATAAACAAAAGAATTTCGGTTACACCTGCGTCATTGGTTTTACAATCAGAAAACAAGGAAGATTTCGTTAAATTTGCCCACACCTTAGACAGGGCCGCACGTGATACAGGAGTAAACTTTATAGGCGGATTTTCAGCATTGGTGCAAAAGGGTATTACACCTGTTGAAAACGCTTTAATTGACTCAATTCCTGAAGCTTTAGCAACAACCCGGCTCGTTTGCTCAAGCGTAAATGTAGGCTCAACAAAGGCAGGTATCAATATGGATGCAGTTGCCAAAATGGGACAAATTGTAAAAGAAACCGCCGAAATGACGAAAGACTCTGCAGGCTTCGGATGTGCAAAGCTTGTGGTATTCTGTAACAGCGTTGAAGACAATCCGTTTATGGCAGGCGCATACCACGGTGTTGGTGAAGCAGAATATGTAATTAATGTCGGCGTTTCAGGTCCGGGTGTTGTTAAGTGTGCATTAGAAAAGGTAAAGGGTGCTGATTTTGAAGTTGTTGCCGAAACAATCAAAAAAACAGCCTTTAAAATAACAAGAATGGGACAATTAGTTGCCCGTGAAGCATCAAAAAAACTCGGTGTGCCGTTTGGCATTGTCGATTTGTCACTTGCTCCGACACCTGCTGTAGGTGACTCGGTAGCCCATATTTTAGAAGAAATGGGACTTGAGCAATGCGGAACACACGGCACAACAGCAGCGCTTGCGCTTTTAAATGATGCAGTTAAAAAGGGCGGAATTATGGCGTCGTCCTTCGTTGGCGGGTTATCTGGTGCGTTTATCCCTGTGAGCGAGGATGCAGGTATGATTGCAGCAGTAAAGGCAGGAACGCTTTCACTTGATAAGTTAGAAGCCATGACCTGTGTTTGCAGCGTTGGTCTTGATATGATTTGTGTGCCGGGCGAAACCTCTGCCGAAACAATAGCGGCAATAATTGCTGACGAAGCGGCAATCGGTATGATTAACCAAAAAACCACTGCCGTTCGTATTATTCCTGCAATCGGCAAGGTTGTAGGCGACGAAGTCGATTTTGGCGGTCTTTTGGGCACAGGCCCTGTAATGCCTGTAAATTCAAAGAGCAGTGCTGAATTTATACGCCGTGGCGGCAGAATTCCTGCTCCTGTTCATAGCTTTAAGAATTAAAATTTAAAAAGCACATTGTATCTTAAAAGGACATTTTTAAAGAAGAGTGAAAAGTGAATAGAACAAAAAGAAACGGTAATCTTCGAAGATTACCGTTTCTTTTTGGGAAAGCAGAACCATAAGGATATTTAGTTTTATTGGCGATATACTCACTTTCGTTCGTGCCATATATTTGCTTCGCAAATTCGATATAACCTCTTTTCATTCGGTTGCGATATGATATAAATTCCTTTTTATCGTCCCGAAGGGACATATCGCATCGAAGATATATCGCGTACGGAGTACATATCGCAAATTCCGTCAGGAATTTATATCGATGAAAAAAGACTTGTCAAATGACAAGTCTTTTTTCTGGTGACCCGTACGAGACTCGAACTCGTGTTACCGCCGTGAAAGGGCGGTGTCTTAACCGCTTGACCAACGGGCCATATTAAATTGGTAGCGGCAGCTGGATTTGAACCCGCGACCAATCGGGTATGAACCCAGTACTCTAGCCAACTCAGCTATGCCGCCACAAAGTCAAAACTGACAAAATGTATTCTACACTACATTTAATTGTTTGTCAAGCATTTTTTTGATTTTTTTTTAAAATGTTGTTTTTATGATAAAAGCATTGATTTTTTTGCTTTAAAAATGTATAATCTAATATAAGAAATTGTGTCCGTTTGGAGGTAATCTTTTGAAAAAGATAATATCATTGCTCATAGCGAGCTTAATTATATTTGTGTCAATTCCAACTGTCGCTGCCCAAGCGGCACCGTGGGAAGACGCCACACAAAAAACAATTACAAAATCCAGATCGTCGGAATTTTTGCTTTTAGACATCTCGCAAGATGGTATTCCTGAGCTTTTTTTACCTGATGGAAATGATGTTATAAGCTATTATTACGACGGCAATTCTATGATAAAGGCTGACACAGCCAAAGACATTCCTTTTACGTTTTTAAAAAATCTTGTTTCTGTTTACAACATAAAAACAGACGAGCGTTCGTATGCAGGACAAGCACCACACCGAAAAAAGCTCTTTACTTACAAAATGAGCTTTAACAGCTATACCCCTGTTTTAGAAATTATCGCAGAAGAAAATCCCCTGACGGCAGAAGGCTTTTTTAAGGGCGACAACACAACACTTCTGTACTGCGAAAATGTTCCCGAAAAGGTGCAGGAATATTTAGAGGATTACGAGAAAGAGCATTTGATGAAGTCATATATGAGTGCTGATGAAACAAAGAAGTTTGGAAAAAACGGTGCATCAAAAAGATTTTTGGAAAGATATAGTGCTTTGTCACAATTTGCAGATGACAGCTTAAAATTTACAGCTTCACAACGAAATAAAATAAAATCAAGCGTTGGTAAAGGAAGCTTTTTATCCTTTGATAAAATCACAATTTTAAATGATGACGCTATTTTTGCAGAATATTATGTAAACGACAAAAACTCTGAAGAATATGCTTTCCCCTATACAAAAAGATATGCCTTAGTTTCAGGCGGGTTTGAATTAATTGAAGAATACTCTAAAGAATATGATTTAGATATTTCGTATCTTTGGTCGTTGATTTCCCCTGAAGCAAAGCCTTCAAATTTCAAGCCCGAATATGAAAAGACAGTTAATTTCCGCGGAATAGACGACTACGTCACGTATTTTTCATCTCTCTTTTCTGACGATACACAAATAAATGAAAACGGCAAAAAAGAAATTGCAAACTTTATGGAATATGCGGTTAATAAGTGCTCAAGAACTAAGGTCCGTGCAAAAAATAACGTTATTACCATAAAAGCGTCAGATGTTTCTATAGTTGCGCAAAATGCTGTAAACAGTATGGGGCAGCTTTTGTCGGTTTGCCAGTCTAAAGGTGTAGAGCAAATAAGAACAGCAAAAACCGTTCCTGAAATAGTATGTGCAGACATCGACTTTTCTAAACCTATAAGATGCGAATTTGAAAACGGCGTTGCACAGAGCATCGCTCAGGCATCTGGCATAAAGATTATGCTTGATGACATCCACGGAATTTATGTAAACCAGGCAGAGCTTTCTGTTTTAGAAAAAGAAATTGATTTTTTTGCTGTTGAATTTACAAAAAATGAAAAGGACTATTCTATAGTATTTACAGGCAAAAGCAACGAAACAATAAATGATATATCTGTTCCCGTTTGGGTAATTGTTCCTGCCAAAAGCGATTATTCGTCTGTTTTGGCAAGCTACGACGGCGGAACAGAAGACCGTGGCGGTCAGTATGACGAAAGAAGCAAAAGCATAGAATTTTCCGTTGTCCGTTCAGGTAATTATCAGGTTGTCGAAAAGGATATCACGATAAATGATATAGAAAATGTTTCGTTTTCAGCAAATCAGGCAATAAGATTTTTGGTGTCTAAGGGTGTTTTAGAGGTTGACCGAAACAATAATTTTCTTCCAAACAAGGAAATGAGCAGATATGATTTTACAAAAGCGTTGGTCAGTATGTTTTATTCAACCGACGAAACGGCAAAATCCGCTTATTCGGATATGGCGGAAAAAAACAAATACTATGCTTATGTAGCAACAGCCGAAAAAATGGGTATGACAAAACCTTTTAAGGAAAATATTTTCGGCGGAAACGAAGCGGTAACAAACGAATATATCTTATCGCTTTGCGGTAAGGTTCTGGCAGAAAAGAAAGGCTATAAGTTCCCGAATAATTATGTTGAATATTTAGAGTTTACAGATAAAAGCGAAATAACAGCATCATTTATGCCTTATGTTGCTGTTGCTGTTCAGTGCGGTCTTTCAGAAAATGTCGGAAAATTTATGCCAAAGGCACCTGTAACGCGCGAAAAAGGCGCACAGATCTTATATAAAACCTTTACCCTTTTATATGACACATCGCCTGTAACTACATCGTTTTCTGCAGTTGTTGATGCTGATGAAAACGAAAAAATATTAAATGACCTAAATCCGTTAGAGCGCGGTATTGCTTGCATTTTAATCACTGCAATTTTAATGCTGTGCTTTTTCCTGATTTATAAAAAAAGAAAGACGAATTAAAAAAATGCTGTAAGCTAAGCTATAACCAAATAAAAAGTTTTTAAGACAAGGCGTAACGCTTTGTCTTAATTTGTGCCACTGGCATCAATGTTTTACTAAATTTTAAGTTTATCGCTTTGTGCCAAGGGGCGAAAGGGGGATTGCGATTTCCCCCTTTCCCCCTTAGCAAACCCCAAAACCCCTTGAAACGCTTTTTGGCTTATAATACAGATAGTAGAAAAAACTATAGTAAACGATATAACTATATAGGTCACAAGGATTTTATTGTAAAACGATTTATCGTTTTTAGAAAAAACGTGTTTGAGTGAAGCGAGTTTGTTTTTTCTAAAATAAATTCCTTGTGACCGAGCGTAAGAGTTTTGGGGAAAGAGGGGGTTAAAGGGGGAGAAAGGGAACACTCGAAAAACTTTCCTTTCTCCCCTTTAAAAAACAGCTTTTAATCTGTAGTTTAAAGAAGTGCTGATGCCAGTGGTAGTAAGCTGATTTTTTCAGCACTCTTTCACAAAAATAAAGGCAGAG
>JAZNDH010000033.1:0-47630 GCA_045587965.1 Congzhengia sp.
AATCCTGTCATCCCGACCACCTTTTTGTGAGTTTTTGCGGTTTCTGAGGTTTTTGTTTTGTTTGAAAATATGTATTTTTTTGAATTTGACCACACGCAAGCCATATTCAACGCTCTCAAACGCAGTCGTAGCAAGGGTTTGCGCTGTTTTTTAAGTTTAATCTTTGCTTTATGACCTTGCTTTTTTATCTTTTCTGTGTTACAATGTACTTAATTAAATAATCGAACTGCCACCGGGTAGTAGATGCGTTAAAGCATTCGTTCGTATATCGTTAGGTCTTTGAAGATATACTTGCGGATGTTTATTTTTTTGGAGGTTCGTTATGAATAAATTAAAAAACTATTTTTCAAAAGTCGATATTATTTTATGGTCATCATCTGTTTTTTTCATTATAATTTCATTCTGCATTTTTGATAGAGAAAGTTATCTCACCTTGTGTGCATCGCTGATTGGTGTTACATCATTAATTTTTAATGCAAAAGGAAATCCGTTTGGACAACTACTAATGGTAATATTCAGTCTGCTCTATGGGGTGATTTCATACACGTTCTCTTACTATGGGGAGATGATAACATATCTTAGTATGACAATGCCTATGGCTGTTTTTGCACTTATCTCTTGGCTTAAGAATCCCTACAAAGGAAACAAAGCAGAAGTCAAAGTAAATTCTTTAGCCACAAAAGAAAATGTATTTATGTGCATAATCACTGTTGTCATTACAGTTATCTTTTACTTTATATTGGAGCACTTCAACACCGCAAACATTGTTCCAAGCACAATCTCCGTTACAACAAGTTTTATCGCAGTGTATCTTTCATTTCGAAGAAGTCCATACTTTGCACTTGCCTATGCAGCTAATGATGTCGTTTTAATAATTCTGTGGATATTGGCAAGTATGCTTGATATTAAATATGTTTCTGTTATTGTATGTTTTGTTGCATTTCTTTTAAATGATATCTATGGTTTTATCAGTTGGAAAAAAATGAAGATACGTCAGGAACAACATTCTGTGTTTTTCAAATCCAATTAAAATCCATTTTTCTTATATAAGATTCAATACAATATTTACAATGTTATAAATAATAGGTGCATATAAAATTGCAGGTAAGAAGTCTGCAACCTTGATTTTAGTAATTCCCATAAGATTTGTGCCTATCATTATAATTAAAATTGAGCCCACACAGGTCATTTCGTTAATTGCGCCCGTACTCATAAAAGGAGCGATAAATCCTGCAAGTAGAACAAGTCCGCCCTGAATGATAAATACTGATACAGATGAAAGCATTACACCAAAGCCAAGACTTGAAGCAAGCATCATGGAAGAAACAAAATCAAGTGTTGCTTTGGTTATAAGTACAGAGTTATCTCCGGTGAGCCCTGCCTGAATTGAACCTGTAACGGTCATAGAACCGACACAGAATAAAAGAGTGGCAGTTACAAGCCCTTCTGCAACAGATACGCTTTGACCATCTTTTTTAAATTTCGCTTCAACGCTCTTTGCAAGTTTATTTATGGCTCCATCAATATTTATGAGTGTTCCTGATATTACCCCTAATACAACAGATGCAATCACGATAAGAACATTTTCGCCGCATAAGCTTCCCGATATGCCGATATACAAGGTACAGGCACCCAAGCCAATCATAGTAGCATTGCTTACTTTTTCAGGAATACCTTTTTTAAATAATAATCCTATACACGAACCGAGTATTACGGTTATAACATTTACAATTACTCCTAACACGACTACACTCTCCTATTAAAGAACATCTGCCAAATCATAAATGAGTTTTTCTGTCTTTTCCCATCCAAGACAAGGGTCAGTAATTGATTTACCATATGTGCATTCTTCGCACTTTTGTGCTCCGTCTTCAATATAGCTCTCTATCATAAGACCTTTAACAAGCTTTTTAATATCATTATTATGACGGCAACTATGAAGAACCTCTTTAGCAATTCTCGGTTGCTCCATCCATTTCTTGCCTGAGTTTGCATGGTTTGTATCAATAATAACCGCAGGATTTAAAAGTCCTGATTTTTCATATACTTCAGCAAGATGAATAAGGTCTTCATAATGGTAGTTAGGCAGCGACTGACCGTGCTTATTTACATAGCCTCTTAAGATTGCATGAGTAAGAGGATTTCCGTGGCTTTCAACTTCCCATCCTCTGTAAATGAATGTATGGGAATGCTGACCTGCCGTAATTGAATTCATCATTACCGAAATATCTCCGGCAGTGGGGTTCTTCATACCGACAGGAATATCTAATCCACTAGCGGTAAGACGGTGCTTTTGATTTTCTACAGACCTTGCTCCGATTGCAACATAGGATAATAAGTCAGAAAGGTACCTGTAGTTTTCAGGATAAAGCATTTCATCGGCACAAGTAAAGCCTGTTTCTTTGATTGCACGAAGGTGCAGATTTCTGATTGCTACAACGCCCTTTAGCATATCCGATTCTTTGTTTGGATCGGGCTGATGAAGCATGCCCTTATAACCGTCTCCGGTAGTTCTCGGCTTATTGGTATAAATTCTTGGGATGATAAGTATTTTATCAGATACCTTTTCCTGAACTCCTCTTAAACGGGAAATGTAATCTATCACACTGTCATCGTGATCTGCAGAACAGGGACCGATAATGAGTATAAATCTGTCGTCCTTACCTTCAAATACTGCTTTTATTTCCTTGTCGCGATTTTCTTTTATCTTTTCTATCTCTGTTGTAATAGGATACTGTGCTTTTATATCCTTTGGTATTGGTAATTTGCGTTTGAATTCCATATTCATTTTTAAGATTCTCCTATAAAATTATTTTTTATCAAATAATGCTCTGCGCTCTGTGGAATGACACATCATTTTTCTCATACCGTCAATATCTTCGGCTTCGAGCATTGATTTAAGCTCTTTAAATTTATCCATAAACATATCCATCTGTTCAAGGAGAGCATCCTTGTTTGCTACAAACAGCTCACTCCACATCAAATCGTTTATACGGGCAATTCTCGTTAAGTCTCTGAACGAGTCGCCTGTGAATTTTTCCATATTTTCCTTATCATTGCAGGTCATAAGAGTAATGGCTATGCAATGAGTAAGCTGCGAAAGAAAACCTATCATTTCGTCATGCTCTTCAGGAGAAAGCGTAGTAACATTTGAAAATCCTAAAAGTCTGCCAAGCTCCAGGCATGTGTTAATTGCCTCAGGTGTGTTTTTATCCGTTGGAGTAACAATATAGTTTGCTCCGGAAAACATCTTATCCGTGCTGTTTTCCACGCCTGAAACTTCACGACCTGCCATTGGATGTGCCGCTATAAATTCTACGTCGTCTCTTAAGATATCCTGAATTTTATACACGACACTTCTCTTAACACCAGTTACATCAGTTATGATTGCTCCGCTTTTTAAGAGATTTTGGTTCTGCTCAATCCATTCCACGAAGACGTGTGGATAAAGGGCAAATATAACAAGGTCTGCATTGCCAATGATTCTTTCATCAAGCTCTGTTGAACCTTCATCAATGATATCTTCATTAAGTGCATAGTCTATTGAACTTTGTTCTTTCGTAATAGCACTTATATGAAAACCAAAACGTTTTAAAACTCTTGCATAGCTTCCACCCAAAAGACCAAGTCCAACTATCAATATTTTTTTGCTTACATCTACTATCATCTTAATTCCACCTCTGCTCCAAGCTTCTGTATATCATCAAAAAATCCTGGATAACTTTTTTTAACTGCCTCAACACCTGTAATTTCTCCACCGATTTTTGAAAGAATAACAGACATTGCCATAACAATTCTGTGGTCATTATGCCCATCAAGAATACTGCCGTTAAACTTCAATTCCTGCTTTGGTACAGTTATCATATTGTCACCGAAAATGAGTCCTCCGCCAAGTTTTTGCAGTTCTTGGTGCATCGCCATACCTCTGTCGCTTTCTTTTGCTTTTAGTCTGTCTGTGCCTGTGAAGACTGCACCGTTTTTTAAGGCTGCAAGGGCAAAGAGTATCGGTCCTAAGTCAGGGCAATCGGAAATATCAAGAGTTGGTGTTCCATTACGAATTTTATTAAAATAATCTTTATACACCTTATCACCCTGAAGACTGTCATCATCAAGATTTTGTATTTCTATTTCAGAGCCAAGATAGTTAAATGCATCCAAAAAAGCTGCATTTGAATAGTCACCTTCGATTCTTCCTGAATATGAGTGCATTTTTGACTTTTTGATTGCAATATTATATTCACCAGCAAACTCTACATCTGCACCAAATGATTTTAGTGCAGAGATTGTCAGTTTTATATACGATCTGCTTTCAAACGGAGGGATAATCTCAATAAATGAATCGTCTCCAAGATAAACAAGAGCAAATATAAGTCCCGTAATGAATTGACTGCTGATATCTCCTCGTATTTTATAGTTTCCGCTTTCAAGTTTTCCACAAAGTGTTACGGAGTTTGTGCCCTTTTGGAATATGAAGCCATTTTTTTTACAAAGTCTCTCATAAACATCAAGCGGTCTTTCAAAAAGGCGTGTGCTTCCTTTCAAGGTCACCTGCCTACCCAGACAAAGTGCAAGGGGCATAAAAAATCTTAATGTGCTTCCGCTCTCTCTGCATTCTAAAATGGGAGCTTCTGCTTTCATAAAATTATCAGGGTTAATGCATACTTTGTTATTATCTGTGGTTATTTCAGTACCTAATGATTTTAGGCAATCAATACTTGCCAAGATGTCTTCGCTATAGTCAACACCTGACAATGAGCATTTTTGTTTCGATAATGCAGCACCTATCAAATATCTGTGCGCCATACTTTTCGATGGTGGTGCGCTTATCTTTCCTCTTAATTTACAGGGTTTGAATTGTGCTATCATTTGTATTCCCTGGTAAGATAGTCAATAGCCTCAAGATATCCATCTGTGCCGTGACCCGTAATTGTTTTAACACAGGCAAGTCGCACATAGCTTACCTGTCTGAAATCTTCTCGCTCTTCTACTTTTGAAATGTGTACTTCAACTGTCGGTATATTTACTGACTTTACAGCATCCAAAATAGCAATACTTGTATGGGTATATGCCCCAGGATTTATTACAATACCATCTATATTTCCGTACGCCTTTTGAATTTCATCCACAAGGTCGCCTTCGTGATTGGATTGATATATTTTTACTTCCACGTTTTTGTTATCACAATGCTTTTGTACTTTTTCACAAAGACTTTCGTAGTTTTCCCTGCCGTAATGGTCAGGCTCACGTATTCCGAGCATATTTAAGTTAGGTCCGTTTATAACAAGGATTTTCACAATATCCGCTCCAATCGTTTTTTAATAATATATTCTGCCTCCGCTTCGGGAGTAGCCATATCAGGAACAATCATATCTGCCGTAGATTGATAAATCTCAAGTCGCTTGGAATAAAGTTTTCTGAGCTTTTCGTATGTATCGGAAAGCGGTCTGTCATCCGTTGCCTGAAGTCTTTCTAAACTTGCATTGATAAAGAACAACTTACCATTTCTTTTAAGACAGTTCACATTTTCTTCTTTTAAGATTGCACCGCCGCCTGTTGAAATAATACGGGAACTATTTGATGAAATATCACGAATAACTTCCGTTTCCAAATCTCTAAAATACTTTTCGCCTTTTGTGTTTATCAGTTCTTTAATGGTACATCCGCACCGTTTTTCAATTTCCGCATCTGTATCGACAAACTCAAAGCCATCTATTTCAAGTAACTTTCCTATCGTGCTTTTACCGCTTCCGGGCATACCTGTCAGCACGATGTTTTCTTTTGATGCAAGAATATCATAAAACACATTATCGGCAGTTTCTTTTGGAATTTGTGTATCAAGGAATTTTTCTACTGCGAAGGCCGCCTGCATTACGAGCATATATAGACCACACTCTGCTTTAATTCCTTTTTTCTTTGCGTCAAGAACAAGATTCGTAGTAAGAGGATTATATACTGCATCAACAACACCCTCCAAAGATGCAAACGCTGAAATGTCAATTGGTCGAAAATCGCAATCAGGATACATACCCGAGGGAGTGGTATTGATAATTACATCAGCATCTGAATGATTATTTGTTGCTTCCTCATAAGTAATGTAGTTTTCTTTTTTGCTTCTGCTTACAACTAAAATATCAGATGCACACATATCCTTTGCAACAACCTGTGCTGTTTTGCTTGTCCCGCCCGTTCCGAGAATAAGGACCTTTTTGTTATTTAAATTAATGCCGATTTTTTCGATAAGTGCTTTCATTCCGTAATAGTCGGTGTTATATCCATATAATTTACCTTCTCTGTTTACAATGGTGTTAACAGCACCGATTTTTTTGGCAACATCACTTACAGAATCAAGATAAGGAATAACAGTTTCTTTATAAGGTATAGTGACATTAATTGCCCCAAAATCCTTTTTCTCAAAGAATGACTTAATTTCATCTTCCGAAAGCTCTATCAGTTCATAAACATAATCAGCAAACTTTGAGTGAATTTCTTTAGAAAAGCTATGTGTTAGTTTTTTTCCTATGCAACCATATTTTTTCATCTTTTACTCATCCCTTTAACCAGTCTGTTCCAAACCTTAAGGCTAAAGCATCACAAAGAACTATCGCAGATGCCGCATCCTGAACCACTCTTGCCCTATGAACAATCGCAGGGTCGTGCCTGCCTTTTGGTTTTAGAACAGTTTCAGTCATATTTTGAAAATCCACAGTGTTTTGGGGCTTAAATATTGTAGGTGTAGGCTTGATTGCAGTTCTGAAAATAATTGGCATACCATTGGTAATACCGCCGTTGATTCCGCCGTTATTGTTTGTGACAGTCACTATTTTTCCGTTTTCAATTTTCAGTAAATCGTTTGCATCAGAGCCTTTCATATCTGCAATCTTAAAGCCTGTGCCGAACTCTATTCCTTTAACCGCCGGAATTGAAAACATCATATGTGAAAGCAGACTCTCTACGGAATCAAACCAAGGCTCTCCGACACCTTCAGGCATTCCGCAAATTGCTGTTTCTAAAACACCGCCTACGCTGTCGCCATCGGATGATGCTTTTATAATTGCATTTGTCATTTCTTCAACGCGTGACTCTTCAAGAACGGCGAATGTTTTTTGACTGAGAGTACTGATATCGGATAACAAATCGCCAAAATCTCTGTCCGAAATTCCTGCACATTTTTTCACATGCGTGCCGATATAAATACCTTTTTGTTCTAATGCGTATTTACATATTGCACCTGCTGCAACTAAAGCTGCTGTTATTCTTCCGCTGAAGTGTCCGCCACCACGAGAATCCTGAAAACCGTGGTATTTGCACTCTGCAGTATAGTCTGCATGAGACGGTCTTGCGACGGTTCTCATCTGGAAGTAATCATCGCTTTTTACATTTTCATTAGGGATTAAAATAGTAATGGGTGTTCCTGTGGTTTTATTGTTTTTAACACCGCTTACAATTTTAAATTCATCTTTTTCTTTTCTTGGCGTTGAAATTTTTCCGTCAGGCCTGCGGAGAAAAAGCATATGATTTATGTAATCTTCATTCACATCTATTCCTGGCGCTAACCCGTCAACAACTGCTCCAATATATTCACCATGACTCTCACCGAAAATGGTAACTGTCACGCTCGTTCCAAATGTATTTTTCATCAAAATCACCCCTTAAAGCATCTTTTTGCCAGTTCGATTACTTCACTGCATTTCATTGTTTTAAGCTCAAAGCTACCCACATCAGGTACGATTGTTACTGTCACAAATTCACCATCTGCTTTTTTGTCGTGAAATGCAGCCTCGGTAATCTTATCCCAATCAAATTCAATTACATTGTACAGATTACACTTTTTAAGAATCTCAATTACTTTTGGTCTTATCTTTTCATCACACATAGGTATGAGCCCAAGCGCAACACATTCGCCGTGATATAACTCCGACATATTTTCACTACTTTCAATACCGTGCCCGATTGTATGACCCAAATTAAGTATTTTTCTGAGCCCTGATTCCTTTTCATCCTTTTCTACAACATTCTTTTTGATAACAAGAGAACGAATTATGATTTCATCAAGCTTTTCTTTTATATCTTCCTTTTCAAATATATCAAACAGTTCGCTATCAGAGGTTAGTGCCATTTTAATTGCTTCGGCAAGACCGTTTGAAATCTGTCTTTTGGGAAGCGTATTTAAAACATCGGGGTCTATCAAAACTTTTTTTGGTTGATAAAAAGCACCAACAATATTTTTCACATTTCCAAAATTGATTGCAGTCTTTCCACCGATAGATGAATCAATCTGAGAAAGAAGAGTGGTAGGAATATTATAAAAGTCAATACCTCTCATATATGCAGATGCCGCAAATCCTGAAAGGTCTCCAACAACTCCGCCACCAACTGCCACAACGCAATCCTTCCTTGAAAAACCATTTTCAAGCATCTTTTGAAGAAGTATTCCGAACACTTCAAGACTCTTTGAGCCTTCTCCTGATTTAACATTGCAGATAACGGGTTCTTTGCATTGTTTTGCAACTGTTTCGGCATAACTTTGGGGAACGCCTGAATCGGTTACAATGAGAACTCTTCTTTTTAAATTCAGGTGTTCTCCTGCTCGTGCAAGAATTCCTCTTTCCACAACTATATCGTAACTGTTTTCCTTTAAGTTCATATGTATATTCATAATAAACTCCCCTATATTTCAAAATGCGGTGCAAAAGAACCTGCAACTTTGAGATTATCACATACTTTGTTTAGTTCTTCTATCATTTTCTTGCCCTGCTGGTTTTCAGTTGTTCCGTCAATTTCTATATAGAAATAATACTGCCATGAATGTTTCTTAAGCGGTCTGCTTCGAAGAGCCGTCATATTGTATCCATATTTACCGATAATACTGATGGCGTTTGCAAGAGAACCCGCTTCATTCTTAACTGTAAACATCAAAACAGAGTTTGAAAGAGAAGGAGTATTCGCCTTAACTTTTGAAAGAACCGCAAAACGAGTGGTATTTTCTCCACTTTTATTGATGTTTGCTTCCAAAACCTTAAGACCGTAAATCTCCGCTGTTTCTACACTTGCAATAGCACCGAGCGATATATCCTTCATATCTGCAACGACCTTAGCTGCAACTGCCGTGTTGTTGGCTTCTTCAGTATCAAATCCACGAAAAGTAATGTAGTCGTGGCATTGGCTAAGTGCCTGTGAATGGCTTGTTACTTTCTTTATATTTTCAACAGTTGCATCGGGAAGACCTAATAAATTCTGATGAATTTCAAGCTCATAGATACCGTTTATGAAAAGTCCACCTGAGAAGATAAGATCAATTGTCTGTCCAACTTCTCCTGCATAACTGTTTTCAATTGGCAGAACTGCTACATCAGCTTCGCCGCTTACAACAGAGTCGTATGCCGATTTGAAGTCACGGTATGATACTCTGTTACTGTCAGGGAATATTCTTCCTGCTGCAATATGAGCAAATGCGCCAGGGACACCGCTGTATGCAACCTTTAGACCTGACTGCATACGGTATTGATACGCTCTCGAAACTGACATAAGGTTTTTAATGTAATCAATATAATATCCCTTTAACACATCATCATTAATCTTCGCTGAGTTTTTTTCAATAACGATATCTTCTCTTCTTTGGTCTAAAACAGGAAGACCAAATTCCTTTTTATGCTCATAAACAATTTCGGCAGCTCGCATTCTTTTGACAAAAAGTTCTGCCATTTGGGAATCTATCTCATTTATGATTTTTCTTGCCTCATCTAATTTGCTTGCCATATCCGATGTTCCTTTCATAAGAAAACCCCACTTGCACTATTTTTTTGACAAGCGAGGTTTTAGTATATTATTCACGCATAAAACCTTAAACAAATTCTAAAACTCACTCTTAATTTCTCAATAAACTTTTCAACAGCAAGGTAAGCATAGCCATAAAAAACTACACTAAAGCTAAAATAAAATTCATTTGAGTTTAATAAGTTTAAGTTCATAATAATTACCTTCTAAATCTGATTTTTAAAGTTTGTTAATATCAGCTTCTGTTATAAGTTTAAAGTCTGCATCTGTAAGAACTGTTTCTGCTGTCTCGTTGTTTTCAACTCTTAGAACAACATAGGCGTGCTTTTCTGTACGAGCCATAAACGCATAAAGATATTCTACATTGATATCCGCTTTATCAAGTACATTAAGGGCTGCTGTAAGTTTTCCTGGTTCGTCACCGATTTTAACACCCACAACATCAACCACTTTAATGAGATATCCCTGCTCGCAGAGCACTTTTTCTGCTGCGGTTTCGTCATTTACGATAAGACGAAGAATACCGAAATCTTCTGTTTCAGCAATGGACAGTGCTCTTAAGTTGATATTATTCTTTGCAAGGACATCTGTTACTGCAACGATTGTACCCTTTCTGTTTGGAACAAATACTGTTAACTGTTTAATAGCCATTTTTCAAATCTCCTTCCTTAAATCAAATTACGCTTATCAATTACACGAACCGCTTTACCTTCACTTCTGGTAATACTCTTGGGTGCAACAAGGTGAACTGTCGGATTGATACCAAGCATTGTCTTCATCGCATTTGCAAGAGCTTTTTCCATTGCGAGCACATCGCTTACCTTATCTGTGAACCGTTCGGGAGACATTTCTACATTAACCTCAAAGGTATCTGTGTTATTTGCTCTGTCAACAACAATCTGATAGTTCGGCTGATAGCCTTCGCTTAAAAGAACTGTTTCAATCTGGCTTGGGAACACATTAACACCACGGATGATAAGCATATCATCTGTTCTGCCCATTGGTTTTGCCATTTTTATAAGAGTTCTTCCGCAGGAACATTTCTTTCTTGAAAGAACGCATATATCTCTTGTTCTGTAACGGAGAAGCGGAAACGCTTCTTTATCTAACGATGTAAATACAAGCTCACCCTTTTCGCCTTCAGGAAGAACTTCGCCAGTATCTGGGTCAATAATTTCCGCTAAGAAGTGGTCTTCGTTAATGTGCATACCTGACTGCTCGCTACATTCAAATGCAACTCCCGGACCGCTTGTTTCGGTAAGACCATATATATCATAAGCACGAATGCCAAGTGTTTCTTCAATGTTTTTGCGCATTTCTTCTGTCCAGGGTTCTGCACCAAAGATACCAGCTTTAAGCGGAATATCTTCTGGCTTATAGCCTTGTTCCTTCAAGGTTTCACCGATATATGCCGCATAAGAAGGAGTACAGCAAAGGATTGTTGCGCTTAAATCTGTCATAAACTGAATCTGTCGCTCTGTGTTACCTGATGACATAGGAAGTGTTAAACATCCAACCTTGTGAGAACCGCCATTAAGTCCGGAACCACCGGTGAAAAGACCGTAACCGTAAGCCACCTGACAAACATCTTTATTGCTGCCACCTGCAGCAACGATTGCACGGGCACAGCAGTCTTCCCAAAGGTCAATATCTTTTTGTGTGTAGAATGCAACTACACGACGACCTGTTGTTCCTGATGTTGACTGGATACGCACACAATCTTCAAGAGGCTTTGCGAGCAAGCCATAAGGGTAAGCATCTCTCAAATCTGCTTTTGTGAGGAACGGGAGCTTATGTAAATCTTCGATTCCTTTAATGTCTTCGGGTTTAACGCCTTTTTCATCCATAAGGTTTTTGTAGTAAGGTACATTTTCGTAAACGTGTTTCACCTGTTTTACCAATTTTTCTGATTGAAGTTTTTTCATTTCGGGAGTCGGCATAGTTTCGATTTCTTTTTGATAGTAATTTTGAGCCATTTTTTGTTAATCCTTTCCAATACACTTAAAATTTTGTTAAACAGATTTGCAGTATAAAGGTAATAAAAAAGCCCTCTGCAATCCTGTTTCAGGATACAGAGGACGAAAATATCATTTCCGTGGTACCACCTCAGTTCGCCGCTATCTCACGGTAGCAACCTTATCAGGTACTGACATACCTTAGTTCTGTGACGGGAACGCCCGTTGCATCCTACTTAAGACTAATCTTGTTCAGTGCACTGCTAACAGAAGGAATTCGTCATGGTCATCACCATTGCCTCGCACCAACCGGCAACTCTCTTAAAGGTTCTTTCCAAGCTTACTTAGTTCTGCTCATCGCATTTATGTGTATATTCACTTTTAACAAATTATATTATAACACTAAAACTAAAAAAAGTCAATAGTTTTAAATGAAATTACGAACTTATGATAAATGTTGTAGCAAAATGCTACAACACCTTAAATTTTTACGTTATATCAGTCTTCATTATAGCAAGCAAAGATTTCTTCTACTCTGTCATTGTCCTTGTTTTTGGTAAATGCACTTACCAAAGGTACAATCACAAATGAAATTGCCATTGCCGTAACACCCATCTCAGGTGATTTTGCAGCCGCAGCCGAAAATCCTGAATTAAGAGTGATAACCAATGTTGAAATACCTACTGTCAAAAGGCCTGACAGAATACCTGCATAAGCACCAGCCTTTGTAATCTTCTTTGAGAATAGTCCCCAGATGTAAGGTCCAATAAAGCAACCTGAAACAACACCCCAAGAAAAAGACATAAGACTTACAATAATTGGAATGTTCTGTGTTGCAAAGATAAATGAACAAGCAACAAATGCAAGACAGAAAAATCTTGTCAAAATCATCTGAGATTCAGGTTTAGTTTCTTTGTTTCTGACTGCAGGAATAAGGTCAACCGCAACTGCGGATGCTGATGTTAATACAACAGATACAAGTGTTGACATTGAAGCAGAAAGGAGCAGAATCATAATAATAGCCAAAAGAATATTGCCCAAAGCTCCACCGCCTAAAACCTTCATAAGAACCGTTGGGATTACTGCATCAACGCCACCTTGGGGAAGAACTCCGCTAAGGATAAGTCTTGATGTTGAACCGATAAGGTATGCACCGCAACCGATTACAATACAGAAAATTGTAGAGATGATTGTTCCTCTTTTTATTGCCGCTGTATCTTTAATAGCATAGAACTTACCAATCATCTGCGGAAGTCCCCATGTACCAAAGCTTGTAAGCATAATATTGAAACAAAGGAATTTAAAAGATGAGCCACCCCAAATATTTGTAAGTTGTGCTCCATCTTTGGTTATTTTAGAAAGATTCTCTATAAGTCCCGAAATACCTCCGACTTCGCTTTGTGAAATAACCGCAACTACAAGGCAGATAACACCCACTATCATAACGATACCTTGTACAAGGTCTGTGTATGCCGTTGCCACATATCCGCCTGCAACAAGGTACACAGCTGTAAGACAGGCAATAATAAGCATCCAAACCCAAGTTTCAACACCCGGGAATACTGCGCTAAACAGAGAGCCAAGACCTTTATAAACAGCCGCAGAATAAGGAACAAGGAATACAAAAATTATAACTGCTGCTAAAATCTTCATACCTTTTGAAGCATAACGCTTTTCAAAATATTCAGGCATCGTTTTTGCTTCAAGTTTCTTTGTCATCTTTCTTGTCCTGTTTGCAAACAAAATCCATGAAAGAAGGCATCCAAGCACCGCATTACCAATACCGATCCAGATACTTCCTATGCCAATATTCCATCCGTGTTGTCCTGCATAGCCGACAAACACAACCGCTGAAAAGTATGTAGTACCATAGGCAAAGGCTGTTGCCCATGCGCCAATATTTCTGCCTCCGATAAGGAAGCCGTCAAGTGTTTTTGATTTACCATAACTTATACAGCCAATCAATGCCATTGCTATAGCATAAACACAAAGAGCAATGATAGTGTAAGTCTGAGCATTTGTCATTTGTTTTTCCTCCAAGTCTTGCTTTTTTCTGTAACATAGTATATAATACATTCCAAGATTAGTCAAACGAATGGTTTTGATGTTTACAATCGAATTTTTCGATGTTGGAGGAAGTATTATGGAGTTACGAAATTTAATTACCTTTATTCACGTTGCAGAACTCGGCAGTTTTACAAAAGCCGCCGAACAGCTTGATTACTCACAATCTACCGTATCCTTTCAGATAAAACAGCTTGAAGATGAGCTTGGTTGTCTTTTGTTTGAAAGAATAAATCACACAATAACACTGACCGAACGTGGTCATGAGCTTGTTTCATATGCTCATCAGATTCGTGCTTTAACAGATGAATTCAAAGAAAATCTTGAAGAAGAAAAAAAATGTAGTGGTCACATTCATATTGTAACTCCCGACTCTGTATGTGATGAGATAATAAACGCCAGCTACATAGATTTTCACCGTAAGTATCCTTACATTTCTGTTAAATTTACAACAGCGGATACTTCTGTAATGTTTGATATGCTTGACCATAACGAAGCAGACGTTATTATAACTCTTGACAGTCACTCATACAACAAAGACTATATTATTGCGAAGGAGGAGCCGCTTTCAATGCATTTTGTTGCAAATGCAAAGTCCAAGTTTGCAGGAGCTAAAAATCTATCAATTAACGATATTATAAACGCGCCATTTATTCTAACAGAGTATGGTCAGGGCTACAGAAGAGTTTTTGATAAAGAACTTGCAAAAAAATCATTAGAAATTTCTCCAATCCTTGAAATCGGAAGAACAGATATGATAACGTCTATAATTGCTCAGGGCGATATGATTTCTTTCCTTCCTGATTTTGTAACAAATGATTTGATAGCGTCAGGTGACTTGTGTTACCTTGATGTATGTGATATGAACATAGAAATCTGGAAACAGCTTATTTATCATAAAAATAAATGGATGTCGAAAGCTCTGAAAACCTTTATTGACTATATAAAAGAAAACGAATTCTCACACTAATGCTTTTCCGCTGATTGTCTTTGGAAGTTCATTCACAAATTTAACGATTCTCGGATATTTATAAGGAGCAGTATGAGATTTTACATATTCCTGAATTTCTTTTTTGAGTTCATCTGTTCCTTAGTTGCCTTTTACAAGCACGATGGTAGCCTTTACAATCTAACCGTCCTCGTCACAGTCGTATTTTTGTGATATTCAAATTTTAAAATGTGTTATACTACTCTGTTTGTAGTTTGTCAATGGTTTTTTGAAAAAAAGTTTATTTTTTCTATTGTATATCAAAAAGCCGTGCCGAATTGTTATAAAATATATCCTCACGTTGTTTTTCTGTAAGGTCTATCTGCATAAATTTTTCAATCTCAGATTCAGGCTCCCACATAGGATAGTCCGTTCCGAACAGCACCCGATTTGTCCCGTATGCCACAATGAGTTCCTGCGCTTTTTCAGGAGTCATAGCATAAAGGGAAGATGAGCAATCCACATAGAAATTTTTATACTTACTGAGATTATCCGCCGCTTCTTCCCAAATAGACCAACCGCCAAAATGAGCACCTATAATCGTTAAGTTTTTATAAATATCAAGAATAGGTATCATTCTGTTTGGGTTGGAGAAATCATAACGATGGTCTCCCGTATGAATAAGAATCGGAATTTTGCCTTCACAAAGCTCATAAATTTTGAGCATACGATAGTCGTCTATTTTAAACTGTTGTATATCTGGGTGAAGCTTTACACCCTTTAAGCCAAGGCTTATTATTTCGTTTACATCTGCTTCAATGTCTTCACTGTCAGGATGAAGTGTACCCAACCCTGTGAATTTGCCGTTGCTTTGAGCAACCGAGCTTGCAATGAAGTTATTTATGCTTGAAACCTGCTTTGGAGTTGTAGCAACAGACTGAACAACGAAATGGTCAATCCCTGCTTTTTCGCCGTGCTCTAAAAGTGTGGATATTTTACCATCTAAGCACATTGGAATGCTATAGAAATTGCCCGTACTCGCTGATGCTTTTTGCGCAATCTTATCAGGATATATATGACAGTGAGCATCTATTATTTTGTATTTTTTCATTGGATTCACCGCATTTCAAAAGTTTCACTTATTTTTTCAAACCTAACTTTTCGGCAGATTCATCACGCATTTTGTATTTTAATATTTTACCTGCTGCATTCATCGGGAATTCATTTACAAACATAAAGTATCTTGGTACCTTATGTCTTGCAATGGAAGCATAACCAAATTCCTTCATTTCGTTTTCGTCAGCCGTTTCGCCCTTATGAAGAATAACCCACGCACAGCATTCTTCGCCGTATCTTTCATCAGGCACGCCAATTACCTGAACATCACGAACTTTTGGATTTGTAAGGTAGAATTCTTCAATTTCTCTCGGATATAAGTTTTCTCCGCCACGGATAATCATATCCTTAAGTCTTCCGGTTACTTTATAGTAGCCATCAGGGGTTCTCATACAAATATCGCCTGAATGAAGCCATCCGTCGCTGTCTATTGCCTGAGCAGTTGCTTCGGGCATTTTGTAGTAGCCCTTCATAATGTTAAAGCCACGAGCTACAAACTCACCGCTTTCACCATCAGGTAATTCTTTTCCTGTTTCAGGGTCAATAATTTTACATTCAACTCCTGGAAATGCACTTCCAACGGTTTCAACTCTGTGGTCAAGATCTTCGTTAACTTCACCCATAGTACATCCGGGAGAAGCTTCAGTTTGTCCGTAAACAGAAATAATTTCTCGCATATTCATCTCAACAGATGCACGGCGCATCAAATCTGCAGGACAGTTCGCACCTGCCATAATACCTGTTCTCATATAGGAGAAGTCTGTTTTTGCAAAATCAGGATGATTAAACATTGCAATAAACATTGTGGGAACGCCGTTAAAGCACGTGATTTTTTCGTCATTTACACAAGCAAGCGATGATTTTGGCGAGAAATACGGTATAGGACACAGAGTACCGCCGTGTGTCATTATAGATGTCATTGAAAGCACCATACCGAAGCAATGAAACATTGGTACCTGAATCATCATACGGTCTGCCGTTGACAAATCCATTCTGTCACCAATGGTTTTTCCGTTGTTAACAATGTTTCGGTGTGTAAGCATAACACCTTTCGGGAAACCCGTTGTACCTGATGTATATTGCATATTACAAACATCATCAGGTAAAACCTGCGACGCACGTCTTCTTACTTCTTCACGGGGAACTAAAGAAGAACGGGAAAGCATCTCATCCCAAGTAAGACATCCATTCATCGAAAATCCTACTGTGATAACATTTCGGAGAAACGGAAGATTCTTTGAATACAAAGGTTTTCCGGGTTCTAAGGTTTCAAGTTCAGGGCAAAGCTCCTGAATTATCTCTTTGTAGTTTATATCTTTACAATATTCAATCATAACAAGAGTGTGTGTGTCGGACTGTTTAAGCAAATATTCGATTTCGTGAATCTTATAGGCAGTGTTAACAGTAACCAAAACCGCACCGATTTTTGTTGTTGCCCAGAATGTTATAAACCATTCGGGAATATTTGTTGCCCAAACTGCAACGTGGTCTCCGGCTTTAACTCCCAAAGAAATCAAAGCAGCAGCACATTCATCTACATCACGTCTGAACTGCTCATAAGTTCTTGTATAATCAAGTGTAGGATACTTGAAAGCATATTGGTCGGGATATTTTTCTGCCATTGTGTCTAAAACATCAGAAAAGGTTGCATCAATAACATCGTACTTTTTCCACACAAAAGTGCCTGTCTTATCTCTGTTGTAGTATGCCTTATCAAAGGCTTTCTTTTCACGGTTAAGCTGGGAAATATAGTTTGCAAAATGAGTTAAAACAATGTCTGCATCATTAATTTCATCATTCCATGCTGCGCATATATACCCCTCATAATTCAGCGATGAAAGTGCACCAATAAGCTTTGCTACATCAAGTTCTCCTTCTCCGATTAAAACTGTTTTTCCGTCTTTCATATCGCCAAGACGAACATACTTTATGTATGCACCTAAAGTCTTAATTGTTGCTTCGGATGTTTCGCCCGCATCAAAAAATGTACCTCTCACATTCCACGCTGCACCAATAGCTGCTGACGAAAAATGATTGATTATATCGATTACATTTTCCGTGTTTGCTAAAGCTCCGACAGTTTCAAACAAAATATTGACATCTGTATTTTCTGCTTTCTTTATAGCAACGGAAAGCTTTTCGTCCAAAATGTCAAATGAAACTTTATTGTCAATACGAACAATGACATTTGAAATTCCGGATGTCACGGCCATATCCACATATTTAATCACTAAATCTGATGTAGTGTTTTCACTTTCAATACTTTCAGGCATACGAAGTGCTGAAACTGCGAGATTTCTGTTTACAAGCTTTCTTTTTGCATCTGCTATGCGGTCACGTCTTAATATACTGTCGTGATGCTGAGCTCGTTCTTTAATTGCGTCATATATTTCAAAGCCTTCAAATCCATAATCAAAGGCATAACGGCAGATATCAAGAAAGGATGCACGACCTACATTCTTGGTTGAAAATACTATCTTCATTTTACGCCTCCTCGAAAACAATCTTGTTAAGTGCATTTATATATGCTCTTATGCTTGCTGCAACAATATCGGTCGATGTACCATTACCGGAATAAAGCTTTCCGTTATTGCGAAGTCTGACGAGTGCTGAGCCTAACGCTTCCTTTCCTTCAGTTACAGACTGAACCTGAAAATCATCAAGCTCATAGTGATGACCGATGCACTGTTCGATTGCTCTGAATGCTGAGTCAATAGGACCATCACCATTCGCAACACCGCAAATAATCTCATCATTACATTTAAGCGTCACCTGAGACATTGAGCTTGCCACATTACTACTTGTTGTTGTATAGTTTTCAAAATGGTATGTTGAAGGAGCCTGCATAGCAGAACTTGCAATTAACGCTTCAAATTCTTTTGAGCCGACTGCACCTTTCTTTTCACACACCTGCATAAGCACCTTATAAACATTACCGACATCCGAATCGGAAATTTCATATCCAAGAACCGAAGCAGCCTGTGCAACCTGTGCAACGGAAGAATCAGAATCAAGCAAAATCTTTTTCTTTTCACTTACGACCTTTTCGTTATCGTAACTTTCGTGCTTAATATTTGAAAGCATATCATCAATGCTTGTATGGATTTTTGTAATATCCAAGTCAATCTTAGCATTAATCTGTGAAGCGCATACGCTTATTGCATCAGAAATTTCTCCAGTTAAAAGAATGTCTTTTCCTGCCATAGCGCATTTTATGCCATCAGCACCTTTTGAAATAGCCGCAAATGCTGATGCAACACCCATATTGATACGGTCGGAAACCTGAACATATACAGGAATACTTACTGCACCTTTAACCTTTGCCACCAAGTTTGCAAGTTCTTCAGGGGTTGATGTTCCTGCATCATCGCAAATGGTAACAATACTTGCACCATTTGACTCTGCTTCGCGTGCAGCAGAGATAAGAAAGTCAATATCTGCTCTTGTTGCATCGAGGGCTGAAAATTCCACATCAGAACAATATGTTTTTGCAGTCTTTATAAGTTCTGCGATTTTTTCAAGCATAACAGCTTGTTTTACGTGATATGTATATTCCATCTGAATTGTTGAAACAGGAAGTTCAATCTGAAGACGAGGTTTCTTTGCATCTTTAATACATTCCCACACAGATGCAATATCCTCCTTGTTAAAACCAACAGGGATTGCAAGGGTTGCATTCTGAATATTTTGTGCAATAGTTTTATAAATAATCATATCTTCACGAAGTTTTTTTACTGCAGGCAACTCGATAGCATTTACACCAAGTAAATTTGCACAGTTTGCTATTGCTGATTTTTCGCGGAAGAGCAGTGATATTTCACGGTCCTCTGAAAGCTTTTTAAGAGTAATGTCTGCAACGTTGATTGTTCTCATTTTTGAAAACTCCTTTCATAACAAAAAATATAAAACAGGATTTTTATCAACAAAAAAACGTTTTCATCTCTTTGTTGATTCAAAGAGACGAAAACGTTAAATTCATTGTTTCCGCGGTACCACTCTTCTTCATCCCGAATAGGATGCCCTTTAGATGCCAACACATCTTAACTCTGTTACGGGAGTTCCCGTCTGCCCCTACTGTTAGTTCACGGCAGCCGCTCCGCGGTGAGTTCAACAAATCTCTCCCGATGTCTCGCACCACCCGACATTTCTCTCAAGGCGAAAGTTTTTGTTTACTATTCCGCATCTTCGCGTTTGAAATTAAAATTAACTATAACACAAATTATTATGTTTGTCAACTATTTTTAGAATTTTTTATTTTTTTCTGTTTGCTTCCAGCATATCTACATATTCTACTAAATTATCTATCATTTCATTGCAGATTTTTTCGCCAAGCTCTTTTGTAGCCTGTTCAGGAAGTCCCATAACACCAACCTCAATTTCGTCACGCTGTCCAACTGTTTCAACAACGAACGGAGAATCGATTGGCTTTGTTCTCTTTTCAAACCAATCCTGGTCTGTTCTCATCATTTTAGCATAGTATTCTTCATCCTGTACGATTTCGTCAGCAACAAGTTCAGGTGCCCAATACATCATAAGAGCAGTTTCCATCATACCTGCATGGAAATCGTGTTCAGGTTCGAGCGAAAAGCCTGATAACCATGTTGGAGACAGTTTCCAAGCTTCCACTAATGAAAGTGTAATTTTTTCTGATAACGCCTTATCTCTTCTTAATAACATCTGCAGACTGTTACGAAGCGCGTTGATATTGTCTGTTCCTGCATGACCCAGGAAAACAATAATATTTTCAAAGCCCATTCTTACAAATTCTGAAACAATTTCAGAAATATAAAGTCCAAAAGTATTCGGGCTTACATTTACTGTACCTAAAAGCTCGCCACCTGAGAAGCAATAATTTACAGATGGTGCAACAACTGCATTCAGTCTGTCGCCTGCAATTTCTAATGGTTTAACAACGTTAAGAATATCAGTAGACAATGGTAAATGATATCCATGTTGTTCAACAACACCTGTAGGGATAATAACTGTTTTTGTTTTTTCCATAGCGTTCTTCATTTCTCTAACGCTCATTTTTCCATATAAAATGCCACTTTAATTTTCTCCTTTTTTTATGATATTTTCATTAATACATTCTTCAAATTTAGGATATATAAAGAAGTTTGTCATAAATGATACCAAAGCAGGCATAAATATTATTTCAATAACAAAATAAATACCCCAGAAAATAATTGCCCAATTTTTTATAAGTGCAATACAAGGTATACCTATGTGTATAAACAAGGATATAGCAAGCATAAGAATTGACTGAGGCAGGTTTTGCATTGCCAGCGTAAGTCCGTTTTTATACAACTGTTTTAACGAGCAGGAAAAGGTAATCATAATCTGGTAAAGATATAACCTTAAAAGCAGGTATGTTACTGCAAGGTAAGCAATAACAATCGCTAAGAAAGATGCTGCTCCGCCTTGCGACCAATAAAAAATGAATGCAATAGTAAACATGAATACCGCAAAAATATCAACAATCCACACTATAAGTGCTTGTTTGAAATTTGAACGCGTATGCCCCCACCAATCGCTTAATAAAAAGGCGTGTTCTTCTCTTGAATAGTTTCTTAATATGTATGTTATACCCGCCGTTGATGGTCCCGAGCCTAATATTGCTACAAACCACAATGCAAACGTACTTCTCAAAAATGCATCAAACTTAATTATTGTCATGGATAATTGTGCATCTGCTATGCCACTCGACTGTACTGCTACATACGGATTAATTATTGCATCTGTAATTTTCGATGAAAACATTCCCATCAAAACAGCAAGAACTAAAAAAGCAGGAATCGACGTTACTATGTATAACAGATTTACCTTGCACAAATCCCAAAATTTAGTTGAAAGCAACTCAAAAAATATTGCTATTCTCGATTTGTCAGGGTCGCGCCTTTCAAGGTCTTTATTATTTTCTTTTAACTTAACTCTAAACATACTCTCTACCTTGTTTATGTATTTTAATTAAACTCTTCTGATATATCCACATAAAAACGCTTATTTGACATAAGAATTCGCTTTTTTACTTATTCCAAACGCTTGGGTTTATTACGCGTTTATCAACATTTTCAAAAAGCTCACGGATTTCTGCCATTTGTTCTTTATTAAAGCGTATTGTACTGTTGATAAGTTTTGTATTTTCTTCAACCTGTTCAACCTTTTCGCTGCCTAAAACAAGACTGTGAATACCATCTAATGAAAGCACGAATGACATTGCCATTTCAGCCGGGGAAAGATTATATTTTTTGCATAGTGCATGGAATTTTTCCAACGGCTCTTTACAGTAATCCATTTTAGGAGATAATGTTTCAGGTGTCTGGAATACGAGCCCTTGTAAGTAAACACTTCTTACAAATACCATAATACCACTTTTTGCAAGCTTATCAATTCCACCATTTACAATTTGCTCCCAATCAAAAATATTCACAGGTATTTGTGTTGCATCAAAGCCTGCTTCTGCTAAAACGCCGTAATCGTGATATGTGAATATGCCGAAGCACCAATATATTTAACAGCGCCAGACTCCTTTAATTCCATCAATACCTTCATAACGTTTTCCTTGTCATTCAAGTAATCGTCAAAATGATGGAGCATTAACATATCAAGTGCTTCAACGCCAAGTCTCTTTTTAGATGTCTCAACCTTATTTATTAAGTCGTTTCTTAAGTTTTCGTATGATGAGTGGTCAAGTCCTGCAGCCTTTGTCACTATAAACGGACGTTTTTCCACAGGAACTGTTTTTAACCATCTTCCTATTACTTCTTCAGAATCACCATAAGCACCAGCTGTATCTAAAACATTTATTCCGTTTTCGATAGCAGAATCTAAAATTTTATTTGACAATTCCTGACTGGGTTTTCCATTTTCGTTATTTATTCCGTAATTTAGTCCAAGCTGAACTGATCGAGAGATAATCTGGAAAGTTCAATTCCCTTAACAGGTACTTTTTCCATAATTCCATCTCCTACCAAGCTGTCCAACCGCCATCAACAATGATGTTGGTTCCTGTCATAAATGTTGAAGCATCTGATGCAAGTAACAAAACTGAGCCTGCCATTTCATAAGCCTGACCGAATCTACCAAGCATCGTTTTGTTTGCCAATTGCTTGTTAAATGCTTCATCGTTCTGATTTGCAGGGTTCGGGAATGGTCCGGGTGTTACGCAGTTTACACGGATATTATATTCAGCTAAAGCACCTGCAGCATAACGGGTAAGCTGTTCAATAGCAGCTTTTCCTGGACCATAGTTAGGTGGCTGTTTTTGTGGGTTATCTCCGTAAATTCTTAAATCAGGTGAAACCTTACCATACATTGAGCAATAATTTATAATTGAACCACCAGTTTTTTTCATATAAGGAACAACCTCACGGATGCAACGGAATGTCTGGTTTATAGAACCTTCCATACCCTTTGCAAATGTTTCGTCGTCCATATACTCTAACTGACTTCCTTTACCATAGCCTGCACCATAGCAAGCACAGGTAACTAATATGTCTATTCTGCCATATTTTTCATATACAGCTTTAAAACAATTAGCCATAGATTCTGTAGAAGAAATATCACTTTCGATAAACATATCGTAAGCCGGTGCTTCGCCTTCGAATCTTGTTTCTTCTGCACATCTGTCTGCATTTACAACTGTCGCACCAAAGTCCTTTAAAATTTTTACATTTTCAGCACCTAAATAACCTGTTCCGCCAGTAATAACTGCAACCTTTCCTGTTAGGTCAAACAACTTTTTGTAATCCATAGTTTTTTCTCCTTTTTGTTTAATAATATTTTTAAATAAAAATTTTAATTAATATAATCCAAATTCTACAAAGCAATATCCATCGTTCCATTCGGGCGGTTCTTTTGCCCATACCGATTCAATTTTATGGAACGCCGACGGCCCGACAGCTAATATTTCGCCTGCTTCTAAGTGATGCGGTCCCAACATATTGCGCAGATTGTTTATTATTGTAAGACGTATTATGTTTTCGCCGATTTTTAATTGCTTTGACAAATCCAATTCTGTAGGATTCCACAAAATCTTTCCCGCATTTTCGCCGTTTACATCAACACAAATAACATTGACACCTTTTTTGTTAAACACAATCTTTTTATTTGTGTTATCAATATTTATTGTCTTTTCAACAACAAGCTTCCCTGCAAAAAACGGATAACCCTGCTGCTCCAAATTATTAAGCACTACCTTTTCTGCTGGCTTTATAATAGTAAACTTTCCTTGATATCTTACAGCATCTTTATCAAGCTTTTCAAAGCTTCCGTCTGTTTTTAAACCGAATGAACCTGCTAAATATACAGCTTCTATTTCCATATCATAAGACAGTTTGTTCTTTTCACTTTCAAAAAGATATGATTTTTCAAGGTTTTTATAGAACTCTTCCGATTGCTTGAAGGTAGTTTCAAGTATTATTTCATTTTTACCTTCTTTAAAATACTTGTCAATCGCGATTTTTCTGAATGAGCTGTCTACAAAATAGCCTGTGTCTTTGTTCGTAACTTCTTCTCCATTTACTGAAATTTTAAAGTTTTCAGGCTTTTCAATAACTAAGTAAAGCTCTTGCGGCACGAATTCTGACTCCACAGAAAATTCTTGTTTTATATGTACGGAACGTTTAAGACTGCAAGCCTTTTCTAAAATATTTAACACATATCCATTTTCTTCTATTACCTCTCCGTCAAATGAATATTTGCAATAATCCAGCGTTAAAACATTTAATGACTGTTCTTTTACAAGCCATTCCCCGCTTGCATTTATTGAGTCAACAGTTTTATTTTCCGTTTGTTCTTTTCTTTGTGTTCCATCATCAATAACCAACAGGCTATCATAAGGCGCAAAACTGTAATTGCCGCCAAATTCATTCACATCGCCGGTTGTAATATCAATTACCTTTGAGCCTGTTTTAATAAAAGAGTTCTGAGGCTCGTTTGTTGAATTTACGAAGTAGTATAACGAAAAATCGCTATACTCATACTTTGCATAAGTAACATTTTCGTTATCAATAACATCATCTGTCACTATTTCATCAACTGTAACAACTTTTCCGCCATTAGACTTAAACTCATCAATTAGCTTTTCGGTATTTTCAAAAAGAATGGTATCGGGCAAAATTACCACATTTTCGTATCTTGCCTCGCCTATTACAAAGGTTTTTCCTTCTACTTTACCATGTCTTTCTATTAGTATTTCATCGCCTAAATGGAAGAGTATATGCTTTCTTTCCATTAAATTAATGGTATCGATAAATAACTTATTCAGTTCTTCCAAACCATTATTTTTGTCATTATTATACATTGACCAGGCTGTTGTTTGCGGATGTATAATTAATGTATTACAAACAGGCTTTCCTTGCGAAAGTATCATACCAATACGAGAAATAGCATCGTTAAACGATTTATATTCTTTCCACCATGGCTGTTGATAGTTCATTGCCGGGGGATAATCTCTTTTTCGTAAGCCACGTAGGGAATACCCTTCTAAATGCTGACAAAAACGATTTATACCCTTAACCATCTGCCATTCGCAGATTTTTCTGAATTCTTCAAAGCCTGTGTTGTGTCCTGCTAAACCAAAACTTTCGGACAAAACCTGCTTTCTTCCCAATTGCTGAGCAGCAGAGCCAACCTGACGGCAATGAAGCTCGTTTCTCACATTTCTGCCTAACCAGTCCATTCCCGGTATAGTTAAATATTCATAATGCGGCATAACGGCGCCGTTTGACGTTAACTGGTCAAGCAATGTACCCTCGCACACCATATGACCTGTAAACTCTAAGTTTCTTTCAACACACCAGTCATAAATCTGCTTCATAAAATTCTTTGAAAAAAGCTCGGTAACAAGCTTCCAGAACTTTATTCTTGTTTGTTTATAATTGCCTTTTTCAAAAAATAGCTCATCAACATTAGCTATCAAATCTTCACCGTAGGCTTTTTTGTATTCTTCAGGTAAAATCAAGCTCCAGGGAATGCCATCTCTTGAAATTTGCGGTTCATCTGTAAAAAAGCCTTTTATGCCGTTTTTATATCTCTCATAATAGGGCTCATAAATTTCTTTTATAAAATCCTTTGTAACATCACCATCAAGTGTATCTACATAAAATGGATTTATTTCATAATAAAAATGATTTCCGTCAATATTGCAGATGGTATGCGGGGTTTGTTTTTCGCCCTTTTCCATTCGGAGAAATTTCTGTTGGAATTTTTCGCCCTTTCCATTGACAATACCGCCACCAAATCCACTCGGCCAGCCATTTTCATCATAAGCCCAGGCTTCTGTTCCTGTTTTTCCGGCTTCTATTATTGAGCTTTCAACATTAGAAAACCATTCTTCGCCCATATACTCCGTTTGAAGACCGCCGCGGGCATGCATAATAAATCCGCCTAAACCCGCATCATGCATCAAATATATCTGGCGGACAGTTTCTTCATTATTTAATTTTTCGTTCCAAGACCAAAATGGGATTGGTCTGTATTTTGCCGAAATGTTTTTAAAATCCATTTCATTTTCTCCTAATCAGACAGCTATTTTAACGATTACCTTACGTATTTTACCTGGATTTTTGCTACACATTGGTCTGTGTCCGTCGCAAGGGAAAGCAATATAAAATTCTCCCGCTGCTACTCTTACTTCACTTCCCTCGCCCTTGACCATTAAATAGTCGCCGCTTTCATCATAAGGAACTGTAACTGTGCAGTCTGAAACTGCAGCGTATCCTGTATCTTCTTCACCTTCTAAAATATACTGCAAATCAATATATTTACGATGTGCTTCAAAAACAGGCTCTTCTACAGGCTTTGTTTCCCCGCTTGTAATAAGCGCATAAACATTGCTTCCATCCACTTCATATCTGCCTGTGGGCTGTGTTGTATCAAAATTTAGTAAAAACTCAATACCCTTTTTCATATTTTCACTAAGTCCTTTGTACAAGTGTAAATCCTCAATTTTTCCGAATATCATTTTTTGTCATCTCCTGTTTTTTATATCTTAATAATGCAATTACCGACGAACATAGCGCGAGTAATTGTGCATATATAAGTGTCGACCTGATAATTATGTAATAAAGAATATATACAATAAGATTAAGAGCACCTATAGCCCTTGCCTTTTGCTCATTTTTTTGGAATGTTGATACCATAAATAGCATCGTGCCTGTAATTGTCATCATATCAATCGGTGATTTGTATCCTAAAAAGCCACCAACTAAGTAAAGCACTGTAAACACTATTTTTTCTGCATTGCTGACTTTTTGCTGTTTTACGCAATGTACTGTATTTATAAGACATTGTGCAGTGCCTACAAAATTCATCGCGGGGGCACTGGTAAGTCCTACCGAAAGAACAAGGCTCACACCTGCTAAAAAATTGACAAAGGCACTGCATAAAAGCATTTGCCATCTTTTAGGCAGTTGCACAGACAAAAGCGAAGCGCCCGTTACTATGTATCCTAAAATATTCGAGAGCATTCAAATATCCCTTCTATGTTGATAAAGAATTTTTCTTTTTTACAGTTTTTAATTCAACTGATTTTTTAACAAAATAATCCAACACGAATAATTTGACTATATTCCTTATAATTATAACAAAATCAAAGTGAAAAATCAATATGTAAACAGGACATTTTATCTTAAAAATTTGGACAAATCCAGTCCTTAGGATACAATGTCAAAAACAACTGCACTTTGTCAAACAATTTATATGGATATAAAATAAGCTTTGCCAAAGCAAAGCTACCATTTCTTTTTGGATTTCGCGTGCACAATAGATGCAACACTTTTTAGTTATATTCCAGATTCGTTGGAGTGATATTTTTGATAAATCAAAAGTGATATTGAAATCTGACGATTTAAGTGATATTATATTTGTTCCTTATACTCGCCACAGGCAAATTTCAACGAAAAAAGACATTATTCGTAAGAATAATGTCTTTTTTCTGGAAGAACCGAATGGTTTGGAAGCACTATAATTTTGCGATATACTCGCTTTGCTCGTTCGATATATTTACTTCGCAAATTCGATATGTTCTCGCTGCGCTCAAACTCGATATGATATAAATCTCGTCGCGTTAGCGACATATCGAGTGCGTCAGCACATATCGAGTCTGCAAGACATATCAAAAATCTCGACAGAGATTTATATCGATGAAAAAAAGACTTGTTTCGACAAGTCTTTTTTTCTGGTGATCCATCGGAGATTCGAACTCCGGACACCTTGATTAAAAGTCAAGTGCTCTGCCAACTGAGCTAATGGATCATATTAAATTGTGTTTATTTAAAAAATTGGCTGGGCTGGCAGGACTCGAACCTACGAAATGCCAGAATCAAAATCTAGTGCCTTACCACTTGGCTACAGCCCAATAAAATTGGCTGGGATGGCAGGACTCGAACCTACGAAATGCCGGAATCAGAATCCGGTGCCTTACCAACTTGGCGACATCCCAATCCTCGCTAAGCGCCACACATATGCCAAATTCAAGCATAGTTTTGATTTATTTTATATGGGGTGGATAATCGGAGTCGAACCGACGACCTCTAGAGCCACAATCTAGCGCTCTAACCAACTGAGCTATACCCACCATATAAGTGGCGCGCCTGAAGGGATTCGAACCCCTGGCCCACTGCTTAGAAGGCAGTTGCTCTATCCGACTGAGCTACAGGCGCATCTTAGGTGGAGCGGGTGATGGGAATCGAACCCACACGACCAGCTTGGAAGGCTGGGATTCTAGCCATTGAACTACACCCGCGCATTCGCTTGCTCACCGACTTGATTATTATACCAACATTTCTCATTGTTGTCAAGTATAATTTTAAATTTTTTTTAAAAGTTTTTTTGCGCCTGTTTTTATTTTAAAAATCCCATTTCTTTCATACTGAAATAACGATTTCCACTTACTATAATATGGTCTAAAACTTCTATTCCTATACCACCTAAAACATTAATCAACACCTCGGTAGATTTTTTATCAGCAACCGATGGTGCCAGTGTTCCGTTGGGATGGTTATGCGCTAACACAACCTTAGTGGCTTTATGTTTTAAAGCTTCATCAACAACTATTCTCGGATACGCTTCAGTTCTGTCTATTGTACCTTTTATGATTATTCCGCTCCAATGAACGTGCCTGTTAGAATCCAGACAAATAATTGCAAACTCTTCATTTAATTTATCCTTAAATAAAGAAACTGAATACATTCCGAGTTCTTCTGTACTGCTAAGAGTCTTTACTCTTTCCCATTTTGATGTTTCATAAACCTGCGAAAGCTTTGGAATCATCGACAAAAGCGTGGCTGTCACTTCGCCTACACCTTCTATATCCATAAGTTCGTCAGGTGTCGCATCAAACACATTTGCTAAGCTTTTATATTTTTTTAAAATTCTTTTTGCTAATGGTTTAGTATCGCTTACAGGAATACTGTAAAAAAGAAGCATCTCTAAAATTTCATGCTCTGCAAAACCATCAAAGCCATTCTTACGAAACTTTGCCCGCATTCTGCTTCTGTGTTTTTTGTGCACTTCATTGTCAGAGCCAGACATAGATATACTCCTTTCTATAGACGTATTCTGCTGCAATGTGGCGGAGTGGGTGGGATTCGAACCCACGTGGGATTGCTCCCAAACTGATTTCGAATCAGCCCCGTTATGACCGCTTCGATACCACTCCACAAAGAAATATAATACACCATTTTTTATAAAAAATCAACCATTTTATTTAAATTTATACCATATTTTTACTGTCGACCTTTGTCTTCACAGTTGCAGTTGTGTTCGGAATTGCCGCAAGAGCAACCGTCAGGACAGCCAATGCACTTTGCGCCGCTCTTCTTTGACTTATATACATAAAAGACTGCTATGCCTATAATCAGAACTATTGCTACAATTAAAACTAAATTTTCCATATTATTTCCTACCTTGCTAAAGTTTTTTCTGCTTTTAATTCTTTATCTGACCTGATGCATAAGTGAACAAGAATAGCCGCAAAAACTAAAACGGCAACAAGCCCACCTATAAATCCTGCACCAAACGAACCTGTTGTGATTAGTGTACCAATCTGGAATACTAAAAAGCCAACTGTAAATCCAACACCAAGTTGCAGACCTATACCACTCCACAACCATTTTGCACTCTTCATTTCAGCATTCATTGCACCTATTGCAGCAAAACAGGGCGGTGTAAACAGGTTTAACATAAGATACGCTAACGCTCCGACAGCTGTCAGCTCTGGAGCAACTACTGGAAGCTCTTCTGTAACATTTACAATAGCAAAACAGGTGGCTAATGTTGCTACAACATTTTCCTTTGCTATAAATCCTGTAACTGCCGCTGCAGCCATTTGCCAGGCGTGATATCCGATTACAGGAACAAGTGCATAGGCAAAGGGTTTGGCTATCGTTGCCAAAATTGAAACTTCGGCATTTTGTGCAACCATAAAGTTCCAATCAAACATCTGCATAATATGTACCGCAGTATTACACAACAAAATAATTGTCGCGGCTTTTACAATATATGCCCAACCACGAGAGCACATTGATTTTACAGCACGCCAGATGCTTGGTGCTTTATATTCAGGGAGTTCAATAATAAAATATGATTTTTTTGCACTGTTGCCTGTAATTTTGTTAATAAGCAATGCCCCAAAGAAAATTATTGCTATACCTAAAAAGTACATTATTGGTCCGACCCATGCAGCATCTTTGAAGAATGCACCTGCAAAAAGTGCGATAACAGGAAGCTTTGCACCGCAAGGCATAAACGGAGCGAGCATAGCTGCTGCTCTTCTTTCTCGGTCATTTCTGATGGTACGGCAAGCCATAACACCGGGAATAGCACAGCCTGTTGCAATCACGAAAGGAATAACAGACTTACCTGACAATCCAACCTTTTTAAATATAGGGTCTAACACAACGGTCGCTCGCGCCATATATCCACAATCTTCTAATAGCGCTATTAAAAAATACATTATCATAACCAAAGGCAAAAATCCTATAACTGCAATAGCGCCCCCGATTACACCGTCAACTAAAAGCGCAGAAAGCAAGGGATTTGCATTTTCAAAAAACGTTCCAACCCAAGCCTGAAAGGTTTCAAGCCACGCAGTCAGTGAGTCTGCAACCCAAGGTCCTAAGCCTGCCTGTGAAATGTAAAAAACAAGATACATAACAACCGCAAAAATCGGTAAGCCTAACCACTTATTTGTCAAAACCGCATCTATTTTATCCTGAAAGTTTTTCTCGTTTGTATGAACTTTTCTTGTTTCAACTGCTGAAACAACGCTGTTTACAAATTTAAATCGTTTTCTGTCTGCAGCTTCAACTGTCTTTTTATTAGTTAAATCAATATCCCCCTGTAGATATGGCGCTGTCTGTTTTTTGCCGGCCACTTGGAGCGCTGCACTAATAACCTCTGATACACCGTCAGCCGATGTTGAAACAGTTTCTATAACAGGACAACCTAACATTTTCGAAAGTGTTTTTGTGTCAATTTCCGTTTGTTTTTTGCCGTTTATATCAGCCTTATTTAAAGCAACAACAACGGGAATGCCAAGCTCTAAAAGTTGTGTTGTAAAAAACAAACTTCTGCTCAAATTTGTAGCATCTACTATATTAATTATAACATCAGGATTTTCGTTTTTAACATATTCACTTGTAATGCTTTCTTCTGATGTGAAAGGCGACATAGAATACGCACCCGGTAAATCTACCGCAATTAAAGTTTCTTCGCTTGTATGTAGATTTTTCTTTATAGGATGTTCTTTTTTTTCTACTGTAACCCCTGCCCAGTTTCCAACCTTTTCGTTTTTGCCGGTTAAAGCATTATACATCGTGGTTTTGCCACTGTTTGGGTTACCTGCCAAAGCAACTCTCATTTTTATTCCTCCTGAAATTTATATGTATTTTTATCATTTGGTTAGTCTTTGCTAACTCACTTGCAAAAAAGTAATCAGCGACCACTCTTTTTATCTTTTATCAGATAATAATAGCTTCAGCCAACTGATTATCTATGTTATATCTGCCATCTTTGATAGAAACAACACAACCGCTTTTTTGTTTTTTAATAACCGTAATAGGCTCGCCACTATAGCAACCTAAAGAAAATAAAAACGCATCAAGCTCTTCATCGTCTGTTTCAATTTTTTTTATAATATATTCAATTCCTTCATTAGCTTCTTTTAAATTCATTTATATCACCTTATTTCGACTCGATTAGGCAAAACTAACTCACGGTTAATAAAAAAATTAGTCTTGACTAACTATGGTTAATTCTACCACAACATTTTTCGTTTGTCAATACGTTTTTTAAAATTATTTACCCCAGTAAAACGTCCGATACAAGCATAACACAAAATCCGAGTAAAAGTGCATATGTTGCCCCACGCTCAGAGCCGTGGGCGTGGGTTTCGGGAATCATTTCGTCACTTATTACATAAAGCATAGTGCCGCCTGCAAAAGCAAGTGCAAAGGGCAACACAGCAGTTGAGATGCTTACCGCAAAAAAACCTAAAAAAGTGCCTATTACTTCGACAAATCCAGTGAGGGATGCCAATATAAAGGTTCTTAAAGGACTTACTCCTGACAACAGCATAGGTCCTATTATTACCATACCTTCGGGAATGTTCTGCAGTGCTATTCCGCCTGCAATGAGTAATGCTTCTGCATTGTTCCCCGAGCCAAAGCCGACACCCGCTGCAATACCTTCGGGAAGGTTGTGTATAGCTATTGCCAAAACAAACAAAAGCACGCTGTTTAGGTTTTTATTATCCTTGTGCTTTTCTATATCTAAACCCACAATTTTATGTAAATGCGGCACTAACTTATCTATTACATTTAAGCACAAAGCTCCTGCAAATATTCCTGCAATCGTAATTATAATGCCAAATTTACCTCCATGCTCCAAAGACGGCATAATTAATCCTAAAACTGCCGCCGCAAGCATAATTCCTGCCGCAAACGATAAAACTATGTCGCTGAATTTATGGGTTATATTTTTAAACAAAAAGCCAATAATCGCACCAATAACAGTTGCCCCACCAACACCTAAGGCTGTTAAAAACACCAATTCCATAATTTTACCTTCTTTCTTAAAAAAAGTTACTCAACTCCACATATTAAAATGCATCTGAAATATGCTCAATTATTATAAGGGCCGCATATTTCAGATGCTTACAGTTGACAAAATATTATTTTTTAACAGGCGTAGCCACGCCACGATTCTGGACATACTCTCTTGCTGCTTCCAGACGTTTTTTTAAGTCTTCGTTTTCTTTATATAACTCATTTGACTTATTCTCCGCTTTTTTAAGGTCGTCTGCCAAATTCAGCGAAACCAGCAAAGCCGCCATTGATGTGCTCAATTTGTTGTTCTGAATTTTTACATCAGAAAGCTTTTTATTTACAATATCGGATATTTCAAGCATATACTCGCGACTTTCTTCTGAGAGTATTGTATATTCACGTCCATCGAGTTTAACAGTTAATTTGTTAGCCATAAGACAAACTCCTTTTTAAACCTATGCAAGCTCTGCATTTACAATTTCGTTTATTATGTTTTCAATTTCACTTTGCTTTACAGCCTTTGCCATAACAAGCTCAGAAACCATAATCTGCTTTGCGCTGTTTAACATTTTACGCTCGCCTGTAGAAAGACCGCGGGTTTTATCGCGGTACATAAGGCTTTTAACCACCTGCGCAACCTCGTAAATATCCCCGCTTTTTATCTTTGCAGTATTTTCACGGCTACGCTTGTTCCAGTTTGAATCCATTTCGGTGGAACATTCTTTGAATTTTGCTATAACCTTATCGGCTTCACTCTTGTCAATAACATCTCTTATGCCAATTTCTTCAGCATTTGCAACAGGTATCATAACTTTCATGTCGCCTATAGGCATTCTCATAATGTAGTATTCTTTGTTTTCACCCATAATTTCGCGGTTCTCAATCGATTCAATGATGCCGGCACCATGAACAGGGTACACAATTTTGTCGCCTATATTATAGTTCATTTTATAACCTCCTGCAAAGCACAAAATGCTTGCAAACATAATATCCCTTACTTATATTTTAGCGGAAATTTTTAAAAAAGTCAAGTAAATTTTGCCTTAAAAACTGTTACACTTCAGTTACAAGGATTGAATATTTTTTGTATTTGTGTTAAAATTATTACAGCTTCTTTTTGGAGGAAAATATGATTAAATTTCAATCGTTTTTAAGCAGTTCATCGGGTAACTCAACCTTTATTACCGATGACAAAACTCACATATTAATAGATTGTGGCGCACCTGTAAAATACATAGAAAAATGTCTTGACCGATTAGGTGTTGCACCTGATATGTTATCAGGGATTTTTGTTACTCACGCCCATACGGACCACGTGCTTTCAGCAGGAATGCTTTCAAAAAAATACAATTTGCCTGTATTTGCTACAGAAGAAACGTTTTCTCTTTCAGAAAAATATTTTAAAAATATTAACAGAAAATGTGCCAGAATAATCTCTCCTGATGACGATATCATAATAGGCGATATGGTTGTGCACGTTTTCTCTATCCCCCACGACATCAAGGGTGCAGTAAGCTATACCATACGCGATAAAGAGTCAAAATTCGGAATCGCAACGGACTCTGGTCATATTTCCGAAGAAATTTTAAAAAACCTGTCGGGGTGTGAAAGTATAATTGTTGAAGCAAATCACGATGTAGATATGCTTATGTCAGGACCATACCCATATCCGCTAAAACGAAGGATTTTAAGCGACACGGGGCATTTATCAAATCTGCTTTGCGGGGAGCTTTGTCTTTCTTTAGCGCGTTTTGGCACAAAATCGTTCTGGTTGGGGCATTTATCCGAAAAAAACAACTTACCTGATATTGCATATAACGAAGTACATAAAATATTAACACAAAACGGATATAACATAGGAACAGATGTTGCTTTAAACGTTATACCAAAAATGTGGTTTGAGGAAAAAAGATGAATGTAAACATAATTGCAGTAGGAAAAATTAAAGAAAAGTATTTAAAGGATGCGCTCTGTGAATACCAAAAGCGCCTGTCCCGTTTTTGCAAGCTTACAATAACCGAGCTTGCAGACGAGCCAATGAGCGACAAACCATCTGATTCTGAAAAAAACATCATTTTACAAAAAGAGGGCGAAAAAATTCTTTCGGCAATAAAAAATACTGATGTTTTGGTATCGCTGTGTGTGGAAGGAAAGCAATTAGAAAGCGAAAAATTTGCCGAGTTTTTTTCGCAAGAATGTATAAATGGTGCTAATTCATTTACATTTATAATCGGCGGAAGTCTGGGACTTTCAGAAGAAATCAAGAAAAAATCCAAGCTTCGACTTTCATTTTCTAAAATGACATTTCCCCACCAGCTTATGCGTGTAATTCTTACAGAGCAAATTTATCGCGCATTTAAAATCAACGCAAATGAAAGTTACCACAAATAATTTCAAAAAAACTATTGACAAACAATAAAAATAAGAATAAAATTAATAGTAATTGAAAACAAACCGTTGATGCAGAAAAAAGTCAGAGCAGGTTTTAAAGAGCGAGCGGATTATGGTGTGAGTTCCGCAAAAACTCTCTGAGTAATATGGACTGCTGAGGGCTGTGTCAAATGCACAGACGTTGACTGCGTTAAAGTCAAGAGTATGTTAGTACTCATAAAGTGCGCAGGTAATGCCTGCGAAACAAGGTGGCACCGCGAAAATTATTTTCGTCCTTGATAGAAATTATTCTGTCAGGGGCATTTTTTGTTTTTGACATAAAAGGTAAAAATTTTTTGGAGGACTTATTATGAATTTTAATGGTATTGATTTTGACACATATTTTAAAAACTACCCTGATAAAGACGGTTATTTTGGCAAATACGGCGGATGTTACATATCAGATGACTTAAAAAATGCTATGGCAGAAATTACAGAAGCCTATTTTACAATATGTAAATCCGCAAAATTCATAAGTGAATTAAGAAGAATCAGAAAAGATTTTCAGGGAAGACCAACACCGATTTCACATTTAGAAAGACTTTCAACATCTTTAGGAAATGTTCAGCTTTATGCTAAGCGCGAAGATTTAAACCACACAGGCGCGCATAAGCTGAATCATTGCATGGGCGAAGCTCTCCTTGCAAAGTATATGGGCAAGAAAAAGGTTATCGCAGAAACAGGCGCAGGTCAGCATGGTGTGGCATTAGCTACTGCAGCTGCATATTTTGGTCTTGAATGTGATATATATATGGGCTCTGTTGATATCAAAAAGCAAGCACCAAACGTTGCCAGAATGAAAATTTTGGGCGCGAACGTTGTTGAAGTTAAAGAAGGCTTAGCTACATTAAAAGAAGCTGTTGATGCAGCTTTTAAAGCTTACGCTGAAGATTACAAAAATTGCATTTACTGCATCGGCTCAGTACTTGGCCCACACCCGTTCCCGATGATGGTAAGAGATTTTCAGAGTGTCATCGGCATTGAAGCAAGAGAACAGTTTGTTGGTATGACAGGAGAGCTTCCTGATGCTGTTGTTTCCTGTGTTGGCGGCGGTTCAAATGCTATGGGAATTTTCTCAGGCTTTTTAAATGACCCTGTTGATATTTATGGTGTTGAGCCACTTGGCCGTGGACCGAAGCTCGGCGACCACGCTGCAAGCTTAAAATACGGGACAGAGGGCATTATGCACGGCTTTAACAGTATAATGCTAAAGGATGAAAACGGCGAGCCTGCTCCTGTTTACTCAGTTGCAAGCGGTCTTGATTACCCGTCATCAGGTCCTGAGCACGCATTTTTACACGACTTAAAGCGCGTAAAATATGATGTGGTAACAGATGACGAAACAATAGATGCATTCTTTAAGCTTTCAAAATTAGAGGGGATAATACCTGCAATAGAAAGCTCGCACGCTGTCGCTTACGCTATGAAGCTTGCTAAAGAAATGGGCAGAGGCTCAATTTTAATTAACCTTTCTGGTCGCGGCGACAAGGACATGGACTACATCATTGAAAATTACGGAATAAGATAATATATTAAAAACAAAATGCTTTGGATAAAATCCAAAGCATTTTTTATAATTTCGATATTAAATCTGCTATTGCACCTTCCTCGTTTGAGCAGGTTATTATATCTGCATGCTTTTTTACAACATCAGATGCATTATAAACCGCAGCGCTCTTTCCTGCTACAGAGAGCATAGAAATATCATTTTCGTTGTCACCTATTGCAATAACATTTTTTAAATCTATTCCATACTCTTCGCAAAGCTTTTTAAGTGATGCTCCCTTTGACGCATTTTTATTAAATATCTCATAGTAAAAATTATGAGTTTTTTGCAGGTTGTACTTATTGTTATAATGAGAATTTATAAGACTCTCTTTTATTTTCTCAGTTTCCTGTGGGCTTTGAGCAAATAAAATTTTAAGCCACGGCTTTGGTGCATTTTTAATTTCATCTGCTGTAATAAAGTCCACCTTTTCGTATTGAATATGAAAGTCTGTTGCAGGGGTACGCTTCACTACACATATACCCTGCTCCGTCATAACTTCGACACCTGAATTTGATGACAATTTAATAATCTCTTCTGCCACCAAAACAGCACCATCGTCCAAAGGAATTGTTTCGATGTATTGCTTTTTTTCCAAATCGTACACACTGCATCCGTTATGGCAAATACACGGAAAATCCGTTTTTAACCCATCAATTACAGGAAACACCGCTTCGGGCACTCTGCCTGTGGCTATCATAAATTTTCCGCCATGCGCACGAAAGTACTCAATCGCTTCAATATTTTCTTTAGGTATTTTGTTTTCTTCATCAATCAATGTGCCGTCTAAATCGGAACAAAGCACTAAATCTTTAAATTTCATTTTTCTCCAACTATTTTGTAGAATTTTCACTATAAGCAGGCACACCGCAACCCAGAAGACAATCGAAATCTTCCTCTTTATATTTGCCTGTTTCTATCATTTTTTTATAAAGCATTGCACCACTCTCTGTTTTACCTATTAAAGCACTCCATATAAGCCTCACACAATCTCCGCGCAGAAGTGCAAGATTTGGCTCTACAACGCTTTTTGTAAAGTTATTTAAAATAATTTCGGATTCTTTTCCTAAGCTGTATGCATTTTCTATAGTCACGTTTTTATAACCCATTGCGGACAACAACATTTTTGTAAATTCACGTCCTGTCACAATTCTGTCGGGCTCAAATTTTCCGTTTCCAACGCCATCTACTATACCCATTTTTTTGGCAGCAGTAACTTCTTTATATGCCCAGTGTCCATCTAAATCCGAAAATTCAGGACTCAAAATGGAAACCGCGCCTGTTACCTCAGGATGAATCCTGAAAATCAGCACTACAGCTTCAGCACGGGTTATATTTCGCTCAAGCTCTAAGCCATTACCTGTACCCTTTAATATGCCTAAACTTTTTAATCCACTTGCTTCAACGCTGTCATCTCTCAGAATAGGAATATCTTCTCTTACCAAAAGGCGACTTTCTGCGAACACTGACGTACACATATTTATCATCAATATTCCAATTAGAATACATACAAAAAACTTTTTCATCATTTGCTCCACCTTTCTATATGATACTAATTAGACGTGTTTTTAGAAAAAAAGTTCCTTTTAAACCAATATTTTCTTTTATACAAATATTTATATTTATCGTTTTTTCATTTTTTCACGTAAATGATTCGAAAGCACAGCAAGTGATGATGCCATATTTTCGTTTTGCACTAAAATTTCACCAGGTACCTTTAAATGTGTGGGCGAAAAATTCCAAATTCCCATAATGCCACTTTTAACAAGCTTATCGCATACATTTTGCGCTTCTGCTTCGGGCACGGTTATGATTCCTATTTTTGCATTTAATTTCTCACACATTTCAGAAAGCTTTGACATTTCAAAAACTTTCACATTATCAACAACTTCTTTTTTTGTATCAAATGCTGCTACAACTTTTATTCCGTAGCGTTCAAAGCCTTTATATGACATAAGCGCCATACCGAGATTTCCCGCACCAACTAAAATTGCATCGGTATTTTCTTCATAGCCTAAAAAGTCTGAAATGCCTGCAATTAAATCAGAAACCAAAAACCCACGTTTTGGTATTCCTGCACTAATACATACTGCAGCCAAGTCCTTTCTTACCTGAACATCATTTAAATCTAAAGCTTTCGCTACAGCCGATGATGATATGTATTCTGTTTGCTTTTCTATTTTTTTCAAATATGACATATACAAAGGAAGTCTTTTTAATGCCTGTTTTGAAAGCTTTTTGTGCTCGTTCATAAAGTACCCCTTTTTAAAAGTTATATAAAAAGCTTGTCGGTATCAAGAATGTGTATGGTGATGTTGCAATAGCAAATGTCAACGACATTTTAATTCTTGTTTTTCTGTCAAAATTTTTAAATGACACGTGAAAATTAATCACATAAATTAAAATTGCAGAAATTAATAATGCAGGGACTGTGATTTTTAATTCATCGCCCCTTGCTACATACCCAAGCATTGTCATAATGAACATATATGCCGATCCTGCTATGTCCGAAACTAAGCCAATTCCGAAAATTTTAAGTATGTGTCTTTTAAAAAATCGTTTTTTTGTCTTTTTAGAAAAGGATAGTACCTTCATTAAAATCAAAAGCACTAAGCTGTCAATTACAAAATTTGCTGGAAGAACTATTAACCACATTTGCGGAAACAACATTAACATCCAAAACGGAAACAAAACATTATATAATTTTACTGTATTTTTCATTTTTCACTGTCCTAACACGTTGTAATTTTCGTAATAAAAGTTTATATATCCTTGCTATACGACAAGAAATGACAATATTTTAATATTGTCATTTCTTTATTTTTATTTATCTTTTATTAATATTAATCAGCATTTTCCATTTCGTCAAGCTCAATCCAGATTCTGTTTGGTGTAATTTCTGTCCATTTTTCGAGCCTGCCGTCTTCTCTTCTTTCATAGTTATGAGAATTTGTTGCTTCCAGCACGTTGTAATAATACCACTCTGAACCATCCATATCTGTAAAGCGTTTTGTATCAGCGTGCAATCCTTCTTCATCAACATATCTTGTAAGCATACGATTTATAATGGTCATAACCTCTGCTCTTGTGATATATTTTTGAGGACCAAATGAACCGTCTTCATAACCGTTTACCCAACCTGCATTTGCAGCTTTGTTGATATATTCTTCTGCCCAGTGACCAGAAATATCTGTAAAGCTCAAATCTTTGTTTTCTGTAAGTGTTGCATATCTGGTTGCCATTGTTGCGAATTCAGCTCTTGTAATGTACTTTTCAGGACCGAATGAGCCGTCTTCATAGCCTTTAACAAATCCTGCATTTGCCATAGATAAAATAGCCTTAGCTGACCATCTTTCTAAAGATACATCTGTGAAAATGTTTTCAGCAGTTGAAAGGTCAATAGCGTTTCTTTCACGTAATAGTCTGTAGAAAACAGTTGTTACTTCTTCTCTTGAAATGTAGTTTGAAGGTCTTACTGTTCCATCGGGATAACCAATTATATATGCAAAGTGGTCTTCTGAATCGAGTATGTTGCTTATGAAGTGACCGTAAAGTGTGATATTGCCGTTAACTTTAACATCGCCCTCAACCTTTTTTGTGTGAGCACTGTCATAATACCAGCCATCAAATGTATAGCCCGGTTTTGTTGGCTGTGGCAACTGGTTAAATTTAACTAAATTTACTCTGTTCATAGGCTTTACCAATGATGTATCACCATCAACATTAAATGTTACGCTTGTTGATGATACAGAGCCGCTGCTGCTACCGGGAGAACTTGTTGCTGATAAGTTAACAGTAGCACTTATAGTACCTGTTTCTGACGGATTCTCGCCACCAGGAAGCTGAGCACCTGTATAATTAACACGAAGGCTTCCTTCATCAAGAAGACTTCCCGCATTTGAAATCGTACCTTGTGTCTGTGTATAACCTGTAAGTGTTCCTCTTACGGTATGTGTACCTGTTCCTTGGATAGTAACTCCTTCTGCCGTCAATGTAATATCATCAAGGTATGTATCTTTATATGTATAAAGTTCCGCAGCCGTGAGATTTGCGGTTTGCGAACCCTTTACGCCTATTGTAATTGTAAGCACTTTACTATTTTGAGCACCTGGGGCTTCACTTCTGCTTATTTCATAAAAAATTTCAGGCGCATCAAAGCCGTACATAGCCTGATTGTTACTGATAAACTCCGGTGGCAACTGAAGTGTATCGGGGTACTCGATATTTATTACAAACTGTCCGTTAATCTCGAGATTATTCAGGCTGTTCATAAGATCCGTCGGATTTCCACCAAGAGCATCCATATTGTTTATTATACCTACTGCATAATCGTACCATTCTACAAATTTATCTTTTACAAGTGTCATATCAAGCGTAGTTTTTAAATCTACAACAGCAGTGTTACCACTTATATTAAGCGGACCGTTTTCAAATGTACCTATACCGTTTCTTTTTACCTCCATATCCACATTTGGATAAACACTGTCTGTCCATGTCTCCGCAGACACAACACCTACGCATTGCACAAGCATCATTACTGTTATGAGCAAGCATATTACCTTTTTCATTATAACAACTCCTTTTTTATTTCAAATACTTACTGTATTTACTAAGCAACTGGGATTTTTTAAGTTTTTTTTCAACTTCGTAATATTCGCGGACATCAGATATTATTCCCGTATCTTTTCCTAATCTTTTAAGCTCTGTTTCAAGTTGATTCACGAGCACTTTCATTCTTGCATCGCACTCTTTTTCAAGACCTACGGCTTTGCCTGTATATTTTTCTATAAACGCAAGTTTTTCCGATATACTTACCTTTTGCTTTAAAAGTTCTTTTGCCTTTGACTTGGTTTCATTCTCTAAAGAGGTTAGTCTGTTAAGATATTCAGCACGCAACAAATACATTCTTGATATAATATCATCAACATTATCGCTTTGATGCTTTTTATCATCTGTATTCTTTATGATTTTTATTGCGTCCTCTTCGCTGAGTTCTCCTTTTAAAAGCTTCTCTTTTTCATTATCGCTTAAATCACGTATATCTGCATCGGTAAGTTCGTTTAAGGTTTCATTTATATGTTCTTCGTTTTCCTGAACCATCATATTTATTGTTTCTTCGGAATGATTAATAGGTATCCACAACACCTTAATATTTTCCCATTGCCACACGACAAGCGAAGCTAAAATGATAATTAAAGCAATTAAAATAACAGCCAGGGTTTTTAAGATTTTTTTCATTATATACCTCTTAGCACATCATCGTATAATAATTTTACTATTTTTTAGTACTAAAGTCAAGTAAACAAAAGAAAATTTTTACCTTTTTTAATCAAAAAAATCTCCCGTGCAACGCTCGGGAGATTTTGTTTTTAAATTTTAGAAGCCCATACCGCCCATACCTGCCTGTGGTACAGCAGGTGCTTCAGGTTCAGGTTTATCTGCAACTAAGCTTTCCGTTGTAAGAACCATTGCTGCAACGCTCGCTGCATTCTGCAATGCTGAGCGAGTAACTTTCGCCGGGTCAACAATACCTGTTTTCATCATATCAACATATTCTTCTGTTAATGCATTAAAGCCGATAGCATCTGAAGCTTCTCTTACCTTTTCAACTATTACAGAACCCTCAAGTCCTGCATTTTTAGCAATTTGCTTTACAGGCTCATCAAGTGCCTTTAATACTATTTGAACACCTGTTTTTTCATCGCCTGTTAATTCGTCGAGTAATGACTTTACAGCCTTTGTAGCATTGATATATGTTGTGCCGCCACCGGGAACAATACCTTCTTCAACTGCAGCCTTTGTAGCAGCTAAAGCATCTTCAATACGAAGCTTCATTTCTTTCATTTCTGTTTCTGTTGCTGCGCCAACCTTAATAACAGCCACACCGCCGGCAAGCTTAGCCAGGCGTTCCTGAAGCTTTTCTCTGTCGAACTCTGATGTTGTTTCTTCGAGTAATGACTTAATCTGTCCTACTCTTGCTTTTATTTCAGTTGCATCGCCTGCACCATCAACAATAATTGTATTTTCTTTTTGGATTTTAACCTGACGTGCACGACCTAATTGTGTAATTTGTGTTTCCTTTAAGTCAAGACCTAATTCGTCTGTTATAACTTCGCCACCTGTTAAGATTGCGATATCCTTTAGCATTTCCTTTCTTCTGTCACCAAAGCCAGGGGCTTTAACAGCAACACAAGTAAATGTACCACGGAGCTTATTAACTAAAAGTGTAGCTAACGCTTCGCCTTCAACATCTTCAGCAATAATTACTAACTTTTTGCCCTGATTTACAATTTGCTCAAGTACAGGAAGAATTTCCTGAATATTAGAAATTTTCTTATCTGTAATTAAGATGTAAGCATCATCTATAACAGCTTCCATTTTGTCTGTGTCTGTTACCATATAAGGAGAGATGTAACCGCGGTCGAACTGCATACCTTCTACAACCTCTGAATATGTTTCAGCAGTTTTTGATTCTTCAACAGTAATAACGCCATCGTTAGTAACTTTATCCATCGCATCAGCAATTAGTTCGCCTATTGTATCATCTGCTGCTGAAATTGCAGCAACACGTGCGATATCTTCCTTGCCGTTTACCTTAGCACTTGAAGCTACAATAAACTTAACAGCTTCGCTAACTGCCTTTTGGATACCCTTTTTAACTATCATAGGATTAGCACCGGCTGCAATATTCTTTAATCCCTCGTGGATTAATGCCTGGGCTAAGAGTGTAGCTGTTGTTGTACCATCGCCTGCTACATCGTTTGTTTTTGTTGCAACTTCTTTAACTAATTGTGCGCCCATATTTTCAAAAGCGTCTTCTAATTCAATTTCTTTTGCGATTGTTACGCCGTCATTTGTAATCAGTGGCGCACCAAACTTTTTATCTAATACAACATTTCTTCCTTTAGGACCCATTGTTACCTTAACTGTGTCAGCTAAATGGTTAACACCGCGCTCTAAAGCTTTTCTTGCTTCTTCGCCGTAAATAATATCCTTTGACATTTTGTTTCCCTCCGTTACTGAATTTTAGCTAAGACATCGTTCTGATTTAAAACGATATATTCTTCGCCGTCTAACTTGATTTCTGTGCCTGCATACTTGCTTATAATTACTCTATCGCCAACTGATAGCTCCATTGTAACCTCTTTTGTACCAGGACCTACTGCAACTACTTCAGCAACCTGCGGTTTTTCTTTGGCTGATGCGGTTAAAATAATTCCGCTTTTCGTTGTTTCTTCTGTTTCTACCATTTTGATGACAACTCTGTCACCCAAAGGCTTAATGTTCATAAGATGACCTCCATTTATGTGATAATATTTTAAACTCTGTCATTAGCACTCACAAGTCGAGAGTGCTAAACTTCTATTATATTAACATAATGTTTCAACATTTGCAACATCTTTTTTATAAATTCATTGTTTTTTAACAATTTTTCTGTTATACTTATATAATAATATATTTTTAGGGGGTTTTTATGAAAATAGCAGTTATCGGCGGCGGTCCTGCAGGCATTATGGCAGCAGCTGCAGCAGCATCTTTTGGAGCCGATGTTTTACTAATTGAACAAAACTCCTATTTAGGTAAAAAAATGGGGATAACAGGAAAGGGCAGATGTAACATTACAAACGCCTGCGATATCCGTGATTTCATTGCTAATATTCCCATAAATGGAAAATTTATGCACAGTGCATTCTACGCATTTTCCAATGACGATATGATTGAATTGTTAAATCGCTATGGTGTAGAAACGAAAACCGAGCGTGGAAACAGGGTATTTCCTGTAACTGACAAGGCAAAAACCGTAGTTGATGCCTTAAAAGCTTACGCAAAGGACTCAGGTGTTCGTGCCACACAGGATAAGGTTTTAGCAGTTAAAAAAATAGAAAGAGGATTTTTTCTAAACCTTGAAAAGCGCGGAAAAATTATAGCTGATAAGGTAATAATTGCAACAGGCGGCATTTCTTATCCCCTAACCGGTTCAACGGGCGACGGATACAAATTTGCAGGCAGTTTGGGACATAATATAGTAGCGCCTACTCCATCACTTGTGCCGCTTACAACAGAGGGACAAATTGCCAAAAGGCTGATGGGATTGTCACTTAAAAATATTTCAATAAAAATTACAGATGAAAGCAACAAAAAGTTATACGAAGATTTTGGCGAAATGCTCTTTACCCATTTTGGTGTTTCGGGGCCTGTGATACTTTCTGCAAGCTCACATCTTCGTGACTTTAATAACAGAAAATACACGCTCTCTATAGACCTTAAACCAGCGTTAGACAGAGAAAGTCTTGACAAACGGATATTAAGGGATTTTTCAAAAGAGCAAAACCGTGATTTTATAAATTCATTAGACGAGCTTCTGCCCAAAAAGCTGATAACTGTAGTTGTTGAACTGTCAGGTATTCCTGAAAGAAAAAAAGTTCGTGATATTAATAAAAACGAGCGTTTGGCACTTGTTGATTTATTAAAGAACTTCACACTCACAATAAACGGCACACGTCCAATAGCAGAAGCCATCATCACATCAGGCGGTGTAGATGTAAAAGAAATCAACCCAAAAACTATGGAATCAAAGCTTGTTCCTGGGTTATATTTTGCAGGGGAAGTTATAGATGTTGATGCCTACACAGGTGGATTTAATCTGCAAATTGCCTACTCTACAGGTCATTTGGCAGGAACTAATGCCGGAAAGGATTAAAATTATGATTATTGAAAATATTGAAGAAGTTGAGCGCGCCGTCCTTTGCGGTGTGCACACTGGTGCAATCGACACACTTTCCGACACAACAGAGGAAACTTTAGCAGAACTCGAAAGACTTGCCGATACAGCAGGAGCACAAACCGTAGGATTTATGATACAGAATAAGTCACAAATCGAAAAAGCAACATATATAGGCGATGGCAAAATTGAAGAATTAAAAAACGCCTGCGCTGAATTGGAAGCAAATTTAGTTATATTCGATGATGAGTTATCTCCAATACAAATAAGAAATTTAGAAGAGCGCTTAAATGTTCGTGTTATCGACAGAAGTATGCTCATTTTAGATATTTTTGCCCGTCATGCTGTGACAGGCGAAGGAAAAATTCAGGTAGAGCTTGCTCAGTTAAAATATCTTTTACCACGTCTTACAGGTATGGGCAGTAAATTATCGCGTTTAGGCGGTGGTGTTGGCACTCGCGGACCTGGTGAAACAAAGCTTGAAACCGACAGGCGACACATTTACAGAAGAATAGACCACCTAAAAGAAGAATTAAAAGAAGTTAAAAAGCACAGGGAGTTGCTTCGTGCCCGCAGAAAAAAAGAAAATCGTTATATGGTTGCAATCGTTGGCTACACAAATGCAGGAAAATCAACTCTTTTAAACAAGCTTACAGGCGCTGACGTTTTAGCACAAGACAAGCTTTTTGCAACACTTGACCCTACAATTCGCGGGCTTACTTTATCGGACAAACGTGAAATTATGCTGGTTGACACCGTCGGCTTTATAAGAAAGCTTCCCCACCATTTAGTTGAAGCGTTTAAATCTACTCTCGAAGAAGCAGTTTATGCCGACCTTTTGATTATTGTAGCAGACGGTGCAGATACAGAAGTTGATATGCATTTAGAAATCGTGTCGAGGTTACTTTCAGATATCGGTGCTAACGACAAGCCTCGGCTTTTAGTGTTTAATAAATCTGATTTAATTCCTGATGATAAAAACTTAACTGTTTTATCGAATGGCGCCCCATTTGTTGAAATAAGTGCCAAAAACGGCACAGGAATTGAAAAGCTATTAATGACTTTAGAAGAATTAGTCCCTGGTAAAAAGAAAGAGGTCACTCTTTTAATTCCTTACTCCTGCGGACAGATTTTGTCACAAATTCACGAAAATCAAACTGTTTTAGAAGAAAGCTTTGAACCAAACGGCACGCTGATTAAAACTTTACTTGATGCCGTTTCGTATTCACGATATCGTGAATATATTCTGGGGGAAAATAATGAATAAAGGTATGCTTTATAAAACTGTATATGGAAACGGCTATGCTGAAATTGTAGAAAAAAGGTCGCGTTTTATTGCCAATGTAAAGCAGGTAACAACCGAAGAAGAAGCACTTTCTTTTGTTTCTGAGATAAAAGCCAAATATCGCGACGCACGTCACAACGTTTATGCTTATGTGGTAGCAAGCAACAACATTTCACGCTTTACTGACGACGGCGAACCGAGTGGCACAGCAGGGGCGCCCGTTTTAGACGTAATTTTAAAGGAAGGGCTGACCGATACCGCAATAGTTGTTACGAGGTATTTCGGCGGAACGTTGCTTGGCACTGGCGGGCTCGTTCGTGCTTACGGAAAGGCTGCAAAAGATGGTGTGCTGTCTGCTAAAATTACAGAAAAAATTTATTGCCACGAAATTAAAATAGAAGCTCCATACGATTTGTTTGGAAAAATTCAGTATATAATAGCAAACGGCGGTTATATTGCAGGCGAAACAGAATACGAAGCTTTGGTTTCAGTTACTGTATTTGTTAAATTTGACTCACTCGACAGATTTTTAAACGAAATAACAGAAGCCACAAACGGCGCAGTAAAGCCTGAAATTGTCGGCGAAATGTATGTTGATAACATTTTATAATATAAAAAAGGGGCTGTAGCATTTTGCTACAGCCCCTGGTACAATAAAAGTGTAAGTAAATTAACTACTGATATAGTTGATTGCTTGCACTTATTTTTTTATAATAAGAGATGAAATGGTCTGACGTACAGCCCCTTGGATTTCGCATC